>JAWLBD010000031.1:0-75911 GCA_041395145.1 Verrucomicrobiales bacterium | reverse complement strand
GTTCTTCCTCGCGCAGGAAGCGCGGTCGCTGGCGGTCGCACCGGAGACTGCCCCTTCTCCACCGGAGCCGGAGCCGCGCGAGGTGATGATCTTTCCGGAGATCCTGAAGCCGCAGAAATTGGAGGAGGAACGCCCTTATGTGCGGACGACCCAGAATGCGCCGGAGGACAATTCGCCGGACCGCACGCAGTTCCAGAGCGACCGGAATACGACGGCGGCGACCGAATTGCCGCCTGACCCTGACGGCGACAAGCCGCTGCCGACCCAGCAGGGCGAAGATTTGCCCGCCATCGAACTCGAGCGCCGCGAATACACGGACGGCAAGATCGCCGACGACGCGACCCAGGGCGCGCCGCTGCCCGAGGAATCCCCGGCCGTTGCCCAAAATGACCCTGCGCCGCCGGAGCCGCCCGAACCCGAGCCGCTCAAGCCGAGGCTCGACCCGCCCTTGCCCGACCCCGACCAGCAGCCAACCGAGGAGCGACCCGAAGAAATGCCGGAGGAGAAGCCGATGCTGATCGCCAAAGCCGACCCGCTGCCCAGACCGTTCGCCATCGACGACCCAACCGCCGAGCCGATGATCGAGGAAACGCCGGAGCCGACCGATGATCCGCTCGACCCGCTGGAGGATGAGCCCACCCCGCTTTCGATCCCCAAGCCGGAGGTCCGCAAGCCGCTGCCGCTCGATCCCAAACCGGCGATGAAAATCGGGGCGAACGACGCGCCGGAGCCGGACGTCTTCCAGCCGCAGACGCGCAAGCACAAGATCGCCGGGACGATCTCGAACCGCGGCGACGCCTCGGTCAATGCGGAGGCGACCCCGATCGGGCGCTACATGCGGCAGGTGACCGGCGCGATCGAAAAGCGCTGGCACCGCAACCGGCAGGCCAACGGCGACTTCGTGACCTATTGCTCGATGCGGATCAGCTTCCACGTCAACAAGGAGGGCAAGCCGGAGGACCTGACCTTCGACCCCCAATTTTCCGACGCGAACGCGGTGATCAAGAACTTCACCCTTGACGCCATCCTCAACGCGGACATCCCTCCCATCCCCGAAGAGATCCGGGGTATCCTCAACAACGAGCGCGTCGAAATCACCTATGATGTCATTATTTATTAGCGCCGCCGCCGATCCCGCCAACGCAAGCGGGGACGAAGGCGGCGGCTTCTCCGGTGCCTTGGGCAGCATCGCCGAATTCATCTCGGACGGCGGCGTCTTCATGTATCTGATCCTCGCCTGCTCGGTCTTCGCGCTCGCCATCGTTTTGTTCAAGGCGCTCGCCCTCCGGCAAGATATGGTCATCCCCCGCAAACTCCGCCATCTCCTCGAAAACACCGCGGGGCTTTTCGCCGACGGAAATGAGGACCAGCTCCAAAGTGCGCTCGCCCGCAACGAATCCGCGCTCGCCCGCATCGGGCGCGTCGCCTTCGGACCCGGCCACCGAACCCGCCTAGAGGCGGAGCGCGCCGTCCAGAACCAGGCCCGCGAGGATGTCCTCCGGCTCGAAACCGGCATCCCCGCGCTGGAGGTCGTCATCACCATCGCGCCGATGCTCGGGCTGCTCGGCACCGTCTCCGGGCTGGTCATCGTCTTCTCCGAACTCGGCGGCGGCGCGCTCGATGCCGATCCCACCCAGATCGCGCTCGGCATCGCCCAGGCGCTCAACACCACGGTCGCCGGCCTCGCCGTCGCCATCCCCGCCGTCATCGCCCACAGCTACTTTAGCAAGAAGATCGAACGCCTCGCCGTGAGCCTCGAAGGTATCTTCGGCCGCGTGCTCGGCGACATCTATGGCGGGGCGGAAAACGAGTGAGAACGAGCCGAAAATCCGCCAAAAATCCCTTGCAAAGAGGGAAGAGTCCCTTATGAACTCCCGCCCCTATGGCAAAAAAAGCTTGGAAAGAGCGCAACCAGCGCAAACAGAAAACCGTCGAGAAATACGCTAAGCTCCGCGCGGAGCTTAAGGCGGAAGGCGATTACGTGGGACTTTCGATGCTCCCGCGTGACGCCAGCCCCACTCGCCTTGTCAACCGCTGCCGGGTCTCCGGACGCCGCCGCGCCTTCATGCGCCGGTTCCAGATGTCCCGCCTTACCTTCCGCGAGATGGCGTCTGCCGGGATGATCCCCGGCGTGACAAAGTCAAGCTGGTAGCGGACCGGCAATCGAGCTATCCTCTGGCGATCACCATCCCGTTGCCGATCCCACCGCGGCGCGGGATTTTGCCATGCCCATCTACCAATACATCGCCGCCGAAGAAGGCAAAGGCTGCCGCGTTTGCCAAAAGGGATTTGAAATCCGCCGCCCGGTCACGCGCCCGCCGCTCGAATGCTGCCCGCTGTGCCGCCAGCCGGTGAAAAAATTGATCTCGCGGATCAACACGCCGAAGATCACCAAACCGCTGTCGGTCAGCGATGCGAAGTCCGCTGGATTTACGGTGCTGGAGCGCCGCGACGAAGGGGTCTATGAAAAGCTCTAGCACCAGCCGAAGCGCCACGCCTCCCCCACCCCATCGAAGGGCGTGGGTCTGGGATCGGGATCGCCACCGAAGATGATCGCCGCGTCCGCCATCGGATTAGCCGCCGCCGCCTTCGCAGCGCTGCCCTGCGCGGTCGCCTCTGCCATGGAACCCACCTCCTGGGAGACCGTCACGGTCGGCGGTCTGGCGTGGAAAGCGTTTGCCCTCCTCCTGCTGGTCGCGCTCAACGGATTTTTTGTCGCGGCGGAATTCGCCGTGGTCAAGGTGCGCGCCAGCCAGTTGGACGAGGTGATCGACCTCGCCGAAAAGGGTGAGAAGCGAAACCCGCGCGCCCGGGCGAAGGCGAAGATGGCCAAGCATGTCATCGCCAACCTAGACGCCTACCTGTCCGCCGCCCAGCTCGGGATCACCGTGGCCTCGCTCGCCCTCGGGATGATCGGCGAACCCTATGTCGCCCGGCTCATCGCGGGCGGCTTCGATTATTTTGAGATCGCCGCGCCGAAGGAAGTCGTCCACACGATCTCGATCGCCATCGCGCTGAGCGTCGTGACGTTCCTCCACGTCGTGCTCGGCGAGCAGGCGCCCAAGTCGCTGGCCATCCGGAAGTCGCTGGGCACCACCTTGTGGGTCAGCCGGCCGCTCCACTGGTTTCACTTTTTGTTTCGCCCGGCGATCTGGGTGCTCAATGGCTGCGCGAGCTGGCTGGTCCGCGCGGTTTTTCGCGTCGAGCCGGTCGCCGAAGCCGAATTGATCCACAGCGCGGAGGAACTCCAGCTTCTCGTGCAGGAAACCGAGAAAGGCACCGACATCACCGAAACCGAGCGGGAGATCTCGATCAACGCGCTCGAGCTAAACGACCTCTGGGCAAAAGAGGTCATGACGCCGCGCAACAAAGTCGTCGCGCTCGACATCGGGCTGCCATTCGAGGAAAACCTGCGCCGCGCCGTCGAATCGACCCACACCCGGTTTCCGCTGGTCAAGGACCACCTCGACAACGTGATCGGGCTGATCCACATCAAAGATCTCTTTTCTCTGATGAATCAACAAGGCTCTGCCAATGGCGCGGAGGTGGACCTGATGGCGATCAAGCGAAAGCTGCCGGAGATCCCGGAGCAGATGCCGCTCGACGAATTGCTCAAATGCTTCCGCGAAGAACGCTCCCACATGGCGATCGTCCTCGACGAATACGGCGGCACCGCCGGCATGGTCACGCTCGAAGATGTCATCGAGGAACTCGTGGGCGAGATCCACGACGAATTCGACGAGGCGGAAGCCAAGGCTGCGAAGCGGGAATTCGTCAAGATCAGCGACGATGAATTTACGGTGGACGGCACGCTCGGGCTCTACGAACTCGAAGACCTCGCCGATCTCGTTTTGGAAAGCGACGCGGTCAGCACGATCGGCGGCTACCTGACCCACGCGCTCGGCCACTTGCCCGCCGAAGGCGAGAAAGCAACCATCGGCCGCTACGAAGTCACGGTTTCCAAAACCGACGGCCGCCGCGTGATCCGCGCCCACTTTCGCAAGCTGGCGGACGGGGAAGGCAGTGGGGGCTAGAACCTCTGTGAGCCTTGCGCCCCCTTCCGCCGCGCATTGAAATTCCCCGGCGCGGCTCCCCCCGGCGGAGTTGCCGCTCGCCACGCCTAGAAATTGAGATAGGAATTCGCCCTATCCCGCCCGCCGACCATGATGCCTACCGCCGACGCCGCTGCCGCCCCGCCCAAGAAGAAAAAAAACGTCGTCCTCGGGATGCTGGGCGTCACGCGGGATTGCCCGCGGCTGGACCGGCGGTGGCAGATGTGGCGGCCGACGGTGGGGGTCTGCTGGCAACCGGGGTTCGCGGTGGACCGGCTCGACCTGATCCACGATGCGAAGCACGAGGCGGGCGCGGAGCGGGTCGAGAGAGACATCGCCAAAGTCGCGGAGGGCACGCAGGTCGCCCGGCATGTGATCGATTTCGACGATCCGTGGGACTTCGAGGAAGTTTACGAAAAGCTCTACGATTTCGCCCGCGCCTATCCGTTTCGCCCGGAGAGGGAGGATTATTTCATCCACATCACGACCGGCACGCACGTCGCCCAGATCTGCCTGTTCCTGCTGGCGGAGGCGCGCTACCTGCCGGGGCGGCTGATCCAGAGCGCGCCCGATCCGGCAGGCGAAAATGGGGTAGTAGAAGTGCGTCACGCGATCATCGACCTCGGAAACCTGTCGCGCTACGACCGGCTGGTAAGCCGCTTCGCCATGGAGCAGCGGGACACGCAGGATTTTCTCCAAGGCGGGGATCGCGACGAAGAACCGGGCGTTCAACGCCTTGATCGCCGAGATCGAACAAGTCGCCGGGCGCTCGCGCGCCGATCCTGCTGGGCGAGCCCGACCGGCGCAGGCAAGACGCAGCTCGCCCGCCGGATCTACGAGCTGAAGCGCGCGAGGCAGGGCTGGCGGGGGTGCTTTGTCGGGTCAACTGCGCGACGGTGCGCGGCGATGCCGCCATGTCCGCGCTCTTCGAGTACACGCAGGGCGCCTTCACCGGCGCGCTGAAGGACCGGGACGGGCTGCTCCGCGCGGCGGACGGCGGCGTGCTCTTCCTCGATGAGATCGAGGGGAAGACTCGGCGCGGACGAGCAGGCGATGCTGCTCCGCGCGGTGGAGGAAAAGCGGTTCCTGCCGCTCGGGTCTGACCGGGAGCGGAGCAGCGACTTCCAGCTCATCGCCGGGACCAACCGGGACCTCGCCGCGCGCCGCCGAGGAGAACCCGCGCCGATCTGCTCGCGCGGATCAGCCTCTGGGCGTTCGCGCTGCCCGCCCTCGCCGACCGCCGCGCGAGGACATCGCGCCGAACCTCGACTTCGAATTGGAGCGCTTCGCCCAGCTCTCCGGCGAGCGGGTGACATTCAACAAGGAGAGCCGCGACCGATTTCTGAAATTCGCCCGCACCGCGCCGTGGCCCGGCAACTTCCGCGACCTCAACGCGGCGGTCACCCCGGCTCGGAACGCTGGCGAAAGGCGGTAGCATCACCGCGGCGGGCGTCGATCACCGAGATCGCCCGGCTGGCTCAGGCTTGGGCAAAGCCTGCAGAATCCGCTGCCGGCACCGAACTCGATTTGGAGGCATGGCTAGGCGTCGAGGTCGCCGCCGCCATCGATCCGTTCGACCGGCACCAGCTTGGCTATGTCATCCGGGTCTGCCGCGAAAGCCACGCTGGCGGATGCCGGGCGGCAGCTCTTTAGCGCCTCCCGCCAAAAGCGCGCCGCGCCCAACGACAGCGACCGCGTCCGGAAATACCTCGCCAAATTCGGCTTGGACTGGGCGGCGGTGACCGCCTGAGGAGGGCGCGAAGCCCGGCGCACTGGCGGGGCGAGGGGGGGCGGCGTTCCATTCGCAATCACCTGAATAGAATGCTATCTTAGCGCGTCGAACCAAACGCTATGCCCCGATTTTCCCCCACCCGCTTCGCCGCCGCGCGATCGCCCTCGGCGCTGCTTTCTCGTTGTCAAACTGCACCGTTTACGATGACGGCTATGGCTACGAGGATCCCTACTACCGCCCGGCGAATACCTACCGGTCGACGACCTACTACGGCTCATCCTACGGCAGCCCCGCCCGGCGCTACTACAACGATCCTTACTACGACTCCCGATACTACGGATCTTCCTACTACGGGCATTCCTACCACGACCACGACCACGGCCGGCACTACGATAGCAGCCGGGACAAGGACCGGGACGACCACAAGCGCTCGTCCTCCTCGTCGTCTAACCGGTCGCACAGCTCGGCGTCCTCCTCGGACCGCAACCGCAGTTCGTCCTCATCGTCTGACCGCAACCGCAGCTCGTCCTCGTCCAGCTCGCACAAGCCGTCGTCATCCAACGCCTCCTCGTCTGGAAATCGGACAAATACGAAAACATCCGCACCCGCCTCATGAACGAGCGCAAGGAAATCGTCGAATCGCGCGCGGGCGCGACAGCGACCGGAAAGACGATAGCAGCAAGTCAAAGCGCGGTATAGGCAGCGGCTAGGCAGCGACGAAAAACCGCGAGGCTCAAGGCTCCGCACCGCGCCGACATAGCGGAAGACGCGCTGCGTGAATTGCGCGTCCTCTCCAAGCCGTAGATCGTCCGCACGAGTTCGAAGTCGCCGGATTCTTCGATGTAGCGCACGGTTCTGGCACGGTGCGCACCGCCTGGAGGCGGAACCCGAAGGCGACGTAAAAGTCTTCGCCCTCCGCGGCGCATCTTGGTAAGCGCCTCGATCTCCGGCGCGTCAAACGCGACAATTAAGCTCGGGTCGTAGATGTCGTCCGACCAAAACGCGTTGGTAGGCGGAAACCGATCCGCCTTCAGCGACCTCTGGAAACGTCCGAGACGCCGCCCGCGTCGTCTCGACCACCTCGCGAAGCCCCTCTTTGCCGGTGGCAAGACCGCGCTTGTCAGCGGCGTGACCATCGGAACCCGCGAATCGCGGCGGCAAGGACCATGCGGCCGCGGCGGCACGCATTCCGCGCGACCGCCCGGTAGGCTGCCCGCGCCGACAACAGCGGCGAGGGCAGAGCCAGCCAAGCACGCCGAAGATCGCTGCAGATGAGCAGCGATCCGCGGGCGCTGAAATACGCGTGGGCAAAAGCGAGGATCGGCGCTCCGGCCGCCGCGAAATCGGCACCCACCGCGCAGGTCCCGCTTGGCTGGCAAGGCCGAGGACCGCGAGGATGCCGAAGGCGCAGGCGCCGAGCGCGACAAGATAGGAGCTGGCGTTCGCCGAAAGGCGCGACCGGGTTATCGGGATCGATATCGAACCACGGCATCCCCGCCACCGCATAGCAGGCGTAGTCCGCCCACCAGTCGAAACGCACGCCGGAGTTGAACACCTCCGCCTTGGTAACGCCGCCGCGATCTGCGGCAGGCTCGGCAGATTGACCAATAGATAAACCATCGCCGACAGCAGGTTCGCCGCCGCGAACTGCCACAGCGCGCGCCAATCGCCGCCGCGCTGCGGGGCGCGCCCCGCCAGCATCAGCCCCGCCGCGCCATTCAGGGCGGCAGCATAGTAAAGCGATCCGGCATAGGCATAGAGCATGAGCCACTGGGCGGCGGCAAAGCCGAGCCACCACCGCCACCGCGCCGTGCCCAGCGCCCGCATCAGGCAATAGAGCGCCAAGGTAGCAAACAACAGCATGATCGAGTAAACCCGCGCCTCCGACCCGTAGCGCACCAGCCACGGATGGACCGCCGCGAGAAACGCCCGAAAATCCCAGCGGCCGCGGCACGCCCGAAACCCTCCGCGAGACCAATGCAGCCACCGGGATGAAGATCAGCCCGGCGAGCAGCGCGGGCAACCGCAGCGCCGGCTCGTAGACCTCGCCAT
This sequence comes from Verrucomicrobiales bacterium, assembly GCA_041395145.1. Taxonomy (GTDB): domain Bacteria; phylum Verrucomicrobiota; class Verrucomicrobiia; order Verrucomicrobiales; family DEV007; genus JAWLBD01. The sequence continues at coordinate 68,075 of JAWLBD010000031.1, read as the reverse complement.
CCGCCAGCCCGCGCGCCGCCTTCCACCCGTCGTAGCTGAGCCGGGCGAGCGAGCTGAACAAGACGCCGTTGTTCCCAAAGTCGTTGCCCCAGAGCGTCTGGGTCCACCGCATCTGCCGCCATGTTTCCCCGGCACCCTCCGGCGCGTCTTTGGGCACCCGGTATTCGCCCGCGATGTAGCGCCGGAAATTATACGCTTCGTCATTGTAAAGGCTGAGGTCGAGCCGGGGCACCTGGCGCCACCCCGGCGGCAGTACCAGCCCCATGACCGCCCAAACATAGGCTCCCGATGAAACGCCCCCGGCGCAGGCGGTCGCGGAATCCGGCGCGCGCCTCGACCCACCAGCCGCGTCGGCCAGAGCGCCGCCGACAACGCCGCGTTCAAAGCGACCGCGCCACCCCAAGTCCAGTGTTTTGCCATGCTCGATCTGCGCCCATCGGCCACCGCCTCTGCCGCCATGCGGCGCCGTTGAGCCACGACCCTGCCGTCAGCGCGGCGAAGACCGCAAACAGATCGCCGGCCGCCAGGCCGAGGCCAAATCGCCGCTCCAGCGCCGTGCGCCCGCCTATCGTCCGCGCCAGCTCATGCGTCCGCCGGGGCAAAGGGATCGCGATAGCCGAGCTCCACGCCGAGCGCCAAACAATCCGCCAGCGGCTCAGCACGCCTCCGATGGCGTCGGGTCCGCCAGGCTCGCCGCCGCGCGCAGACGCCGAATTCCAGGCACCGGTAAAGGCGGCTCGCCCTCGTGCGCGCCGAGCAGCAGCCCGGCGGCAAACGCATCGCCCGCGCCAGTCGCCCGGCGATCCGCCCGCGCGGCAGCCCGCACCGATCCGTGCGCGTCAGCCGCGCCCGGCGACATCGACCGCCACCGCGCCGCCCTCAAGAAATGGATCGCCGCAAACTCATCGGCTCGCCACCTCGATCAATGCCGCGCCGCCTCCGCCGCCCGCCGGATGTCGGCGCCGCAGCGGGATGCCGGTGATCCTCACCTCGATCTCGTTGAGCACTAACACATCGACAAACGGCAGCGACAGATTGGCGATCACCGCGATCCACGCATGCTCGGTGCTCACCAGATCCGCGCAGGTCCGCAACCCCGCCGCCCGCGCCGCCTCCAGCGCCCGGCTAAATCGCGTCCGCCCGCCATCGTCGAACGAATCAGCGTATCGAGCAGCATCATATAGCCCAGATAGAAGAACGCGCCAGTGCCACAATTCGAAGTCGCCCGCCTCGAGCCGCGCATTGGCACCCCGCTGGTGGAAAAACGTCCGCCTCCCGGTGGACTCGACCGTCATCGCATCGGTGTAGGAAGTCGGCGCGCCCGGCAGCACCCGCAGTTGCGCCGTCCCGATCCCCGCCGCCGCACAATCGTCCAGCACCCAACGCCCGTTCGCATCATCCCCCACCCGACCGGCCGCCTCCAGCGGGAACCCCGCCCCCAGCGCCGCCAGATCCTTGAGCAAGTTATACGGTCCGCCGCCATTCGCGCGGCTCTCCCGCACGATCGACGCCAGCGTATCCTGCTCCGGATAACGGTCGATAATCTTGACGTAGTCGATGATAAAGTTGCCGCCGGCAAGGATGCCGCGGCGCTCGGCGGAATGGCTCATGCGCAGATTAAAGGCGGTGCCAAGCATTTGTCGAGCACCGCCACGCCACCCACACCCACGGGCGCCACCAACACAAAATTCCCCAGAATTCCCCTTGCACCCCCCATCGATCAGACCTAGAGATCCCGTCCTCCCGAAAAGCGGCATTTTCGTCCGCCGGGTAAAATGCGCCCGTAGCTCAATTGGATAGAGCGTCTGACTACGGATCAGAAGGTTAGGGGTTCAAATCCTCTCGGGCGCGCTTTAAATTTCCACAAACTGTGTCGATCGAACCATTGGTTTGAGCATCTTCTCTCGACTTTGGTATCACTTTCATTCTCGCCAGAATGATACGAGGCGCTTGGGGTGAAATGACACCTGATCACCTTGATTCAGAGGTGAAGCGGACGGCGGGCTACCGTCAATCTCGCCGGCGACTCAACCATCTTCCCTACCCGGCAACCTGATCCCGCATGCGCCCGGCTTCAACGGCTGCGCCATCCGAGCGATTATGGGCGTCGCGATACTCAAAAATTAGCTTCACAAGATCTCCAGGACGCGCGGTAAACCGAGCATCCATCCGAGGGATTGGCGCGACCAAGATCAGGGCGGAATCTTGCCCAACCGCGGTTGAACCGAAACTCTCGCGGAAAATGCCAGCCTTCCGCTAAGATATTCGCGGCCTGGAATTTACACCTAGAAAAACCACAGACGGGGCGATGGCTGAGCGCAGTTCACCGCCCTAAAAGATCCGCTCCGCCTCGCCGTCCCCGGTGCGCACGGCGAAGAAATCGGAGCCGTCGATCAAGCCGACATACTCGCCGAAGGTATCGAGGCAGACGTTGAAGCAGCCGCCGCCGCGCTCGACCCGCAGCCCGCGGGCGGGCGTGTGCCCGACGATCTGGCAAAGCGGCGGCGAGACGGGCAGGAGCCACCAGCGCAGCCAGGTGATCCCCGCGCGAGGGTCGTCCATGCCCAATCCCCAGCCGAGCGCCGGGTCCGGGATCTTGGCGCGGGCGTGGTCGAGCGCCTCCGCGCAGCGCTGCGCCACGCGGTCGGGATCGATGCCCGCCAGCGGATGGGCAAAGAGATCCGGCGAAAGCCCGGCGTGGCAGAGCGCGAATCGCCCGTCGAGGTGGAGGAGCCGGAGCTGCGCCCAGTGGTGGGCGCGGAGCACCTCGCCGACCGCCGCGTTTTTTTCCGGGGTCCAGCCGGGGCAGTAAAGCGAGGCGTTGCGCGGGAACGCATAGGGCAGGTCGTGGTTGCCGAAAAGGTGGACGCGATCCGCCTTGCCCAGCGAGTCCCGCAGCCACCGCGCCGTGCGCGCCGCCACCTCCGGCGTGTCGCCGAAGTTATCAAAATAGTCGCCGAGGAAAACGACGCGGTCCGCCGGGATGCGGGCGATCACGTCCTCTGCCTCGTCGGTGTGGTGGTGGAGGTCCGGGATGATCAGGGTGCGCATGGCGAGGCGTGGTTCGGGGTGATCGCGCGGGGCGGCTCCGCCTTCCGCCGCTCACCCTAACATCGATCCCGGCGGGAAAAAGCCCCGCGTAATTTGTCACCTATTTCCCCTTGATCGCCGCGCCCGACCCGCCTGATTGGAAGCCGAACGAAATGATGCGCCTGCCTCTCGCCATCCTCATCCTTGCCGCCGCGCTCGCCGGACTCTTCCTGTCGGCGTGCGGCGAGGGGCGGCAGGTTGCCTACGACGACCTCGGATACGAGAAGAACAAGTTCACGCTCGACGGCGCGCTTTTCTCCGGCATCGCGATCCACAAATACGAGGACGGCACGATCAAGGCGGAATACCATATCAGGGACGGCGTTTACCACGGCGTGGCGAGAAGAATTCTACGAGGATGGCACGCCCAGCGCGAGACCGGCTACCGGGACGCTAGCTGCGCCAGGCGACAATACTTACTGGAACAAAGACGGCTCCGTCAGTGAAGCGCCAGGTCTGGCAGGACGGAAAGCTGATCCGCGAAGAATAATTGATTCTCTCCCCCACCCTATGATCAACGCTCCGCTCTCCCTCCCCACGGATACTGCGCCGTGCATCGGCTTCGATCTCGGCGGCACCAAATGTATGCCGTCGTCCTCGGTCCCGGCGGTAGGAACTCGGCTCCCAGCGCCGCGCGACCGAAAGCTACCGCGGCGCGGCAAAGGCATCGAGCACATGATCGAGACCATCGAGCAGGCGCTGGTCGATGCGTCGGTCCGCGCGGAGGACCTCGCCTGCATCGGCGTGGGCTGCCCCGGCGTGGTGGAACTCGATACCGGCGTGCTGCATAGCGCGCCGAACCTCGGCTGGTCCCGGTCCCGATCCGCGCCGCCTTGCAGGAGCGCTTTGGCGTGCCGGTCGCGGTGATCAACGACGTGGACTCCGGGACCTACGGCGAAATTCATCGCCGGGGCGGGGCGCGGCGCCCGCTCGCTGCTCGGCGTCTTCCCCGGCACCGGCGTGGGCGGCGGCTGCATCTACGACGAGCCCGCCTGCTCCGCGGAAAGCGCTACTCGGCGATGGAGATCGGCAACCTGCGCTGGTACGGCGGCGCTCGTCTCCGACCCAGACATCCCGCCGAACCTCGAAGGCTTCTGCAGTAAGCTCGCCATCAGCTTAGCGCCTGCGTGCAGGAAGCCTGCCGCGGTCATGCGCCGACCCTCATGGCGAAGGCGGGCACCGACATCCGGAAGGTGAAGAGCAAGGCGCTCGCCAAAGCCTATCGCGAGGGCGACGAGGGGATCAAGGCGGTGCTCGGTCGCGCCGCCGAATACCTCGCCATGGGCATCGCCGCCGCCGTCGATCTGCTCGGTCCCGACTGCGTGGTCATCGGCGGCGGTCTCGCCGTCGCCATGCCCGAGGTATTCATCGACGGGATCGGCGACAAGGTCCGCCAGTTCGCCTCCCCCGCCCTCGTCGAGGACCTCAAGATCGTCCCAGCCGAACTCGGCGACCTCGCCACCGTGGTCGGGGCGTGCCTACACGGCGGCGGAATACCTGCCGCGCTAGGCGACCGAAAGACTGGCCCAGGAAAGCAGGGTGCCACAGATGTTGAAGCGCGGGGAGACAAGGCTCCGGCGCGGCAAGCGCCTCCGGTGTGTGCAGATCTAAAATCCCGCCTCAGCCCCGATTCCTTCACGCGCGTGGCGGGCAATGACGCGTCCCGCCAAAGCCATCGTTCCTCCTCATGCTCAACCCTGACCCGCTCGAAACCAGCCTTCTCTGCACGCTTCCATCCCCCCCTCTGAAATCGCCCCACCGATTCGCTTGACACCCCGCTCGTCCCGCGCTCCCTTGACCGCCCATCGATATTTTCGTCGTCTAAAAACCAGTTTGTTAAGCCATGTTTTTCAAGATATTACGTGAAATTGGACGCCCCCAATGGCTTGACATCATCCGCGTCCTAAAACGCTCGACCGGCATGTCGGTGGCAGAGATCGCGCAACAATTGAAAATGAGCTACATGGGCGTCAAGCAACATTGCGTGGAGCTGGAAAAGAAGGGTTATCTCGATACGTGGCGGCGCCCGAAGGCGGTCGGGCGACCAGAGAAAGCTTATCGCCTCACCAAGAAAGTCGATCCGATTTTCCCGCAGATCGGCAACGAATTGACCCTCGATCTACTCAATGCGATCCAGCAGACCTACGGGGGGAATTCCGCCGAGCGCCTGCTCTTTGGATTTTTTACGCGAAAGACGCAATATTACACATCGAAAGTTAAGGGTAAGTCGGTGGTGGAGCGATCGACATCACTGGCGAAGCTGCGTGATCTGGAGGGATATATGTCGCTGGTCGAGAATGACGCGAAGGCGGGATTCCGCATTGTGGAATACCACAGTTTGTTCAACGATATCGCCAAGGCGTATCCGACGGTGCATCGGATGGAAGAGACGATGTTCTCGCGGGTGCTGGTCGCGCCGGTGCGGCGGGCGGAGGAGCGCGCCTCGGGATTGGCGCGATTCACCTTTTACATCGACACGCTGGGAAAAGCGGCGGCGACTGTTGAGCACTAGCGGCTTGGCAACACCTCAAACTGAATCATGGCAAACCAAAACGACGGCGAATCGCGCGCGGGATGCGTCACGAAGTTTCTGATCGGCTTTCCCGCCGATGTGATTATCGGGCTGGTCACGGCGGCCACCCTGTTTTGCTGGCTGGCGCGTAAATTCTACCTCTTCGACCTGTTCACGCATTTTCGGGTTTACTATGTGATTGGCGCGCTGCTGGCGGCGATCATATCGCTGGTCATCTCGCGGCGCTGGCACGCGGCGGTCGCCGGGGCGCTGGCGGTCTGGCACGCCATCGGGATCGCCCCCTATTATTTTGGTCCGAGCGGGAGCGTGGCCACGGCGGATACCTCGCAGCCGACCGATGTGCGGGGCAAGGCGCTGGTCGCCAACCTCAATCTGGACAATACCAATCACGCGGCGGCCATCGCCTTGCTGGAGCAGGAGAAGCCGGACATCGCGGTGCTCATGGAGGTGACCGACGGCTGGCGGGAGGCGCTGCGGGCGACCGCCGACGCCGCCTTCCCGCACCAGGTCGTCAGACCGAAACCGGATGCCTTTGGGATCTGGCTGCTGAGCAAACACCCGCTCACCAACACCTCGTTCTTCCCCGACCAATCGGACGGCGCGCCGTGGATCCTCGCCGACGCTTCGGTCAACGGGCAGATGGTCCACCTCGTCGCCGCCCACCCGTTTCCGCCGATGGACAAAGCGACCCAGCGGCAGCGCAACGGGCGGCTCGGCTGGCTGGAAAAACACGCCCGCGACCGCACGCTGCCGACGCTCGCGATGGGCGACCTCAACTGCACGCCCTGGTCCCCGTACTTCCGCGATCTCGTCTGGGACTCTGGGCTGCGCGACAGCGCGCTCGGCTTCGGCGTGCAGCCGACCTGGCGCGTGCCGCCGCTCGGCATCCCGGCGATCCCGATCGACCACTGCCTCGTCACGCCCGGCATCGCGGTGCTCGACCGCCGGGTCGGACCCGACATCGGGAGCGATCACCTGCCGGTCATCGTCGAATTCGAAATCCAGATCCGGTCGGATGGTCTTGGTCTTCCTTAAAGCGCCGGTCGCGGGCAAGGTAAAGACGCGGCTGGCCGCCGGCATCGGACCGGAGCGCGCCACCGCCGTCTATCGCGAGCTGGTCGCCCGCACGCTGGCCAACCTGCCGCCCGGCGAACCGGTCCGCATCCAATTCGATCCGCCCGGGTCGGAGGCGGCGATCCGCGGGTGGCTCGCGCCGCACCTGGCGGCGACCGATGCCGAGTTCCGCCCGCAATCGGCCGGCGATCTGGGCGCCCGTCTGGAAAAGGCATTCGACGATGCCTTCGCCGATGGCGCAAGCCGGGTCGCCGCCATCGGCACCGACTGCCCGGACGTCACGCCGGCGGTCTTCGGCGAAGCTTGGCGGGCGCTCGCCGATCACGACGCGGTTTTCGGTCCGGCAGACGACGGCGGCTACTATCTCATCGCCCTGCGCAAGCCGTGCCCCACCCTCTTTCGCGGCATCCCATGGAGCGCGCCAGACACGCTCGCCGCCTCCCTGCAGAACGCGCGCGCCAGCGGCATCGCCGCCGCCGTGCTCGACCAGAAACTCTGCGACATAGACGACCTCGCCTCGCTGGAGAAGGTGGGGATCCCGTTGGGATAGGCGATGTTGGGGGGATCCGGCAACTCGCTCCGCCGCCACCTTTTGGTTTGGCGTCGCTGTTGATTAGGCGGGTGGGTTCGGAAAATTCCTGCCCATCAATCAAGAGTCCCGCCTAGCTAGCGCCGCCCGTCGTACCAGAGGAAGCACGCCTCCCGGCTGCGGAGGAATCGACGGGGAAACAGGATCGATTGGGCGAAGACCCGGACATGGTCGCCAAAGCTGTAGAGGTCGAGTTTGCGCGCCGAGGTGACCAGCGGGTGCTCGGTGAGGATGACGACGCGCCCGCCGACTGACCGCGCGTGGCGCTTGAGCCGCATGCTGAGGTCGATCTCCTCGGCGGCGAAGAAATCTTGCCCGAATCCGCCGACCGCGCGAAAGGCGTCGGCGCGGCAGAAGAGAAACGAGCCGGCCGCCCAGCGGACGAGGCGGCTGAGCGCGTTCCACCCGATCACCCAGATGCGCCAACGCGCGGCGATCTCCCGGTCCATCTCGATCGTCGATCCGCCCGCGATCGCGCGCCCCGCTTCGACCGCCGCCGCGAGGTCGCCCAGCAAGCCGGCGCTCGGCTGCGAATCGGCGTCGATGAAAAGCAGCCATTCGCCGCGCGCCGCCGCCGCCCCCGCGTTGCGCGCCCGCGAGATCTGGTTGACCGGCTCAAAGACGACGCGCGCCCCCGATCGCGCCGCGATCTCGGCGGTCCGGTCGGTCGAATTGTTATCGCAGACGACGATTTCCCACGCCCATGAGCGCGGGTCGAATGCCCCGGACGCCGCCGCCTTGACCGCCGCCAGCGTGCCGCCGAGCAGGCGCTCTTCGTTGAAGGCGGGGATGACGATGGAAAGTTTCATGGGCGGCTGGCGAATTCGGGCTATGGGAAAGGCGCTGTGCCGCTAGCATACGCGCCGCCCGCGCGAGGCGCTGCCATTTTCCCACGACTGACGCATGACCCCCAAACCGCCGCCGCCCGCCCGCGCCGAGATCGCGCCCGGCATCGTGCTCGATTCCCGGCTGGCGATCTTTCACGAGCGCGACCGCTGGCTGGTCTGCGCGGACCTGCATCTCGGCTACGAGGTCAACCGCCGGCGCGGCGGCGGATTGTTCCCGCTCTGGGGATTCGCGGCGACAGCCGAGCGCCTGCTCGATCTCGCCGATTTCTACCGGCCGGCGGCCCTCATCCTGGCAGGCGATATCGTGGATGGCGGCGGCGCGGCGGAGGCGGCCGCCGATCTGCTGCAACGCGCGGGATCCCGCTGCGGCGAAGTCATCTGCCTCGCCGGCAACCACGACCGCGGACCGATCCGCCGCGCCGCCGCCTTCGCCGATTCGTTCGCGGCGAGCGGCTTTTACTTCCACCACGGGCACCGGGAGGCAGCCGCCGCCGAACTCGCCGATCAGATCGAAGTCGTTCACTCACGCGCATCCGGCGATCTCGATCAATGACGGTGCCGGCCGGCTGCGCGCCCCCGCCTTCGTCCAAGCGCCCCGCCGCTGGACGCTGCCCGCCTTTTCGCCGTGGGCGGGCGGCGGGCGCTGGAATCCCGCCGCGGGCGAGCGGCTCTGGATCTGCCACCCGCAGCGGGTCTTCGAGTGGCGCGATTGATCGGCACAGCCGCCGTAGAGTCCAGGGTTGCACCCTGGGCTGGTATGCGAGGTCCCGTTGGGACAGGTGACAGGTTTCGGCTCCAACGGAGCCATACATACCAGCCCAGGGCAACGCCCTGGGTCTTCGCCCTGCCGATCCTCGCGTTCCTTCGGAACGCATGAATGTCTTTGGTCCAGGGTTACACCCTGGGCTGGTATGCGGTGTCCCGTTGGGACAGGTGGCACCCGCCTTCGGCGCGTCGGTCGTTGGATCCACTCTGGATTTCGGGAATCTTGATTTCGGGAGTCTGGGCATCAGATTCCGGCTCCAACGGAGCCATGCATTCCAGCCCAGGGCAACGCCCTGGGTCTTTCGCCCTGCCGATCCCCGCGTCCCGAAGGAACGCCGCATCCGTCGCGCTCGACCCACGCGGCGTTCCTTCGGAACGCATGAATGTCTGCGCTTGGTCCCAGGTTGCACCCTGGGCTGGTATGCGAGGTCCCGCTGGGACAGGGCAGGTTTCAGCTCCAACGGAGCCACGCATACCAGCCCAGGGCAACGCCCTGGGGTCTTTCGCCCTGCTGATCCCCGCGTTCCGAAGGAACGCCGCATCCGTCGCCTCGACCTATGCGGCGTTCCTTCGAACGCATGAATGTTCGCGCTTGGTCCCAGGGTTGCACCCTGGACTGGTATGCGGTCCCGTTGGGACGGGTGGCAGATTCCGGCTCCAACGGAGCCATGCATAACAGCCCAGGGCAACGCCCTGGGTCTTTCGCCCCGCCGATCCCCGCGTTCCGAAGGAACGCCGCATCCCGTCTCGCTCGACCCTATGCGGCAGGAGTGCCGCATCTACATGACCCGACGCGCCGCCTTCGACGCGCCGCCTTCGACGCGCCCGCGATTTCCGCGCGGACGTTGAGAGCTAGCGGGGCGACCTACCGCATCTCGGCGATGGCGACCGGGCGGTTCTCGGCGGCGGATTTGTCGGCGGCGAAGAGGACTTCGAAGGTGCGGAAGGCGTCGCCCAAGCTGGTGCGCGGCATTTCCTTGCCGGATTCGATCGCCTCGAAGAACGCCTCGAACTGCGCCTGATACGGATGGTCCGCCACGTCGCCCGAATCGCACAGCGGAAAGCTGAGCGTGCTCCATTCTTTCTTCAATCCCTCGACTTTGGTGGAGAACAATTTGTTGTCGAGCAGAGTGCCTTCACTGCCGACCAGATGGGTGTGGAAGTAGTAGGGCTGCAGGCAGTCGATGACCGAGGCGACCTTGCCGAGGCGGCCGTCCTCGAACTGTAGGATCGTCACGCTGGTGGTCGGGTATTCGTATTGGGCGAAGGTCTCGTTTTTCGAGAACGTCGCCGCGCTGGTCACGCTCTTGACCTCGCCATCCATGCAGAGCAGCAGCGCATCGAGCGCATGGCATCCGGCGGAGAGCAGGCTGGAGCCGCCATTCTCCTTCGACGTATTCCAGCGGACCGGCATACCACGGTGGCCGATGCCGTGGTAGTAGTCGATCTCGCCATAGTGGATGGCACCGAGCATCCTGGTCGAGCAGCGAGCGGGTGGCGATGAACTGGGCGGAGTAGCGCAGTTCGAAGCAGACGCAGCTCCGCACGCTTCTATGGAGGCGACCGCGTCGCGCATCCGGCGGCAGTCATCGAAGTTTAGGGCGAGCGGCTTTTCGATGATGAGATGCTTGCCCGCAGCGGACCGCCTTGACCACCTGATCCGCGTGCAGGTTCGGGTAGCTGGCGACCGAAACGGCATGGAGATCCGGATCGTCCAGCATCTGGTCAAGGTTTTGATACGCCGTGATCCGCGACCCGTGCTTGGCGGTCAGGTCATTGGAATCCTGCGGGCGGGAGGAATAGACGGCGGTGACCTGGGCGCGGCTCGTCGCGTTGATCGCGTCGATGTGCGCTCCGGCCGCCCAGCCGTAGCCGATCATGCCTACGTTGAATGGTTTCATGACCCCGGATGATGCGCGGCAGCCCGGTCCGCGCAAGCGCCGCGATGGCGGCAATCCCAGACCTGCGTCAATCCCCCGCGTCCGGCACCGCCTTAAAATCCTCGATAATGCGGAAGCAGGCGGGGAGCAGGAGCAGGGAGACGCCCATGGAGACGAGGGTGCCGATGCCGAGCGAGATCGCCATGGGGACGAGGAAGAGGGCTTGGGAGGACGTCTCGAAGATCATCGGGCCCAAGCCGAGGAACGTGGTGATGGCGGTGAGCAGGATCGGGCGGAAGCGGCGGATGGCGGCGTCCCGCGAGACCGAGCGGGGATCGTCGCCGCGGTCGAGGTATCGGTTGCGGGTGACGGCCATGACAAAGCCGCCATTCACGACCATGCCGCAGAGCGCGATCATGCCGAAGACGCTGAAGATGCTGAGGTTGAAGCCGAGCAACGCGTGGCCGACAACGGCTCCGGCGAGGCTCCACGGCAGGGTGAGCAGGACGACGACCGGCTGGGCGTAGCTGCGGAGGAGCGCCGCCATGATCGCGTAGATGCCGAAGAGCGCGGCGGCCAGACCCCAGAGCAATTCGGACATCGCCTCGCGCTGCTCCCGCTGCTCGCCCTCGAACGAATAGCGCAGCCCCGGGTAACGGGCGAGGATGCCCGGCAGCTCCGCTTTGACAAAGACGTTGAGCACCCGGTTGCCGGTCGTCACCCCGGCGAGGACGTTGGCGGTCACGTTGACGACGCGGCCGCCGTCCACGCGCTCGATGCGGACCGGCGCGCGGTCCTCGGTGATCGTGGCGGCTTGGGCCAGCGGGATCTCGCCGCCCTGCGGACCGCGGATGAGCAGGTGTTCGAGCCCGGACATCGAGCGGCGGTCGGATTCGGGCAGCCGGACCATGACGCGCAGCTCCTCGCGGTCGCGCGGCTGGCGGAGCGCCTCGGCTCCATAGAAGGCGTGGCGGATCTGCTGGCCGAGGTCGCGCGCGGTGATGCCGAGGCTGCGCCCCGCCGGTTTGACCTCGAAGCTCAACTGCGGCATCTGGCGGCCGAAGCTCTTGCGGATGTCTTCGACGCCGGGGTAGCGCCCGATGGCGGCGGCGACTTCATCCGCCGCCTGCCGCAGCGTAGCGATGTCCGGATGGGCGAGCTGGACGTCGATCTCCGCCTCGCCGCCCGGTCCGATCAGGTAGTCGAAGAAGAGCGATTCGAGATCCGGGACCACCCCGATTTCCTCGCGCCAGATCCGGGTGAAAGCCTCGCCGGTGATCTTGCGCTGGCTTTGCGGGACGAGCATGACATTGACCTCGCCGGAGTTGCTGCCGCCATCGGCGACATCGGTGATGATGCCGACCAAGATATCCTTCTCGCCAGTCTTCTCCAAGGCGCGGCGGGCGGCCGCCTCGATCTGAAACGTGACCTCGCGCGTCCGGTCCACCGGCGTGCCCGACGGCAGCTCGATCTCCGCCTGGATGAAATCCGTCTCGATCGACGGCCGGAAGATGAAATCGATCCGCCCGCTGGCGATCCACGCGCCGACCACCGCGAGGGCGGCGAGAAACGCGGCGGCGGTGAAGTAGCGGAAGCGCAGGGCGGCGTCGAGCACCGGGCGATAGAGCCGCTCCATCGCCGCATCGATCTTGCCCCGCAGCCGCGCCTGGGCGGCGTCGATCCGCGCGAACCAGCCGTCCTCGCCCGGTTCCTTCGCACGGCTGAAGGCGAGGTGCGCGGGCAGGATCAAGAGGCACTCGACCAGCGAGACGGTGAAGACCGCGATGACCACGGCGGGCAGGATTTCGAAGAATTGGCCCGTCTCGCCAGGCACCATGAGGAGCGGGAGGAAGGCGAGGATGTTGGTCGAGACCGCAAAGATGACCGGCACCATCATCTGTTGCGCGCCCGCCACCGCCGCCTCCCGCCGCGACATGCCCTCCGAGATCTTGTGGAAAATATCCTCGCCGACCACCACCGCGTCATCGACGACGATGCCGAGCGTGACGATGAACCCGAAGAGCGAGATCATGTTGATGCTCGCATCCATGAGCGGCATGAGGACCAGCGAGCCGAGGATCGAGACCGGGATGCCGATGGCGGTCCAGAAGGCGACGCGCAGCTCGAGGAAGAGCCCGAGGGCGAGCAGCACGAGGATGAGCCCCGCCACGCCATTGGTCAGCAGCAGCTCGATGCGCTCCTCGTATTCGACCGACCGGTCGCGGGTCAGCGACAGGTTGACCGACGGCGGCAGCGTCGGGCGCAGCTTGTCGAGGAACTTGCGCACCGTCTTGGCGACCTCCAGCGGCGACTGGGTCTCCGCGCTATAGACGCCGAGCGTGACCGAGCGCTGACCCTCGAAATAATTCTCCCGCTCGGATTCCTCGAACCCATCGGTGATCGTCGCGATGTCGCGCAGCCGCACCCGCGCGCCATCCGCCGTGCTCAGGATCGGCAGGCTGGCGAACTCGCTGGCGAAGTCGCGCCGCTCGGTCGTCTTGAGCAAGATGTCGCCGGAGGGCGTGCGCAGCGTGCCGGCCGGGACGTCGAGCGCCGCCTGGTCGATCGTGTCGGCGATGTCGCCGAGCGTGAGGTTGAGGGCGCGGAGGCGCTCCTGCGGCACCTCGATGCGGATCTCCGGGCGGCGGGCGCCGCGCAGTTGGACCAGGGCGATGCCGGGTTCCGCCAGCAGGCCGTCCTCGATCTTGCGGGCGAAATCGACCAGCATCTGCTCGTCGAGATCGCCGAACAAAACGAGCCGGATCACCTCCCGCCGCCGCCCGGCACCCAGGCTGACGACCGGCGGCTCGACCTCGTCCGGAAAGAGGCTGACGCGCTGCACCGCGGCGGTGACCTCCTGCAAGGCGCGGTTGCGGTCGAAGCCCGGCGTGACCTCGATCTCGATGTTCGCGCTGCCTTCGCGGGCGACCGACACCATGCGGCGGACCAGCTCCATGCCGCGCAGCTCGGATTCGATCGGGACGATGACGGAGCGCTCGACCTCCTCCGGGCTGGCCCCGCGGTAGTCCATGTCGATCTCCACCGTGTTCAGCTCATAGACCGGAAAGATCTCCTGCCGGATGTTGAAGGCGACCACGATGCCGGTGACGACGACCGCCGCCATAAGCAGGTTGGCCGCCACGTCATTGCGGGCGAACCAGGCGATCAAGCCCCTGTCCTTCCACGCTTTCATCGGGCACCGGGCGCGGCGCTGCCGCCGCCTTGCTCGAGCGGCTGCGGGTTGACCGCCATCTCGGGCAGCGCGGCTTTCAGCTCGCTCACGACCAGCCGCTCGCCGGGCTCCAGCACGTCTTCGATCAAAACGGTGCCGGGCCGCGTCCACAGGATCTTCGCGTCCGCGATGCGCAGCCGGTCGTCGCCGCCCACCAGCCAGACCCGGTCGCCCTCGCGCAAGGCGGCGCGCGGGATCGCCAAGACGCCGCGCAACACGCCGGCCTCGATGTCCGCGCGCACGTAGCTGCCGAGCAACAATGGCGTGCGCGCCGCGGCACCGCCCGCCTCCCCGAGCGGATCGGCGACCGCCACGATCAGGCGCGCCATGCGGCCGGACGGCTCGAGGTCGGAGAGCAGGCGGACGACGGTTCCGTCCCACGGCGCGGCGCCCGGCTCGCCGGTATCGAGGTAGATCTTCGCCGCCGCGCCGGGCTCGCCATCGGCTGGCAGGCGGACGCGGGCGAGGTCGGCGACCGGCAGGGTGGCGCGGATCCAGAAGGCATCGGTGCCGACCAGCCGGCAGATATCGGTGTTCGGATCGACGAGCTGGCCGACCTCGACCGCCTCCTCGGTCACCATGCCGTTGAATGGTGCGGCGACCGCCGTGCGCTTGAGCGCCAGCTCCGCCTGGGCGATCGCGTTCTGCGCCTTGGCGACCATCGCCTCCGCGCGGCGCAGGTGCGGCTCGCGCAGGGCGAGCGCCGGGTTCGCGTCCGCCTCGGGCACATCCTCCCGAAGCTGCTCCCACTCGCGCTTGGCGATGATCTGGCGGCCGCGCTCGACTTCGAGTTCATACTTTGCGTCCTCCAGCTCCGCCATCCTCTCGGCGAGCGCCAGCTTGTAATCGTCGCCATCGATCTCGACCAGCATCTCGCCCGCCGCCAGCCGCCCGCCGGGGACCAGCGCCTCGCTCTGCCGCACGACGCGCCCGCTGACCCGCGGCTGCATCGTGATTTCCCGCGCCGGGATCACGGTGCCCCACGCCGAGACCACGATCCGCTCGTCGCTCGGCGCGAGGTCGATGACCCGCACCATCTTCGGCTTCGAGGACTTTTCCCCCGGCTCGGTCGTCGGCGCGGTCTTCAGCAAAACGAGCGCCGCCCCGCCCGCCGCGCCAAAGGCGAGCAGGCTGGCGGCGATCTGGATGGTAAGGCGCTTGGCTTTCATGCGTCCGGCGATCTATCTTTTTTGAAAAGTGTTAGTGTCCCGCCCCCGATTCCGGATTCATCCCCGATTCCGGCGGCTCGGGCATCGGCATCGGGCCGCCCAGCGCGCGGTGCAAGGCGACGCGGGCGCTGAGGCGCTCCCGGCGGCTGGTCAGGACATCGCGCTCCAGCTCTTGGAACGTGGAGACGGCGTCGAGCACCGGCAGGTAATCGGTCACGCCTTGGCGGTAGCGGTTGCGGGATTCCTCCAGCAGGCGCCGCGCGGTGCCGAGCTGCGCCTCCTGCCGCCGGACGCGTTCGGCGAGCTTCCCCTCGCGGACCAATGCGGTCTCGACCTCGCGGACCGCCGCGAGGAATTCGGCGGTGTAGAGGTCGATCTCCTCCGCCACGCGCGCCCGGCGGCGCGCGACCTCCGCCTTCCGCGCGCCCGCATCGAAGATCGGACCGACCACGCCGGCGACCGCCTCGGCAACTACGCGGTCGAGGCTCGGCGCGCCATCGGCGAAAGCGCTGCCGCCGACCGAGAAGCGCGGCAGCCGGTCGGCGATCGCCTCGCCCACCTCATGGTCCAAGGCGATGATGCGCGCGCGCCGCGCCCGCAGGTCCGGGCGCTCGGCGAGCAGGTCGGAGGGAAAGCCCTCTGCCGGCGCGGCGGGCGGGACCGGCAGGTCGGAGCCGCCCGCGCCGCGCTTCCGGCCGCCGGGCATCCGCCCGGCCAGCGTGTCGAGCACCAGCTCCAGCTCGGCGATGCGAGATTCGATATCCGGGACGCGGGATTCGGTGGATTCGAGCTGCTCCTGCTGTTGGAGCACCGCGACGACCGAGCTTTGCCCCTGGCCGAAGCGCAGGCGGGTCAGCTCCAGAAGCGTGCGGTTGACCTCGATCTGTTCGCCGGCCAGCCGCAGTTGGCCGCGCTGTTCGATCAACTCGAACCACGTCTCCGCGACCGCGCCGGTGAGCAGCAGCCGCGCCGCACGCCAGTCTTCGTATGCCGCCGCCGCCTCCTGCGCCCGCGCCGCCTTGCCCGACCGCAGGCGCCCCCAGACATCGGCTTCCCAGTCGAGCAGCAGCCCGAGCGACGCCGCATCCGACCGGTCCGCGCCGGAATCCCAGCGGCTCCGGATCTCGCCGGTGCCATCGGCGGCGGGGAAAAGTGCCGCGCCCGCCTGGCTGAGCCGCGCATTCGCCTGATCGATCCGCCGCCCGACCGCGCGCAGGTCCGGATTGCCCGCCAGCGCTTCGGCGATCAGCTTGTCCAGATCGCCTGCCCACGGCGCGCCACCACGGTCGGTCCGCCTGCGGCGAGGATCTGCAGCGCGCCCAGAGCCGTGGGCGAATCCCGGCTCGCCCGCCCCACCCGCAGCCCCGGCGACCGTTTACCGCGGGTCGGGATCGACCCGGTGTGGACGGCGCATGGTGCCTACCGCCGCCAGCAGGCAGCAGGCGACCGCCGCCAGCGCTCGGGAGCGCCGGACAGATGGGGACGGGGGAAAAGCCACGGGTTACATACGAGTGGCGCCGCCTCGCAGCGCGGATTCAGGACTTGGTTTTTCGCCCCGCTGCCCCCGCCGCGCAAGCCGCGATCAACAAGCGAGACCATTTTCGGGAATCTGGGTAGCAGACCTTCGGCTCCAACGGAGCCACGCATTCCAGCCCAGGGCAACGCCCTGTCTTTCGTCCCGCCGACCTTTCGCGTTCCGAAGGAACGCCGCATATCGGTCTCGCTCGACGGATGCAGCGTTCCTTCGGAACGCATGTATTTGTCCGGCTAAAGTTCAGGTTTCTACCCTGGGCTGGTATGCGGTGTCCCGTTGGGACAGAAACCACTTCGCCTTCGGCGACGGTCGTTGGATCCACTCTGAATTTCGGGAGTCCTCGGCTTGCGCACAGCGGCCAGCCGCGCAGCATCCGGCATGCTTTTCGTCCGTGAAAGAATGGCGGCCCTGCTCGGCTCCCTCGCCGGTCAGGGCGTCTATCTGGGCACCGCCTCCTGGCGCTACCAGGGCTGGTGCGGCACGCTCTATGACGAAGATCGCTACCTGTGGGGATCGCACTTTTCTAAAAGCAAAGTTCAACCGCGAGTGCGCCTGCGCGAATACGCCGAGGTGTTCCGCACCACCGAGATCGACTGACGTTCTACCGTTGCCCAAGCCCGGCGAGCTAGAGGAAAGGTTGAGAAACGCGCGCTGCCGGGCGGCTTTTCGCTCGTGCGCCGTGCTCGCTGACCATGCGGCATTTCCCTGACCTCCGCGACTTCGGCGACCGCGTGCTGGGCAGCAAAGCGATTCTGTTCCTCGACGAGGGCTTTTTCGAATTCGCGCGTTCCTGTTTACCGCGCCGATCCGCGCGCACGTCGGGGCGATCGCCTTTCGAAGTCGCACTTCACGCCGGACGACTTCGCCCACGGCCGGGATTGTCGGGATTCCTCGACCGGTTTCTCGCCGACCTGCCGGACGGATGGCGCTACGCGGTGGAGGTCCGCAACCTGAACCTGCTCCACCCGGAATACTTCGCCGTGCTGCGCGAACACGGCGTCGCCCACGCCTACAACCAGTGGACCCAGATGCCCGCTGCCGAGGAGCAACTCGCCCTCGCCCCGCCCGAGGACCAAGCCTTCCTCGCCGGGCGCTTCCTCCTCGTGCCCCGGCCGCACAGCCAGCACGCCGCCGAGCGCGATTTCCGCTCCCTACCACCAGCTCCGCGAGATCGACGAACCTGCCCGCCGCGCGCCTGCCAGCTCATCGCGACGCGCCGCGCCCTGCCGCCGCAGGCACCGCCCGCCTTCCTCTACGTCGCCAACGGGCTCGAGGGCAACGCGCTCCACACGATCGCCGACATCGCCGCCGAATCCGCAGCGGACGCCTAGCTTAGATCTCTAGCTAGCGTGAGGCGGCTGCCGGGCTGGATTCGGCGGTCGCGAAGATCCGACCGGGCTGGCGGCCGCGGACCGCGAATTCGCCGAGGTCGCGGAGCGCCCAGCGCCCGCCGTCCAGCATGGCGGCGGTTGCCTCGGAGAGGAGCGGGCTAGCGCCGATCTCTTTGGTCATCGACTCCAGGCGGGCTTCCGAGGTTTACCGATTCGCCGATCGCGCGGTGAACTCCGCCGGTGCGGCGCCCCGATGTCGCCGATGACCGCGCGGCCGGTGCTGATCCCGATCCTGCATTCGATAGCGGGGAAGCCCGCCGCGGGCGGCGCGGCTTCGGCGTTCAGCCTCTCCAGCGAGGCATTCATCGCCAGGGCGCAGCGCACCGCCCGTTCGGCGTGGTCCGCCTGCCCGATCGGCGCATTGAAATAAACCATCAGACCGTCGCCCAGATATTTGTCGACCGTCCCGCCGTGCCGGAAGATTTCTTCCACCATCAGCCCATGGAACGTGTTGAGCATCGCCACCACCTCCGGCCCCTGCAGCCGCTGGCTCATCGCGGTGAACCCGCGGATGTCGGCGAAGAGGACGCTGATCTCGCATTCGTAGCCCTGGGTGAGCGAATCCTCGTCGCGGGATTCGAGCAATTCGCCGACGCCGGGCGAGAAGTAGCGCTGAAGCCTGAGGCGGCGGGCGTTGATATCCGCCGAGCGCCGCGCCATCTCGATGCGGTTGCTGCTGGCGAAGAGGCACACCCAGGTCGCAAAGGCGAGGACGATGGCGTTGCCCAGCCGCGCGGCGACCGTCGAATCGGCGCTCCAGCCCAAGACATCGCACAAGGCGATCGCGATCAGCGCGGACGCCGCGATGTGGCGGCGATCGATCGTGAAGGTTGCCAGCAGGATGAGGCAGACAAATAGCGCGAGAGAAAAGGACGCGACCGCCGAGGGATCGTCCGTCGAGCCCAGATGGATCCACTGGATCAAAAAGACCGCCGGCAGATCGAACACCGGGACGGCGAACCGGCTGGCGCGCCGGATGCGGGGCGATGACGCCGCCCCCCACCCCAGCGCGGCGGCCAGCCCGGCGTAGATCAACGTCGGCCAAAAAATCGGCTGCCAATCCGCGTGACCCGCCAGATGGACCATCGCCGTGATGAGCGCGGCAAAGGCGGCAACGCCCGCCGCCCGCAGCCACCCGAGGCGCCGGGCGACCTCCAATTGCATCTCGGTAAGCGCATGGGCGATGTGGCGTTCGAGCTTCATAGCGTCGGGGGGAGAACGCCGATGCTGGCGCGCCGGAATCGGTTCCGTCAAGGCCAAAAAGAACCGGCCCGCCGCCCGCCAATTCCGTTGACAACGCGCCCGCTTCCGCCTTTGTCCCTACCCAACGGAGAGTGACGGGTGCCTGGTGGCCTCCGCGGTCTTCAAAACCGTTGTGGGCGGCGACCCCGCCCAGGTTGGTTCGATTCCTTCCCTCTCCGCCAACTCCCTTAAAAACAAGAGAGTTACACACCTTCAGGCGCGGTTTATTGTTCGGCTATCTCGTCCTGAATCGAAATCTGGTGCCCAATTAGTGCCCAAATTCAGCCCCCAGTTCGACCCGGCGAAATGGAGTTATGAAGATTGGCGATTTTGGGTTTTTGGCATTCGTGAGGATCTCAGTGCCCAATTAGCGCCCAAATTCGAGATCCCCGAACTCACGGTGATTTCGGACGTAGGTCGTTATTTTTCTCCGTTCAGCCCGATCTACATGGGCATGGACACCTACCCATTTCCCGATCCTACCCGCGAACTTCCCGTTCAGGCCGCGCCGGGTTCCGCACCCGCACTGATGGACAAGCGAGAGCTATCGGACTGGCTCCACGTATGCATCAAACCGATCGACAACTGGTTGCTCGAAGGCTTGCTTCCAGTCATCCAGCCTAGCCCTCGCATTCAGCGCTTCAATCCAGCCCAAGTGCTTGCGGCCATGGAGCAGTTGCATGGGCGAGGTCATGGCTACGCGTCGGGGAAGCGAATGACAGCGTATACAACCAACGAGCGAGCGTTCTAGCACGATAAGAGGACGCAAACCCCAACTTGAGGTCGTTTTTGTCGAAGGTAGGAACAAGCCCTGGCTGGTGAATGTACCAGCGACCCTCTCTGATAACGGTACCCGGAAACGCGAATATTTTGGTTCAAAACGACATGCCCTCGCCCGCATTCGCGAGCTTGAACGAAATCAGGATCGTGAGGGAAGTCGCGCGGATTTGGCCGCCATCCTCGAACCATACGGGGCGACTCTCTGGGATGCTGTGAACTTTTTCGTAGACGTTCAAGATAGGTTTCGCCCCATGCTGCAAGATTACGGGACCACCGTTTCTGAAGCTGTTGAGTTCTTTCTCAGCGCCCAGCAGCAGAAGGCACGGAGCTGTGAATTCTGCCGAGCCTTCGCGGAGTTCATGGAGGCAAAATCAGATCGCCGTGAGAGGACGAAAGCGGACTATCGACACGTTGCGAACCATGTCGGGAAGCATCTCAAAGGTGAAATGCTCATCGACTTGAATCCCCGGCGCGTGGACGACGTCCTCAAAAAAACCTGCCGCACGCCTTACGGTCGCCGACGGTTCATGGCCGTTTTAAAGGCCTTCTTCAACTGGGCCATCCGCCGCGAATATCTGGAGAAGAACCCCGTAATAAAGCTCGACCCTGTTGAACTAAGTCCGACTCGGAAACCGATCCTTTCGAACGATGAAGTTCGGCGGCTACTTGCCAACTGCCGTGACGATATGCGCGCTTACTACCTCCTCGGCTTGTTCTGCGGGATTCGCCCCAAAGAACTGCAGAGCCTGGAGTGGTGCCATGTCGACTTCGAGCAAAAACACATTTACATACCTGGTTCTATTTCAAAGACCTGGGATCACCGGTATGTTTACATGAGCAATAACCTCGTCAAATGGCTCGACAAAGAAGTAGCACAAAATCGCCATGGCTCAATCATCCCTCACAACTTCTTCGAAAAGCATCGGGAATGCTACGAGGCGGCTGGAATCGCTTGGAAACAAGATGTCATGCGCCACACTTTCGCCAGCAACCATTTAGCCCACCACAACGACCTTGATCTCTTACTTCGTCAGATGGGTCACCGCTCAAGCCCGCAAACGCTTTGGCGGCACTACCACCACGCGCGCACCTTGGCTGAAGCCGAGGAGTTTTGGGAGATCTGAACGAAGATGTTACCAACTGTTTTGAGTTACCGGCGGCCCACGGATTGACCGGCCGAGGGTGCCGGCAGCTTATTGGCAGCCGCCAACTCCCGCTTCATCCCGCGCAAGACCAACTGCCGGGCGTCAGGCGCGTCGCGTTCGCCTTTGAGGAAGGCACCGAGTTCATGGGCGGCGCGCATCCGGCCGCCGCGTGAGAAGCCCTCGGCCCCTAACAGGCTCACGCCTCGGCTGGCGGCGGTCTGGATGTCCAGTCCGCCTTTCACTTCCTCGCGAAGGCGGTTGAGTTCGCGGATCGTGTCGCCCTCTTTGGTCGGCGGCATCCCGAGCCGGTTCTCGGCCCGAACGCGGTCGAGCCGCGCCTCGGCTTGCATGACCAATTCTTGCGCGCTGCGGCGGGGATTGCCGGCGAGGAAAAGGCTGGTCTCGCGGACGGTGTCCCTGGCGTCGGGCTTGGCCATCTTGCGGGAGCCGAGCACGCGGAGCGCCTTTCGGGTGGCGCGGGCCAAGCTCACGTCGCCGCGTCCGACTTCCGCGCGAAGCGATTCCAAGGATCTGGCCCGGACTAAAAAGTCGCTTGGTCCGCCTCGGCCGCCAGCTTCAAGTCCTGCACCTGGTGAAACTTGATGAGCAGCGGCTCCGGGATCTCCGGTTCGGGCGCGCCATGGAAATTGAAGTCGACGATCGCCTGCGACACCTGATCGCAGGCTTCCAGCTCCGTTGGCGCGAACTGCTCCAAGCCCTTGGAGCCGTCGAAATTCAGTTTGGAAATAACGTCTAATGCTTTCTCGAGTGTCATCGTGGATCGTGCGTTCAATGTAGTTGGCTTTGTGTTTGAGGCGACCTCGGAGAACGCCTTCGACCTGGGGGCGAAGGCTCGGTTCGCCGAGCTTGTGGGTGAGGCGGTCGATGTCCCGCTGGGACACCTTGCGCAGTTCGGATTGACCGAGGGAAACCACGGCGTCGGCTTTCAAGCCGCGCTGGGCTAATACTTCACGGAGGGCATCGGTGGTCTCGCCGGTGGTGACCACGTCGTCGACAAGGACCAAGTTAGCCGATTTTGGGATTTGCGAAAGCTGAGAATCGGCGGCGGCGAACCGTGCCGGGTGCTCCATCTTGCCCAAGCCACCCTTGGCGGAAGCCTTGCGCTTTTCCAGCGGCAGCGCCCAGCCGGTGACCACCTGCCCGCCGTATTCCTGCTGCAAGCGTTTGGCGAGGAGGTAGGGCAGCGGGTTTCGGCCGGTCGTCGAGGGGGCGACCATGAAATGGTTGTCCTTGCCGCGAAGTTGTTCGTAGGACGCCGGGCGGAAGAACGCCTTCACCAACTGCTGGCAGGCGTCCCGCGGCATCCCCTGCTGGTAGAGGGCGTCCTTTTGGCGCCGGAGGTCGCGGACCCGGTCGGTGGACGTGGCGTATTCGTCGCGATGAAAGGTGGGCATACCGGGTAGATCGGAAGCCCCGGCAAGAAATCACGGGCATAGATGCCCCTTTGGTCTAATATGGGTCTCGATCTGATCTCCAAAAACGAATCATCGAATGTACGACAACCAAACACTGACATTGATGCGGGCAAACGACGCTGAATTTTTGGAAGCCATCCGCCTTATTCGAAAGTTTTTTCCGGAGTCGAAGCCTTTCGTTTCCGTCGAATCGGGATTGGCATGGGACCACTTTGTCGGGGCTATGATGAAGGCGGACTTTGGGATGGATGACTCCCTCGATCCGACCAAAGGAACGGAAGCCGCCGAGAACGCCCTCGCTTCAAAGGCGCTGACAACCATGGGTGATGCCGAAATATTCTTGATGCTTCTAGAACACGCCGGATTCACGCCGACCGGCAGGGCGGTTGTCGTCCCAGACACTCTTGGTTTTGCAGGGTCGTCAATTGAGGAACGAAAGCCCTTCGTTTGTAATTCAGGAACGCTCGTGGAGCGCCTTGAAGAATCCGACAAGAATGAAGTCGAATTGCCCATTCGATTTTTTGATGGAGCCAGCGACACCATCATCGTCTTTGAGTCTGGGGAAGCCTTGCTTGTGAATCATGACGACCACTTCTTTTGGGCAAAATCGAGAATTAGGAGAATCAATTTTACAGTGTTAAAAAAGGGCAATCTGGCACGCGTGGAAATTATCGCGCAAAAGCCGTTTGGTTGCTTTGTGCGAATATCGGGAACGGATCGAGAAGGGCTGATCCTTATTGTGGATATGCTCGACAATGACCGTGTGACAGAAGATGTAATGCCAGCAATGGGAACCGAACTCACAGGTAAGATCATCCATATCTCAGACGAGAACCCACCAAAGGTTTCAATATCCATTAAACCATCTGACACTGGCGTTCGTTGGCACAAAACCCTAACGTGACGAATCGAAAAGCAAAGACATGCAAGCGGGTGACCATGCCGTGAAATCGCCGCCCGACGGGCAAAATGCAGCTCACCCGCGAAACCACTCTGGCGTTTTGCCCAAGGCATTGAGCGGGCGCACGAGCATCCGGGCGAAACGCTTCGACGGGTGGACGATGACGGCGCGGTGGTCTTTGAGTTCCATGAGCTTGGCTGGCTTGATCTTGTAATCTTCCTCCTCGCGGCGGCTGTAGGTCACGGTGCTGAATGCCTTGCTGCTGCGCGAGCGTTTCCAGATCATCTTCTTGCCGATGAAATCCGCGCTGGCGGTCGCTCCCTCCATGTCGGCGGCGCGGAAGATGAGGCGCGTGCGGAAGTTGAGGGCTAGCACTTTGCGCTTGTCGCGACCGATGGCGGGGTCGGCGGAAACCTCCGACTGCATCCCGGCGATGATGGCGCAGTTCGCGCCCCGGATGCGGTCGACGATCTTGTGGTCGCTGATGCCGTCCTCGGTCGCCGTCACGATGTCCTGATATTCGTCGGCGACTAGCAGGAGTAAATTCTGCTTCGCCTGTTCGCCCTTGGGAAGCTCATAGCGCCGGAGCGCGTGATAGAAGAAGAGCATCTTGAGGTAAGTGTTGATGTAGCGCCGCTCGGTGACAAAGCGCTGCGGCATGGAGACGACGATGACGCCCCCGCGATCGACCTTCCCGACCTCGAAGGTGTTGGGTTCATCGCTCGAAAAGACGGCGGCGATGTCAGGGTCGCGGAAGAAGCTGAGGTAGGTCTTGATCGTGCCCTCGATCCCCTCGCGTTGCTCCGGCGCTTTGGCGTCGAGAAAGGTCTGGCAGAAGAACTCGGCGAGCCGCACGCGCCCTAGCGAAATCCCGCCCGCCTCCAGCCGGTCTAGCGCTTGCTCCAGAGCCGCCCGCGAGGTGAGGACCTCGTAAGCTCGCGTGAGGGTGACCGGGTCGCCGATCTCGTGCAGGAGTTCGAGCGCGTTGGCGAGGGCGATCTGCGCCATCGGCTTGAAGAAGGAATCTTGCCGCCCCGCCGTTAGGCTGGCGGCGGTATCGACGATGGCTTTGGCGTGGGTCGTCCACGGCAGGCTGCGGTCGCTAAGCAGGTTGTAGCGGTGCGGCGGACGCCAATCCCCCGGCGCGCCCGACGGTCGCACCTGGAGGTGGATGACATCGCGCGCCCGCCCGTTCGCCTCTAGCAAAGCGTCCACGAACTCGTGCTCGTCGCCTTTCACCCCTAACACCAAGCCGCCCCAGCGCGGGACGGAGCGGCTGAGCTGGACGAGCAGCGTGTGAAAGCCCGACGAGGTTTTGCCGCAGCCGGTGTCGCCGGTGATCAGGACATGGCGGCAAAGCTCGTTGACCGTCCAGCGGAGCCACCCGAAGCGGAGCACGGTCTGGCGGGCGGGCGTCCCCGCGATGACCAAGGCGAGGAAGGAAGCGGAGGCACCGGCGGCGTAGTGATAGGGCGAGGCGAGATGTTCGAAGCCTAGCCAGAGACCGGCGCACGCCACGGCGAGCGCGAGTGGGATGCGGAAGATAGTTGGCATCTTGGTTGGCGTGGTTAGGGCGTTCCGAGTTCCACATCGAGCGGGCGGGTGACGATGATCCCCATGCCCGCCTCCTCCTGCGCGGACAGCACTTTGCCGCTGTAAACGACGATGCCGACCTTGCCGCCGTGCTCGGGCGAGTCGTCCTCGAAGTAGTCGATGTAGCCGTGCTCGACCAGAGTCTCGGCGGGCGACTTGGCTCCGGCTGGCTGCGGGGTCGGCAAGCGCTCCTGGAGCTCGCGCCAAGGCTTGGAGACCAAGGCGAGGAGGGCGGCGGCGATCACGGCTCCCGCCGCGATCCCGCCCATCATCCCGGCGAAAGCGCGCGCGCCATTGCCGCCCCGCTGGTTGAGGCGGCGGAGCTGCCCCAGCAACTGCCCCGCCTGGGTTTGGAAGGCGTCCCGCTCCGCCTTCATGGCGGCGACCACATCTCGGAGGTCTTTGTAAGAGGGCGTGTCGATGGAGGCTTCGAGGATCGCCTTCATGTCGTCGCGGATGGCGCGCTGCTGGTCCTCGCTCATCCCGTGCCGGATCTTATCCAAGACCCTCGACAGCTCGTCGGGGATCTCTTTCAAGACCAGCATGATAAAGCCGGTCGCCTCCAACAACTGGAGGTAGGCGTCGTTCTCCGGGACGTTGCGAAACTTGACCACCGTGGAGAAAAAGCGTTCCCGCTTTTCCTCCGGCAACAGGTCGGCGATCGATTCAAGGGCGCGTGTGTCTGCCATAATGTCGGATTTCCTTTCTGGGTAATGGAGTTGAGATGCTGGATGGACCGAGGGGTCCTCCCTTGGCAGTTCGGAAAGCCGCCGGGTTAATCACGCGGCGCGGAAACTTTTTTTGAATTCAGCGGGCAGCCGGCGGGGCTCGGCGATCTCGGCGCGATGCGCTTCGAGCCGGCTGAGAACGAGGTAAAGTCAGGTAAAGTCGGGCATTCAGTCCGGAGTCCATGGGCGGTTCATCGGGTAGATCGAAACCGCTCCGCGAGAATCACGCGCCCTGACGAAAAAATTCGGTTAGCCCCGCCGGAGTACACTCAGCAGCAACCGGCGGATCTCCGACGGGCTCAGCTGGCTTCGCGCCGCCCGCCCAAGGGGTCTGCGACGCCGTGGGTGAGACCCACGTCGTTGCTCGCTCCCGCTGCGAGCCTGAGAGGCGGATCATCGCCTAAACTAGCTAGCTAGCTGTGCATTGCGGGATTGCCCCCACTTCGGATTACGGTTGGCGGGTCCGCCAAGAAGCGCACATCTCAAATATCGCCACCCCTAGTTTTTTTCTCTATTCATGACTGCCCCAACGGGAGCGGGACTGGTTGCAAAAGCGATTCTTCGAAAGATTCTCATTGGGAAAATCTAGTCCGAGCTAATATCCATTTCTACCACATGGGCATTTCCCGTCACCGAGTCGAACCGGATATGCAACTCCGATTGCGCGAGATTCGGGTTTTCAAAACAATATAGACGGCTTTGCCCCGCCACGAATCTCAAACCTCGGTGAACGCCATCCGCTACTTGTGTCTCTACCATCAGAAATTTAATCTTGGTCGCTCGAGGCTTTGGGGGAGTCCAGTTTTCTCGATCACTGACTCGGTAGGGACTATCTGAACTCATGTACTCCTCTGGGACGCCAAGGTCCCTCAGGTAGTCGAGGAACTCTCCTATCGGTCTTTTGGAACGACGAACGCCCAATCATTTTGAAACTCGTATTCGTCGAGGTTTCTTCCTGCGCCCCATACATTTTCGACATAATCCGGCAGCGGCTTCATCGCTAAGAAGTTGTGGCGTTTCAAGATGCGCTCGCGTCCATCTGTGGTTCTTCTCCCAATCCGGAAATTCGTACGGAATCCGGGCTTGATCAATCTCCCGCGCAGTTTCATTACCCCCGGAGCCGGGGAGCGCCCCTTGTCGCCGCATCCAGAGAGATAAACGACTAACGAAATGATCATCGCGGTTTGAATGAGTTTCATATAGTTTATTCGCCAACGATTTCAGTTAGGTAGCGCTCGAGGTTTGTCCAGCCATCCCCTTCATCGTCTAGCTGTGCGTTGCGGGGATCGTTCTCCCACTTCGGATCTCGACCGGATAGCCTGCCGGGTTCCTCATCATCCGGGATGCCATCCCTATCCGAATCCGTAGGAGCTTCTTCCGTTGAAAGGCTTGGCCAGCCACCTACGTCCGATGGATTGTTGATCAGCCCGCCCTGCCGCAGCTCATATTCTCCAACATACACATTGTTCCCTAACAGGGCGTTGTCGAGGTCGTCCCGCCATAGGCTGGCCCCGACATCAGCTTTCACGGATTGCTCCCCGGCAGGCTGCGCCTGCACAGGAACAGCGAACTCGCCGCTACCAAACGCGCTGCTTACCTCGAACGTCGCGCGTGTGGCGGCGCCTCCGTAGGTGATAAAGTCCTCGTGATATTGGCTGCGTGGATCATCCATGCCAGGGGTGACCAGCCCGTTGTTGGGTGGGAGCTTGATCCGGTTTCCGCTGAACCAGCCTTTCACATCAGGATTGTTGATTTCGGAAGAAATTGCGCTCGCCCCACTCGGCTTCGGTTCCTCCGCGATAGTAATTCGACACGAAATTATATCTTCCAACGCCGGACACCCCAGGGTCATTCCCCGCGCTGTCTCCCCCAAGCGAAGATGACGTTGTTGGTGAAATCCAACTGCATTCCATTCGGGTCATCATTCGCACTTCTCCACGCTCCTGGCCGCGGGCATCGCCCCGACAGTGGGCGTAAAGGTTCCGCCAAAAGGTGATCCGTGCCCCATACCCGGTTCGTATTAGGGATGCTAAACCATGCTGAATAAGTTTCCAGTGGGGCGGGGGATCGTCTTTATCGGGGTATGGCTGCCCTGGATAGACCTGCTCCCAAGTCCTTCCGTTGTTTTCATCCTCAGGATCATCAGAGTTGTCGTATTCCCAGTGGTTGTTCTCGTCTAGGGGTAGGCCATCAGGCAGTTTTGGACCGTCACCATCCGGTCCGGGGCTTTATTTCGCCCAGTCACATCTATTAGACCGTCGGTTGAGAAACTCGTCGAGCAGTGGTCGACGATGACGTTGCTGCTACCGCCGTCAATGGTGATGGCATCTACGTCGCCGCCCCGTCAGGTCCCGGTCGTATTCGGATGTAGCGAACCACGATATCGCTAGCCAGAATTTTTAAGCCGTTACCTTTCAGGCAGATACCGTTCGCCGCCCTACGAAATGCGGTCTGACCTGCGATTGTCAGGCGTGGTGCCCTTACTATCAATGGCTCCGCCAGTGATATTTCCATCCTCCCCCTCGAGAGCAAAGATCACCGTGCGGGGGACGGGCGATTCAACCGCGTAGCGCAGAGTTCCCGGGTCGCTGCCGTCGTCACCGACGCTGGTCACCGTGTAAACGTGACCGTAGCGCCCGCCTTTAGCGTATTTCCCGAAGCCCTGGGCTTTGTGGTAGTCGTCGCTACCATCGAAGGCGGGGATTTTGTCCGGGGCTTCCGGCTCGGCGGCACAGTGGGATAGCTTGACCCAGTCGCTTCCCGAAGAGGAGCTGCCGCGCAATTCGAGCCCGATCTCGATATCACCGTCAAAGAATTCAGAACTCCCGTCGTAACGCCCGTAGCCATCCTCGCCGGGAATGGGCATTCCCCTGAAGATCGTCCCCTCCAGGTAAAACGTGTAAGGCCCGCTGCCCGGCGTCTCCCGGGTGTCGTCGTAGCCCGCCGCACTCGTTGACCCATCTTGTGATATCCACTTCCGTCCCGATCGCCACATTCTGCGGGGCGCTACCCGCGATGTCGAACCCTCCCCAGATCGGGATATATTCGGTGACCTCTCCCGCCTGATCGAACCTTGCGATGTAGAGGTGAAACGCTTTCGCGTCGTCTGGGCTGCCATCTTTCACCTTGAAGAATGCCGAGACGCTCTCGGGCAGAGCCGGAACTTTTACCAGAAGGGGCGTCAGGTCAGCGGGATCTTCTTTGGCGGGATCGATGCTCCATTCCTCACCATCGGGTTTTAGCCGGTAGGCGGTAACTTCATTCTCATTTTTGCCATCGCTACTCAGCTTCCATTTCAGGGTATCCTCCATCTGCCCACCCCGCTCCTCGTCGTGGTCATAGTTGACCACATAGACCGCCCCGCTCTCGTTCGTGAATTTGTCCTTTCCGACTTCATCCGATCCGTCGATCTTTCCATCGCGGTTCGTGTCGGCGGTAAGCGTAGCCAGCATGAGGGTTTTCTGGCTACGCTCGTTTTCAGGGATGGTCACCCTTACGTCCAACTCCTGACCATCAGGCGTTTCGGTCGCGTTTGCCGGCAATTCGACCGAAACCGACTCGTAGGTCGGCGGTCCCGTCATGGCGGCAAAATACTCTTGCAGGAAATGAAACTCTTTCGCCTCATCCAGTGGCCGATCTGCCGCAAGGCGCAGCCGAAACCGGTAGTAGTCCGCCTCCAGCAAGATGTCATACCCATTCTGGTCCTCCCCTAGAAAGGCCTGCCCGTAGGCGATAAATGCACCCGCCGCGACCTCCGGGAGACTTTGCGACTCCGTCCATACCGTCTCCCAAACCTGATCCCAAGTATAGGACTCCGCGATTCCCCGGATGGTATCGGGCTGCTCAGCGCTGCCGAGTTCCTTTTCTTCGTTGATGCTTTCGATCTGGAAATCAGTATTCCAGACCGTCCCATAGGTTCCACCAGCGGGGCTGGAAAACGTCGGATAATCGGGGTAGGTTGCCGTCGATGAGCCGCCACCCGATCCCGGTGGGACCTCGTATTCCAGCCCCACAAACTGCCGCTCTAGGCGCAGGTTGTAGTCGTCCTTGTTGGGGACGCCGTCATTGTCGTCGTCGTCCTCCGGGTCGATGATCCCATCGCCGTCGGAATCTTGGAGGAACGGGCTGGTGCCCGCCTGGATCTCATCGTAGTCCGACCAGCCGTCGCCGTCGGAATCCACCCGCCGCCGCACCACCCGCCAAAACCGCTGCCCCCCTCCGCCGGTGGCGATCGGCGGCGGAGCGCTCCCCGCCCCGTTTCCCCCGGCGGCGAGGTAGGCGGCAATCGCGCCCTGCGCATCCGCCCCGGCGAATCGGTCGTAGGTCGCCTGCTCCCCGGCGGGCAGCGCGGCGGCGGTGTAGTTGCCGAGGTCGCTCTGCCAGAGGAGTCCCGAGCCGCCGAAAAACATCAGCGTCCAGTATTCCGAGGCGGTCTCCACATCGAGGGTCGAGAGCCTGCCGAGCGCGGCCGAGTAGTCGCCGGAGAGTAACACTTGGTAGGATTGGTTGCCCGCCCCGATCCAGCCGAGCATCGCCGAGGGCGAAGGCGCGTCAGAGATCGGCGTGATGACGAAGGTGTAGAACCCGGCATAGTCGAGCGCAGAATCGGGTTCGGCGGGAGGCTCGTTTCCGCCGCCGCCTTCAAGCGGCTCGGGAGCCTCTTTCATCAGGATGCGCGGCGAATCGGCGTAGCCCACGCCATAAATCGGGGAGCCGAGCGCCTGCCAAGTTTCGAGATCCTCCGAAGTCTCGATCTGGTCGAGCATCCCGGGGTAGCATCCGCCAGATCGCCTCCGTATCGCCCGTCCCGGCATCTTCCCCGACCAGCAGCTCGAAGGCGGCGCGGCGAGCGCCTTTTCACTCGTGGCAAGGAGGTTAATCAATCCGAAGGCGATAGCAAAATTTCGCATTGGTGTATTTTGTCAGAGGTGTTGACGAAGTTCTCGGGCGAGGAGAAAACGCCTCGAACAGCTAATACATTAGCCAAATCTGCAAAAACGCAAAAATGTTATACCTGCCCCAGCGCGGATGCTCGCTCGAAGGACCGGCCCCTGATCCTAGTCATTTACCTCGACGTTCGGTCGGCGGGGCGAGCAGGACCTTGGTTTGCTCGCCGTTGGTCTGGCTGTGGATCAGGCGCCCTTTGACGGTCAGCACCGCCACTTTGCCGAGGTCGGAGGTCTCGGTGATCTCGAAATCGAGGATCTCGGCGTCCAACAGCTCCTTGAGCACCGGGTTGGCGGTGGCGAGGGCGAGCTTGTCCCGCCCGTCCGGCAGGGTGACGCCTGCCGCCTTCCACGGCTCGGGCAGCAGGGCGGCGAAGAGCGAGCCGAGGATGCCGGCGAGGATCGCCGCCGCCGCACAGGCGAGCACCGTCGCCCGGCGCGTGGCGACCGTTTCGTAGCCCCGCATCGTTTCGCCGATGGCATCGACCTGCCGCCCGATGGCGGTGCCCGAATCCCGCAGGTCGGCGGCGGCTTGGCGCAGGGAGGCGAAATCGGGGAGCGCTGCGGTGTTGGCCGTCAGCTCCCTGAGGTTGTGGCGAAGGGCGCTGATCTCCTCCCCGGACATCCCCTCGCGCAGCTCGGCGACCAGCCCCGCCATCCGCTCCGGGACGGCGTGGATCGCCATCATCATGAAGCCGGTGGCTTCGAGCAACTGGAGGTGGTCGTCCTCCTCCGGGATGTGCTGGAACTTCGCCGCGATCTTGTAGAAGCGCTCGCGGCGCTCCGGCGGCAGCAGTTCGGCGACCGCCTCCAGTGCTCGGATATCCGCCATGGCTCGCTAGGGAAGGAGGATGTCAGCCGCCTCGTCGAAACCGCCGAAAAGCGTGCGCTGGTATTGGATGGCGCGGACCTTGTTCTTGGTCAGCCGAAAGAACGGGTCGGTGACATTCCCGGTCGCCACGTCTTGGAGGGTCAGGGACTGGTTGCGCAGCTCAGCCTGAAACTCCTCGACCCGCGAATCCATGCGCATGACGCGGGGCTTGAGCGCCTTGACGAACTCCTGCACGCGCGGCTCGTCGTACCAATACTCGAAGGGGCAGCGCGGGCGGCGCATCTCGTTGAGGACGATCAGATAATCGACCGAATCCTGCAGGTGGCCCGCCCAGCGGAGGATGGCTTGGACGGAGGACGCCTCGTTCGTCGTCACCCCGATGGCGGTGAAGCGGACGCCGAGGCTCTGGGCGATGTCGGCGGCGTTCTCGAACCAGGCGTAGGTCGCTTTGCCCGCGCCCGCCCCCATGTCGGCGAGGACGACCGGCGAGCCCCCGTCGCAGGCGGTGAGGAACTCGTCGAGCGTGCCTTGCTCGTGGATGTCGAAGGGCTTGGCCTGCGGGTAGAAATCGCTCAAGCCGCCCTTCTCGGTGTTCTCGATATCGAGGTCGAGCATGGTCGGTTGGAGGTCGCGCTCGGCGTACCAGCTGGCGAGCGAGAGGGCGACCTCGGTTTTGGCGACGCCGCCCTTGCCCCCTTGGGTGAAGACGACGCGCTTGCGGTCGCTGGAGGCAGGCTTGGCTTTGGCTTTGTTTTTGGCGCTCATGGGCGATGTGGGTGTGGTGTTTTTTCGGGTGGTTGGTGGAAATGCCCCGCGAGGGGCGGAGAAGCGGCGGGCTAGGCGGAGCCCCGGTTGATGCGCGTCCGGAACGGGCGCTCGTCGCCTTCGTCGAAATCGTAGACCCGCCCGCGATCCCGCTTTCTCGGAATGGCAGGGAGTTCGGACTGGAGCGGTTGCGCCGTAATGGCCCCTGGCGTGGGGGGCGGTAAGAGGGGCGAACCCTGCCCGGTTTCGCCGATGCCTTTGGCGATGCCCCGGAGGCGGCAGAAGCTCTTGAGGGCGGTCAGGCTGATCGGCGTATCCGCCTCATCGCGCAGCCACGCCGCGACCCGGCTGTAGGGCCAGCCGAGGCGGCGGCGTTCGGCGATGCCGGCGCGGTTGGCTTCGAGCCGGCTGATGCCGGAGTAGATGTGTTTTGGGATCTCGGATTCCATGGCAGTCATCCGGTAGATCGGAGTAGCCCGCCAAGAATCACACCCCGGAGGAAAAAAGGACGGCGGCCAGCCCGGCATTGGTCCGGCGTCTAACGAAAGAGTTGGCCCAAGACGCGCCCGAGGTTCGACCATCGCTAGACCTCAAGCCGCCCCCATCTAGACAAACGATAGCCCGAAAGGGCGAAGACCGAGCTTTCGGTCTACCGCTGAACTAGCGCTGTGCCAGCGGCGGTCCAGCGCCCGGCTAGTGGAAGTCTAGCTTTCGCACGGCTTGTGTTCGCCCAACACGGCAAGGGCGGATCTTGCCAGAAGCTGGCGGCTTGCCTCGCTGATCGATGTCCTAGCAGGCGCATTGGCCGCGAGATGCTCTGGCAGGCGCATCGGCCGCGAAATTCTTGGTTAGCCCAAGATGTGATCGAGGCTGGACCATTGTTAAACTTAGATGCTCCCAAGGCTGGGCCATCGTTAGACTTCGATGCGCCCGCATGTAGCCCAAAAGGCGAAAAGTGAGTGTTTGGTCTCACGGCGATCCAACGCCGAGCTAGCGGCGATCCAACGCCGAGCTAGCGGCGGTCCAGCGTTTTGCTAGCGGCCGGCTAGTGAAAGTCTAGCTTTTGCACGAAGCGAGTTTGCCCCACAAGGCGAGCGCGATTATTACCGAGGCTGGCCGTCTGCCTCGCTGATAGTAGCCCACTAGCAGATTCCTTGGTTGTAAGGCTGACTTGAGTTCGACTCGAACGCGCCCGCAGG
The DNA here is from genome assembly GCA_041395145.1 of Verrucomicrobiales bacterium. GTDB lineage: Bacteria > Verrucomicrobiota > Verrucomicrobiia > Verrucomicrobiales > DEV007 > JAWLBD01. Next base: position 34,403 of record JAWLBD010000031.1, on the reverse strand, counting down.
TCGCCCGTATCAGCGGAGTTCAAGCCTCGGTCCAAAGTCGGTCCAATGTCAGGCTCGCCTCAGACTAGCGAACGTCTACGGGCATGGGCGATCCCTATCCCGGCTCGGGATCGTGCGGCGAATTCGAAAATGCGCGAGCCTTGGGAACGACGCCGCTGCCCGCCCGATAGCTGCTCCCTTGAATGGTTAGCCCGTGGCAGGACCGGGATGCGCTTTAGGTTAGACCATCGATAGCCCAAAGCGCCAAAAATGGGCTAAAATCGGGCATTTGGGCCAACGGCAGTCTGGCGGCGGTCTAGCGGTGGGCCAACGCCGGGCGCATAGCCCAAAACCCAACCATCTGGTTAGGGTCTTGTGTCCTCAAAATTAAAATCCTCACACTCCCCTACACCTCTCCCGAATTCGGCGGCTGCCGACCACGAAACGCAGGTTGGCAATCGTCCTGAACGCGGTTGATTGCGGTATGACCCAGCCCCGCGAAACCCAAGTCTGCATCGCTGGCGGCGGACCGGCGGGCATGGTCTTGGGCTACCTGCTCGGGCGTTGCGGCATCGCGACGCTCGTTCTCGAAAGCCAGCCCGATTTCGACCGCGATTTCCGCGGCGACACGGTTCATGCCGGCGTGATGGAAATCTTCGACGCCCTTGGGCTAGCGGAAGGCATCCTCAACCTGCCCCATCACAAGATCCGCCGGCTCGGCGCGGGCGGCGTCGATCTCATCGACTTCCGCCGCCTCAAAACGAAGTTCCCCTTCGTCACCATGATGGCGCAGGCCACCTTGCTCGACTTCCTCGCCAAGGAATCTTCGGCATTCCCGAGCTACCAGCTCGAAATGAACGCCAACGCCCGCGAGCTGATCCGCGAAGCGTCGGGGCGCGTCGTCGGCTTGCGCTATCGTCAGGATGGCGAGATGACCGAAGTGCGGGCGGCGCTGACCGTCGCCTGCGACGGGCGCGGATCGCACCTGCGCAAAGAAGCCGGGCTGGCCATGAAAACCGTGACCGACCCGCTCGAAGTGCTCTGGTTCCGCCTTCCGCGCCTGCCCTCCGACGATGCCCACGAACGCTCCGGCTTGCTCGTCGGCGGGCGCCTCCCGCTCTTTCTCCTGGCGCGACCCGAGCACTACCAAATCGCCTGCGTCATCCCGCCGGGACATTTCGCCGAGATCCGGGGCGAAGGCTTGGCGGCGTTTCACCAACGCATCGGCGAAGCCGCGCCCGATCTGTTCGACCGGGCGGAGGAAACGCTCGACGACTGGAAAAAGCTCGCCTTCCTCCATGTCCAAGGCGGGCGGCTCGACACCTGGCACCAGCCCGGATTGCTCCTCATCGGCGACGCGGCGCACACGATGACGCCCGTCGGTGGCGTGGGGATCAACTACGCCATCTGGGACGCCGTGGAAACCGCCAACGTCATCGCCCCCATCCTGCGGCGCGGCGAACGGATCGACGATTCGCATCTCGCCGAAATCCAGCGCCGCCGGGAATTCTGGACCAAGGTCATGCAAACGATCCAACGCATCGCTGGACGGCGCGTGCTGAATGCCGTCGCGCGCGACGACAAACGGCGATTCCGCGCGCCCTTGCTGCTGCGGCTCCTCCTCGCCACGCCGGGCATCCGCGCCCTCGCCCCGCGCTTGGTCGCCCTCGGCGGCAAGCGGACGCGGTGCGAGGTTTTTGTGAAACGAGAAGCGTGATTTTCTCCGTCGGTTCTCGATCTCTTCCCTAGGCGACCTCAACTTCCGCTTTGATTTGACACAAATAATGGGTATTTTTCGTGGCAAATATATGCCGAAACACGCTTCATCGACCGATAGCAAGATCCTCACCCGCATCCGGCGGCGCGGAAACGGATGGGTATTCACGCCGACCCACTTCACCGATCTGGGAACGAGAGATGCCATTGCCTCGGCGCTCAAGCGCTTCAAGGCGGACGGGACGATCCGGCAGTTGAGCCGGGGGCTTTATGATAGTCCTGCCCACGATCCGGTTCTCGGGGCGCTAACGCCTTCCGCCGACGCGATCGCGCGGGCCTTGGTGGTGCGCGATGCGATTCGCTTACAGCCCTCTGGCGCCTATGCGGCAAACAAGCTCGGGCTAACCGAGCAAGTGCCATCGCGGATTGTCTTCCTGACGGACGGACCTGCCCGCAAGGTCCAGATCGGAAAGCGTGAGATTCTCCTGCAACACACGACACCAAGGAACATGGCGACCGCAGGACGCAAGAGCGGCACGGTCATTCAGGCGCTCCGCCATTTGGGCAAGGACCGCGTGAATGCCCGAGTGATGGAAACCATTCGCCGCCAACTCACGCCGACCGAGCGCGCAAGTCTGCGAAAAGACCTGCGTTACGCCCCAGCTTGGATTGCCGATTGCCTTCGCCCTCTGACAGAAACTGCGGCCGCCTAGATACATGAACGCATTCCTCAAATTGCCATCAGCCCGTCGTCTGGCTGCTTTTCAACAGGTAGACGAAGCGCTCGGGCTCCAGGCTGTCAGTGTCGAGAAGGACTTTTGGGTTTGCTGGACCCTCCGGGAACTCTTTTCGCTCCCGGAAGTGGGCGAGCATCTCACTTTCAAAGGAGGCACATCGCTTTCGAAAGCATGGCAGCGTTGAGTCGTAATCGAAATGCGGTGCCGCTCGTGATTTCCCCCGCGCCCTTCCGATCTACCCGCTGACGCCCCTTGTGGCGTCGGCGACCGATGATCACTGCGACCTCGATATCCGGTGGGGAGACCTACCTGAAGAAGCACCTGCGCGCTAACGACTACTACGCCCAAGGCGAGTCGGTCGAGGGCGAGTGGTTCGGCAAGGGCGCGGCGAAGCTCGGGCTGTCGGGCGCGGTGGACGCGGAGCACTTCGAGGCGCTGCGCGACAACCGGCACCCGTTCACCGGCGAGCGCCTGACCGCCCGCGACCGCCGAAGCTACACGGCGGCGAATGGGGTTTCCGGTCGCGCGGAAGAACGCAAGCCGGTCGCGCTGCACGACATCACGCTCAATGCGCCAAAGACGGCGAGCATTGCCGCCATTGTCGGCGGCGACGAGCGCATTCGCGAGGCGTGGGCGCAATCGGTGAAGGTCGCCCTGACCGAGCTGGAGCGCTTCGCCGCCGTGCGCCTGCGCACCGGCGACTTCGCCAACTCCGAGAAACTACGCATCACCGGCAATGTGGTCGGCGCCATTTTTCACCACGACGCCAGCCGTTCGCTCGATCCGCAGTTGCACGCGCACGCGGTGCTGGCGAACGCGAGCCACGACAGTGAGCGCGACCAGTGGCTCGCCCTGCAGCGCCGCGCGATGATGGAAGCTAGCCGCTATGTTCGGCGGGCGCTGCATCAGGATTTCGCCCGGCGGCTGCGGCAATTGGGATACACGTTAGAGCGCGAGGGCGAGAGCTTCCGCATCGAAGGGATCAGCCGCGAGGTGGAGCAGGCGTTCTCGGAGCGGACCCGGCAGCGGCTCGCCTTCGAAAAGCGTTACCTCGATCTCTTCGGGCACGCCCCGACGAAGCGCCGCGTCGAGCAGTTCATCAAAGACAACCAGGGCGCGGCGGAGGTCCGTTTCCGCGCTGAGTTCCAAGCCGCCTTCGGCAAAGCGCCGACCGCCGATGAGGTGAGCGCCTTCGTCGTCGATTGGCGCGAGCCGAAACTGCGCGAGATCGCCACGCCAGCGGTCAGGCAACGGCAGCGCGACCGCCTAACGGATGACGATTTGAAAACCATCGAAGCGCTAGTCGCCAAAGCGCGAGGCAACGCAACGGCGAACGCACCTGCCGCTGGCAACCATCGCCAAGCGGCGCAGTTAGGCTTGGAGCATTGCCTCGAACGCCTCAGCGTCGCGCGGCTCGGCGATGTGTTGGAGGCGGCGCTCAAATTCGGCGGCGACGGGTTCGGCAACCTCGATCCCACCAAGCTCTACCGCCAGGTGCGCGAGGCGTCGGGCGCGATCAGCGACGGCTATCAGATCACGACCGAACAAGCGCTAGAGGAAGAGGCGCGCCTCCTGCGTTTCGCCCGGCACTCGCAGAATGCCTTCGCCCCGCTCGGCGACACCGAAGGCATCGCGGCGATGGCAACGTTAGGGCGCGACCAGCGCGCCGCCGTCGAAGGCTTGGCGGGCTCGCGCGACGGCATCGCCGTCCTCATCGGCGACGCGGGCACCGGCAAGACGCATGCCCTCTCACTGCTCCACGAGGCGCACCTTCGGTTAGGCGGCAACGCCTTCATCGCCCTCGCCCCGACCACGCGCGCCACCGAAGAACTTCGCCGCAATGGGTTTGCGAGTGCCGCCACGGTGGCTTCGTTCCTCAACGACGAACGCGCCCAGCAGGAAGCCGAAGCGCGCACCTTGCTCGTCGACGAAGCCGGGCTCGTTTCGTCGCGGCAGATGGCAGAGTTGGTCCGCATCGCCCAAGAACGCAAGGCGAGGATCCTCCTCGTCGGCGACACCAAACAGCACGAAGCCGTCGAGCGCGGCAACGCATTGCGCAACCTCATCGAAGCTGACTTGGTCATCCCGCATCGCCTCCACGGTGTGCGGCGGCAAAAGCGCAAGGTGCACCGGAAGCTGGCGCGCTTGTTAGCCAGGGGCGACGCCGAAGGCGCGGTCGCGCACGCGGATCAGTTAGGCTTGATCGAGGAAATCCCCCACGCGCCCGACCTCTTCAAGGCGGCGGCGAAACACTACGCCGATGCCGTGGAAGCCGGTCGGGAAATGTTAGTCGTCATCCCGACCTGGGCGGAGATCGATTGGTTCAACGACGAAGCGCGGCAGCAATTGCGAGAGCGCGGACTCATCCGCGGCGAATCCATCGAGATCGAAGGCTCGGCATCCTTGTCGTGGACCGAGGTCGAAAAGATCCACTGGCAGGATTACCAACCCGGCTACGTCCTCAACTTCCATCGCGGCGCGGCGGGCGTCGCCCCCGGCGAATCGGTGAGGGTGAAAAGCGTTTTGCCCAAAGGTTTGATCGCCGAGCGCCAAGATGGCAGCGAAGTGCGCCTAACCAAAAAGCAGCGCCACGCCTTCGATGTGGCGGAAGCCGCGCCCTTGGAGATCGCCGCCGGCGACGAATTGCTCTTCCGCGCCAACTGCCCCGAGATCGGCGTCCACAACGGCGAGCGGGTGAAAGTAACCGGCGTCGCGGACGGGCGCGTTCATCTCGCCAACGGCGACGTCTTGCCCGAGAACTTCACCCAAGTTTGCCACGGGCACGCCGTCACCTCGCACAAGAGCCAGGGCGCGAGCGTGCAGGATTCGCTGCTCGTGTTAGGTCCGATTTCGTTAGGCAGCGGCGTGGTGGACCTGCGCCAATTCTACGTCTCCAACACGCGCTTCCGCGAGGACCACCGGATGTTCGTCGCCAACCGTAGCCTCTTGTTAGGCAAGGTCGGCAGGCGCAACGAGCGGATGTTAGCGAGAGAATTCGTCGCCGAGTTGGGCAAGGAACTCGACGCCCTGCTCGCCGAGACGAATGCGGCTGCTACCAAGAACGGCAGCAATCAACGTCAAGCCGAGGAACGCGCCAAGCGCATCCGTGCGATCCTGCGCGAGGTCGAACACCACAGCGCCAAGGCGCGAAGCGCGGCGGCGCGCCAAGCCATCGTCGATCAGTTAGGCATCCGCAGGCTGCCCGAGCGCTTCCGGCAGTTCTGGCAAAGCCTCACCAAACGGCGGCATCGCCGCGAGTACTCGCCGCCAAGCGAGAGACTTCACGACTTCGCCAAGCGCTTCCGGCGCAGGCTGCGCGTCTTCCGCTGGTGCCGCCGGAGCGCCCGCAACGCCGCCTTCCGCAAGGCAAGCTATTTCAACAAACCTGCCGCCCTCGAAACACTAACAAATCGCAACAGGCCAAACGCCACCACCACCCCCGACAGCGCGAACGGCAACGGCACGCGCCCGTTCCACACCCCTACGAGATCGAAGAAGGCACGCCGACGATCACCTTCACCACCGCCGAACGCTCGCTCGCCCTGCCCTATCACCATCTCCAAGAGATGCAGCTAGCCGAACGCGGCACCCGCCTCGCCCTCCGCTTCACCGACTACCAGATCCAGATCGACGGCAGCGCCCTGCGCCCGCTTTGGCGCGAACTCCAGCTCTTCAACGTGCGCGAGGTCGAGGCATCGCCCGGCGCGGCACGCGAGATCGCGCCAAGCAACGGGGCGACAACGGTCAGCGGATCGCCATCGCGCGCGGGTGGAATTCGCTGATGAGGAAGAACTGAGATGAGCCTCCGCAAAGCCCAAACAAAAGCCGTTAGGGTGCGATGGGCTTCACACTTCCGGAAAATAGGACTGATAGCGCGCGGCATGTCGAACCAAGCGGCGTCGCGCGTGGCGATATCGAGGAGCACGTTCGTATCGACGAGGACCAACTCAGTCTTCACCTCGCGTCAGCGCCGCCGAATCCGCCGCGATGGCAAGTCAAGCGTCGAAAGCGGATTGCCCTGCCGCACTGCCGCATCCGCCTTGTGCGGGCGAAGCCGCAGACCGTCTTCATCGGGGATGAAGTCCACTTCGGTTCCGGGCAACAACCCGTAGCGCCCCCAAAGCGCCTGCGGGATGGCGATTTGACCTTTTACGGTGATCGTCATGCGATAGTAATACCGAGACCAGTAATGCAATACTTGTCAAAACCTCGGTGCTCCTTACTCCGTTCGCGATGGCGGCGAGATCGTCCTCTCCATCATCGACGGCGAAGGCGACGAAACCTATCGCGTCGAGAGATTGATGGACGGCGACGGTTGGATGCCGCGGGGCGAAACGACCATCTGGGATCCGCCGTGGCGGGAGGCGATTTCCCATGCCCCCAATCTCTTTCGCTTCGCCTACACACGATGACAGGCAGGCAATCTCCCGACCCATGACCAAAGCCCAGAATCCAGAATCCGGAATCGCAAAGCAGGTCGACGGCTATCTCACGGGCTTGCTGCACGAAGACGACGAGGCGCTCGGTCAAGCGCTCGCCGCGTGTGAGGCGAACGCACTTCCAGAGATCCAAGTCTCCGCCACGCAGGGCAAATTGCTGCACCTAATGGCTCGGCTGCATGGCTCGAAGCGGATCTTGGAAATCGGGACGCTGGGCGGCTACAGCACGATCTGGCTGGCGCGGGCGTTGCCTCCGGGCGGCAGGCTGACGACGATCGAACTCGACCCGAAGCACGCCGAAGTCGCCGCGGCGATGGTTAGGCGCGCACCCGGCGCTGGAATGCACCGCCTTGCAGACGGTGGGAGCCAAAGGCTACGACGGCTTTGCGATTGCGTTAGTCAAGTAGGTTAGTCGGCGATGGCGCGCAGCCGATCTTGATACAAGGCGAGGTAGGCAGTCTTGGCTTCGGAGGAAAGCAGCGAGCGCTCTACCATGTCGCCTACCTTTGCCGATTGCTTCGCAAAAGCGTCGAGCATCCTAACAACACGCTGTGCTGCGATACCGAAGCGCTTCGCGACTTCAAGGAAATCGGGGCGTTTGTAAAATCCGTTGACCTCATAGCTCGCCGTCTCGAAGTCATCTGCGAAAAGGTCGAGCGCGGTGCGCGATTCGTTAGGCAGGTGCAGCGAGGTCATGAGCAAATCGTAGGCGGGCGCGAGGGCGAAATCGCCTAAGGGCGTCTCCAAGAGCGAGAAGTTCTTGAGGTGGGCATCGCCGTTGGCGAAGACGTAGTTGAAGGCAATCAGGCGAAAGAGCTTTTCGATTTCGATGCGGTAGGAGGGGCAGAAGCGGCGAAGGATCTCACCGGCTTCTTCGTAGCTGGCGTCGTATTTGTAGTTTGGTCCGGCGGTGTCGGGCGAGCGGTTGGAAAGTTGGCAAAAGTCCTCTTGGGCGAGCGGCTGGTTCGCCGTGTCGCGGTCAAAGCGCCGGGTGATGTAGGCGGGTTCGCCCCCTTGGAAAAACACCAAACCATTCGCCGCTGCCGGGATGCCGAAGACCTGCGCGGCGATCTGCATCGTCAGGTGTTCGTTCGCCGGAATGTCAGGGGTGAACTTCGGGTAGGTGGCGAGCGGGACCGGTTTCAAAAGATAATCGCCGCGCTTTTCGGTGGGAACGAGGCGGTTGCCTTCGAGCCTCAGAGAGATCTTATCCTGCACGCCGGAGATGGAAATGCGCCCCGCCGTTTCGCGTTGGATGGTGAGGAAATCTTCCTTCCGAAAATCGAGCAACGGGCGCACGCGATGCCCGTTCCAAAGCTCGCGGATGGCACGCGCAGAATACGATTTGCCGCCCGCCGTGGGCTGGAGCGTGCTCAGGCAGCGGTCGACAGGGATGCCCGGTGGCAGAGAGTTTTGGTTAGGCGTCAGCATCGGAACCGGTTAGGCATTCGCGCACCGTCACCGCGCCGATGGTGTCGCTGTGGGCGGTTTTGAGGAGGCGCGTGAAGTCATCGTCAGGGTCGATCTTCAACTGGCGGCACTGCAGCTCCTTGATCGAGCCCTCGGCGAGCAAGCCGTGGAAAAACGGAAAGAGGGAAGGCGATGCGTACGGCTCTAACTGCAATGGCAAGGTGAGGCTGATAGGCAGCGATTGGGCTTCCGCGAGGTAATCCGGGCGGTAGGCGAAACGAAAGCTCCCGTCGTCGAGCCGCGCAAGCTCGCCCGCCTCGCGATCGCGGAAATAGACCGTGGCGCGAATCATGGCGATGAAGTCGCGGGTTGGTTCGATTCAAGGCGCTTCGGTTGCACGGTGAGTTCGAGTCCGAGCGGCTCGAGGATCTTGAGCAAAACATCGAGGGTGGGATTGCCCTTGCCGGACTCAATGTCGCTGACCGTGTGCACGGCGACGCCCGCCAGATCGGCGAAGTCGATCTGGCTGATGCTCAGGGCGCGCCGCCGCTCGCGCAAAGCGCTGCCGAGACTTGCTGCATCGATATTCATTGTGACGAAAATACAGCAGATCCCAGCGAAAACAAGCACAGGATTAGGGCGCTATATTCATCACAATGAATACCAAGCCACTAGCGCGCGCTGCGTGCGATTACCTTCCGTAGACGCTGAACGGCGAAACCTAGCGAGACGAAGCCGATCATCGAGTAGCCAATCAACCAGCCCGTGTGCACTGGCGAGGTGGCGGTTGGCTCAAGGCTGGCGAGTGCTCCGTAGGCGCAAACGAGCGTGACAAGGAGCAGGGCAACGATCTTGAGGAGGGCGGGAAGTTTCATGACGCTCAACAAGCACCAACAGCGAATTCAAAGACAATCGATAATTCCGCCAACGATCATCGATCTGATTAATCCTGGCAATCGCCGGGGAGAAAGGCTCATTTTACAGTCTTTTTACAGGCATCATCGGACCGGGGACCTATTGTCGGCTATGAAAACCGCTGCCTTCTCCGCCGTTGTTTTTGCCCTAGCCTGCTCGGCATTTTCCGCCGAAGAACGCCCAGTGCCTAAACCGGATCAGGCGAGCCATGCGCTTGAGGGAACCCTGAAGCAGCATCCCAAATTCCTCTATCGCTATTCCCTCGCCGGGGTCGTGAACGGCGAGAACTGCGCGCTCTTTCGGAGCCGACGAAGCGCTCGGGAAAATCCCGGTCGGCTCCAAGGTCCGGGTCACGGGAACGCTGGGGACGCGACGCCACGAAGGCGGCACGGAAGCGAATCCCTCGCCCTTTCCGGCGACGACTTACACCTACATGGACGTCGCCAGGGTCGAGGTTCTGGAGCGCGCCGCGTATGCGGAAGACAGCGACCGGGCGATGGCGATCGCCGGGAAGATCGCCAAGGGGATCGAGGGCTTGAAGGGCAAGTTTCCTCATCTCGCCGACTTCTCGGAGCAAGAGCATCTGCGGCGGAATGGAATCAACGCCGGATTCGAACCGGGGACGCCCAACAATGCCGAGTTGGCGACCATCGCCTATCACCACGGCGTGGTGGGGCAGCGAGTCCCGGAAGGCAAAGGAAAGCGCGCCGCCCAAGACGTATTCGATCCAGAAACCGGCGTCCGGCTCTACCTGCATCTTTTAAAAGGAGAATCGCGCGGTGCGGATGCGAGACCGGCTCAGAAGATCGGTGACCTGAGCCTTCACCTTTACGTGACTGGACCCGCCGCCGAGGCGATCCGCGCCGAAGTGGAAAAGCTCGTCGAATCGGCGAACCCCAGCGAGCGCTAAGAATGCTTGCTGAGGTAATCGCCGGCGGCGGCGAGGATCAATGCCAGGGCAAAGAAAAACGCGAGGGCGGCGAGGCAACCGACGGATTGCTCCGCGCTGCGGGCGCGCCATTGGTGCCCGTAAGAGCGGAAGATTTCGACCCCGTGTGGGTTGCGGCGGTTGAAGCGCCGACGGCAGACCCAGTGGTGGGCGGTGAAGGCGAAGACGAAAGAGAGGGCGCTGCCGATCAGGCAGTGCATCCAGTTAGGTTCGAAAGGCATGGGATAGGAAAGTGGTTAGGCGATGAAAGGCGATCCGGGGAGCCTCCCCGGAGGGCGGAAGCGAGGGCGTGGGGGCTGGATCTCCGCGCTGCCGCGCCAACGAAGTGCGCGGCAGCGCGGCGCGAAAATTAGTTAGGAAACCCTAACTAATTACCGCATTTGCCGGCAGTAGTGGGGAAAGCGCAAGGGCGGGAGTCTAACTTGTTGACTTGCTAGACCCCCGCCCCGTGTTGCTTAAAGCCTCGCCCCGCCGTGGCAATGCGAGGGCATCGGTTAGGAGGCGAGGGCGAGCGTGGCGACCGGTTCGCCAGCGGCCGAGTCGAGCACGCCGTGCAAGGCCTCGCTGCGCATCGGCAACTGGAGCAAGCCGCCTTTCAGCGTCTCGGTGAACGCGTTGTAGAGCGACCAGAGATTGCGGTCGCCAAACTCGGGATGGTTCGGCGCGCGCCACTGGTCGAGCACCTTCGGCACCATGAGCGTGGTGATGGCGCGGGCGTCGAGCGCGCGGATGACAAGGTCATGCGCCTCGCGATTGCCAAGCTCCCGATCCTTGTAGGCGGCGGCGCGGCGGGCGGTCACGCCGGAAAACTCGCGCAGTTTGCCGACGGCGCGAGCGGTCACGCCGGGCAGGTCACGCATGATATTCGTGGTGTGTTTGCGGGCCAAAACGACCTGGCCGTTGAAGGCCATATTATCGCACACAAACAGGCAGGCACCCATGGCCAGACCGGCGGGGAAACGCTTGTCGTGGCTATTGCGCAAGCCGACGATGGTGCCCCATTCGTCGCCCTCGCGGCCGTCGATGGCGACCTGCATCAAGCCGAAGTAATGCGCGCCGCCCCGGTTGAGGGCGTGGGCCTCGCCGATGACCTCCATGCCGGAAGCGGCCAAGCCGCGGTGAACCTGATCGACCAGCGTGTCGTGGGCGATGGGATGCCAGCGGCCCTCGGGCGCAGGCGTGCGGACGGTGGCGAGTTCTTGGCGGTCGATCGTTGCGCCTCCGCAGTGGAGAAGTAGGTTGTTGAGCTTCATTTTCGTTCTGAATCTATCTGCTAGGGATTGGGGATGATGTGAGGCGTTTCGGCGGGCGGGGCTGCAACCCCGCCCGCCCTTGCCTCGCGATGGGTTAGGCGGCCGCCTTGCGCTGGCCGTTACCTTGTTTCGGCTTGGTGCCCTTGCCTGCCTTCGGCTCGGCGCCCTCGGTGTTACCGGCGGGCTTGCTGGCGATAAACTGCCAGTCATCGACCCGGACCAGCAGGCGCGAGCGGGTTTCGCCGCCCTCGGTCTGCCACTGGTCGAGCTGCAAGCGCCCCTCGATGTGGACGGGCGACTTGGTGGTGACGTGGCCGGCGAAGGCCTCGCCCCGCCGCCCCCAGATTTCGAGATCGACGGCGACCAGCCGCTCGATGGGATCGCCTTCGGCGCGGCGGATGGTCTCGTTGTGGATGAGCCGCGCGCGGGTGACGGTGGTGTCGCCGACGGTGCGGGTTTCGGGGGACTTGGCGACATTGCCAGTGAGCTCGATGCGGTTGCGCGTGAACATGGTGCTAGGGTCTTTCTAGGTCTTAATTAGCGTGTTAGGTCTTGAAATGGCCGCCCGATTGAGACTCTGCCAGAGGGTGGCGACCGGCTCCCTCAAACAGTGAGAAAAGTATATCTAAAAACGGCGAAAGCGCAAGGGAAAAGATAGGTATCTAGCAAGTTTTTTATCGGCATTAAGCACTTAAAACCAATGCTTTAAGAAATCTGACATAGACACACAAGGCAGCCCGGAAGCCGCCTGATCAAACCCCTAACGCCAACGCAATCCGTTAGGCATCCGACCGCCATCAGCGGACCGTAGAACCAGCGCCGCCAAGCGGCCGCAACCCGCTCCATGGAGCCAAGGCGAAGCCGTTAGAGGGAAGAAAGAAGGAGGAATGAAAATAAATTTTTTCGTTCGAACGAAAAATCTAACAAGGACGTAGCGCCGGAGGGTCGGGAGTCCCTAAGGAAAAATGCCGAAGGGAAGGAGGGACCCTCTGGGATACCCATTTTTCCGTGGACGCCCGGCCCTCCGGTGCTGGGGTGCGGAGCCGATCACTCCAAGCAGCCGACGGCGACCGCCGGAGCAGACCGCACGAAGTGCAGGGGGTGCAGGGGTGTCCCCTGCGCGCACGGAGCGGGCGAGGCGATGGCGGAGGGCGGGCGGTAGCGAAGCGGACGCGGAAAGCCCGGAGCGCTCGCCTCGCCCGCTCGGTGTAAGACCGACCACACCATGCGCCCGAAAGGGACGCCAAGGTTTCGGGCGAGGGTTTCGCGGGGGCGAAGGCGGCAGGCAAAGCGAATCCCTCGATCCGCATGGGGTGCAGGGCCCCCCCTGCGCGCACGGTGCCGGGTGCCGTTGGCGTTGCGGCGTAGTGAAGCGGAGGGCGTCGGGAAAGGCGGGGGGACGCCCGGAGCGCAGCGGAGCCGTTCGCCGGCGGTCAGCCCGGCACGGTGCAAGACCGAGCCCTGTCAAGCGCTCTACCAGAGCGCGCCAAGGCAGAGGCGAGGGTTTCGCGAGGGCGAAGGGGGCAAGAGAGCGAATCCCTCGCCGACCAGCGAAGCGCCTCCTACTAAGACTTTCCCAAAACCCTCGCAATCAACAAACCGCAAAGCGGCAAGCGACCATGCGGCGAAGCCGATCGGGGCGTTGCGGGCCCTCCCGCAGAGAGGGGTGCGTGCCGCACGAAGTAGGCACCAGGGGAGAAACTTCTCCCCTCATTCCCGCACAAACTACTTACCTAAGTTTGACGCTGATATGGCTGCCCATCCGTCAAGGGGCAAAATCGTCCTTTGTCCGTTCGCCTCCGGAGGCGGTCCGGCTTCCTCACTTCCGTGCCAAATGGGTGGGGGCTGGGGAGGATGCGGGGAGTTTGTTTGTGTAGGGTGAGCGGTTTCCCGCAGGCAGTGTCTGCTGATATTCGTGGGCTTACCGCTCGCGGGCGGGGTTACCGACGCAGATTTTCACCGCGGCTGTTACCTCTGTCTCTAGGGTCGAGCGCTTATTCCGGTTTGGGAAACTAGCTCATAACGTCTGCGAGGGCCAGCCTCTACCTCTCCCCGCACCCGCCGCAGCCCCCTCTGCGGGGCTGGGCTTGGGCGCGGTTTGTTTTCTCTATATAGTTTTGCTCGGGTTGGGGTGGCGGGTTTTCCGTTGTCTATGCCGCGGCTTTGGCGGCGATCTCGGAGGCGACCTGGCGGTGGAGGCTCCCAGGAGAGTAGCCGCACAACTCGCGGGCGACGGCGACGACGGTAGCTTGTTGCGGTGCAGGCGGCGGGCGAGTGTCGGCGGAACTGCGGTTTAGCCGGTGCTGGGCGCGCCAGGCGATGGCGCGCACCTCGCGGCTCTGCCCCTCCCTGTGGCGGGCGGAAGGCTGCGGGGAGACGCGCGGCGGGTGGCTGTAGTGGGAGGCGCACTCGATGAGCATCCAGCGGGCGTGAAGTAGATTGCCGGTCTTGAGTGATCGATCCCCGGCGGCGCGGCGCCATGGGTCCTCGCCGGGCACCAGCCCGAGGTAGCCCATGAGCTGGCGCGGGTGGGCGAAGCGGTAAGGGTCGCCCAGCTCGGAGACCGCGGTCATGGCGGCGACGGTCTGGAAGCCGCGGAAGGCGACCAGCGCCTCGACGTAGGGGCGGCGCTCCCATGTTTCAAAATATCTTTCATGTGCGCCTCGATGCGGGCGACGCGCTCGACGCCGGCGTCGACGGACGCGGATATATTGACTCCGTCGCCGCCCCGCAGCTCCTCGCCCTTCGGGCAGCCTCCGGCTGTCCATGTCCGCTCCCGCCAGTCGCTCCCATTCCTCCAGGACGAGCTGGTGCGCGGGGTGGGGCAGGCGGGTGCGGCGCAGGTAGTTCATGTGCGCCTGGGTCCAGCGGGTCTTGCCGGGGTAGGCCACGCCGTTGCGCAGCAGGAACATGCCCAGCTGCTGCTTGGCGCGCGCCAGCGCCTGCATCGCGTCGGTGCGCGCCCGGCAGAGGTCGCGCACCGCGTTGATGCCTGCGGCACCCTGCGGGCTGCCCTGCGGGCAGTCTGTCTCCGCTTCGCTCCGGCTGTCGGCGAGGGATCGGGCGCAGTGGATGCCCTCCAGCTCGCCCGCGCGGTGGAGGCGGGCGATCTTGCGCGATCGATCCACTGCCCCGCCGCGAAAGCGGCAGCAGGAGGGCGGGCCAGACCGCAGGTCGCCCGCGCAGCGGGGGACAATCGGTCTTCACCCGCTCGCCGGGCCTGCGGGATCTCGGAGGGCGCGGCGACCGGGCAGCGGTAGCCCAGCTGCCTTCCGCGCCGCCAGCGGCACCGCGCCGCCCGCCCCGCCGCCGCCGCCCTCATGCGCCGAGGCGGACCACGCGGCGCGGACCAACTGGACGCCCAGATAGGCGAGATAGAGCGCCCCGGCGACCGACAGCGCCGCCTGCAGGTCCGGCATCGCCTGGACCGCCAACCCCAGGCCGCCGAACGCCGCCGCGGTGTGCGCCACCAGCCCGGCGCACACGCCTAACGCCGTCGCCAGCGCCGGACCCGCGCGCTCCGCCGCCAGCGCATTGCGCGTGATCAGCAGCAAGTCGGGGCCGGGCGTGAATTGCCCGACCACCAGGATGCCGGCGAACAAAAGATAGTCTTCCATCGGGAAAGGCGGGAGCCTGCCCGCAGCCGGCTTTTCGCGCAATGCGACAATTTCCGCGTATCCTCGCGCAAGATCCGGCGAAAGCCCGCCCGCAATCGCCCGCATTCCTAAGGCGGAGCGCCCCGGCGCCCCACAAAACCCGAAACATCTGCCTGCCTGCACGGGTAGGCTTGTTGTCGAAAACCCCATGCGCCCCACCCTCGCCAGCCTGTCCCGCGCCGCCGCGCTCGGGACCGTCCTCCTCGCCGCCGGCGCCGCCCCGGCCGTCGAGGACTACGAACTCGCCCCGATCTCGTATTGGGACAAAACGCCTGCCGACGCGCTGGCGCAGCTCAAAGGGGACCTCGAATCCGGAGCCTTCGAGCACGACCCCGCCGACGAGAAATCGTTCCTCCGCAACCTGCTCAAGACCTGCGGCGTCCCCGAATCCTCCCAGGTCCTCGTCTTCTCCAAGACCAGCTTCCAGAACTCGCTCATCAGCCCCCGCAGCCCGCGCGCGCTTTATTTCAACGACGACCTCTACATCGGGTGGGTGCCCGGCGGGGACGCCGAAGTCATCGCCATGGACCCCGAGCTGGGAGCCGTCTTCTACCACCTCAAGCGCCACAAAGGCGAGCGCCCCACCGAATTGCTCCGCTCCCAGCAGTGCATGGACTGCCACCAGGGGTCCCGCGTCGGCTCCGCCCCCGGCCCGCTCGTCCGCTCGGTCTATCCGGATTCGCGCGGCTTCCCGATCCTCTCCGCCGGCAGCTTCGTCACCGCCCACGACAGCCCGCTGTCCGAGCGCTGGGGCGGCTGGTACGTCACCGGCACCCACGGCTCCATGCGCCACATGGGCAACGCCCTCGCCGAACAGATCCCCCAGGGCGCGGACATCGACATCGAAGCCGGAGCCAACTGCGCCGACCTTACGTCCCACTTCGACACCGCCAAATACCTCCAGCCCACCAGCGACATCGTCGCCCTCATGGTCATGGAGCACCAGATCGGCGCGCACAACCTCTTCAACCAGGGCAGCTACGCCGTCCGCAGCGCCATCTTCCGCCGCAAAGCCCTCGACAAAGAACTCGGCGAACCCGACTCCGACGGCATGAGCGACCTGACCAAGCGCATCATCGACCGCCACGCCGAGAAGATCGTCCGACACCTTCTCTTCGCCGGCGAATTCCGCCTCACCGACAAAGTCGAGTCCAGCAGCCCCGCCTTCCTCGAAGCCTTCGCCGCCCAAGGTCCCCGCGACCCCGAGGGTCGCTCGCTCCGCGACTTCCAGCTCATCACCCGCCTCTTCGAATACCGCTGCTCCTACATGATCTATTCGAAGAGCTTCGACGCCATCCCCGCCCCGCTCAAAGACGCCGTCTTCCACAAGCTCCACGCCGTCCTCGCCGGCCAAGACCAAAGCGACGACTTCGCCCAGATCTCGATGAAAGAACGCCGCTACATCCTCGAAATCCTCGCCGCCACCAAACCAGGGCTTTTTCGGGCACCCCTACGTTAGGCTATAGGACGCGGCCAAGAGGCAAGGCGAATCAGTCGGTAAGGATGTTTGTCGCCACGCGACCAAAAGTGGGCAGAATTGCCCAGCAGTAACATCAAAATAGCCATCGCTTGTTGCTCCTCTAAATAGATGACCAAAGGAATCCCACAAACATGGACTAGTGCAAAGGCGTCCTCCCCATTCGAATTGGAGGGCCTTGACCGGTTAGCCTCGGATCTGCTTGAGCGAGTAGCTGGCGGTGATCAGGAAGCGTTTGGGAAATTCGCAGCTCTCTACCAAGGCCTGATCTACTCGGGAGCGCTCAAGGTCCTCCGGAACCGAGAGGATGCCTTGGATGTGACCCAGGACATCCTTCTCAAAGTATGGACGAAGGCGAAGACCTACAACAGGGCGAAGGGGCGCCCGCTAACCTGGGTCGCCACGATGACCCGGAATCGTGCCATCGACCGGATGCGGACCTTCCAAAGCCGGGACCGCCTCCGCGACCGCCTTGGGAAAGAGGCGGAACACGAGCCACAGGTCTCGGGGGAGGTGATCCCCCGCGTGCTTTCGAGAAGGGAAGAAGGCGAGATTGTCAAAGCAGCCGTAACGCGGCTCACACCAGAGCAGCGACAGGTCGTTGAGATGTGCTATTTTTCCGGCCTAACCCAATCTGAGATTGCCGATTGCATCGGGGCACCACTTGGAACGGTAAAAGCCCGGCTCCGCCGCGGAATTGCCCGGCTCCGGACCCTCCTGTCTCCAGCCTTAGTAGATGGAAGCTAAAAAATCGACGCGCCCGTCAGGTCGGTGAGCCGCTCCAAGGCGGCGATACCCGCCGCAGAATTTCCCTTCTCGTTCAAAGGCGGACTCCAGACGGCCACGCCGTAAAGGCCAGGGTGGACAGCCGCCACACCTCCGCCCACACCGCTTTTCCCAGGCAGCCCAACGCGGAAGGCAAATTCTCCCGCCTCGTCATACAACCCGCAAGTCTGCATCAAGGCGTTCACGCGTTTCGTCCTCCTGAGGCTCAGGACTTGGTCGCTAGAGCCAAGGGCTCGGCCACCATTGGCGAGGACGGCGAACGCCCGGGCCAATTCACGGCAAGACATGTTGATCGCACAGGCGTGGACGTAAAAATCGAGCACGGCTTCGACATCGTGTCGGATGTTGCCAAAGGCTTTCATCAGATTGACCATGGCGCGGTTGCGGTGGGCGTGGGCCCACTCCGAGGCCGCCACCGACTCCTGGTAACCGATGCCATGGTGACCGGAGATGCGCCGAACGAACTCAAGGTAGTCTTCCTTTGGGTTTGCCAACTGGTCCAGAAGGACGTCGCTCACCACGAGGGCACCAGCGTTGATGAAGGGATTGCGGGGAATGCCGCCTTCGTATTCGAGCTGTACGAGGGAATTGAACGGATCGCCGGAGGGCTCCACGCGGACTCGCTCCCAGAGTGCCCGCCCCGTAGAGATCAGTGCCCTGGCTAACATCAACACTTTGGTGATACTCTGGATGCTGAAGGGTTCCTCGCTATCCCCAGCGGCGAAATTCTCACCCGAGGTCGTCGTCAGGTGGACCCCAAGCTTTTGCGGTGAAACTCCCGCCAGCTCGGGGATGTAAGCCGCGACCGTCCCCGAGGGGCGCGACTCGGAAAGCTCCTGATGGATTTGGGTCAGAATACCTTGGTAGTTCATCATCGGGGGGAAGGCGGATCACAGAAAAGCTGAGGGGAGCGGCAAGTGATTCGGATGGAGTGGAAAACGAGGTCCAGCCAGTCACCATGGGGTTCGACCCCTGACAGCACCGCCCCCTCCAAGCCGATCAAGTCGGAGGCCGGGTACCAACCAGCCCGACCCGGTAACATATCGACTGAGGCGACCGAGCCGAGACAAGCGGTGTAGAACCAGGGGGCGGGCAGGAGCAGTCCTCGATGCCAGCCGGTGGATTGAAAAAGCAGGCGGAGCGTCGGCGCCGGAACACCGCCAAGCTCAGCGCTACTCACCACCGCCCCCATCAGCGACAGAAGGGGGAACGGCGTATCACTCAATCGACGGCTCACAAAATGATGGATTCCGGGGTTCTTGCTTGCGGTGCAAGATAGAATCGAGAAAGGGCAACGTCCAACGAATCGGGCGGGAAGCGGGGCTACCCGGAGAACGCTCCCCATTGGAACAAGGCAACCATCCCTAGGATGAGCGCGAGCAAGATACCAAGGCCAAGCGACCACCACCGCGAGACCCTGCGCAGGTCCATAAACACCCATGCGACGAGGCTGAACTTGGCCGCCGCCGCAGATAGCGCGACCAATGTCGGAAGCATTGCCGCTGAAGGTGATTTTGCAGCGGCTGTGTAGCCGATGGCCGTGAGCGTCATCAGGGACAGCCACGCGGCGGAGAGCCTGCACTTAGAAGAATTCATATCAAGTAAATGACGGGATAGAGGAGCAGCCATATCAGATCGCACATGTGCCAGAATATCCCCCCACTTTCGATATCGAAGTAGTCCGCTGCTGTGTAACGCCCCCGCAGAACGGCGTGGCGCAGGTAGGTGAGGATGACCACGGCAGCGGCCACATGGGCAAAATGGAAGCCGGTCAGGGCGAAGTAGATCGTGTAAAAGTGGTCGCCCCCGAAGCTGGCTCCCGCACCAATCTTCCCGGCCCACTCAACTCCCTTTAGCCCGAGGAATCCGATCCCTGCCACAATAGCCAAGCCGAGCCAGCGCGCCCCTGCGAGACCTCTATTTTGGCTGATCGCCGCAACCGCCATCCCCATGAACCAGCCTCCAGTCAAAAGCAGCAAGGTGTTGGCAAGCGCCAGCGGCTGGTCCAAGCCCTGAGCCCCGGCGGCAAACTCCCCCGGGTGGGTGCCCTTGGCGTGAAGGAACACCCCGATGCCCGCCGCGAAGGTGAGCAGTTCCAGAGCGACGACGAGCCAGACAAGCACACCGCCGGGCGGCTCCAGTGGGAGGGCGGCCTTCGGCAGTCTCTTAGTCGACTGGTGGTCAGGGAGCATCGCGTTGAGATCAAAATGGACGGGAACGAGCCAATTTAAAGAATAAATCTTCTTTTTTTCTTGAATAGTCGTTCTGGGGCGCTAGCGATGGGGTGAACCTCCTCTCAAACCTGCGATGAACACCCCTCACTCCTCATGTCTAACCGATCAATCAGTTGGCGAAATCGTGGCGGTCTCTCCGGAGTTGTCGCGGGTGTTTGAGGCGTATCAGATCGATTTCTGTTGCCGGGGAGGTAGGACTGTCCGTGAGGCCTGCGAAGAAGGGGGACAACCACTTGCTGAGGTCGTCAATGCCCTGGAAAAGGCGCTGCACGGCGATTCGGAGGTCGAGCCGAACCCGGGCACGTTGCCACCCGCCGCTCTCATCGACCACATCGTGGAGCGGCACCACGGTTTTCTGCGTCGGGAGTTGCCTCGGCTCCACGGCATGGCGCAGCGAGTGGCGGAGGTTCACGGCGATCACACCCCCTCCCTGGTCGAGGTCTTCCGCACCCTTCAAGAGCTATTCATCGAGCTCGATAGCCACATGATGAAAGAGGAACAGGTCCTATTCCCGGCCATCAAAGCGCTCGCCTCTAACGAGGCATCCGAAGGACCGATTTGGGGTTCGCTGGGGGAGCCGATCGCCATGATGCGGCATGAGCACGACGAAGCCGGCGCGGCGCTGCACCACCTCCGGAGCCTGACGGATGGCTATCAGCCGCCTGGGGATGCGTGCAATACTTACCGGGCCCTCTTTTCCGGGCTGGCCGAGCTAGAGCGGGATCTCCACATCCATATCCACCTTGAAAACGCCGTGTTGTTCCCCGCCGCCGAAGCACTGGCGGCCTAGGTCTTTGCCCATCCCCCAACTCAACCAAGATCAAAGATGCTCTCCAAATCGCAGGCCCGCGCCTTCTTCCTCGGTGGAACCATCCTGTTCGCCGTCATCTTCCTCGCCCTCACCTTCGACACGCACCGAAAGGTGCCGGCCCAGACCAACGCGGACCAGATCACCCCGGAGGTGATCGCGGGGAAGGTCATCTGGGAATCCAACAATTGCATGGGCTGTCACACGCTGTTTGGGGAAGGAGCCTACTACGCCCCGGAGCTGACCAAGACGGTCGAGCGGCGCGGCGAAGCGTGGCTGAAGCTCTTTCTCAAAGACCCGCAGAAGATGTATCCGGGGCGCCGCAAGATGGTCCAGTACGACTTCACAGACGAGGAGATCAGCCATGTCATCGCCTTCCTCGATTGGTGTGGCAAGGTCGACCTGAACGGCTTCCCCGCCGATCCCCCATTGCGCGCTAAGATCGAATCGACCAAGGCCGCCGCCGTCGAGCCGGTGAAGTTGCTCCCGTCGCCGCCGCCGCCGATCATGGTCGCTGCCGCCTGCACCGGCTGCCATAGCGTTGCCGGTCAAGGCGGGGCGGCTGGCGCGGCGATCGGCGCTCCGGCGCTTGACGGAGTCTACCTCAAGAAATCGCGCCAAGAACTGAGGAAATGGATTGCCGATCCGCAGTCGGTGAAACCGGGCACGGCGATGCCTGACCTGGTACCTGAAGTGGTCAGCGAGGGGCAACTCGATGAGATCGTCGACTACCTCTATTCGAACGCACCGGATGCGTAAGCCAGCGTCCCCAAGCAATCACCAACTGAAATCCGACCATGAAATACCAATCTCAAAAAATCGCCTACTGGTTCTTCGCCTCCGCGATGTTGCTGCTGGTTTTGCAGATCGTCTACGGGTTCATCATGGGCTTCGCCCATATGGGGTATGACGTGCTGCATGAGGTAATCGCCTTCAACACGGCCCGGGCGGTACACACCAACCTGCTCGTTGTCTGGCTTCTGCTCGGGTTCATGGGATCCGCCTACTACATCATTCCCGAAGAAGCGGACCGAGAACTGTTCTGGCCAAAGCTCGCGCCGGTGCAGTTGATCAGCTTCCTCGTGGTAGGGGTTGTCGCTATCGGCGGCTACCATTTTAACTGGTGGGAGGGACGCAAATTCTTGGAGATCCCGCGCCCGCTCGACTACTTGGTCGTCGCCAACGTGCTGCTATTCATCGCCAACATCGGGATGACGCTGTGGAAAGGAAACCGCTACACGACGACCTCCATCGTGCTTTACATGGGGCTGCTGTTCGCAGCGCTCCTCTACCTGCCGGGCATGATCTGGTTCGACAACCAGACGCTCGATTCGTTCTACCGCTGGTGGGTGGTCCACCTCTGGGTCGAGGGCGTGTGGGAACTCATCATGGGCGGACTCCTTTGCTTTCTGCTGATCAAGCTCACCGGAATCGACCGCGAGGTGATGGAAAAATGGCTCTACATCATCGTTGGCCTCACCTTCCTTTCCGGGATCCTCGGCACTGGGCACCACTACTACTACATCGGGGCGCCGCGCTACTGGTTGATCGTGGGGGGGATATTCTCCGCACTTGAGCCTCTCGCGTTTCTCGGCATGGCGATCTATGCCTTGGTCGTGGCGAGGAAAGGTGAGCGCAATCACCCGAACCGCGTGGCCCTCTCGTGGACGGTCGGGTCTGCTATCATCTCATTTGTGGGGGCGGGATTCTTAGGCATGGCCCACACACTGCCCCAGGTGAACCTTTGGACCCACGGCACCCTGGTTACCGCCATGCACGGGCACATGGCCTTCTGGGGGGCCTATGCGATGATCAACTTGGCGATGATCGCCTACACGATGCCTTTGATGACCGGCCGCCAACTGTGGAATCACCCCACGGCGGGAACCGCCTACTGGTGCGCGAACATCGGAATGATTGCGATGACGGGGGCGTTCGCCGTGGCGGGCATTTCCCAGGTGAACCTAGAGCGGCGCATGGGGCTGGATTTCCTAGATGTCCAGGAGGAGCTGCATGTCCACTTTTTCGGGCTCATCCTCGCCGCCTGCCTCTTTTCCATTGGGATCGGTGCTTTCATCTGGAACTTTTGGCTGCATGGGAAACCGAGCGACGAAGCGATGGGGCTCGAGGACGGCGGGGAACCAGCCGCGCCGCCCGCAGACAGCGTTAGCGGCCCCGCCAAAGAATACGTCATCTCCTAACCTGACTCACCGGCAACTGACCCGATGTCCGAAATCTTCTATCTCGAATCGGGCGCGGAATCCGCGATTTTTGAAGGCGCGTGGAAGGCTCGCCTCCCGGTCCTCATCAAGGGCCCGACCGGCTGCGGGAAGACGCGCTTTGTCCGGCACATGGCCGAGAGGCTTGGTAGGGAACTGGTCACGGTGTCCTGTAACGAGGACACCTCCGCCACGGATCTCCTTGGCAGACACTTGCTGCTTGGTGGTGAAACGCGGTGGAGCGATGGCCCGGTCACGCGGGCGCTCCGCAGCGGGGCGATCCTCTATTTGGACGAGATCGCCGAGGCGCGGGCCGATGCCATCGTCGTCGTCCACTCGATCACCGATGATCGGCGGGAGCTCTTTTTGGATCGGACCGGCGAAACGGTTGCGGCCCCTTCCGAGTTCATGGTGGTGGCGAGCTACAACCCCGGCTACCAGCGCTCCATGCGCGAGTTGAAACCGTCGACCCGGCAACGTTTCATCGCCCTCGAGTTCGGGTTTCCCGCTCCCGCCCAAGAGGAATCGATCATCGAGCGGGAGTCGGGTTGCGATCCGAAGGCGGCAAAGGTCTTGGTCAAGATTGCCAGCAAAGCGCGCGCGCTCACCGAGTTGAACCTCCTTGACCCCATTTCAACTCGACTTTTGGTAAGCGCAGCAGCCTTGATCGCCGGCGGGCAGCCGCCGCGACAGGCATGTCGGGCGGCGATCGCGGGACCGGCTTCCGACGACCCGGATACCGTCGCCGCGCTCAAACAAGTGATCGACCTCCACTTTTGATGCGCCGCGATGCTTGAGTGGGAAGAGCATACATTTCTAGGGATCAAGGCGCTCTACGAGCGGCTCGTCACCCGCCCCCAGGAGAGGGCAGCCGCCGAGGTCCGCGTGCATCTCGATCCACACAGGCAGCGCCTCTTCCTTCTCGCCCAGATGGCGGCAAAGCGGGGCGTCACCTTGTTCGAGACCGAAGAGATCGCCCTGTGCGACGATCGGCGGATCTTTTTGCCGCCGTCCTTCGATCTGGCGCGCACGCGGGAGGCCAATCTAGCCTTCTTCGAGATAAAGACCTTGCTAGCCGGGTTGGCGATCCGATACGCTTGGCCTGACGACACCCTGCTTGTGGAGCGCCTGCCCGAGGTGGGCGAAACCTTCCCCCGACTTCCAGAGATGATCTCCCAAACCGTGAAGGCTTTCCCCGAGTCCGCCCACTTTTGGGAAGCGCTTGGGACGGTTTACCCGAGCGAGTTGAAAGGCAGCGAGCAAACAGGGCAGATGGGGGAAGATGGCGAGGGAGCGGAGCCGGCCGAGGCCGAGATCACCGAGATCCGGGGGCGCGGCCAGCTCGACGTGGCGGTGGAAGAAGCGCAGGAGGATGATGGGGATGGTTTCGAGACGCCGATCCATACCTTTGAGAAAGCCGAGACACTCGAAGAATCCTCGGGCTTGAGCCGCCGCAAGGACGCCGCTGACGAACTTCGCGACCACGAGGAAGCCCTGAGGCAGCTCGACATGACCCACGTGTTGCGCTCCCGCGAACGACCAGCCTCAATCTATCGTGCCGATGTGCTTCTCGATGCCGTGGCTTTCGAGACCGCAGGATCGGGCAACCGTGGAATTCCATACCCCGAATGGGATTTTCGAAAGCGCCGTTACCGCGACGGATGGTGCCGCGTTCAAGAGAGCGAGGTTGAGATCGCTGATATGGCATGGATCACCGATGCGCTGGCGCGACGGCGCGGGCTCATCCAAACGTTGAAGAAATCCTTGGCGGCGGCGGCCAATGAGCGCCGTCGGGCCCGACGGCAGCCAGCGGGGCCGGAGTTCGACCTCGACGCTGTCGTCGAGGGGCAGGTAGCTCGGCGGGCGGGGTGCGCCCCAAGCGAAAATATCTACCAAGAGAAACGACGGGCGCTCTACGACATCGCGGCCCTGCTCTTGCTCGACCGATCCTATTCGACCGAGGGGTACCTTGGCGGACGCCGCGTCTTGGATCTCATCCGCGAGACGATCGCCTGCGTCGGCGAGGTGCTCGATGAATTGCTCGACCAGTTTGCCATCGCCGCCTTCAGCTCCGACACCCGGCATCACTGCGCCTTTGATTGGGTCAAGCCATTCGGCGTGCCGTGGAGAAGCGCGCGCGCCAGGCTCGGCGGTATCCGGGCGGCTGGCTACACGCGGATCGGCCCCGCCCTCCGTCATGCGCAGGAAGTCCTCATGCCCCTCCCGGCGGCACGAAAGGTCGTCATTCTGATCACCGACGGTCGACCGTGCGACTACGATCGATACGAGGGGCTTTACGGCATCCAAGATGTGAAGCGGGCGATCTCCACGGGCAAGGACCACGGCATCGACACGCACGCCTTCGCCATCGAGACCCGCGCCCGCGAGACCTTTCCCACCATGTTTTCCCGGCAGCACTTTCACATCATCCCGAAACCGATAAATGACCACCTCTCTCTATGCGAGCTGTTTTTCCCGCCTCAGGGACGGATACGCTCTCAACACACCCGAGTGAAGCCCGAAGTAGAGAAAGAAGAGACAGTTCGCTCGAACGGGACGGCGGGGCACCCTCCTGTTCCCAATATTCCCGCCGTTGCCATGCTGATTGTGGGGTCGCCTGCTCTTTACCGCCGCCGGGACCTCTGTCTCCACAGCGATCAGGATTGCCATCCTTACCGGGGTTGCGACGGCTGGTCTTAAAATAAGTGCCTCTCACACGGTCTGCCAGCCGTGTTCTTCTTCTTTATCAGCGCCACTTCGCCGCTATTGCCCTTTGCGCCCACGACTTGGGGATCTCACACCCGCTCACGCTCTGATCCTCGCTTTGTTGCCATTCTGTGCGCTGCTGGCGAAGCATGCCGATTGATTCGGTCTCGACTTCCTAGCAGCCTGTTGAAATAGCCCACTTTGGGCGGATCTCGGAAGAGGCGGGCGAAAATCGAACGAATCCGCCAACAGCACGGCAAATTCGAGCCGAGGAAACGTCCGATCCGTTCGCGGCGACCTGTGGCGTACCGAGCCAGAGCCGCCGACAGAGCCGCCGACAGAGCCGAAAACGCCTCGCCCTCTTATCCGGTTGCCCGCCTGGCATTGCTTGACGGTGCCGTATCCGGTCAGGTGCCGCATCAGCAGCGAAAGGTTGTGCGTGAAGGCTGCCGCAAGCTGCCCCCGGTCAGGTTCACCCGCCTGCGCAGCACTCTCGCCGCTGCTTCCGTGGTCGAGCACATGGCAGAAGCTCCGTTCGAGATGTTCGCCGCGCTTGCGCAGCAGCGCCTTTGCTGCCCTTGCTCCTTACCGCGCGCCGGCTTTGGTGCCAGCACCCGCTTGACCGTGCCGCTCTGCTTGTCCTGCGCCGCTTGATTCGTGCGGGTCGCCGATGACCACCCGCACCTCGCTCGCCCTGCAGGCAGACCTCCTCCACGCTGAAGTATCCCTCGTTCACCGTCAGGCTGGCGAGGACCTTCTCCTGCTTAAATCGCCGCAAACCTGCGCGAGCACCTCGCCGGCTACTACACCTCGCGGCGAGATTCGTGTCGCCCTGGTCGAGGTGCACCTCGGTTACCACGATACTCTTCGTATCGAGATCGGTGATATGCTCGGGCTTGTAGATCATGCCGCAGGCTCCGCGCTTGGTCATGCCCACCTTGGCGTCGGCCGTGCGGGTTGACCCACTCCTCGTTGCTGGCGCCCGGCAACGCTCCTCGTTTTTGTCGAATCGGCGCACCGCCCCTGGTGTCGCCGGGGTCGATGCTTACCGGCGGCGAGGCGTTTCACATACTCCCAATACTGCCCTCGGTGTTGCACCAGTCGAGGCGTTGCACGATGCTGAGTCGATGCCAAGGTTGCGCCTGAGCATACTCGTGCCCTGCAGCCCGGCGAGCACCAGCTCGAAGGCAGCCTGATAGATCTCCGGCTCGAGCCGCCCGCGACGCTCAGGCTGAGTGGTCGGGCGTACTCAGTCGTAGCCGAGGAACGCGCGCATCGAGCGAGTCCGCGCAGCGCGCGGCGATGGCGCGTTCGCTCGGCAGGTTCTCGAAAACCCGATCATGAGCATCTTGAAATAGACCGCCGGGCTGCCCGGGCGTCGCCCTGGGCGGCATCCGCGTAGGCGGGGCGGCAGATCTCGCGCACACCCGCCGCGAATCCGATGGAATCGAGCGTCTCATCGAGCTTTGCGATAGAAGGTGCTGGCGGTCGCCTCCAGTAGGCGGCGGGTCTCGACCCAGAACTCCTGCTGGATCTCGGCGGCGGCTTGGCGGGTCTCGAACATGTGGCGGGGAATTCACAGACCGACCGACGTTTTTCAACAGGCTGCTAGGTCGAGTGTCTTTCGAGGAATTTGCCGAAATGAGCCCGCTTCAAAAAGGCATCCAATGTCTCTCTCATCGCAACCATCTCATCGTGGACTGGGCAGGGCTTTTCATTCGGACAGTAGTCTGCCCCAAAGGGGCATGGGAAGGTCTCATTGACTCTGTCAAAAAGCCTAACCACATCGAAAAACGAGACTTTGCTGGGCTCTGACTGAAGCCGGTAGCCCCCATTTGGCCCCGGCACGCCCTCAACCAGTCCCGCCTGCGATAAAATCGTGAGGATCTTCGCGACGAGGGTCTGGGAAAGCCCCCGCGCCTCCGCGATTTCGGCGGAGCGCAGGAGCGGCGCCCCCCCGCCTGCGCCGTAGCGCTCGGCGAGGTAGCTCATCGCAGCGATCGCATTCTGGGCCATCTTGCTGTAACCGGTGGTGTTCATCTAAACATAAAGAGTTGATATACGGCTAAAATCTGGGGCTTGCAACGGGCCATGTGGCGAAAACGAATTAAAGAATTATTATTCGTTTTTTCTGGATTATTCTCGGATGCTATGGCAGAAATGAGTCAGTCGAAAATGAAAATCCTCTTTCCCGTACCCTTCTTCGCCCTTCTTACCGGTGGGTGTGGCGGCACAGATGTGTCGGGCCGTAAACGACGACACCAGGGGAGGCTTGATGGTAGAGGCGCTGGACCAAGGAATGGAGCGACCGGACGCTCCCGCTTTATCTTCGATACCCGATTTTTTATTCCACGCCTGCCATGTATATACGGGGCTGATGGAGCGCGGGAGGATTCGGAATGCGCGGACATGGCGAAACCGGCTGGGGTTCGAGACGGGCGAAATGGGGAAGGTTTCGGGTTTTGGCCGAGTTGGAGCACACATGGAGCCTCTTATGGGAGGCTACAATCCGTTTCCTGGGCAAGTACCTATCGCCGACCCAGAGAATGTGGAACTTAACCGGCTCCAGCTTCTACCGCTCGGCACGATCTGGCGATGACGGTTGGGCGGCAGGAGATCGCCTTGGGCGACCAGCGGTTTATCGGGACGGTCGGCTGGCGTCAAAACGAGCAGACGCTCGATGCGGCTCGATTGCGGTTTCAGCCGCATAGCGATCTCTGGATAGACTACGCCTATGTCTGGCGGGTGAACCGCATCTTCGGTGAGCAGGCACCAACCGCCGCACTCAACCATTTTGAGAGAGCCAGTCCCACTTGGTGAATCTGCGATACGAGGGATGGGGCTTCAGTAATCTGGAAAATTCTGGCTACCTCTGACCTTCGTCCCCAGCACTCTCGTCCCGACCTTTTGGGGTGCGCCTCGCTGGAGACTGGGGTAATGAGGGTGTCTCTACGATGTGCAGGCGGCACTCCAGTCGGATTATGGAAGCAACCCATCCGGTTACATCACTCTACTACGTTGAGATTAAACCGAGATCAGTGAAGACCTGAGGATTGGGCTTGGATATGAGGTTCTGGCGTGATGGCGGCACCGCTTTTCAGACGCCCCTTTGAACGAATCACAAGTTCAATGGTTACGCTGGACGCCTTTCAGCACGCCGGCGATCCGCTGCGCGATTCATCTTTGGTGCGGAGTCACGCTGCCTTCGGCGCTACAAACACGGCTGACGGGTGCACCATTTTCGGACCGAAGACAGAACTGCATCCTGGGCAACGAGATCGACGTCACCTTCGAGCGCAAGGTGGGAGAACACGCGGCGGTGCTGCTCAAGGAGCGCACCTTCGGGAAGGGCGCAGCCCGATGTCACGCGCGAGCTTCCTTTGAAATCTCCATCATTTCTAACCAGACACCCACGTATGAAACCCTTATCCACCGCTGTTAGTTCAACTCGCCTGGGTCTTCTCACCCAATGCGGTCAAGATAGCCTAAACCCGTCAGAAAAGAAAGTGCAGGACCGGCTTCGCGCGGAAATGGCCGCGATTTCTGACGCCGCCAAAGCCCCGTTGACAAAGACCACCGCCCCTGCCGCGGATGGCCCGATGCAGGGGGAGGAGATAGCAGTCCTAACGGAAGCGCCTCATGTGCCGCCGCCGATCACGCGCAATCATCCCACCAAAGTCATCGTCAACCTCGAAGTGACGGAAGTGGTCAAACGCCTCGCGGACGGCGTGGACTACACCTTCTGGACCTTCGGCGGCTGCGTGCCTGGGAAATTCATCCGCATCCGCGAAGGCGACCACGTCGAGTTCCACCTCGCCAATCATCCCGATAGCAAGATGCCGCACAACATCGACCTGCATGCGGTCACGGGTCCCGGCGGCGGGGCCGCCTCCTCGTTTACCGCGCCGGGGCACGAATCGGTCTTTTCGTTCACGGCACTCAACCCCGGCCTCTTCGTCTATCATTGCGCTACCGCACCGGTAGGCATGCACATCGCCAACGGCATGTATGGTTTGATTCTCGTCGAACCGAAGGCGGGGATGCAGCCCGTCGACCACGAGTATTATGTGATGCAGAGCGAATTCTACACCAAGGGTGCCTACGGTGAAGGCGGGCTACAGCCTTTCGATATGGAGAAGGCATTGCGGGAGGATGCCGATTACGTCGTGTTTAACGGCTCGGTCGGGGCCATGGCGGGCGACAATGCCCCGATAGCCAAGGTCGGTGAAACCATCCGTCTCTTCATCGGCAACGGCGGTCCAAACCTCGTGTCCTCCTTCCATGTTATCGGCGAGATTTTCGACAAAGTGTATATTGAGGGCGGGACGCATGTGAACGAGCACGTCCAATCCACTCTAGTCCCCGCCGGCGGTTCGGCGATGGTCGAATTCACGCTCGATGCGCCCGGCACCTACATCCTCGTCGATCACTCGATCTTTCGGGCCTTCAACAAGGGGGCCATCGCCATGATCAAGGCGGAGGGTGAGGACGCCCTGCTCGTCTACTCGGGCAAGACCGACGACCGAATCTACCAGCCCGAAGGAGGAGCGATCCAGACCATCCCGCAGGCGTCCCGCCCGCAGCCTCTCGCGCAGACGAAGGATCAACGGATCGAGTTCGGGCAGACTGTTTACGCGCAGGTGTGCATGGCGTGCCACCAGGCGGAAGGACAGGGCATCCCTAGCGCCTTTCCCCCATTGGCTAAATCCGATTATTTGAATGCCGATACAGACCGCGCGATCGGTACTGTTATCCACGGTCTGACCGGCAAGGTGGTCGTCAATGGTGCCGAGTATAACAGCATCATGCCGCAACTCGGTCTCTCAGATGAAGCCATCGCGAACGTCCTCACCTATGTTTACAACAGCTGGGACAACAACGGCACGGAAGTGACCCCGGAGATGGTCAAGGCAGCCCGCGCCGCAGAGGCACCGGCGAATGGGGCCGGTGGTGATGGCGGGCACTAGACCGATGTAAGAGATGCGTGCGTTTCCTGCCTGCCGCCACAAGAAGCCTGCCGGAATGGGAGTGCCACCAGGCAGGTGGCAATGGCTGGCGTCGGAGCCTTACCGTCTCTTCTTTGTCAGCGGCGTTCTCTGGAGTATTGTCGGGGTAAGCCTCTGGCCTCTGTTTTACGCGAACCACCTTGGCTTCTACCCAGGGTCCACCCACGCGAAGCTGATGGTCGAGGCCTTCGGTGGTGCCTTTTTGGTTGGGTTCCTAGGAACGGCGGGACCGCGCATGGCGAGCGCCCCGAGGCTTTCGCCGGCCGAGTTTTGCTGGTTGATGGTTCTCCACCAGGCGAGCGCCGTTTGCCATCTGAGCCTTCGAGCGCAGCTTGGCGACGCCTTATTCGCCGGTCTCCTCGCTTCGCTATTGGTCTGCCTCGCGACTCGTGTGATTCGATTTAAGAAGGAGCCGATACCACCGCAGATGCTTCTGGCGCTCACAGGGCTACTCTGTGGGATCGTCGGAGCTCTCATGCACATGATTCCAGCATTCGCCGTGAGCCCGGAACGAGTCCGCATCGCCAACCTCCTCCTATACCAGGGGATGCTGCTACCGCCCGTCCTTGGGGTCGGTGCATTCATTTTCCCGCGCATGCTCGGGGGAGCTTCGGTGAACCGGGAGACACTCGGAGCTACCGGCGGTCGCTGTAGCCGCGCTGCGGGGGCGGCCGTATTGATCGTCGGCAGTTTATTTCTAGAGGCAGCCGGTCACTCTGTCGCGGGTCCACTGACCCGGGCAATGGCCGCCATGGTCTACCTCGTTGCTGAAGTGCGGTGGGAGCGGCGGGAGACTGGATCGCTGACAAGCGGGCTCTACTGGGCGCTGGCACTAGGCTGGCTTGGCCTCGCCCTGCCACCGTTCCGGTATGCCCAGCGAATTCCCATCGAACACCTGCTCTACATCGGTGGATTTGGGATGCTGATGCTGGTCGTTGGCTCGCGGGTACTTTTTGGGCACAGCGGAAACTTGCCCCAATTTTTTGTGAAGTCGAACTGGGTGCGTTTTCTTGTGTTCCTTGGCGTCCTTGCCGCCGCGACCCGCGCCACGCCTGCTTGGGTGCCTATGACGACGATCTCGCACCACATCTACGCCGCGATCACCTGGATCATACTATCGGTCTGCTGGCTGACCTGGCACCGTCGGCGGTTCCTGGCGCGCGAAACTGATGGCGAAGCAGAAACCCCATCCCAAGCACCGAAATGAGACCTGCTATCACGACCACCGTCATTGCGATGCTCGCCGCCCACTTGTCGATTCTCTCTCCGGGTCAGGAACTGCCCCCCGAAGGGATGGTCCTTGTTCCCTCCGGGAGCTTCACGCCTCACTTCCTAAAGGATGCCAAAGTCCGCCAGGTCAGCGCGTTCTACATCGACGCCAAACCCGTCACAAATGCCGAATTTCTAGAATTCGTTCGCGCCAACCCCAAGTGGCGGCGATCTCAGGTAAAACGGCTCTTCGCCGACGATGCCTACCTCAAGCATTGGAGTGGCGACCTGGACCTCGGGGCGGATGGGAAGGATCTCGCCGATAGCCCGGTCACCAACGTCTCATGGTTTGCGGCGAGGGCTTACCTCAAGCGGCTCGGCAAACGCCTCCCTACCGAAGACGAGTGGGAGTATGTTGCCTGCGCCGACGCCACCCGTCGCGATGCCTCCCGCGACCCGGCGTTCACGGCGCGGCTGCTTGAGTGGTACTCCCGACCGGGAGGAGCGCCACTGCCTTCAGTCCGCGCCGCCGAGCCCAATGCCTATGGCGTCTGCGCCCTCCACGGATTTGCCTGGGAATGGGTGCGCGATTTCAACAATGCGATGGTGACCGGCGAATCCCGCGGAGACGGTTCGGTCGAGAGGTCCCTCTACTGCGCGGGGGGTGCCCTCGGTACCGCCGATCCCCACAACTATGCCGCCTTTATGCGCTACGCATTTCGATCCAGCCTAGGGGGCAACTACGCCGTCGGAAACCTCGGGTTTCGGGGCGCAAAATCTCTAACCAACACCATCCAAGACCCATGAAACGACTCGCGACCATCATTACTGCCACCGCCCTCTTGGTCGGCATCGGTAAGGCCCAAGAACCCGCCGACCGTGAAATCCCGCCCGGGAAAGCAAGCGAGGGATCCATCTACGATCTCGACTCCACTTGGAGATCGCAGGTGGGAACGGCCCTGAAGCTAGCCGACCTTAAAGGAAAAATCCGCGTCGTCGCCATGGGCTACACCTCCTGCCAGTTCGCTTGCCCCCGCATCATCGCCGACCTGAAGCGGATCGACAGTGGGCTATCGGAAGAAGAAAAGAAATCCGGCCGCATCCAGATCTCCTTCATATCCATCGACCCGGAGACCGATACGCCTGAGCGGATGAAAAAGCTGGAGAAAGATTACGCGGTCGATCCCAAACGCTGGCTGCTGCTCACCGGCGATGAGGATGGCGTCCTCGAACTCGCCGTCGCCTTGGGGATGAAATACCGCCAGACTTCCGCCATCGACTTTGCGCATTCGAATATCATCACCGTCCTCGCCGCAGACGGGCAAATCGCCTATCAGACCTCAAAGATCGGTGAGGATTTGAGCAAGGTATTCGAAGCAATAAGACGGGAACTCACGAGGATCCCGGATTGAGCTTTGGGTACCAAATCATATTCTGGTCACGTGAACCTTGACCTTGCAACTTTCTTCTGGGGCGTTGGCTAGGTCATCGTTGGCTTGATGGCGTCGCCCCGCGAACTCCGAAAAGGCTCCCCGGAGGGTCGGGGAAGCCCCTAAATCCCCCAAGCTATCTAGATCTGGCTGCGTTAACTGACTATGGTGTCGGGCGGGTGGAACCATCGAAACCGACGTAGTCGATCCGACCCGGACCGATGCCGCGCTCGATCACGATGTAACGGATGTCCATCGCGAAGAGTTCCGAAACCGTCGATGCCGGAAGGTCAGGCGCGGCACCCGGTTCGAGGACGTGGTAGTGTGACCAGTTGTGCCGGGACGGGAATACGGTGCGCGACCATGGGTCGGTAAGCACGATGGGAGCGGTTGTCAGGCCGGTGAGAGTGGTGCTTTCGCCCGGATGGATCGACCGGGTTTCCAGCGACGGCGCGGGTTCCCACGGAGCCCAGGCGTAGGGGGCCGACAGGGTGACGCCGTCGTCGCTGACGGTATCGACCTGGTCTGGAGCGGTGGTGTTGGGAGGCACGAGCCGGGGCAGCAGCACGATGCTCTCCACCACGCCAGCCGAGGCCCGGTTGGGCAGGGGTTTCACCGGATAGGTGGCGTGGAGGGCGTAGGCGATCTCCGAGGGGAAGACGACGGGGCAATCCCGCAAGACTTCCGGGCCCGGGAAAGTGGCGGAAAGCCCGAGCGTCATGTCTTGCCCGGCGATATGGTCGGCCCACCGTAGGTCGAGGCGCATCGCGCCCAGGGCCGATTCCGAGATTTCCGAGACGCTGTCGGGGAGCAGGTGGAGGTCGCCCCGTTCGACCACTCCACCGTCGCGCAGGGCCTGCCAGGCGGCGGTCAGATAGGGGCCAGCTGTCGGGGTTTCGTTGAAATCCACAATGCCCGCCGCGCCGATCGTCCACTGGCTCTTGAGACGCTGGATGGCGTACTCTCCGGAGTTAGGCTCGTCGGTATGACCGAGCCACGGGCCGAGTTCCGCCGGGCTGCCGGGGAAAAGCACAGGCAAGGCGTGCCCGTCGGGAGCGGGCACCTCCCGGACCTGTTTGATCACCAGTTTCCCGTCCCCGCCGTCGTCGATTTTCTTGTATTCAAAGTCGAGGGTGAACTCGCCGGGCCGGATGCTCTGCCACTCTTCATAGACGGCGTGGAACAGCTCATACAGTTCCTCGTATTCCGCCTCGTCCAGAACCCAGTCCCGGCCCAGAGGCAGGCTGGCGGCGCGTTGCTCCCGCTCAAGATCGGCGAAGCCGGGCGGAGGGTTGGTGAAGGTGTCCCAGATGACGTGGCGAAAACCGGCAACCTCGGGCTCGCCGGAACCCGTGGGGTTGGTAACGGAGGCCGCGCCGGGCTGGGTCACGATCCGACCCTCCAGGTGTTGTTGGATCAGGAAGACATCGGGGCCGACCATTTGGATCCGATCCACGTATTCGGTAGGATAGGT
>JAWLBD010000030.1:0-76339 GCA_041395145.1 Verrucomicrobiales bacterium | reverse complement strand
CTCATCGTCAATTTCCTGGTCGCTTGCCTTCATCTTATCTTCAATCAACGGAGTTGATCAAATCTGTAGACTGTCAAATTTTCCCGGGGGAGATCACCGATTCCCGCCTTACCGCCGGCGACGCAAGCACACACCTGCCACACCGAGCAGCAGGAGAGCGGCGCGGCTTGGCTCGGGGATCGAGTAGGTGAAGTTCCCGGCGAGGTAGCGGTTTTGCGGACCGCCGTCGGGCGTTCCCGGATAGGCTCCGGCCGTGCCGAAGCGCGAGGTGCCGGTGAATTCGAGGAAGCCGGGAGCGTCGTTGAGGAGCGAGATGAGCGCGGGCGTGCTGCCGCCGTTGCCGTTGCGCTCCGC
Organism: Verrucomicrobiales bacterium; assembly: GCA_041395145.1. Lineage (GTDB taxonomy): Bacteria > Verrucomicrobiota > Verrucomicrobiia > Verrucomicrobiales > DEV007 > JAWLBD01. Next base: position 75,985 of record JAWLBD010000030.1, on the reverse strand, counting down.
CGCGTTGTAGCCGTGGGCGACGATCGTGTAAGCGCCGGGCGTGAGCATCAGATCGCTGGCGAGGTCCTTGACGCGGAACCCGCCCACCAGCGTGCCGGGGTCGTTGGCGGTGAAGATCTCGGAGGCGACGACGGTGCCCAGGTCGTTGTCCCAGAGTTCCGCCGTGATCGTGGTGCCGGGCGCGATACCGTCCGACAGGTCATCGAAGACGCTGAGCTGGGAGACAAAGACATTGCTCTGGACGATGAATTCCTGCCCGAGCGAACCGCCGAAGTTTTGGTTGCCCGCCGTGCCCGCCGGGATCGCATACGCCATCGAGGGCGCGATCACATTGTTTTGGGTGAAGTCGAAGGTGCCCGCCGCATAGCGGTTAAAGGGACCGCCGTCGATATTGGCCGGGAGGACGCCCGCCGCGTTGTCCCAGCGACCGGCGCCGAGAAAGTAGAGGTTGCCGCCGCCACTGTTTACGCTGCGCGCCGGGGCGCCATTGCCGTTGGGTTCGCCCGCGCCGTATCCCCAGGCGACGATGCTGCCCTGGAATCCGGCGGGCAGGCCGATGGGCGAAGCGAGATCGACGAACCGGCTGCCATCCGCGAGCGTCGCGCCCGAGCCGCTCAGCGTCTGCGAGGTCCCGACCATCAAACCCGTGTTGCGGTCGAAGATCCCGACCGAGATCGGCAGGTTCAGCCCATCGGAGCCGGAATCGAAGACGCCGAGGCGGTTCACCGCGATGCCGTCCGCCGCCTGCACATTGAAGTCCATGCCCAGCGATCCGCCGAACGTTTGGTTTCCGGTCCCGCCTGCGTCAACGACATAGGCGATCACCCCGAACGAGGGCGCGGAGAGGGCGGCGAGGACCAAGGCGGAGAGAAGCGGTGTTTTCATAGTCGATATTCCTCTTTCTCCGAAATCGCGCCCGATGTGTCAATGCAAATTTAGCCCGACTTTTTTGATGCTCATAGAGAGCGGTTTCGCAAGTCACCCCTTCAGCGCCTTTTCCAAAATCGCGTAGCCGCGTTTGATTAAAGCGCTGGGGCTGTCGAGCAAACCGGCGGCGAGGAGCGCGTTGTCGAGGATCTGCTGGGCGGCGAGCGAGGCGACTTCGGGCGAGGCTTCGCGCGCGGCGGCGAGACCTTTGATCACGCCGTGGCGCGGGTTGACTTCGAGGTCGACCTTGACCGCCGGCGCTTCGCCCTGGCCGAGCGCCTTCATCATTTCGCGCAGTTGCGGCGACATTGCGCCGTCCGGCTGCAGCGCCATCGCCGGGGAGCCAACCAGCCTTGTGCCGGGGCGGACCGCGCCGACCGACTCGCCGAGCGATTCCTTGAGCCAGCCGCACAGCGCGTTGACTTCGTCGGCGCCCAGCGGCTCGCCTTCCGCCGCATCCGGAGCGGGTTCGAACTTCGAGAGGTCGAGGTCCGCCGCGTCCGCCGCTTCGAGTTTCTTGCCATCGAAGTCGCCCGCCGACGCCGCCACGTATTGGTCGATCGGCTCGAGCAGATAGAGCACCTCCAAGCCGCGCGCCTTGAACGCCTCGATGTAAGGGCCGGACTCGATCGCCTCGCGGCTGTCGCCGACCAGATAGTAGATCGCCTCCTGCCCGTCCTTCATCCGCGCGACGTAGTCGGCGAACCCGATCTGCTTGCCGGGTTCCTCGGCGGACGACTCGAAGCGCAGCAGTTTGCCGAGCGCCTCGCGGTGTTCGAAGTCGGTGCAGATCCCCTCTTTGAGGAAGCGCGAGAACTTGCCGTAGAATTCGGCATAGGCGGCGGCGTCCTTGCCCGCCTCGCCGTCGAGGAACTTGAGGAAGCGCTTGGCGATCACCCGGTTGAGCTTCTGCACCAGCGCGCTGTCCTGCATCGTCTCGCGCGAGATATTGAGCGGCAGGTCTTCGCTATCGACCACGCCGCGCAGAAAGCGGAGCCACTCGGGCAGCAGTTGCTTCGGCGAGTCGTCGATCAACACCTTGCGGCAGTAGAGCGAGACGCCCGGATCGAGCATCCCCATGCCGGGCAGCTCGCGGTTCTCCTTCGGAGCAAAGAGCAGCGCGTTGATCGCCAGCGGCGCGTCGGCGCTGAAGTGCATCGTGTAGCGCGGCTCGTCGACGTCGTGCCCGATGAATTTGTAGAACTCGGCATACTGCTCGGCGGTGACCTCGGACTTCGGCTTCATCCAAATCGCTTCCACCGTATTGATGCGTTCGCCGTTCAGGTTGATCGGGAACGGCACGAAATTCGAGTAGCGGGTCAGGATGCCGCGGACGCGCTCCTTCTTGGCGAACTCCTCGCAGTCGTCCTTCAGCTCGATGACGATCTTGCACCCGCGGCGCTGACCCGGCGTTTCCTCGATCTCGTAGCCCGTCGCGCCATCGCTCGTCCAGCACAGGTGCTCGCCGCTCTCCCGCCACGAGTGGGTGTAAACGCGCACCGCCTTCGCCACCATGAACGCGCTGTAGAACCCGACGCCGAACTGCCCGATCACGCCCGCGTTCTTCTGCCCGCTCTCCTGCAGCGCCTTGATGAATTGCTTGGTCCCCGAATGCGCGATCGTCCCCAGGTTCTCGACCAATTCCTCGCGCGTCATCCCGATCCCGTAGTCGGCGATCGTGATCGTCTTCGCCGTCTCGTCGGTGGTGATGTTGATCTCCAGCGGCAGGCTTCCGTCGAAGACATCCTTCTCGGTCAACTGCGTGTGCCGCAGCTTCTCCAGCGCGTCGGAGGCATTCGACACCAGCTCGCGCACAAAGATTTCTTTGTCCGTGTAAAGGGAGTGGATGACGATGTCCAGCAACTGCCGGACCTCCGCCTGGAAGGAATGCTTTTCGCTCATGGGTCCTAAGATTTCGAAGGGTTCGGGTTCCGATTTCTAGTGGGGAAAGGCGGCAAGGCTAGCGGGTGCGGCGGCGATTTCAAACGGTTGGTTTTTGGGGCGGGTTCCAAACGCTTTCGCAAAACCTCCTCGAATCGGACTTGCCTACAACAGGACTTGCCGAAACTCAGCGTCTTCCAAGAATTCCCAAAAGCAGCCCTCGATGTCAGAATCTGCCAGTCGGAAACTTGGGCTATAACAAAGCCAGCCGATGGGCGGAGGATACGCACCGCAAACAGCTTCGCCGCCATCCCCGAGTTTGAGTATCCCGTCGGCAATTTCAACGACGTATGAGCTAGAATTAAAACGAAGACCGGAAAGAGATGGTCGCGTGTGCCCCAGAAACGAAGTTTGATTTTGGTATGGAATCCCATCAGGAATTTCATCTCCCCAAGGAAAAGCGCGCCCCCAAAAAGCCGCCTCAAGCTCGTCCTCAAACGGAAGCCGCGTTCCAACACGCCTCAAAAACCGGTTCAAAGAATGGCTGAGGTCCTCGATCGATTGCAGGTCATCAAACTCTTCGGGCGAGCTTTCTATGGCTGAGGGAGCCTGATCGTCTCCATCGAAATCGAAAACTCCGTTAGCTCGATGGACCGGGCAGGAAAACCGTGTGGCAATCTCTTGATCGAGAAGCAATCCTGCTCGCCAGACGCTCCTCCACATTAGCAAGCAATAGGCGGATTGAACCTAACTGATAGCGACCTGCTGGAATTCGAACGAAGCTCATAGGGCGGATTCTCGATCCGAAACCTTGACTTGGCAACGCCCCCAATTCGGCGAGCCCGGACGATCCTCCGCTGGCGCGATTGGTAGATCCGCCTATCCTCCGTTCCATGGACTTACGCGTCGATGATTACGAAAAGCTGGAGCGCCTTTTATTTGGGGCGCGAATTTGATGTGGCGACCCGCGAAATGGCGGAGTCGCTGGTCCTCTATGATTCCAAGGATCTGGTCACGCACGGCGTGGTGCTGGGGATGACGGGATCGGGGAAGACGGGGCTTTGCATCGCGTTGCTGGAGGAGGCGGCGATGGATGGGGTGCCGGCGATCGTGGTCGATCCGAAGGGCGACATCGCCAACCTGATGCTGAGCCTTTCCCGGAGTTTCGCGGTGAGGACTTCCGCCCGTGGATCAACGAGGAGGACGCGCGCAAGAAGGGCAAGACGCCGGACGAATTCGCGCAGGGGCAGGCGGACCTCTGGAAAAAGGGGCTGGGCGAGTGGGGGCAGACGGGCGAGCGGGTGCGGCAGTTCACCGAGAAGGTGGACGTGAGCATCTACACGCCGGGCAGCAGCGCCGGGCTGCCGGTCTCGATCCTCAGCTCGCTGGGCGCGCCGAGCTTCGAGGTAATCGACGATGCGGAGCTGTTCGGCGAGCGGATCGAGAGCACGGTGTCGAGCCTGCTCGGGCTGATGGGGATCGACGCGGACCCGATCCAGAGCCGCGAGCATATCCTGATGTCGTCGATCCTCGGCACCTGCTGGCGCAAGGAGGAAGACCTCGATCTGGCCAAGCTGATCGGCTACATCCAGTCGCCGCCGTTCGAAAAAGTCGGCGTCTTGGAGGTGGAGGCATTTTATCCGGAGAAGAAGCGCTTTGAGCTGGCGATGGCGCTCAACAACTTGCTCGCCGCGCCGGGCTTCGCCTCGTGGCTGGAAGGCGAGCCGCTCGACATCCAGCGCATGCTCTACACGCCGGAGGGCAAGCCGCGGATCAGCATCTTCTCGATCGCCCACCTCAACGACACCGAGCGGATGTTCTTCGTCTCGCTGCTTTTCAACCAGACGCTGGGCTGGATGCGCGCCCAGGCGGGGACCAGCAGCCTGCGCGCGCTGCTCTACATGGATGAGATCTACGGCTACCTGCCGCCGACCGCCAACCCGCCGTCGAAGAAGCCGATCATGACGATGCTCAAGCAGGCGCGCGCCTTCGGGCTGGGCGTGCTGCTCGCCACGCAGAACCCGGTGGACCTCGACTACAAGGCGCTGTCGAACATCGGGACCTGGTTCCTCGGGCGATTGCAGACCGAGCGGGACAAGGCGCGGGTCCTCGACGGGCTGGAGGGCGCGGCCGCGCAGCAGGACTCCGGCTTCAACCGCGCGCGCATGGAGGAAATCCTCGCCGGTCTCGGCACCCGCGTCTTTTTGCTCAACAACGTGCACGAAGACGGGCCGGTCACGTTTCAGGTCCGCTGGGTGATGAGCTATCTGCGCGGCCCGCTGACCCGCACCCAGATCAAAAAGCTGATGGACCCGAAGCGCCCCGCGCCCGCTGCCATCGAACCGGACGCGCAACCCGCCGCCGCGCAGGCTCCAGCGCCCGCCGCCGTCCCCGCCGCGACCGAGCCGGAGGAAAAGCGCCCGGCGGTGCCCGCCTCGATCAACCAATATTTCATGCCGCCGACCAACCCGGACGGCGCGGGCGAAGCCGTCTGGCTGCCCGCCATCGTCCGCTGCGGCGAGGCGCGGATCGTCGATGCGAAGAAGAACGTCAACACGGTGAAGTCGTTCGATTTCCTCAACCGGATCGACCAGGGCTTCGCGGCCGTCGATTGGCTCAACCCCGAGCCGCTCGGCGTCGGCATCGACGGATTGGACACGGTGCCGCCGAAGGGGGGCGAATTCGCCGCGCTCCCGCCGGAGGCTGCCGAAACGAAAACCTACACCGACTTAAAAGGCGAATTCACCGACTGGATCTATCATAACGGCGCGCTGGAGATCCTGCACAGCCCGACGTTCGACGAATACTCGCAGCCCGGCGAAAGCGAGGGCGACTTCCGCGCCCGGCTCCAGCACAAGGCGCGCGAACTGCGCGACGACAAGGTGGAGGAACTGCGCGCCAGCTACGCCTCGAAGCTCGACCGCCTGCAAGACCGGCTGCGCGCCGCCGAACGCAAGGTCGCCGAGCAAGCCGAGCAAAGCCGGAGCGCCAAGCTGAAAGGTGCCCTCAACATCGGGGCGACCATCTTCGGCGTCCTCTTCGGCAGGAAGCGCGTCTCGATGACCAGCGCCCGCAGCGTGACCGGCAGCGCCAGCAAGGCGTGGAAGGAATCCAAAGACGTCGATGCCGCCGAAGAGCGCGTCGAAGAACTCCACGCCGAGATCGCCGCGCTAGAAGCCGAACTCCTCCGCGAGATCGAGTCGATCAAAGCCAAATTCGATCCCCTCGCCGAGCGCTTCGAAACCGAGTCGATCCGCCCGCTGAAGAAGAACATCAGCGTCAAAGCCGTCGGCTTGGCCTGGCTGCCGTTCTACAAGATCGGCGACGCGATGGAACCGGCGTGGTAGGGGCACCCACCCACGCGAAATAAGAACATCCTACCTTATAAATCGAAGGCAATCGGAGGACAAAAAAGCAGGTCCATTTCCTATAAAAAATAAGTAGATATGAACGCAAAACCTTTTGTATTTTTATCCGCATTGGTGATTTCGGGCTCTGTCTTGCCTCAAGATTCCTCGAATCCGCTCGTCGATGCAGAACTTTCCCCGTTGTTTCGAAGGATAGAAGAGCTATCGAACTCAACAAGCGCAAAGGACCGAGAAGACGCCGCATCAATGTTTCTTACTACTTGGCCCGGCTTTGTTGCCGATACCACGCTTACCAAAAGTACGCTACCGATACTGATGAGGCTGAGCCGAGATGACAACCCTGATGTTCAATCAGCCTCATTAGACGCTTTAGGCTATCTGGAAGTTGGCATATTTGAACTTATCGAGAGCGACCCGTCTTCCGTAAATATTGTTATCGATAGCTTGGAGATCATTGTATTTCACGGGCGTCGCGGCAAATCTGGTAGTCGCCGACAAGACAACAGATTCGCCGCCGCCGCCATGTTGCTCAAGTTCGAGAAATTTCGCCAGCCCCTACATAAATATATTCCCATTGAACGCCGAATGGTTAAGGAGCTGATAACCAAAGAAAATTTGGCGGCATTTAAAGGGATAGGATCCATCAGCTCGCTAGCAGATGAGATCGTATCAGATGAAAATTATGGACTAAAGGCATACATATATTCATTGAGGGTCAGGCGGGGCTCAGAAGAAATGAAGGCGGATGCTCTCGATGTAATCAAGCGAGAAATCAGTCGAGAACAAATATACTCGCCAAAATATGTAAGATTTGTTTCCGTCATGCATTCAGAGCTTAGCCATTTGGCGATGGGCAATTCGCCGGAGGAAGTTTGGGTGATCCGGGATGCTTATAATGACCTTGCGCAAGTTGGGTTGGTTCCAAAAGCTCCCGTTAAAAATCTTGGAGACCTAGAGCTACAATGGATGCGGTCCCGCCAAAGTGATGAATAATGGACTAAACCGCATAGACGGGAAGACGGGAACAGGGGATGTCCCACAGATCGTTAAAACTGGGTGGCTGCCGGCATTGGGTTGGTGGTTATTTTGTTGGGTTGGCTGCGATTGCAAGGGTATCCCCAGCCCGGGACGAAGGAAGGTCGATAGATGGACACTACTCAAGGACAACTTCCTTAAAGAGTCGACTCTCGAGAACCCGGCGCAGCGGCGGCACTCGCTGGACCACACTGCCAACGCCAGGGTGCACGCCACCACCACCGGGGAGGCGCCCGTCAAGGAAATTATAGACGGCGCAAAAGTGCGGCGGGAAAGCCGCTCTGAGTTTACACGAGTTTTATACACTAACATGCGCACAATCGCGGAAAACGGCGAAGACAGCGAAACGCAATGGAAAAAAGACCCGCCACAACGGGCTGAAAGTGAACGCTGTGCAACGCTATGACACGCTACGGAAAAGCGGTAAGAGGAATTGCCAAAGGATTTGCGCCTATCGCAGGTCCCTTCCCGCACCGTGCGCCGTGCGTCGCGACGATTGATCCGGGCGCTGGCGATCCCGGAGAACGTGGCGTCGATGGCGGATTGCGCAATCAGAGATCAAAGCCCCAGCCACGCCGCGACGATATTGCGCTGGATCTCGCTGGTCCCGGAATAGAGCGTCGTGCCGAGCGCGTCGCGCAGGTCGCGCTCGGGACCTTCGCCGACCATGTAGCCGTAGCCGCCCCGGATCTGGAGCGCGTCCTGGGCGGCCTGGACGAAGGATTCGCTGACGAAGACCTTCGCGATCGAGGCGTCGAGCGCGACGTCGCGCGCGGAGTCGAGGCGGCTGGCGGCTTTGAAGACGAGGAGGCGCGCCGCTTCGAGCCGCACCTTCATGTCGGCGATCTTGTGGGCGACCGCCTGGAACTTGCCGATCGGCTGGCCGTATTGTTTGCGCTTCCGGGCGTGGCGGATGGCACCCTCTAGGATGCGCTGCATGGCCCCGCAGTGGGCGGCGAAGAGCATGATGCGCTCGGTGTTCATCGCGTGGTTAAAGGTGGCCGCGCCGATGCCCTCGCGCCCGCCGATGACCCGGTCGGCGGGCACCTCGACGCCATCGAGATGGATCAAGCCGATCGGCGCGCAGCGGTGCCCGAGCGTCTCGAACGTCTTGGTGACGGCGAAGCCCGGCGATCCCGCGTCGATGATGAACCCGGTGATCTTTTCGTGCAGCCCTTTTCCGGCGCGGTCGCGGCGAAGATCAAGGCGAGGTCGGCGACCGGACCGTTGGTCCCCATCGTCTTTTCGCCGGAGATCTTATAGACGTCTCCGCAGCGCTCGGCGGTCGCGGCGATCGCGCCCATATCGGAACCCGCCTCCGGCTCGGTCATCGAATTGACCGCGACCAGCGTGCCGTCGCACAGCGCAGGGAGGAAGCGCGCCTTCTGCTCGGCGGTGCCGAATTTCACCAGCGGCGCGGCGCAGGCGAACATGTGTGCGCCCATCGCAAAGAGGAAGCCGGCGTCCTCGCAGGCGTAGCCGAGCGCCTCCATCGCGGCGGCCACCGTAACCGGGTCATGCCCCTGCCCGCCAAATTCCTCCGGCACCGCCAAGCCGAGGATGCCCGCGTCGGCGCAGCGCTTCCACAGATCGCGGGAAAACACGGCCGCCTTCTCGCGCTCGGCGGCTCCGGGGTTGAGCGATTCATTGGCGAAGGCGATCAGTTTTTTGCGCAAGGATTCTTGCTCGGGGGAAAAAGAAAAGTCCATGACCGAACGAGTAGCGGGAAAGCCACGCGAGTGAAGCCAAAATCGCCGGTTGCCTACAAGCCGAGCCGCTCCAGCGCCTCGAACTCGGCGACCCCTTCGATGCGGACCAGCTTCTGCCGCGCCTTCTCGCCGCGCACGATGGCGACCGCCGATTTCGGGACGCCGAGCGCCTTGCGCAGGAATTCTCGCAGCGCGGCATTCGCTTTGCCATCCACGGCGGGCGCGGCGAGCCGGATGCGGATCGTGCCGTCGGGATCCGCCCCGGCGACCTCGCTGCGCTTGGCGTTGGGCACTGCGCGGATCAGCAAAAGGGCGGCGGCGTCTTCCATGGTCGGCGCCCAAGTGTTATTTCTCGCGGGATTGGGCGAAGGCTTCGCCCAACGCGCGGGCGGCTCCCTCGGTCGGGTTCGGGTCGCGGGCATTGAGCGGCACGTCGAGCCACTCCAGCCCGCCTTCGCCCGCCGCGAAATGTTCGGCGCGGAATCCCGGCTCCAGGCTGGCGAGTTTTTCGGGCGGGATGCCGATGCGCAGCGTCCCTTCGTAGAACCCGAGGCGGGTGCCCTTGAGTTCGGCCACGATCTGGCAGACGCCCTTCGACTCTAGATTCAACGCGGTCGTCTCCCATTTGCCCTCGCCGGTGGTGAAGGCGATCTCGCCGCCAGTCAGCGGGACTAGGCGAAAGCGGGGTTCGACCAAGGTGGAGGCGAGGACGTTGAGGATCGGCAGGCCGCGCAGCGTCGCGCCCTCCAGCGGCGTGATCTTAGCGGCGACGGCCAAGCCTTTCCGGGAATTGAGATCGCCGGAGAAAGTCATGGCGACGTCCGCCTCACCCGCGATAAAGGGTTCGATGGCGTTGGGCGCGAGGTCCTTCAACGCGATGCCCGACCCGGCGAGCCGAAGGTCCACCGGCGTCCCCCCGGAAATCTGGATCGATCCGGTCAACGCGCATCGCCCGGCTTCGCCGATCACCACCTCGCCGCTCTTGATCGTGATGGCGGAATCACCGACCTCTGCCTCGATGTGCCCGACGTTCAAATCGCTCAGCCAGTTCTGGCGCAGCGTCCCGCCATTCGCCCGCACCTTCCACGATCCGCCGGGGGCAGCAGGCGGCGTGAGGGTGATCTCCGAGTGCCGGAGGATCCCGCGGGTCGTCGCCGCATAGCCCCACGCCAAGTTTCCATCGCGCACGATGAGCGATTTGAACCGGAGCTTTGCCAGATCGGGGCTGACGCCCATCCCGGCGGCGAGGACCGGCAATCCATCCGCGCGGGTCATGGCGCCCAGCGGATCCTCGCTCGCGGGAGCCGGATCGTCGTTGAATAGATCGAAGTTGAGCGGCGCGCCCTCTGTCTCCAGCGCCTTGAGGTCGAGCGTCTCCGGCAAGTCGATGTCGTCCGGATTGACCGCCTCCGGCGCGGGAACGTCCGCCGCCGCGCGCCCGGATCGCAGCAATACCTCGGCAGCGGCGACATCGACCGACTCGACCGACCACTCCGCGTTCAAGAACTGGGAGGCGGGCACCTCGATGACCACGCCGCGGGCGACCAGCTCCGAGTAGAAGGCGCCGGCCGCGCCCTTCGCCCGCAATTCCTTCGTCACGCCGCGGGTCCCCTTCCAATTAAACGGGCGGATTTTCACGTCCTCCGCGTGCAGCGGCGCGGCAGCCCCCGCCGCGATCTGCTCGGCGAACCCATTGCTTTTCAGGTGCTGCTTCAAGATCGCGTAATAGATCCCCCAAAGGATCGCGACCAGCGCGACGACGCGGACCACGTAGCCGAGGAAGCGGAGGGCGACCGGGGACTTTGGGTTCGGGCGCATCAGCCGGAGGCGCAGGCGCGTCAGAAAGCTCTGCTGCGCCGCCCAGCGATTCATCAGGTCGTTGTAGGTTTCGTCTTTTACTTCGGGTTTCATGCGTCTTTGGCAGGCAAGGCGGGACCGCCAAAAGAATGGCGACCGGCGCGATGGGCAAGCCCCAATGCCGGGCCGGCCGCGAATCGGCTCCGGTCCGCCGCCGGATCCCGCTGGCGGACCGCCGATCCGCCCCTAAAATGCTGCCGATGCTCCTCCATATGACCCTGCAGGATGCGTTCTACGCCCTTCTCTCCGAGGTTCCGACTTTTGCTTGGATCGCCCTTGCCGCCGTAGCCGCCATTCTCGTTTTCCTATGCGCAAAACGCTTCTTTCGAAGAAGAAGGAACGAGAAGAGGAACGAACGTCTCCTAGCTGCACGCCACACCAGAAAGCGCTGATTGATTGGCTGCCGGACCAAGAATGCAAACGGCGCGTGCCGGCCCGATCGTTCAGGCTGGATCGGCTGGACTGAAACAATGCGATCAGACGCGATGAGCAACCGGCCGCGAATCGCCGGATCCCGCTGGCGGACCGCCGATCCGCCGCTAAAATGCGCCGATGCTCCTCCATATCACCACGCTCGAAGCCCCCATCGTCTGGATCGCCTTTGCCGCCGGCATCGCGATAGGCGCCGCCATCGCCTTCCTTTTTTCGCGGGTCAAGCGCCACGACCGGCGGGAGCGCCAGCGCGGTGAGGCGGGTGACGCCGATTGATCGACCGGGCTTCGAGTCCGCAGGTGCGCAGGCGGCAGGAGCGCCGCCTCGACAGGGTTGGTTTGCGGCGCTTGGGCGTGCCGATTTCCGTTTTGGCGGGCAGGCGCAGCCACCCGCCCAGCCGCCGAAAATTTCCCTCGCACCGCCCGCCGGGCGCGGCTATGTCCCCGCCCCGTGGAGCCAGACTACAAAGTAAAACTCGAGATCTTCGAAGGTCCGCTCGACCTTCTCCTTTACCTCATCAAAAAGATGAGGTCGATATCTATGATATCTCGATCGAGCGGATCACGAAGCAGCACTCGAATACATGGACATGTTCAAGATGCTGAACATCGAGCTGGCCTCCGAATTCATCGTCATGGCGGCAACCCTGATGTACATCAAGAGCCGCACCTTGCTCCCCCGCCACCACCAGCCGCCGGAGGAGGACGCCGAGGAGGACGATCCGCGCTGGGACCTGATCCGGCAGCTCATCGAATACAAAAAGTTCAAGGACGCCGCCGAATTCCTGGGCAAGCGCGAGGTCGAGCAGCAGGACATGTTCGCCGCCCACCCGGAGAAGCCCGAGCTGCCGAAGGACGAGCCGGAGTCGATGCCCGAGATCGGGATCTTCGACCTCATCCGCGCCTTCCAAAAGGTGCTCTCGCGCTTCGAGGACAGCCGCGAGCTGGGCGAGATCGTGGACGACCGGTTCACGGTGAGCGACAAGATCGACTACCTGCTGACCCACATCGAGCCGGGGCGCAGCCTCCGGTTTATCGAATTGTTCGAGCGCGCCACCTCACGCACCGAAGTCATCGTCACCTTCCTGGCGCTGCTGGAGCTGATCAAACTGCGGCAGTTCCGCGTGGAGCAAAGCGAGGCGCTCGGCGAGATCTCGATCACCCGCAGCGAAAACGCCGGGCGGCTCGACGAGGACGACTACGCGGGCATCGACGAGGCGTAAGCCGCCGCCAGCCGTGAAAACCATCCCTTCGATCGCCGATCTCCGCGCCGAACTCGCCGCCGCGCCGCGACCCGTCGTGCTCGTGCCGACGATGGGCGCCCTGCACGACGGCCACGCCGCCTTGATCGCCGAGGCGCGCCGGCTGGCGAGCGGCGGCGGCACCGTCTGCGTCACGATTTTCGTCAACCCGACCCAGTTCGGGCCAAACGAAGACTTCGACGCCTACCCGCGCACGCTGGATGCCGACGCCGCGATCTGCGCGCGGGAGGGAGCCGATCTGATCTTCGCGCCGAACGCCGCCGAGATGTATGCGCCGGATGCCTCGGTGGCGGTGGATGAATCGCTGCTCTCCCGCCACCTGTGCGGCGCGCGCCGCCCCGGCCACTTCGCCGGCGTCTGCCTGGTCGTGCTCAAGCTCTTCAACATCGCCGGCGCAGACATCGCGGTCTTTGGCAAGAAGGACTACCAGCAGCTCGCCATCATCCGCCGCATGGTCCGCGACCTCAATGTCCCGATCGAGATCGCCGGCTGCGAGACGGTGCGCGAGCCGGACGGCTTGGCCCTGAGCAGCCGCAACCGCTACCTCACCGCCGCAGCAGCGCGCCCGTGCTCCCGCCCTCCCGCCAGGCGTTGCTCGCCTGCCGCGATCAGATCCGCGCGGGCGAACGCGACGCCACCGCGATCGGCGACGCCTTCCGCCAGAGGATCGCCAGGGACGCGCCGCTCGGCAGGATCGATTATTTCGAGGTCGCCGACGCCGAGACGATCCAGCCGGTGGACGAGATCGGCGCCGCCCGCTCAGGCGTTACCGGCGGTTTTCTTCGGCAAGGCGCGGCTGATCGACAATGTCGAGGTCGAAGCCTAGGGCGCGATCAGCTGGGAGCGTCGATCCGGTGCCGATTCCTGTTTCCATCCTCGCCCGCGCGCCGTATGCTCCGGCGTGAAACTCTCTCCCCTGCCTGATACCGACTATGATGTCGCCATCCTCGGCGGCTCGTTTTCCGGCGCGTGCGCGGGCTATTTGCTCAAGCGCGACCACCCGGAACTCCGCGTGCTCATCGTGGAGAAAGCCGCCGAATTCGACCGCAAAGTAGGCGAATCGACCTCGGAGGTTTCGGGCTGTTTTTTGACGCGGGTGCTGGGGCTGCACCGCTATCTCTCCCAGAACCATATCACCAAGCACGGGCTGCGGCTCTGGTTCAACGGCGGCGGCAACGAGTGCATGTCCCGCTGCGCGGAGATCGGCTCGAAATTCCAGGTCCGCCTGCCCACCTACCAGCTCGACCGCTCGCACCTCGACCCGCATCTGCTCGCCATGGCGGAAGCCGCCGGCTGCGAGGTCGCCCGACCCGCCGCCGCGCGCGACATCGAACTCGGCGGCGCGGGGAAGAACCGGCTGACTATAAAGTCGGCGGACGGCGAGCGCCAGATCACCGCCGGCTGGATCATCGACGCCAGCGGCAAGGCGGCGGTCATCGCGCGGCAGACCGGCCACTGGCGGCGGCTCGACGACCACCCGACGAATTCGCTCTGGGCGCGCTTCCGCGGCGCGGCGGACATCGACGACGCGATGTTCCGGTCGAAGATGGGCGAATGTTTCCGCGAGGCGGTCTGGGCGGGGCGCGGCACGGCGACCAACCACCTGATGGGGCGCGGCTGGTGGTGCTGGATCATCCCGCTGAAGGACGGCGACGTTTCGGCGGGCGTGACGTGGGATCCGCGGATCTTCCAGCTCCCGGCGGGCGGCAGCCTCGGCGAGCGGCTCAAGGCGCATCTCGTCTCCCATCCGGTCGGGCAAGAGATGTTCGGCAACGCCGAGCCGGTCGAGAAAGACGTGCGCACCTACTCGCACCTGCCCTATTATTCGGAGCGCGCGGCGGGCGACGGCTGGGTCTTGGTCGGCGATGCCGCCGGCTTCATGGACCCGCTTTACAGCCAGGGGCTCGACTATTGCTCGCACAGCATCGTCGCCGGCGTGCGCACCGTCTCGCGCGCGATGATGGGCGGCTGCCCGCTGGCGGCCGGCGAGCGTTTCAACCAAGAGTTTCGCGAAAGCTACTTCCGCTGGTTCAACGCGATCTACCGCAACAAATACGAATACCTCGGGGACGCCGAATTGATGTTCGCCGCCTTCCTCATGGACGTCGGCACCTACTTCGTCGGACCGGTCCGGCTCGTCTATGAGCTGGGCGAAGACGAATTCGAGCGGATGCCCTACAACGGCCCGGCGGGAGCCGCCTTCGCCAAGTTCATGGCATTCTACAATCGCCGGCTCGTCGCCATCGCCAAAAAGCGGCTCGCCGCCGGATGCTACGGGCGGCGCAATACCGACCGCCGTTTCATCGTCAGCCGCAGTTTCTCCGCCGATTTCTCCGCCTTCCGGCTCGTGCGGGACGGTAATGCAGTGGCTCAAGGCGGAGCTGCACGCCCTCTTCCTGCCGTCCGCCCAACGCGCGGCCGCCACGCCATCGCCGCAGCCCGCCGAGGTGATGAAGCCGGAGTCGGTTGGGGTCTAGCGCCTCGTCTCACGGCACGGGCGCCTCCTCGCCCGCCTGCTGCATCGCCTCCCCAGATCGCGCGCGGCGCCCCATCTGATGGGGCGCGGCGGCGTCGAATTCACGGAGCCCGAGGCTCAGGCCGCCTTCGTGCGGGCTATCGACGTGGCGGTGGTAGATGAAGGCGTCGATCTGCGGCAGCGCGGCGACTTTGGCGAACGCGCGGCGGTAAGCCTCGGCTTGCAGCGCCTCCGCCTGCGGTCCGGACCGCAGTGGAATCCTTGTTCGGTCAGCGAGATCCGGCGCGCCTTTTCGCCGCAGCGTTGGTCCGGCTGATCCAGCCAGCGGGCGAGGACCTCGATATTTTGAAGCTGATTTTCGGCGCGTCGAATGAATCGGGGCAAGCGCGGTCCTTCCAGAAGGCGGGGTCGAACAGATTCTCCGGATACGGGTGGTAGGCGACCGCCCAATCGAAGTCGCCGCCCGCGCGGGAGAGCGTCCCGACCTTCTCCAATAGGTCGCGCTACAGACATCGCGCGCGTCGCCTCGGGCATGCCGTAGCTCGTCCAGTGGTGGTCGAGCGAAACATAGACCGGGGCATTGGCGCTGCGGCTGCGGATGGCGAGCCAGGCGAGGCGGAGCGCCGCGTGGTAGTCGCGCGCCACGTCGGCGGCGGCGGCATCGCCCTGGTGATGCCACATCCAATGGCTGTTCACCTCGTTGCCGACCACGAGCGCGTCGATCCGCCCCGCGCCTTGACCGGGGCGAACATAGCGGTCGGCGAGAAATTCGAGCGCCGCGCGGAGGTGGCGCACGCCCTCCGGCGTCGCGGTATTGAAGGCGGTCACGCCGGTCGGGGACGCGCCGAGGTCGGTGGACGGATGGATGAGCGGGCTGCCTCGCCGCCGCCTACCTGCCGTTGTAAAACACCGCCGTCACGCTCATGCCGCGCGCCTCCGCCTCCCGGCAAAATCCATCGAGCGCCCGCACCGCGCCGGGGCGCATCGCGATGCGCTCGCCATCGACGACCTGCCCGAATTCGCCCTCGCCCATCGCGCGCCAATCGACCAGATCGCCGAGCCGCACATTGCGCGCTAGGTGCCGCACGCCGAGCGCCTCGGCATCCGCCAGGTCATGCACGCAGCGCAATCCCTTCTTCCCACCCGCGCCGATGCGCGAATCCGCCGCCCGCCCCGCCTCGCCGAATTCCGAGACGAACTGCGGCTCGGCATCGCCGACCTGAAATCGCGCGAACACCAAGTCGCGCCCGCCTTGCACGCGGGCGAACCGGATCACCGATGCCGGGGAGCCATTATAGACTTGGGCAGGAGCGCCGCCGCCAGCCAGCGGCAGCGCCACGACCGCCACGTCGCCGCCCGCCTTCGACGCCTCGCCCGGCATGGCGATCTCAATCGCCTCGGTGGTCGCCCGCACCCGGATCGGATCGGCGAACAAATGCGATGGCACCGCAAGGCACGCAGCGGCGATGATGAAAAATTGGCGAAGGGAAATCCAGATCGGCATTCCGAAGGAACGCGCGCGTGGACCAGAATGTTTCGCCCCAACGAATGGCAACGCGCAATTCGATTCGTGGTGGTCCAACACCTATTTCACCCTGTCCGACACCCAATCGCCATGCTGCCACTCGCCGGTTTCATGCGCGACCTTCACCGTTTTCATCTCGGAACCTTCGACCTTGAGCCAAACCCGGTGGACCAGGGATCGCGCCCCTTAAATGTCGGCAATGGAACAAAGAAAAGGTCGAAGATAAGATGCCCTCTTCGTCCCAGCCCTCTACTGTCGCCCTGCCTCGCGGGCGCAAGTCTTTGCTCTCTGGGGAAGGAAACCCGGTCATCTGTTGGTAGGACGGGAACGGCACTTCCACATAGACACCGCGCTCGTTCGCAGCCAGCACCCTGCTATTTGAATAAAAGCGGCCGTTGATCGCTATGGCGAATGCCTTGGAGTCAGCCCTCCATCTGATGGTCACCCGATCCCTAAGCCGACGATTGTCGGAGTCATGATCTCCAAAATAATCGATCGCAGCGACGACTTTGCCGGTCGCCTTTTCCGTGATCTCGATTTTTGGAAAACCGCCTTCCTTCCACGTAGGCGAAATTGACGGGTCTCGATCAAAGTCCATCACGGCATGCAGCTTCTCGTCCGGAGAGTCCGAATTCGGCACCGGCGGAACCCCTGACCATGCGTTCGCCGAACAGGCTGCGAGAATGAATAGGACGGAGAGCTTCGACATCGGCAAAGCAAATGCAGCATCAATTACAGCGAAACCTCGCGCGATCCCGCCGCGCCTTTGTCCGCCTTGGCTTCGATCCCATTGAGCGTCGCGCCGCCGGGGCCGTCCTTGCCGACCTTCACGGTGTAGGTGCCCTCGGCGAAGACGTGCGGCTGGAATTTGTTCCCGCGGATGCGCGCGGTGTAGAGGATCTCGCCGGACTTTTCTTCGATGACTTGGACGACCGGGTTGTCGGCTCCGCCGATGGTCAGCTCGGGCAGCCAGGCGGCGGGCTTGCGCCCGTCGTTGTCCTCCATCCGGATCGTGATCGGCCAGCCGGGGAATTGCGCCTTGTCGCCGTCCTTGGCGTCGGCGAAGCGCGGCCAGCACTCGAACGTGATCGTGCGGTCCGTTTTGTTAAAGCGGGCGATGCCGTAGCCGTCGGCGCGCTGTTTTTCGTCGCCGATCTTGGGCGGGTTGGCGTAGGCGAGCATGCGGATCGGGTTGCCCAGGCCGTCTTTGAATTCGCCGGTCCACGGCAGCGGGCTGCCCGGGACCGGATTGGGTCCCGCCTGCTCGTCCTTCGGGTGCCACCAGCGGCCGTAGATCGTGTTGACGATGGCGGGGTTGGTGAAGGCGAACGGACCGTCGCCCTGGGCGTCGATGCCGTGTTGGACGACGACGGCGAGGTGTTGGTCGCCGCAGAGGTGGGGCGCCCACGCGCGGCGGATTTCGCGCAGCGCCTTGTTCCGCCCGGTCTGCGGCCAGCCGTTGCAATCCAGGTCGGCGAGCAGCCGGTTGTTGGTCGAGCCATGCAGGTGGACGGCGCCGCAGAAGGCGGTCTGCGAGAGCACCGCTTTCATGTCGGCACCCTGCCAGTCCTGCCCCCACTCGCGCAGGAATGTAAGCTGCCGGTCGCCGAGCAGGACGAGCCCCTCGGTGTCGATGCTTTTCGGATCGTAGCTCTCGTCGTTGATGTGATCCGGGCGCGGTCCCATCTTCGGGATCTTGCCCTGCGGCCCCGACTTGAACTTCCGGTCCTCGAGGATCGCGAAGTCGATGCCGCCGACGCGCAGCCGCGTGAAATAAACGCCGATGCCGCGCTCGATCGGCGCGGGGTCAACCGGGTCGGGCAGGTGCCACGTCTGGTGGCGCTGCACCATGTTGACATAAGCCGGCGGGTAGAAGTAACCGCCGTCCGGGCCCGCAGCGGTCGATGCCTTCTTCCCGTTCTCGCCCCAGATGTTGGCCTGCCCGACGTCGTGGTCGTCCGGGATCGCGATGACGGGCCGGTCCTTCAGGATCTCGCGGAATTGCAATCCGAACTGGAGCCAGCCGGCGGTGTGCTCGGTGTGGTGGTAGGTTTGGTCGCCGGCGAAGAAGAGGACATCCGGGTCTTGCCACTTCAAGTTCTCCACGATCTTCGGGCGCGGCCCCGCCGTCCGGCTCGAGTTGCACGACAGGCTGCCGACCACGATCACGTCTTTGCCGGCAGGATCTTTGCGGATCAGCCCCTCGAACATCGCCTTCTCCCCATGCCGCACGCGATAGGGCACGTCCTGCGTGTTGTCCCAGCCTTCGATCCGGAAATGCGCGCTCCAGCCCGGGTAGAGGACTTCCGCCTTCGCCGCCTCCTTCCACTCGCCGCCGCGCTGGAACTCCAGCCGCGCCTCCTTCGCCTCGCCCGGCTTCAGCGGAAAGAGCTGCGCGGAGAGCTTCAGCACGCCGCTCTCATGCGTGTAAACCGCGAACGCCACGACCTCGTCGCGCGGCACGTCCATCTCGACGATCCTCTTGGCGTTCTGCCGCGGCTTCGCCTTGGGCGGCGCGGGTTCCCACCACGCGCCCGTGGCGGCGGAATCGAGATTCGGAAAGTCATCGCCGAACGGCTGCGGGTTTTCTTGCGCTCCGGCGGTCAAGACGGAGGCGCAAAGCGCGGCGGCGGCGATCGGGGCGGCGGCGGTCAGGTGGGATTTCATTGGGGCGAGCCTAGCGGGTTGGCGGGGCGGCGCAAGGCGGAGCGGCTTCCCCATTGACCGCCGATCCTCCACGCCGATGGTTTCCGATGACCCTGCGCCACGCCCTCACCATTGCCGCCACCTGTCTGCTCTCCAGCATCGCGTTTGCCCAAGATGCCGGATCGCCACCCGCCAGCGATGCGCGGCGACCGGCGACCGACGATGATCTCCGCTACTGGCTCGACAACATGGTGGCGCACCACCGGTTCACCGAGGCGGAAGCCGCTGCGGCGACCGGCTTGACCGAGGCGGAGGTCGCCGCCGCGTGCGCGCGATTCGGGATCGAGCGCGGCAAGGTGCCGGCGCGCAAGGCGGGCGAGGCTTTGCGCGTCCTGCCCTATCCCGGCGGCCGGCACCCGCGCATCGGATTCTTGGACGGTGCGGTGCGCCCGCAGCGCGAGACCAAGTTCAGCGCCTTCGCGCCGTGGGACGCTGCCAGCTACGCGGTCGCCGATGTGCCCGAGGCGATCTGGTCGAACCTCGGGCTGACCTACCTCGCCCACACGCATGTCGATACCCTCTGGACGAAGCAGGGCATCGCGTTGCCCAAACGCGAATGGCAGCGCGGCGAAAACGGGCGGCTGAGCCTGCGCCGCGAACTGCCCAACGGCATCGCCTTCGAAAGCGACGTCATCCCGGAGGCGACCGGCGTCAAAATGGAGCTGCGCCTGACCAACGGCACGGGCGAGAGGCTCACCGACCTGCGCGTCCAAAACTGCGTCATGCTCAAAGGGATGCCGGGCTTCACCGCGCTGACCAACGACAACAAGGTGATCGAGTCGCCGTTCGTCGCCTGCCGCTCCGAGGACGGCAAACGCTGGGTCCTGACCGCCTGGCAGCCGATCCATCGCCCGTGGGGCAACGCCGACGTCCCCTGCCTACACAGCGACCCGAGATTCCCCGACTGCCCGCCCGGCAAAACCGTCCGCTGCCGCGGCTGGCTGTCGTTCTACGAAGGCGATGCCATCAAGGCGGAAATGGAGCGGCTGGGCGAAGCGCTCGCCCCTGGCTCGGGACGGGCGAACCCGAAACGCGCCCTGACGGAATAGACTTTTGCCTATCGGCGCAATTGGCGGGATAAGAAGCGGCATGAATTGGTTACGCTCTCGCCTTGTTCGCGCTGTTGCCTTGGGCTTCCGGCATCGGCTTTTCCGCGCCGCCGGTGTCGCCCAGGAAATTGAGATTTTTTTGGATTCGGTTCCGAGTGAAGTATCGCAGCACCGATCCAGGGAGCCGATTGGACGACCCTCGAATACTGTGCTGACGACTCAGGCTGGAAATCTGGGTTTGGGCAATTTGGCTATGGGGATGGGGATGAGACGACGGTGGTTTCCTATGGACCCGATCCGGCATCGAAACACATCACCACCTTCTTCCGCAGGAACTTTGTGCTGGAGACTCCAATCCGGACTGCTTTGTTAGTACATGTATTTCGGGATGATGGCGTCGCCATTACCTCGATGGTCAACTCATTGTCGCTGACAACTTGCCTGAATCCTTCGATCGATCGACGCCTGCTTCTTCGGCAAGTCGGAGGATCCGGAACAGATCGAACCTCAGTACGACTTGAGACCTTTCCTAGATCCCAGCATCCACCTCTCTTAGCTGCTGAGGTTCACCAATCCAGCGCAAATTCGAAAGCCCCGGCGCATGTCGTTCGATGGAGCGCTTTCGATTCTGCCACCCAATTTCGAACCGATTGCAGCCGCTCCGTATCTACGGATTTTAATTCCGTTTCCGGCGAAAAGAGTTTCGGCATCCCACGCAAAGGAGGCACTTGGGATTCTCGATAATAAGCAAGGGCACAGGATCGCCTTATCCGCGCACTTAGGAGCGACGATCCTAAGACTCATCTCCGCTCAGCCAGAAGCAGGTGGTGGTTTCAGAAAGAACCGTTCGGCTCGAAACCGATTGGGTAGATGTTCATGAATTCAATCGCCAATCGCATCGGTCTCACTCCGGACCTATTCTGAGAACCCGGAAGGATTTCGATCAGGTGACAGCGCCCGCGCTTGGGTCGAAAGTGATATCGATGAAGTAAAACATCAAATATTCTTCCTTGACGGAACCAAACAGTTTGTTGATTACATATCACCCATCACACAAGACGCAACGAAGGCGATTCCATCGAATCAATCAATTTATGATGCAAACCAATGGAAACAATTCGATTTTGACGATTCACTGTGATCTGGGGTTTTGGGTATGGGCTACAGAAAGGGCGGCGGGATACGAGAGCCTGATCGGTATCGACCTGGAATCTGATATGGCCGACAAGACAAAATCGGCACTCTTGCGCGTGCCGTTTTCCGTGGCGCCCTCCTCCGGTTTGATGGGTAACTCAATTACAAATACGGTATGAAGACGGATTTGTCGCTTGAATCAACGGCATCGAAATCCGCAAGGTCAAATGCACCTGAAGCGTTGAGCTGGGATTCCGGCGCTACCGCTGTAAACTTTGATACATCGGCAGTCATCAAACATCTTTCCCCTTTGCCCCTCAATGATAAACGAAATTCCTGGTTCGAATATATTGGCGATCCAAAGGGCTAAATGACACGATAAACTCCTCAGACTTCCTCAACCTGCCACACTAAGAATAACACGCCGCGGTAGTCGCCGAAACGCTAAGCCCGCTCGACATCGATCCCGTCTTGTGGCAATCCAGACGGCGTTTACCACCTTTGCCTTGCCTGCCGGGGCGATCCCAGCGGGCGCGACCAAGGCGCGTATCGTCATAGAGGCGGTGACCGATTCAGCGTCAGACCGGATCTTCATTGGCGACTGTGCAATCACCGGGCAGGAGATTGAGGGACTTCAGTTTTACAACGTCGAGGTCGCAACGCTCGGCGCCCCTAACAGAAGCACGGCGGAAGCGCAATTCACCGTTCGGCTCCATGAGCCTGCATCGGTGCCGATCTCGATCGTCCTTATCAGACGGTCGAGCAATCGGCGAAGGAGGGGCGTGATTTTGTCCCTTCCTCAGGCACCCTTGAATTTGCCCCCAGTGAAATCGAAAAACACGTCACCGTCGAAATCTTACCTTGGCAGGTTGAGGCGGAGCAGGAGGGAAACAGAGCGCTTCCTCATCCTTGAAACGTTTCCCCTCCTCCACCGTTCTTAGCTCGAACGAGATCGCGATCGCCAATATCTACCGCGACATCAACATCGCCGCGTTTTCCGCTTCCGATCCGCAGCCTGACGCGGGGAAACTGTAACGTTGGCGTGGGGAGGTCGATGGCGCAGCGGTTGATTCTGTGATTCTCTCCCCAGAAATCGGTCAAGTCCCAGCGGTAGGCAGCACGCAAGTCCACGTTGTCGAGCCAAGGCTTTTCACGCTCACAGCCACATCGGCGGGCGGCGAAACGGTGCGGGCGCTTTGGGTTGACCCGCAGGGCATCGTCCTAGAGCCGGTTAGAGCCGCCGGATTCTCAGTGTTCGAAGGCGATCCGTATCGCGCCGTCATCGGTGCCGAATCGGAAATTTCGATCACCAAAGTCTATGCGGTCGCCGGGCAGAGGCTGACCGCCTGGGCGTCCCACCGCCGGGGTCGCTCCGCGGATCGAAATCCTCTCGCAAGGGGATTGAGCTATGCCAGAGCGATAACGCAAAGTGAGGGGAACAGGAATATGCGCCGTGGGCACAGTCCCTGAATCTGGGATACAGCAAGTTGTAGTGAATGCTGCTGCGGGCGCAGGGAGGGCTACAATCTATACGGCAACTAACGCCGTCCCTGAAATTGAATGGCTAAGTGGAGCGGACAATTCCCCGCAAGCCCAGAAGACTTGGATTCTAAATTTCACGCGCCAGCCAGAAGCTTGTCATGGACGCAGGCGACCATCGTTGGCATGATTTCAGGCGAGACAGATGTAGACGTTGCCGTTGATGGACAATTGGTCGGGCGAAGTCGCCTGTGTCATCTTTCGACCAGAAGCATTTGCTCCGGATTTCGAGTTTGAGATCCTAGATGGATCTAGCTCGCCATTGGAGACCGTGGAAATCGATCGAGACGGGTTCGCTTTGCGGCGGATATTCCTGCCTGGCGATGCCGCCGTTAGCTACGCTTGATTGGGAGAATTGCCTCCCCTTCGCCGGACCGATATTGGATCACGATTTCCAAGGGAACCGCCCTGGGACCGGATGGAGACGCTCTGGTGTTCAGTCAGACCGGGTTTTCCGACAGTAAGTCCGAATCGGTGTAATCGGAGCCTACGGGAGTTCTCAGACCACCTGCGACGATGTTGCGGCGATGGTGGCGTTGTGAAGACCAGATGTCGCCACCGTAGGAAGCAACAACTACTTAGAATCGAAGGCGGTTGGAGCAGGCAGTCGGACGTCGCTATGGGCAGTTCATTCTTGGTAGCAAGGACCAGAAGTTTCCCGAGCAAACTTCCCCAGTTCAGCGATTTTTTCCAACAGTGTCGCTAGTTGACGCGGTTGGTACTTTAATGGTAACATTGCTGGCATCTACGGATCAATCCGCTCAATATCTCGACTATTTCTTCGACGATTTAGGTTTAGGGAGGCTGGCAGAGGATGGCGCACAAAATCGCGAAGCAGGCTATTACTCATTTGAGAGTGGTCCTGTTAGTTTCTTTATGATGGACACCCTGCATTTTGAAGGCAATGGAGCACAATTCGAGTGGCTGGACTTAGGATTAGCTGCTTCTCGAACACCATGGAATTTCGTCTTTGTGCACAGCGCTCCATTCAGCTCATTTAAAAACGGACCTAACGCTCTAATGGACCTGCCCTACCAAGAGATGGATTGCCGATATCTGCATGGCGGGTCACGACCACGCCTACGAGCGCATCGTTTCGCCCTCTGGCTTCACCTATATCATCAACGGGGTCGGCGAGGCGTTCGTTCTACAACTACGGCAGCCGTGACCCGAACAGTGTCTTTAGCCAAAACACGGCGTTCGGCGCGATGCTGGCGGAGGTGGATCGCTCATCCGGCGCGGTTTGAGTTTCGCAGCATCAACGACGGGGCGAGCGGGTTGAATGGCGACGTCGTGCTCGATTCGTTCGAGATGGAGAAACCGGCTGCATTGCAGGTGGGATCGCGTTCCAGGCGAGCGTCGGCGACCGGTTCACGCAATCGGTCTGGACTGAGGCGGCGGCGGGGCTGCATCCGGCGTTTTCGATTCCCGAACGCTAACCTGCGCATCACCGATGCGGAGGCAATGCAGTCGTTGCGGCACTGGTCACTCGCGGGAGCCGACCGAATTCCGCTGGGTCGCCCCGGCGGATGGCGAATACCTGGTGACTGTCGAAGCGCTCAGCAATCCAGACTCGGGCAAATTTTGCTCCAGACCGAGACTGAACCCGGCACGGTCACCTCCTATGCCGATTGGGCGGCAGCGGCGTTCAGGGCGGAGGCGGCATCGCCAGACGCTGAGCCAGGAGCGAGTTTCTATCGGGCGGGCTTCCCCAATGCGATCCGCTTTGCCACCGGTGCCGGGCAGGCCGATGCCGCTTTGGATCGAGAACACCGGTTCCGGGCGCTTCCTCGTCTTCAGCATCGACACAGGCCGCCGCCGGATCGGTGGTCGCCGAGTTGTCAGGGAGGAACAGGTGAGTGGCGGGCGGCGGAGGCAACACGGAGGTGACGGCGCAAGTCGGAACCCGCTGCTGGCTGCGCGTCGCCTTGCCGGAGGACGCCGTTGCCGCGTACTTCGCGCGGCTCCGGGCTGTGCTGCCCGATGCCCCGTGAGCGCTGGCATCTCGATCTTGACCTCACGGACACACCGGGCGCTGCCACTTCGCCATGAAATAGGACCTGCGATCGCCGGAGGAGCCCGGAAGTCGCCGCCGATGAAAAGGGCAGGGCGGAGCCGTCATCGTATGCGGCGATGGATCTGCCCAGCCCTGGAACCGCTGTCAGCGCTGGCGCTTAGCCCGCTGCCTTGGATCTCCCACGACGATCCATTCCATCTTGCAAGGACGGGCGAAACGCATCATCGCCGAACTGACCGGTGGCGTAAAGGGCGGGACCGCTTCCAGCATCATCAAAGAAGGCGAGGAAGGACGCCGAGATTGCTGCCTTGGCTGCCGCGGGAGGAAGCCCATCACCGGAAGCGCTCCAGCGCCCCGAGGCGGGATCGAGGCAGGCGACGTTGATCGCTGCCGCGCCGGGTCCCAGGGATCCAAATCCACCGCTCGGCGTAGAGTTCGCCCGGACCGCCCCCGGGATGGTGGACCAGCAGCGCGTAACCTCGCCGAGGCTGACCGCCAACCGCCGCCGCATCCTCGCCGTCCCACGCTGCCACGCTTTGCAGCGAGGAACCCAAATTACCGCCCGCAAACAAGGCGGGTTCCTCGCCTCCACGCTGCCGACGGTGGCGAGTGCGCGGACGACATTGATCCGGCGGCTGGTAGGCGTTCTGCCACGCGCTCCCGTCCCAGCAGGCGAGGCAGCTCGCCGCAGATCCGCCCGCCGAGGTGAATTCGCCGGCCGGCGAAGAGCTTCGCGCCGCTGCCGTCGTCGAACGGGGCGAGGGCGAGCACCGCGCCGCCAATCCCCCCGCCGACCGGTTCCCATCCCGATCCGTCCAGCGTGCGATATTCGCTGCCGGGGCGCCGCCCGCGTTGAAATTCGCCCGCAGCATACAGCGCGGGACCGCCGCCGGACCCGTCGTCATGGAAAACGGTACTGCGCGGGACCGTCCATGCCTCCGCCAGTGCGGACCATTGCCCGCCACTTTGCACCGCAATCCGGTTGGCGATGGTCGCGCCGATCTGCGTGAATTCATGCATGCCATAGAGATCGCCGCCGTGCTCGAGGAGCGCGCCGACATCCGCTGAGCCCGGACCCTGCGGTGCCAAATGCGGTGCCGTCCCAGGTCGCCGCATAGACGGCGGGCAACACCGCGCCGCCGCCAGGCGCGTAGCCGTGGAAGTTCCCGCCGAGGAAGAGCCGCGGATTCGCGCAGATCGACAATCAAATCAACGATCCGGACCTGTCTGGTAAGAGCAGGGATCAATTCGCGCCAGTCGGCGCCGTTCCAGCGTGCGACCCGCGCCGTCGTTCACCGGGCACGTCAAACCCACCAGTACGCCCAATTCGCCGCCGAAAACGGCCATGCTGTCATCGCCCGCGCCGAATTCGGAATCAGCGATCCACCCGCCCCGGCGACATTCGACCATTCGCCGTCCCAGCGCGCCAGCCGCGGACCGAATTTCCGCCCGCCAGGCTAAACGTGCCGCCGACGTAGAGTTGGGGTCCGGACCGTCCGTCGTCGAATGCCTGCATCGCCCCGATCGAAAACACGCCGTTGACGCCGCCGCCGACATCCGACCACGCGGCGCCGTCCCACTTCGCCAAGTTGCTGACCGCCGATCCGCCGGCGCTCTCGAAATACCCGCCCACATAGAGCGCCTCCCCAGATCCGTCGTCGTAGGTGGCAAAGGAATTCACCCGCGGGAAGGAACCGTTCACTCCTCCGCCGACGGGCTGCCAAGAGCTGCCGTCCCAGGCGATGACATCGCAAGCTCACTCACGGCGCCAACGCCATTGAAAAAGCCGCCGTGCAATGAAGCGAGCCGTTCCATGGCTGCAACGCGATGACCTGAGCGAAGCCGCCAGTCAAAAGATCGCCAGGTCGCGACCAGGCAGCGCCATCCCCACTTTGCCAGCCCGCTGACGGCGACGCCATCGACGCCGGTGAACCACCCGCCACGTAGAGTTCGCCGCCGAACTCCGCCATCGCCGAGAACGAAACCTGGGAAGAGCCACCGGCGACAAAATCGCCAGGAACCGGCTGCCAACCGCGCCGGTCCACCGGAAAAGCTGACCGCCGACATCAAACGCTTCGTTGTTGATCAATCCCTGATCTCCCGTCGCCTTGACATAGACATCGCCTTGGTAGGTGCCGTAGGCGACGACCGGGTATTCTGGACCGAGCGGCGGGAACGCGTGCCGGACGATTTCCGGATCGCAGGTTTGGGCCGAACGCGATCACCCCGGCATTGGTCACGCCGCCGGGGACTGGGGCGAGGTCCGGCAGACTCCCGAGATACGGGTCGCCACCGATGGTCGCCTCGGCAAAAACGCGGATCGACTCAAACGGGTCGATGCGTCAAACCCGCGTAGGAGAACAGCCCGCCATCGCCAGAGATGACGGATCCAGGCAGGTGACCAAAGGTGACCCGCGCAGCAGAAGCGACCGGCTGCCCAGCGAGCTGGACCGAACCGGTCACCGTCGTGGTCAGCCAGAACGGTGAAGCGCCATCCCGCCGCAGGCAACGCGTTGCCGCCCAGATCCATGACGCCGCCAGTCAGGCTCGCCGCATAGCGACCGGTAAAGCGGTGCCGAAGGTGAGCCGCGCAACAGAGCCGCCCGGATCGAGAGCGCCGCTGAGCCGCCGGACACGATCTGGTCGTCGGCATTCCCGAAGGATCCCCGTCGATGCCGCTGGAGATCAGGCGAAGAGTCAGGGGCGTTCACCGTCGCCGGGATCGAGCGGCTCATTCGCAGAAAACGCGACCTCCGCCGGACCATCCCGCAAAGACCGCCCCATCGGCAGGCGTGGTCACCGAGCAGCACCGGCGCGGTCGAATCGGCGATTTCAAAATCGGAGACCACCGCTGCGGCGAGCGGATTGCCGGCCGCATCGCTCAGGGCGGGGCGAGTTCGAAGCGGAATTTGCCGTTGCTGATTGCGCCGCCCGCATGCAGCTTGCGTGATCCGCGATGGCGCAGAGATCCGTCCCGCTGGGAAGCCATGATCGGCACGATGCTATCGTCTCCGGTCGAAGACATTGTCGGATCCGCACGACCAATCGCACCCCGGCCCGCCAGCGTCGCGGTTCAGTTGGCCTCGCTCAGCAACACGAAAAGCGCTGCGCGCGGCATCGGGCAGGACATCATCGGCGTGCGGCGAAAACCCGAGCACCGCCGGAGCCGTGGTGTCGGCAGGCAGCGAAACCGTGACCGGTCCGGCGGCAACGGCATTCCCGCCGGTGTCGGTCGCGCGCGCTCGATCATGAATTCCGCCGCCCCGACCGGCAGCGTGAAGGCTGTGCTCGAAGGGATAGCTGCGGTCGCGCGCGACCTCGACGCCATCGATCAAAAACGAAACTTCCCGGACCGCGACATCATCGGAGACCTGCGCGGCGATGACCGCCTTTTGGTTTTCTTCGACCTCGGCGGGAGAGAGCGAAAAGCTCGCCTGGAGCTGGACCATGGCGGGACGCCGAGGGTATCGCGGGCTTGATGGTTGAAGACCTGCAGGCCGCCACCGCCATCGGCGACATAGCTGATCGCGTTGTAGATCGACAATTCTTGCGCGGTGCCGGGCGTCGGATAGTCCGCGATCAACGCGCTGGTCGAGTTTGGATTCGAGAGGTCCCAGGTGGCGAGATTTGTCCGCCGCGATCGGATCACCGAACGCCCTGGCGGAGCCGTCGGGGACGATTTTGGCGCCAGCCGGCGCGCCCTGCGACGCGGCGGCGTCCACGCGACCGGCGCATCGGGATCGGATACGTCGAAGGTCGCATGGCCGGTCGATCATGACGTAGGCGACAGAGCCACAGCCGGCGAACAACCAGGTCGATCCGGCAGCTGCAGCGACGCCCCGGACGTCGAGCGCCGCGCCGCCGTTTCGATGGCGTGCAGCCGCGAGGCGGTCAACGCGTAGAGGAATCCGCCTTCCACCGACAAGTCGCGCACCTGCCCCGGCGGCGGCGTTTTGAAGAAACACCGCGCCGGTCCGCAGGTCCACCACAAGACATCGCCCGCCGTCGTGTGACGATCCGAGGTGCCTGTCGCTGCGACATTGTCCGTGTCCCCGCTCAGCGGAGCGCTGGGCGAGGATGCGGCTGGCGGGCGGAAATGGAAGTTTCGTCCCGAAGGCGAGACCGCCGGTCCATCTGCCACCGCGATGCGCTCTGGCGCGCAAACCAGCCGCTGCGCAGTGCCGGGCGTGTCCACCTGCCCGTTGAGCAGCGGATTGTTTTATCAATGTGAAGATTGCGATGCCAGCCGCGCCGGACGATACGGCGGTAAAATCGTCGCCGGTGGAAATCGCCAGCGCCGGGTTGTCCGTCGGCACGGGAAGCCAGCAAGGCTCCGGCGACCGGTCGGATTGCTCGACGCAGGATCTAGCCAGAACAGGCAATTCCTCGCGGTCGCCGGTATCGCCATCGGTGTCGGGTTGTCGGGCAGCGTGCCGACGATCGACTCCGCCTCATCGGGGATCCCATCGCCATCGCCGTCTGCCGGATAGCACGCCTGGCGAGCGGACCGCTGACTGTGACCACCGATCCCACCTCGCCAGAGGCGCTCCACGTGCGAGAAACGCAGCACGTGCAACGGGTCATAGATCGAGGCGGAGAAAAAATTGTCCGCCGGGATGACCACGCGAAACAATCCGGCGCTGTTGGCGCTGCCGGACCGTTTTGTCCCGGCGTAGTCGATGCGGATGACGGCACCCGGCGCGGGTCACGGATGCCCGCGTTGACCTCGACGCGAGCCCGAGTCGAGAGTCTCTTCGAGAAATGCCTGGTCATCCTCGGTCAATGCGGGTGCCGCGACGGGCTCATGCGGCAGGCAGCTGCCCATGCCGATGGTCGCCGCGTCGGCGGTGCCGTCCGGCGGGAGGGCGGCGTGCGTTTTGGAGATCGAGCACGTCCTGCCGGATATCGGGGACCGAGACGGATTCCTCATATTGGAGCAGCGCCTCCAGATCGGCGATGCCATCCCTTGAGCCGCAGCAGCGCAGCGCGAACTTCTTCGGCAAGGTCGGGAACGAGGCTAGGGTCGAACAGGGCAAGCTGCTCCGCAGGGACCGCCCCGGCGCGCAAGAGGTCATGACGATGCTCTTCGCGCAATCGAGCGTGGCGATGAAGCTGGCAGGTCGTGCCGGCCGGCATTCCTGGATCGTCGATGTCTTCCTCCAGGGTGAGCAGCGCGGTGAGGAGAGGTCGGTGGCGATCCCGACGTCGGCATTGGTGAGACCGCCGCGGTGGCGGGCGGTAGTCGCCAGCGACTGTCTCCCTGATCGAGTCCGCAATCCCGCCGACCTGGGTAACTCCGCGATCACGATGCGCTCGAGGATATCGGCATCGCCTTTTTCGCGCGCCTCGCCCGCCAAGTCCGCGAAGTCTTCGAGGGCGGGCCGCACGCCGGGATCGAAGAGGTTTCGAAATCCTCGGGCACGAATCCGCCTTCGGTCTTCGATCCCCGGAAACGCTGCGCATGCCAGCCGGGCGCGACAGTCCCGACTCCCGGATCGGTGCAGACGAACCAGCCATCTTCACTCACCGTCATCGGACCGATCACCTCAAAGCGGTAGCTGTCGTGGTTGAGGCTCCCACAACGCGCTCTCCCCTGGGTAAGCGTTTCGCCGCTCAACATCGGATCGGCAGGTTGGGAAAGCAGGCGGCGACCGGCTCGTCGAAGTTGGTCGCCCCGTCCGTCTGCGGTGATGACGAGGAAATTCAATCCGGGCGGCAGCGTGCCCGGCAGCCGGTCCGGCGGCACCGGCGCGATCCCGACTTGCCCGCCGCGCGCACCTCCATCGGCGAACAAGGCATCGGCGGGAACCGTGACGGAGGTTCCCACAAATTCGGGATGCGCCTGGAGCGTCGCCTCCGGAGAACTCGACCACGGTTTCCTCGAAGACGCTGACCGGCTCCAGCGTCCCCGCCGAGGACGGGCGGCAGAGATAGATCTCGCCGACCGAGTTGTCCGTGCCACTGGAGTTCCACGCTTTGCCGACCGACGGATAGTCCCGTTCGGAAAGTCGCTCTCCGACGAAGTCGTCCGTTGATGTGGTTGAAGATGCGCCCGGTCGGCGCGGGATCAGGCGGAAGTTTCCCTGGGCGTCCGTCGTCGTCGCGACCCGCCCGCCCGTGCCATCGACCGAGACCGTGACGCCCCCCAGCGGGCGGTTGACCGAGCCTTGACCGACGCCTTCCATCAATTCGGAGGCAAACACGCGCCCGATCGCGGCGGTGCCCGCCACCGGCGTGATCCTCACCGTGCTGAACCGGAAGGCTTTCAATCTGGCCCGCCGCCATCGCCATCCGCATCCACCCCGCGCCCATAGCCGTCAAAGATCAACCCGCCATCGACCTCCACCGTCACCTCGGCGTCCGGCGGCAGCGGCTCGCCGTAAAACATCGTCACGCTCCGCCGGTCCTTGGCCAGGTGGAGGCGCGCGGGCAAGCTCCCGCCCGCCGCCCGCGCCGAGATCCGGTCGGGCAATAGCCGCACCGCCGGAGAGAGCGGCGCGCTGAAGCGCAGCACCGTCTCGCGGGTGAGCGCCACGCCTTGCTCGCCAGGGCGCGGCGAAGTCGCGGCGATCCGGGTGAGCGGCGCGGTCGCGGCGAGGTATTCGCTGAG
The DNA here is from genome assembly GCA_041395145.1 of Verrucomicrobiales bacterium. Classification (GTDB taxonomy): domain Bacteria; phylum Verrucomicrobiota; class Verrucomicrobiia; order Verrucomicrobiales; family DEV007; genus JAWLBD01. The sequence goes on along the minus strand of JAWLBD010000030.1, from coordinate 44,459 downwards.
ATGGCTCAATCCATTGCCGTCCGGATCCTCGCTCGCATCGAAAGGATCGAGCGGGTCGAGAATCGCGCTGCGCTGCAGCTCGTAAACGTCGTCGATCCGATCTCCGTCCGTGTCCAAAGCCGCGGTGATGAGCAGCCGCTGGATCTGGTAGAAGGCGCGCCCTGCGGGAGGATCATCGTCGCGGAGCAGCGCGGCTGGCGGCGACGCCAGCCCGAGGGCGACCGCCGTGGATACCTCGGTGAGGTCGGCGTTGCGGATCAGCCGGTAGTAATAGCCTTCCTCGCTCGGATACTCGAACGCGATGCCGCCGGCATCGAATTCGATCTCCGCGATCCGAAACTCTTGGGCTTCGGTCCGGGCGGCGGCCAGGAGGGCGGCGAGCAGAACGACCCACCGGATTTTGAATAAGGTTTTCATAAGCTCGGTGTTATCCGAATATCCTGAAGACCCGCCTCATCCGCGTCAAGCACGGAGCGCCCCATGATCGGCAGCGCCTTCCCACCGGGCGGACCAAAAATTTCGCCGGAACACAATCGGGAAGCCCGATCAACGAACGACTACCGCCCGCCCGATTTTGCGCCATGATGCGGGCGATGAACCGCATTTTCCAGCTATCCGCCCTCGCCGCCGCTGCGTTGCTCGCCGCGTGCGGCCCGAAAGACCCGAGCGACATCGATGCCGCCGAAGGCGTCGAGCAAGGGATCCTGATCCTCGGCAACGGATCGGAGCCGGAGGGGCTCGACGTCCACCTCGTGACCGGCGTGCCGGAGAACAACATCCTCTCCTCGCTCGTCGAAGGCTTGATCTCCTATCACCCGACGGACGACAACGAACCCTTCCCCGGCGTGGCGGAGCGCTGGGAGCCTAACGATGACTTCTCGACCTGGACGTTCCACCTGCGGGAGGACGCCCGCTGGTCGAATGGCGATCCGGTGGCGGCGGGAGACTTCGTTTACTCGCTCCAGCGCATCCTCGAGCCGGAGTTTGCCGCGCCGTATGCGGGGAGATGGTTTACCTCTTCATGGAAAACGCGGAGGCGTTCTACAAAGGCGAGCTGACCGATTTCGCAAAGGTCGGCTGCAAGGCGCTCGACGACCGCACGCTGGAGATCAAGCTGGTTCGTACCCCACGCCATACTTTCCCAACGTGCTCAAGCACTACACCTGGTTCCCGGTCCATCCGCCGACCATCGAGAAATTCGGCGGGATGAAGGAGCGCCTCTCGAAGTGGACGCAGGAGGAATTCGTCTGCAACGGACCGTTCGTGCTGGAGGAATGGACGCAGAACAAGATCATCAGGGTCAAGAAGAGCCCGACCTACTGGGATGCCGCCAACGTGAAGCTCAACGGCATCCACTACCTCCCGATCCAAGAGGCCAACACCGAGGAGCGCCTGTTCCGCAGCGGGGCGATGCACCTCGGCTACACCTGCCCGCTCGACAAGATCCCGTATTACAAGGAGCGCTTCCCCGAGCTGATCCACATGGACCCGATGTATGCCTCGTATTTCTACCGCGTGAATACGACCCCGCCGTCGGAGGATATGCCGCCGGACCAGCGCGCGGCGCGGGAGGCGCTCGCCAAGCGCGAGGTGCGCATGGCGCTGGCGCTCGCCATCGACCAGCAGCAGATCGTCGAGCACCTGCTGCGCGGCGGCCAGATCCCCGCCTCGGGCATCACGCCGCGCGATCAAAGCTACGACACGCCCCGCGTCATCAGCTACCAGCCGGATCGCGCGCGCGAGCTGCTCGCCGAGGCGGGCTACCCCAAGGGCAGGGGCTTCCCCGCCGGCGTCGATATTTTGATCAACACCTCGGAGGCGCACAAGGCGGTCGCCGAGGTGGTGCAAGAAATGTGGCGCAAGGAGTTGAATATCGAGATCGCGGTGCGCAACGAGGAGTGGAAGGTCTATCTGGAAACCCAGCGGGAGCTGAACTTCAACATCTCGCGAGCCGGCTGGAACGCCGACTACCACGATCCGTTCACGTTCCTCAGCATGTTCGTCAAAGACGGCGGCAACAACAACACCGGCTGGTCGAGCGAGGAATACGAAAAGCTCCTCGCCGATTCGACCCGCACCGCCGACCCGAAGGAGCGGATCGCCATCCTGCAAAAAGCGGAGACGGTCCTGCTCGAAGACGCGCCGATCCTGCCGATCTATTGGTACACGCGGACCTACCTGCTCCACCCGGCGGTCAAAGGCTGGCACCCCAAGCTGCTCGACAACCGGCCGTTCAAAACGATCTCGCTCGACCCGAACTGGCGCGATTCCTTCTCCGGCACGGCACCCGCAGGCATCGGCGGCTGAATGTCGGTGCCGCGAAGCGCGATCCCGGATTTCATCCCCATGCACTGGCGCTACGGCATCACCTTGCTCGCGGGCTTCGCCCTCGGCTTCCCGGCGGCATGGCTTTTCTTGCAGGATCAGGCTGCACCCCACGACGGCGGCGCGCCGCCCGATTCCCGACGCCCGCCAGAAATCGCTACGCCGCCCTCTGCGCTGGGTTCGCGCCAGGGCAACGCCGCCGCGCCGCCGGACGCCGCTCCTGACGGCCGGCTTGCGCGGCTTGAGGGACCGCCGCCGGATTTCACGGGCTACCTCGAAGCGGAGGGTCGATCCGCTGAAGCATTGATCGGGGCGGGGCTCGCGACCGGCGACAACACCTTGATCGCCGAGGCCATCGCCGCCGACCCGGACAATCCGCAGGCGCTTTTTCTCGGCGTTTCGGGCGAGGCTGGCACTGAGGCGGAGCGGCTCGCGTGGGCGAATCGCCTCCGCGCCCTGCAGCCTGACAACGCCTACGCCTCCTATCTGCTCGCCAGTGAGATGCTCAAAGCGGGCGACCTCTCCGGGATGAAGCGCGCGCTGCAAGAAGCCGTCGCCCAAGGAGCGCTCAACGACTTCCACGCCGAATCGATGCTCGCCATGGAAGCCGCTTACCTCGGCGCGGGCGAAGACCTGACAACCGCCAAAGTCCGCTCGACTTTTGGTTTGCCGATGAGCCAACTTAACCATCTGGGCAAACTGAGCGAGGCGCTCCGCACCGAAATGGAAAACGCGGAACCAGGTGCCGCCGCCGAACTGCGCGCCGCCGGCGCGTCGATGGGGGCGCGGCTCAGCCAAGCGCCAAGCGGGCTGCTCATTTCCGAACTCGTCGGGCTATCCGTGGAAGCCCGCTTTTTGAAAGGCATGGCCGACGACGCGCCGACCGGCTACGGCCGCCCCGCCGCCGAGGTGCGGCAGGACATCGAACGCCAGCGCGCCGAGATCACCGATCTCATTCGCAACAACAATGAGGTGATGCTCGAAAACCTCTCGCCGGAAGAACTCGCCCACTACGCCGAACGCACCCGCGTGCTCGGCGAGCGCGAGGCGCAAAGCTGGGCCAACCGCCGCAGCGATTCCCCGTGACCGCGAAAAAGCCGCCCGGTCCCCCGGGCGGCTTTCGCGAATTCGTTGGCTTGGTGAAGCCGGCGCTTACTTCTTGGCGCGCTTCTCGCGGATCGCGGCTTGGGCGGCGGCGAGGCGGGCGACCGGGACGCGGTAGGGCGAGCAGCTCACGTAGTTGAGGCCGACCTTGTGGCAGAAGACGACGGACTCGGGGTCGCCGCCGTGCTCGCCGCAGATGCCGAGCTTGATGTCCTTGCGGGTCTTGCGCCCCTTCTCGATGGCGATTTCCACGAGCTGGCCGACGCCGGTCGCATCGAGCGTAGCGAACGGGTTCTTCTTGTAGATCTCCATCTCGGTGTAGGGCTGGAGGAAGTTGCCCATGTCGTCGCGGCTGACGCCGAGCGCGGTCTGGGTGAGGTCGTTGGTGCCGAACGAGAAGAACTCGGCGGTCTCGGCGATCTCGTCGGCGGTCAGGGCACCGCGCGGGACTTCGATCATCGTGCCGACGAGGTATTCGAACGTCACGCCTTTTTCCTCCATCACTTCCTTGGCGGCGCGGTGGATGACTTCGACCTGCAGGTCGAGCTCGCGCTTGAAGCCGACGAGCGGCACCATGACCTCCGGCTTGACCGGGATCTTCTTCTTGGCGACCAGCGCGGCGGCCTCAAAGATGGCGCGCGCCTGCATTTCGGTGATCTCCGGATACGTGTTGCCGAGGCGGCAGCCGCGGTGGCCGAGCATCGGGTTGAACTCGTGGAGCGCCTCGACGCGGGCGGCGATCTGCTTCGGCTTCACGCCGATTTTCTTCGCCAGTTCCTTCTGCGACTTTTTGTCGTGCGGGAGGAATTCGTGGAGCGGCGGGTCGAGCAGGCGGATGGTGGCCGGCAGACCTTTGAGCGCCTTGAAGATCCCGGCGAAGTCGTCGCGCTGATACGGCAGGAGCTTTTCGAGCGCCTTGCGGCGGTCGGCTTCGTTCTCCGCGAGGATCATCTCGCGCATCGCGTCGATCCGGTCGCCCTCGAAGAACATGTGCTCGGTGCGGCAGAGCCCGATCCCCTTCGCGCCGAAGGCGATGGCGTTGTCGGTCTGCTCCGGGTTGTCGGCGTTGGTGCGGACGTCCATGCGGGTCGCCTCTTCGCACCATGCCATGAGCTTCTGGAAATGGCGGAACTTCTCGGTCTTGCGCGCCTTCTTATCGCCGTGGAGCAAGCCGGTGATGATCTCGGACGGGGCCGTCTTGATCTCGCCGGCATACACGGTGCCGCTGGTGCCGTCGATCGAGAGGAAGTCGCCTTCCTTGAACGTCTTGCCGGCGACCTTCACCGTCTTCTTGGCGTAGTCGATCTCCAGACCGGCGGCCCCGCAGATGCAGACTTTGCCCATCTGGCGGGCGACCAGCGCCGCGTGGGACGAAACGCCGCCCTTGGCGGTGAGGATGCCGTCGGCGGCGATCATGCCGCGCAGGTCTTCCGGGCTGGTCTCGGTGCGGACGAGGAGAACTTTCTCGCCTTTGTGGCCGGCGGCTTCCGCGCGGTCGGCGTTCAGGTAGATCTTGCCGGTGGCGGCACCCGGGCCGGCGGGCAGGCCGGTGGCGATCGCCTTCGCCTTCTTGATCTCATCGGCGTCGAAGACCGGGGCGAGCAACTGGTCGAGCTGGTCGGCGGGGTTGAGCAACACGGCGGTCTCCTGGTCGATGAGACCTTCCTTGTTCATGTCCATGGCGAACTTGAGCGCCGCCATCGCGGTCCGCTTGCCGTTCCGCGTCTGGAGCATGAAGACTTTGCCCTCCTGGATGGTGAACTCGAAGTCCTGCACGTCTTTGAAGTGCCCCTCCAGCACGCCGCGGATGCGGTCGAGCTCTTTATACGCCTTCGGCATCGCCTTTTTCAATTCGGCGACCGGCTCCGGCGTGCGCACGCCGGCGACGACGTCTTCGCCCTGGGCATTGATGAGGAATTCGCCGTAGAATTCCTTCGCGCCGTTGGCCGGGTTGCGGGTGAAGGCGACGCCCGATCCGGAGTTTTCGCCGGTGTTGCCGAAGACCATCGCCTGCACGTTGACGGCGGTGCCCCACTCGGCGGGGATGCCGTATTTGCGGCGATAGACGATCGCGCGGTCGTTCATCCAGCTACCGAAGACGGCTCCGACGGCACCCTGGAGCTGGTCCCACGGATTTTCGGGGAAGTCGTGGCCGGTGCGGTCTTTGACCAGCGTCTTGAACTCCGCGATCAGGTCCTGCAGGTCTTCTGCGGTCAGCGCGTTGTCCTCGACATCTTTGCCGTAGCGCTTGTGCTTGAATTCTTCCATCACCGCCTCGAACGGCTCATGGTCTTCGTCCGGGCGCTTCTGCACGCCGAGCACGACATCGCCATACATCTGGATGAAGCGGCGGTAGCAATCCCAGGCGAAGCGCTCGTTGTTGGTCGCCTTGACCAATGCGAGCACCGTGTTGTCGTTGAGCCCGAGGTTGAGGATCGTGTCCATCATGCCGGGCATCGAGTCGCGCGCGCCGGAGCGGACGGCGACGAGGAGCGGGAAGCCTTCGGCATCGCCGAACTTGTAGCCCATGCTCTTTTCCATCGCCGCGATCCCCTCTTCCATCTGGCCTTGGAGCGTGGACGGATAGGTCTTCTTGTGCGCGTAGTAGTAGGTGCAGACTTCGGTCGTGATCGTGAAGCCGGCGGGCACCGGCAGACCGATGCGGCTCATCTCGGCGAGGTTGGCCCCCTTGCCGCCGAGCAGCGGCTTCATCGTGCCGTTGCCGTCTGCTTTGCCGTCCGCCCAGGAATAGACGTATTTAACGCCCTTCGTGGCGCTCGCAGCAGCGGGCTTCTTCGCCGCCTTTTTCTTCGCGGCGGGCTTCTTCGCCGCCGGGGCTTTCGGGGCAGCGGCTTTCTTTGCCGCAGGCTTTTTCGCCGCCGGGGCTTTCTTGGCGGTCGCCTTTTTCGTGGTCGCTTTGGCCATGATGGTGGAAGTGGTTAGTTGGATGGATTGGTTCTTTGAAAAAGGCGAGACCGGAGGATCGGGGCCGGACGCACCGTGGGGTGATGCTGCGCAATGGGGGAAGATCGATCCAACGCAATCGCGCCTAAGGACATCTGTCTTCCCGGCGCGGGGGCGGAGATACTAGCAGACCCCGCCTAGGTGTCAACGCCCGTTAGTTATAAAACGGACGCCCCAATCCGCCGACCGCCGCCGCCCAATCCGCCCGCCAAAAAAAACGCGGCTCCGGCAGCGGGGGAGCCGGGAGCCGCGTTTGTGGATTGAGATTGGGGTTCCGGCCGCTAGTCGCGGTCAGGCACCGCCTGGGCGTCGATGTCGATCACGTCTGATTTTTCGGATTTGGTCGGTTCCTTGGCGGGCTTGAAGACCCGCGTGAGGTCGAACCCGAAGTAGGATAGGCAGCTCAGCAAGAGGACGGCCGCGCCGAAGTCATCCAGGTTTCCGAAGATCGGGATGTTGTCGGGAATAAGATCGACCCCGAGGGTCGGGTTGAGCAGGTAAATGGCGGAGACAACGCCGGCCAGGGCGACAAAGAGGGCTTCGATTACTTTTTTCATGGTGGGAGGATGCGTGAATGGTTTTTTTGGTCCGCTCAATAAGCGGCCGCCGACCTGCCGGTGCGTTTACAAAATCGCGCCGATTTTGTAATCGGGGCGATTTGCATCGCCAGGGCGCGGCGGGTAAGGCATCGGCACCCCCCAACCTGTCCGACCCCATGCGCTATCTTTACCTCCACGGCTTCGGCTCCAGCCCCGATTCGCAGAAGGCGCGGTTTTTCGCCGAGCAATTCGCCGCCCTCGGCAGGCGGATCGAATGCCCCCGCCTGGTGCCGGGTCCGTTTTCGGAGATGACGCTGAGCGGGCAGCTCGAGGTGATCCAGGCGGCGGCCGGCGACGGCGAGGTGTGCCTGATTGGGTCGAGCATGGGCGGCTATCTCGCCTCGATCTTCGCGGCGCAATGCCCGGGCCAGGTCGCGAGGCTCGCGCTGATGGCTCCCGCGTTCGGGTTTCCGGACCGGTGGATCCGGCAGCTCGCGCCGGGCGAATTCGAGCGCTGGCGAGACGATGGCTTCTACCCGGTTTACAACTACGCGGCGGAGCGCGAGGACCGGATCGGGTTCGGTCTCTACGAAGATGCCGCCGCGTATGACGACTTCCCGCAGATCGGCTGCCCGGCGCTGATCCACCACGGCCGCCGCGACGAAACCGTGCCGGTCAGCTACTCGGAGGAATTCGCCGCCCTCTGCCCCAGCGCCGAACTGCGCCTCCTCGAAAGCGACCACCGGCTCACCGATGTGCTGCCGCAGATCTGGTCGGATGTGCGCGCGTTTTTCGGGTTCGAGCGGTAGGGCGGCTGGTCCGCACTTGGCTGGTTGGCTGACCTCGGTTTAACCCGATGCGCAGTGCCTTGCCTAGCGTCCGATGCCGATCAGCCAGTGGGGGAGGGCGGTGGCATTGCCCCACCATTCGGCGGCGAATCCCGGCCAGGTCAGGGCTGGGGCGGCGGCGATGAGCATGGCGGCGATGATGGCGAGGTTGACGAAAATGACGAGCAGGACGGAAAAAAAGTGGCCGTGGATCTCGAAATCGGGCTGGTCGCGGGCGAGCATCCAAATCGTGTAGGTGATGTGGAAGACCCAGGTGAAGCCGAGCGCGAAGCAGAGCGCCGCCGCCGGCCAGCCGGCCAGGGACTCGACGGTGATCAAACCGCCGCCGTCCTCCCCGGCGCTCATTTTGGCGGCGAATTCGGCGGTCCAGTAGATGCCGATGGCGAGGAGCGAGTAGAACGGGACGAAGTAGGGAGAGAGGGCGACGAAGATATTGGTCCGGTTCGTCAGCACATAGCCGCCGGAGGCGCGGGCGTGAAAACCTTTGACCTTGCCGAACGAAAGGATCGAAAACGCGGCGTGGGTCGCCTCGTGCCCGAAGACGTAGGCACCGAGAAACCCGATGCTTTCGTGGAACGGAAACCACAGCGCAGCCCACAGCGCCGCGCCAGACCGAAGTAAAACCACGCCTGCGACATGATCCCGGAGCCGGACGCCGCCGCCCCCGCCATCTGCGAGTAGAGCGTTTCGGCGGTGAACCAGCACAGCGGGGCGATGACCAGCAGCGCGAAGGCATTTTTAAACAAAACGGTGCCGGAGAACTCCCACGCCGCCCCCGCCAAGCGCCCCGCCCCGGCGAGCGCCGCCTTCAGCCAGACGAACCGCCGCACCTTCGTCTGCCGCGTCCTGCGCCGCTTGTTCCCGCTGCCGCCGCCACGCTTGGACGGGGCGGCAGATCGCTTCGCTGCCTTCTTGGCGGGGCTGCGCTTGTTTTTTTTGGCGGGCATCGGGGGTTTCAAAACGGCGATCCATTGACAGGCAAATCCCCGCTTGGGAAAGCGCGAAGTTCTCCGATTCGCCCGATCGGATTGGACGGATTGCCAAAAGCAATGGCTGGAATCGAATGCCCAAAAACGCGCTGTTTGGACCCCAGCTCCGATGAGGCTGCGCGTCGCGTCGCAAGTCCCCTCCCTGAAGGGGATTTAGGGGTGGGCAGATGGGCTTTATTCTCCTTGAATCCAACGGATTGCAAAAGGCTGGGCAATTGGCGGGACCGATCCTGCCGAGGTCGCCCGCTGCGCGCTGACCCACCCCCGACCCTCCCAGGAGGAGATTGGATTCGCGACGCCCGCTTTGCGATGCCGCTTTCCTAGGGCAAAACTCCCAGCATCTGGTCATGGCGGAATTCTACATTAGGCGCAGGTCACATTGGCATTCAGTCTAAATCTCGCCCGGCTCCCGATAGCATCGCGCGGATTCCGCCGTAACCGATGCGGGCGAGGCGGGTTTGATTTCCCACGCGTTTCCGCCACCCTCTCCCCGACGTTCCCAGCGAAACAAAAATAGACCCCCATGGCAATCCTTTGGCGAATCCTTGGTATTGGAACCCTGCTCACCGCGCTCGTCGCGGGCGGCTTGTTCGTGTGCGACACCTTTGTGCAGGCGAATGCGGAGCAAGAGATCCCGATCGAGACGCTCCCGGTCGAGACCCGTGACATCGAGGAGATCATCACGTGCCTCGGCGAAGTCGAGCCGGCGGTCGCCACCGAGATCAAGAGCGAGGTGACCGGGCGCGTCAGCCGGGTGCTGGTGGAATCCGGCATCGAGGTGCAGCGGGGCGATCCGCTCGTGGAGCTCGACCAGAACGAATTGCTCGTCGAGATCGAAGAGGCGGAGCACCACATCGAAGCCTCCCAGCTCCGGCTTGCCAAAGTGAAGCTGGACCTCGATTCGAAAGAGGAACTCAAGACGAAGGGATTCCTGCCGGCGCGGGAATTCGCCGATGCGGAGATCGATTACAAGCTGGCGGAGAACGAACTCAAGATCCAGCGGGCGCGCGTCCAGGCGCTGAAAGAACGGCTGACCAAGACGACGATCCGGGCGCCGCAAGCGTCGTGCTTCAACGAATATCGTCAAAGAAGGCATGGTGATCAGCGGGGCGACCTCGTTTTCCGAAGGCACGATCCTGATGGAGGTGGCGCAGCTCAACCGGCTGCTGGTCGATACCGATGTGAGCGAGGTGGATGTCGCCAAACTGCACGCGGGCATGGAGGTGACGCTGGAGTTTGATTCGCTGCCCGATCTGGCGGTGCCGGGCAAGATCACCTACGTCTCGCCCAGCGCCGAGCTAGAGAACCCGAAGAACCAGCAGAGCACGGCGAAGGTCTTCCCGATCACGGTGGCGTTTGCCACCGAGGACCCGCGGGTGCGCCCCGGGATGACGGCGAAGGTTCGGGTCACGATTTCCACCGCGCAGCAGGTGCTCGCCGCGCGGCTCCCCAGCCTATTTTTGGAGGACGGCAAGAGCGTGGTCTATGTGAAGGCGGGCGCGGAATTCGCCCGCAAGGAAGTCGAGGTCGGGATCAGCGACACCGATGTGGTCGAGATCAAATCGGGGCTGGCGGAGGGCGACCAGCTCGCCACGCGAAAGCCGTTCGGCGAAGATACGCCTGCCTCCAGCGGCGGCCGGGGGCGCCGCGGTCGCTCGTAGCGCCGCCCGATCACCTGCCTGCAACCCCGACTTCCGAAGCCGATGTTTTTGTTTTCCGCCATCCTCATGGGCCTGCGGGACATTTGGGGGCACAAGCTGCGGTCGATCCTCACCCTCTTCTGCATCCTGCTCGGCGTGTCATCCGTCGTGGTCACGACCGGTTACATGCGGGGCATGACGGAGTCGTGGAAAGTCTGGATCAAAGAGCGCGGCGGGGTGGAAAAGCTCGGGCTGCGGCAGCGGCCCGCGCCTTCCTTCCAGCGGCACATCGCCGATCTGTCGCCCGGCTCGACGCTGGCGGACGTCGAGGCGGTCCGCCACGGCTGCACCCACATCCGCTACATCTCGCCGGTGGTCGAGGTCGGCGACGACAACCCGATCTACCGGGGCGGCGAGCGCACGCGGACCGACATCGAGGGCGTGACCCACGTCTCGCAATACGTCGAGCGCTTCGATCTGGCGCGCGGGCGGTTCATCACCGACATGGACAACGCCGACCAGAAGCAGGTGATCGTGATCGGCACGGAGGTCCGCGACGATTTGTTCAAGCCGGGCGAGGACCCGATGGGGCAGTTCGTCACGCTCGGCGGCATCCCGTTCAAGGTGGTCGGCGTCCTCAAGCACTACGAGCACATGCGCGGCACCTGGAATGTGCTGCATTGGAAGAACGACCAAGCGTTCATCCCGCTGACCACCGCGCTGAATAAAGTGCTCGGCACCGACCAGCTCTCCGGGCTCGAATTGACCGTGGAGGACCCGATCTATGTGGACCAGGTCATCCAGCAGGCGGAGAACGCGATCCGCGGCGCGCACCGCGGCATCCAGGACTTCCGCGTGGAAAGCTCGTCGGAGTGGATGGACAGCATCGACGAGCAGGAGAAAAACCTCGTCACCGCCGGTTCGGCGGTCTCGCTGATCACGATCATCATCGGCGGGATCGGCATCATGAACCTGATGCTCGCCTCGATCAACGAACGCGTCCGCGAGATCGGCATCCGCAAGGCGGTCGGCGCGCGCGGCGGCGACATTTTCTTCCAGTTCTGCGTCGAGAGCATGACGCTGTGCGTGCTCGGCGGCGTGGTCGGCGTGATCGCGGGCACCGGCGTCATCTACTGGCTGCGGGAGGCGGGCGCGGGGGAGGCACAGGGGATGAAGCCGGAGTTCACGATGATCGGGCTGACCATGGGGTTCGGCGCCAGCGTCGCCATCGGCGTGATCGCCGGTCTCTATCCGGCGCTCAAAGCGAGCCGGCTCGACCCGATCGAAGCGCTGCGCTACGAGTAGCGATCCGCGTGTCGCCGGACCCGGTGGGCGCGGAGCCGGGGACCGAAGATGATGTTGAAAGCATGGCGGGCGGCGGTGACGTTTTATTTCAAAGCAACCATTGCCATGCGAAAACGACATTTCCCCATCTTGCTCCCGCTTGCCCTCGCGGCACCCGCCTTTGCCGCGCCCGCCGATCCGCCCGCTGCGGCGGCGGTCGACTTCGAGCGCGATGTGATCCCGATCTTTGCCGACCGCTGCACCTCATGCCATGGCGAGGACAAGCAGAAGGGCGCGCTGCGGCTTGATTCCGCCGCCGGGATCGCCAAGGGCGGCGACTCCGGCGAGCCGGTGTTCCTCGCCGGCGACGCGGCGAAAAGCCACCTCATCGCGCTGGTCGAAAGCGAAGACCTCGACGAGCGGATGCCGCCGAAGGGCAAGCCGCTGACCGCCGCGCAGATCGGCGTGCTGCGGGCGTGGATCGATGCCGGGGCGGCGCTGCCGGGGATCGAGGGCGGACCGGAGCTGACCACCGATCACTGGTCGTTCCAGCCGCTCGCCAAAATCGAGCCGCCGCCCGCTGCGCCTACATCCAGCCAGCATCCGGTGGACCGATTCCTCGCGCAGAAGCTGGCGGAAAAGGGGCTGTCGCCTTCGCCGCGCGCCGACCGCAGCACCCTGATCCGCCGACTCTATCTCGTCATGCTCGGGCTGCCGCCCACCCCGGAGGAGGTCCGCGCCTTCGCCGCCGACGACCGCGCCGACGCGTGGGAGCACCTCGTGGACCGCGTTTTGAAAAGCCCGCACTATGGCGAGCGCTGGGCGCGCCACTGGCTCGATGTCGCCCGCTTTGCCGAAACCGATGGCTACGAGACCAACCGCGAGCGCCCGACCGCCTACCATTTCCGCGACTACGTGATCGAGGCGTTCAACGACGACAAGCCCTACAACCAATTCATCGAGGAACAGATCGCCGGCGACGCCCTCGGCGACCCGGTCGGCACCGGCTTCCTCGTCGGCGGCCCGCGCGACATCGTGAAGAGCCCGGACATCAACCTGACCCTCATGCAGCGGCAGGATGAGATGGCCGATATGATCAATACGACCGGCACCGCCTTCCTCGGCTTGACGCTGGGCTGCGCGCGCTGCCACAATCACAAATTCGATCCCGTCTCCCAGAAGGACTACTATTCGATGCAGGCGATCTTCGCCGGCGTGAACCACGGCGAGCGCAACCTGCCGCCCGATCCGGAGTCCGCCGAAAAGATCGCGGCGCTGGACACGCTGATCGCCGGGCTGGAGAAGCGGCTCGAGAAGTTTCTGCCGACCGGGGCGCTGCGCCCGCCGGTCAACGCGCGGGAGAATGTCGAGTTGATCGAGCCGACGGCGGCGAAATTCGTGCGCTTTACGATCAAGGCGACCAACAGCTCGCAGCCGTGCCTCGATGAGCTGGAGGTTTTTTCCGGCGGCAAGAACGTTGCGCTGGCGAGCAACGGCACGGTGGCGACCGCCTCGGGATCGCTGATGGGCTATCCGATCCACAAGCTGGAGCACCTCAACGACGGGCAGCACGGCAACGACCGGAGCTGGATCAGCAGCGAGAACGGGATGGGCTGGGTGATGCTCGAATTCGCCGAGCCGCAGCGCATCGACCGGATCGTCTGGGGGCGCGACCGCACCGAGCGCTTCGCCGACCGCCTGGCGATCGATTACGTGATCGAGGCGGCGGAGTCGCCCGGCGCGTGGAAAGAGATCGCCACCTCGGCGACGCGCGAGCCGTTCTCCGGCGAAACCCAGGTGCCGACGACGCGCTATGAATTCGCGAACTTCCCCGAGCCGGAGGCGACCGAAGGGCGCGAGTGGCTGACCGAGCTGCAATCCGCCAAGGCGCGCCGCGACCAACTCGCCGCCGCGCCGACTGCGTTCGTCGGCACGTTTTCTCAGCCCGGTCCGACGCACCGGCTCTACCGCGGCGACCCGATGGCGAAGCGCGAGGAGGTCGAGCCGAACGCGCTGGAGGTGATCGGCTCGCTGGGGCTGGAGACGGACGCCGCCGAGCAAAAGCGGCGCGTGGCGCTGGCCGAGTGGATCGCCAGCCCGGACAACCCGCTGACCGCGCGCGTCATGGTGAACCGGATCTGGCAATACCAATTCGGCACGGGCATCGTCGATACTCCCAATGACTTCGGCGGCAATGGCGTGCCGCCTTCCCACCCGGAGCTGCTCGACTGGCTGGCCGGCGAATTCATCGCCAGCGGCTGGTCGGTGAAGCACATCCAGCGGCTGCTGCTCACGTCCCACGCCTGGCAGCAGTCCGGCAGCGCGCGCCCCGAGGCGATGAAGGTGGACGCGTCGTCGCGCTTTCTCTGGCGCTTCCCGCCGCGGCGGCTGGAGGCGGAGGCGATCCGCGATTCGATCCTCGCGGCGACCGGCGCGCTCGATCCGCGGATGGGCGGTCCGGGCTTCAGCGCCTTCGAGATCGAGCCGGAGAACGTCCGGCATTATTTTCCGAAGAAGGAATTCGGACCCGGCGACTGGCGGCGCATGGTTTACATGACCAAGGTCCGGCAGGAGCAAGACGCGACCTTCGGGGCGTTCGATTGCCCGGACGGCAACCAGACGGTGCCCAAGCGCAGCCGCTCGACCACGCCGCTCCAGGCGCTCAATCTCTTCAACAGCAACTTCGTCACCCAGCAGGCGGACATCCTCGCCGAGCGCCTGCGCGCCGAAAAGGGGGACGATGCCGCCGCCCAGATCGACCGCGCCTTCTGGCTGGCGTTCGGGCGCGCCCCAGAGCCTGCCGAAGCCGAAGAGGCGCAGCGCTTTGCCGCCGAGCAAGGGCTGGAGGCATTCTGCCGCGCCTTGCTCAACGCCAACGAATTCCTTTTCGTGATGTAGGGAATTTCCGGTTGTGCGGCCGCCGGCGCTCTTTTTGTTAAGAACACCCTATTTTGCTATGAAACCTCGTTATCTACTTCCCCTCACGCTTTTGTCGGCATCTGCCGCCTTCGCCGACCCGCATGGATACTGGCCGCTCGATGAAAACGCGGGCACCGTGGCCCCGAACCTCGTCCCCGGCGGCACCGACGGCGCACTGGTCAATGGCGCGACTTGGGTGGCGGACGCGCAGCGCGGGCAGGTCCTCGAGTTCGACGGCGTCGATGGCTATGTCAATGCGGGCACGATCCCGGCGCTCGGCACGGGCGACGACTTCTCGTGGTCGTTCTGGGTCAACAACGCGCAGGGAACGACGAGCAACGTGGTGGTCGGCAACCGCTACAGCCCGACGACGGGCGTCGATTTCAGCCCGCGCGAGTTCGTCAAATTCACCACCAACCAGTTCGAGTGGCACCGCAATGGAGCCGGGGAAAACATCGATTACGCCGACATCCCGAACGGCGTCTGGCTCCACCAAGCGACAACGAAGAACGGCACGCTTGAAGTCGCCTACCGCAACGGTCTTGCCATCGGCAGCACGGTGATCACCCAAGGGACGAACAACGCCCAGCCGCTTTACTTCGGCGGCGACCAGACGAACGAAAACTGGCAGGGTCGCCTCGATGATGTCGCGACGTGGTCCCACGGGCTCGACGCCCAAGAGATGGTCCAGCTCGCCCGCGGCGTCTCGCCGCTCGAAGTCCAGTCGATCCCCTACAACAGCGTGCAGCTCGCCGATGTCTTCGACGGTGCCGCGCTGGACGCCGGCAACTGGACGGCGACCGACCGCGGCTTGGAGAACAACGCGCCGGTCGGGTACGATTCGCCGCTCGTCTCCGGCGGTCAGGTCACCCTCGGCGGCACGACCTCCAACCAATATTGGTTCGGCAGCAGCATCGAATCCAACCAGCGGTTCTCGTCCGAGATCGCGACCGAGATCTCGGTGGACCGCGTCTCGCTCGAAGGATCCGGGACCGCCTACCGGTCGAGCCTCTGGATCCTCGGCGACAACGACCACTATATCCACTTCTCCCAAGACATCGGCGAGAATGGCTGGCAGTTTAACGCCAACGACGTTGGCGGCGCGGGGACGCTCAACCCGACCGGCGGCGGCAACAACCTGTCGATCTTCGACGCCATCGACGGCGACGGCGGCCTCCACGAAATGGCGATCCGCGCGGTGCCCACCGGCAACCCCGGCGAGATGAATTTCGAGCTGCTCGTCGACGGCATCCTCGGCGGCGTCCACAGCGTGACCAACTTCCCTTCCGACTACCAAGTCGTCCTCACCGGGCAGGCGCGCGCCACCGGTGATTCGGTCAGCGCCGTGTTCGACAACCTGCGCGTCGCCAGCATCCCGGAGCCGAGCCGCGCGCTTTTGATCGCGTTCGGCGCGCTCGGCATCGCGCTTCGCCGCCGCCGCTAAGATCGCCGCGGCTGAGCGATCAGCCCGTTTTCAGCGCCGCTCCCGCTAGGGCGGGGGCGGCGCTTTTTTTTGCTCACGGGACGAGGCGGATTTCGATCTGGAAAAACCGGCGGTCGCCCGGATTCGGGTGGATGACTTCGGCGACCGATCCGTCCCCGATGATCGGCTCGCCCATCGGGGTGAATTCCCCGAGGTCGGTATTCGTCCCGATCTGATAGATCCGGCCCGGTTCGGTTTGGAAGCGGATGGTCACGGTGCCGCCCGCCGCTATGATCTCCGCTTGGAAGAAACTGGAGCCGCTTTTGGGATTGGTGAGCGCCAGGAATTCTTCGAGGTTCGAGCGTCCGTCGCCATCGTCGTCGTCCCCCGCGATGCCGCCGGTCGGGGTTCCGAAGTGTTGTTGCTCGAACGCATCGCTCATCCCGTCGTTGTCGCTGTCGGTGAATCCGCCGCCGCCGGTGGCCGGGATCGCCGCGCTGAATTCGCTGGTGCTGTTGCCGCCGTCGAGGTCGGTGGCGGTGGCGGTGATGACGCTGCCGCCGAGGAGGGCGACCGGGCTGGCGAAGGCGATGGCGGCATCGCCGGCCGCGTCGGTGAGCACGTTGATCGCGCCGAGGAACACCTGACCTTCGCCGTGGCCGCTGGGGTCGGCGGCGGCGCTGCGGAAGAACTCGATGCGGAAGTTGCGGCCCGCGTTGCTGTTGAGCGCGCCCGCGATCTGCCCGGTCGGGACATCGGCGGATGCGAGCACGGGGAAGTTCTGCCGCAGGTTGCTGCCGAGGTCGGCGTCGCCCGCGTCGTTGGGCGTGGGCGCACCGAGGTTTTCGGGGAAGTCCTCGAAGTCGATGCCGAGGCGGCCGTTGGCGAAAATCGAATTCGCCGAGATCGCGATGCCGGCGGTCTGGGTCGTGAACCTTGGGGTCGCGACGGCGATGCCGCTGAGCAGATTGTGGGCGATGGCGTTGCCGCCGCCCGGTTCGCCGACGCGCCCGTTGTTGGCGGTGTTGGTGAAGCGGATGCCGTGGCCGCTGTTGGGCAGCGGCGCGCCGCCCGCCGTTAGCCCGATGCGGTTGCGGAGCACCACGCCGTCGCGGGAGGAGTGGAACTCGATGCCGTCCTCGCGGCTGTCCCCGATCACGTTGTCGGTGATCGTCGCGCCGGTCGAATTGTTGCTCACGCGGATGCCGTCGCCGAGATGGCGCGCCAGCGGGGTGCCGGATCCATTCTTGTCCACGCCGAGGCGATTGTGGGCGATGGTGACGTTGCCGGTGCTGTTGAGCAGGATGCCGGTGCTGTCGCCGCCGCCGATGAGGTTGCCCTTGTCCGGCGAATCGCCGCCGATGGTGATGCCGCCGCTGCCTGCGCCCGCGAGCGAGATGTTCTCCTCGCCGTTGCCGAACGGGGTGAGGCCGTCCGCATCCCAGCCGACGAGGATTCGCCTCGAGGCGCGAGCCGCTACAGTTGTTGCGTAGCAGGATGCCTGCCCCGGCGGCGTTGGTCACGACGTTGCCGCACGACCGCGTTCTGGCAGCCGGATAGCTCGATGCCGTCATCGAACAGACCGACGTCGAGGCCGCCGGAGCCGTCCTTGTTCCGCCCGAGGTAGTTGCCCGCGATCAGCAGAGCCGGCGCAGGCGTCCGCGTTGATGCCGTCGTCGTTCTCGGCGATGACGTTGCGGTCCGCTGGGGTATCGCCGCCGATCACCGCGTCGGCACAACCCTGCATGAAGACGCCGGACGCCCCGTTCTCCAATGCCGTGGTGCCATCCGCCGCCAGCCCGACGGTGCAGCCAGCGATCCGCAGGCGGTCGCAGAAGGACCCGAAGACGCCGTTGCCGCCGAGGTTCGAGAGCAGGCAGCGGGCGACCGTGAAGTCGGCGCAGTCCGACGGAAACACGCCGTGCAGGTCGAAACCCGCGCCCGCTGCGCCGGTCGCATCGGTGCCGATGAAACAATCCTCGACCGCCATGCCGTCGCAGGAGTCGGCCTGCACGCCGTTGCCGCTGCCGCCGTCCAGCGCGAACCCGCGCACCAGCGATCCGGGCGCGTTTTCAAAGATGAACCCGGAGAATTCGCCCGCGACTTCGATCAGCGGGCTCCCGCAAACCCTGGCTGGGTCGAGGCGTCCAGCCGCGTGGTGTTGCCGATGACCGGCAGGTCGGAGAGCGGCACGATGCGCTTCACGCCGCATGCGCAACGATGTTGAAGCGGACCGTGATCGGGACGGATGCGAGGTTGGTTAGTTCGAGCGCCTGCCGCAGCGACCCCGCGCCGCTATCGCCGGTGCTCGTCACGGTGATCGCATTGTCGGGCGAATTGAACGTCGCCGCCGCAGCGCTGTTGTTGTCGAGTACGGCATCGCCGACGAGCGTTGCGGTGGCGGTCAGCGCATACGTCTTGGCGGGCGTGCCCAGGTTGACGCCGCCGATCGTAAGATCGACCTCCGTGCCGCACGGGATGGGCGCGGGGTTGGTAGTGGAGGGCGCATTGTCGGCTCCGCTGAGCGCGATGCTCACCGCCCCGGCGGGGATGTCGTCGGTGCCCGCATTGCGCAGCCGGACGGTGAGGTTTTCCGCCGCGCCGGTCGCGACACCGGCGCGGTCAGGTCTAGCACTGCAATGTCGATGGGCGGAAGGTCGAGCGGGACGAAAAGCAGCGACCATCCCGTGACCGAGCCGGTGTTGCCCGCCGCCTTGTCGTGGGCGCGCAGCTTCCACTCGCCGTCGTGGTCCCGCCCGCCGAACTGCGAGGCCAGCGAAAATGTGCCGGGATCCCCGCCCGGCGTGCAATCGATGGCGCCGGTGCGACCTTTCGGGCGCGCGGGATTCGCGGTGCCGGAATTGAAGCTCGGTGCGCTGTCGGAAAAGCGCTGGTTGCCATAGTTGAAGAATGCCGATCCGTCGTCGGTGGCGATTTCGAGCACCTCGCCGGTCGGGCTTTCGAGGAAGAATGCGCGCTCAAACGTCCGGCTGCCGGAGGTCGATAAGGTGACCCGCTCGAGCCGGAACGCCGCAGCCGAGACCGGCGGCCGTCGCGGTGAACGATGTGGGGTCCGCCGCGCAGGAGTCGTCGGCGACCGCGCCGGTGGTGCCGGTAAATGCGAGCGCACCGGTTTCGGTGATGGCGATCTCGAACCCGCCGGTCTCCGCGGCGAAGGTGCCGACCTGCACAAAGTAATCGTTGCCCGGCGTCAGCCCCTCGATGTAGATCACCTCGCCGCGTGGCACTGGCTGCTGGGAAAAGATTTGCCCGCCCGCCGCGCTGGTGCGCACGGCGAGGATGATGCCTTGGGAGACCAATTCGCCGATGCCGAGTTCGTCCGAGCGGATTTCGATGCCGTGCACGGGTTCGGTGGCGGTGAAGCGGAACCAGACATCGCGCATCGTGCTGTTGGCGGAACCGTTCACCGTCGCGGGCGAGGCGGTCTGGCTCGCGAAGAGGTTCGACGCGAACGCGAAGGCGGCGACTCGCGCGGCGATGGGGCGAGCGCGCGCGCCGCGCCGCCGGTGTCGTTCGGCGGCACGCAGTTGTTCAGCACCGCGCCGCGACCGGTGTCGTTGGACGGGTCGGCGTCGCCCGCGAGCGAGACGGTGGCGGCGAGCGCATAGGCGCGCCCGCTGGTGCCGAGGGCGACGCCGGTGAAGTTGACGATCGCCGCGCCGCAGGGCGGGATGGCGGCGGCGTTGGTCAGCGGGGCGGGGCTGCTGTCGGCACCCGCCAGGGCGACGCTCGCCGCGCCCGCCGGGATCGGTGCGGTGCCGAAGTTCACGATCCGCACGGGCACCGTCTCGCCGTCCGTCAGGCAGGCGCTGCCGGTCGCGCCGAGATAGACGGCGGCGGCATCGGTCGCCGGGCGCGCGGCGCCATCGGCGGGGGCGAAGGCGATCTCCCACGACGCGACGCTGCCGGGTTGGGTGCCGGTGAATTCATCGTGGGCGAGCAATTGCCAGGTGCCATTCGGATCGGCTCCGGCGAACGCATTGGCAAGGGTGAAGGCGTGCGATGAGCCGGTGGGATTGCATTCGATCGCCCCGGCGATCCCCGAGGGCTTGAACTCGCCGGTGTAGGGCGGATCGTCCGCCGATGCGAGAAGTTTTCGATGCCGCGCGGCGCGTCGTCGGTGAAGGTGGTCCCGGTGAAGTTCGCGCCGGGGCGCCCGCGGGTGAAGAGGTCGAGCACGCGCCCGTCCGGCGAGCGGAGGAAGAAGTTCAATTCGTGGGGCGTGGGCGTGGTGACATCGATCGTGACCCGGTCGATCTTCAGCTCGCAGCCGAGCAACCCGGCCAGCCCGCTGACCGCCGCCGGGAACGCATCCGGGGGGTCGTCGCAGTTGTCGCGGGTCAGCGTGCCGCCCGCCCCGGCGAAGGCGGTGACGTTGCAGAGGTTCTGCGTCGCGAGGGAGGCGCTGTTGTTCTCGGGCGCGGAATCCGGCGCATAGGTCGCTGCCGCGGTGAGCGTGTAGCGCTTGCCGTCGGTGGGGAGATCGACGCCGGGCACGCTGACCACGGCGGTGGCTCCCGGAGCGATGGGCGCGGCGTTGGCGGCGACGGGCGGCGGCGCGTTTTCGCCGCCAGCGACCGCCACGCTCACCGCCCCGGCGGGGATCGGATTGGTGCCCGCGTTGCGCAGCGTGACCGGCACGCTTTGCGCCCCGGAGAAACACCCCGGCGCCAGCGCGAGGGACTCGACCGCCACGTCATCCGGCAGCGCGCTCGAGATCGTGAGCGACCAGCTCGTGACGGAGCCGGTGTCGCCGCCAGCGTCGTCCGAGACATGCAGCGTCCAGGTCCCGTTGGGATTGCTGCCGCCGAACTGCGAGTCCAGCGTGAAGGTCCCGAGCGTGCCGGCGGGATTGCAGCCGAGCGCATCGGCGCGCCCTTCGGGCTTGAACGTGCCGGTGTAGGGCGCGGAGCCGGCGGTGACGAAGCCCGCGCCCGCGTCGCTGAAGACGGTGTTGGTGAAGTTGTCGCCGCCGCCGCCGTTCCCCGTGCACAGCTCGAGGAAAATGCCGCCGGGGCTTTCGAGAAAGAGGCTGAGGTCGCCATCGAACGAGTGGCTGATGTTCACCGCCACCGCCTCGACTTTCGCCCCGCTGCCGGGGAGCCCCGATACATTGGCCGTGAATTCGGTGAACGCCGGGCATTGGTTGTCGGGGATCGAGCCGGTCGTCCCGTTGAAGGTGGTCTGCGCTCCGGCGAGGGCTGCCCCGAGCAAAAAGAACGCGGCGATTGAGTGGCGTGGCTTCATCTGAGCGGATCGTAAGGATTTCCCGGCATGTGCCTCCCGGGTCGTTGGTGGAAGCCGAAGCTACCTTTTTTCCCGGATCCGTTTCTATCCAGATCGTCTGAAATTCGCCGCGCGGGGCGACCCGCCACTTGGGAAATCACCCAGAGTCCTCAGCCGCCAGCCTCACTCCTCCTCGACCCGGAAGAACGCGTAGGGGCCGGCGATAGCGCGCGCATTGACCAGCGTGTAGGTCTGGGGCGTGGCGTCGCCGGGGATCCCGCTCAGTGCGGCGGGGCGGTTCCAGGTCTGCAGGTCGGTGGACCAGGCGATGCGATAGGTCTTCGCGGGGTCGGAGGCAAAGGTCAGGTCGAAGTCGTTGCCATCCAGATCGGCGGTGGTGATGACGAGCGGGTTCGCCGGGGCGGCGACCTCCAGCGCGAGGCTGAATTCGTAGGGGGATTCGTCGGCGTCATCGGACTGCACGCGGACGAGATAGGTCTTGGACCCCGGAATCTGCGAGGACAGGGAGACGGTGAAATCGGCAAACGCACCGGCGGCGATGCTGGCGGGCACGGTCAGCGCCTGCGTGTTCCCCGCCGCATTCACCAACTGGGCGGACGCGAGCGCCAGCGCGCCATCCCCCGCATTGCGGATGCGGAACGTGCGCTGCACCGGCTCGCCGGGCTGCGCCTGACCAAAGTCGGTGCCGTCTGCGCGCCGCGGGGAGGCGTCGCCGCTGGCGATGGCGAGATCGAGGTCGCGGCCGCCGTAGATTTCGATATCGGGGGCGGCGGGCGGCGGGGTGGTGGTGCCTTCTGCGGTGACATTCAGGGTGAAGACCGGCGCGTTGACCGCATCGCTCGCGATCTGGACTGCGGCGGAAAAATTCGCCCGCCGCCATGCGGCTGGAAGCGGACGCGGAAGTCGTCCGACCCGCCGGGCGGGATAGGCGCGGCGGGCGCGCTGGCGATGCTAAACACCGGGGACGGCTCGGTGATCGCGCTCACCGTG
Organism: Verrucomicrobiales bacterium; assembly: GCA_041395145.1. GTDB lineage: Bacteria > Verrucomicrobiota > Verrucomicrobiia > Verrucomicrobiales > DEV007 > JAWLBD01. The sequence goes on along the minus strand of JAWLBD010000030.1, from coordinate 22,166 downwards.
AGATCGCCGGTGCCGGTGTTTTCGATGGTGAACGTCGCGGTGAGGGTGCCGCCGGATTCCTTCGCGCCCATGTCGAAGGCGAGAACGCCGCTGGTGACGTTCCCGCCCGGACCGATCACCGCGATGGCCAGGTTGGCTGTTCGTGCCGAAGCCTTCGACGTTGAAGGTGAACGGCGATTCGTCGGGGTCATTGCTCAGCGGCGTGATCGCCGCCGCCGCTGCCCCGGCTGCGGACGGGTCGAAGGTGACGGTGAATTCGTCGGTGCCGCCGGGCGCGATTGGCGTCGTGATGCCCGGGACAGCCGGCGACTGTGAAGGCGGGGTGCGAGCTGCCGCCGGTCGTCACCGTCAGTGTATCGTTCCCGGTGTTTTCGATGAGAAAGGTGCGCGTCACGCTGGTGCCGGTGACGCTCACGTTGCCGAAGTCGGTGCCGTCGGCTGCGTTTGGCGTCACGTCGCCGTTGGCGATGTTTTCGGCGAAGTTCACGCCGCCTTTCACGGCGAGGTCCGGACCTTCGCCCACGCCGCTCACTGCGAACGTGTAGGTCGCCTTGGCGCCTGCCGCATTGCTGGCGATGGTCACCGTGGCGGTCTTGGTCCCCAGGGCTGTTCGGATTGAACGTGACGCTGAATTCCTGGCTCTGGTTCACCCCCACCACAGCGGGCGCGCCGCCGATGGAAAAGTGCGGCGAGTTCTCCGTGATGCTGTCGATCTGGATCTGCGCCGACCCGGTGTTCTCGATCCGGAACGTGTGCGTGACCGATCCGCCGGTGACGTCCACTTCTCCGAAGCCGGTGCCATTCGCCTCCGTCGCCGCCGCGCTGCCGTCCGCCACCGGCAGCCATGGCGGCCGCCGCGATCGAGCGCCCGGAGAGATCGAGGTCGGCGGTCCCGGTCGCCTCGCCAGACATGTCGAAGGTGAAAATATTGTCGGTACGCGTTGAGCAGCGTGAGGGCGACGGTCGTGTATTTCGAGCCGGCGGAAACTGGCGCAAAGGCAATGGTCCGAAGCATGGTGGAGGCTCCGGGCGCAAGCGCGACGGGAAGCTGTGGGGCGAGGTATTCCTCCCAGCGCCAAGCCGGGCTGTCGCCCAAACTCACACCCATGATGGTAAGGTATCGTTGCCCGTATTTAGAAATTCGAATGTGTGGTAGTAATAGTCGGTGATTCCGTCGAGGTTGACCCGCCAGGCTGTCCCATCCTCCAGGCTGGGCGATGTGTCCCCATCCGGAATCGGCGGCCCGAATCCGTCGAGCAGTATCTGCCTTACTTGTAGCTCGCCCGCCGTGCCCACGCCATCCACGCGGAAGGTGAAAGTCTCCTCGCCCGACGCATTTGTGCGGATCACGATGTTGGCGAATTTTGCCCCCAGCTCGCCGGATCGAAGGTGACCGTGAATTCGCGCGTCTGGTTCACCGGCACGCTCTCGGGTATGTTGCCCACGGAAAAGTTTGGCGAGCCTTCGGTGATGGAATCGATGGTGAGCAGGGCGCTGCCGACGTTGCGGATGCGGAAGAGGCGGGTGAGCGGTCCGGCGGAGACGCCATGGCTGCCGAAGTCGGTGCCGTTGCTGTTCACGGTGGTCGTCGAGCCGTTGGCGACCGGCGCAAACACGCCCGCGATCACGCTGCCCTCCACCTCCATCAGCGCGGCACCCGTCGCCGTGGCGGAGACCGCAAACGTGTAGGTCGGCACCGCCGGATCGTTCGTCAGCACGGTGATGGTGGCGCTCTTCGGGCCGGCGGAAGTGGGGGCGAGCACGACGTTGAAATCCCGGCTCGCATCCGGGGCCAGCGACACCGCCACCGGCACGTTGGAGAGGCTCCACGCCGCGCCGTCCTCGACCACGGTGGTGATGAGCAGGTTCGCGTTGCCGCGGTTGGCGATGCGGAATGCCTTCGTCACCGAGCCGCTGTTCGCCGCCACGGTGCCGAAGTCGGTGTTGTCCGCGGCGGATGGTGTCGTGTCGCCGCTGGCGATGACCGTGCCGAAGTTCACCCCGCCGGAGACCTCCGCCATGCCGCCGGTCCCGACGCCGCTGACCGCAAACGTGAACGGATCTTCGTTCGCGTCGTCATTGTGGATCGTGATCGTCGCCGTGTGCGTGCCGATGGCCGTCGGGTTGAACGTGACGGTGAAGGATTGCTCGCCGTTTGCCCCGACGCTCGCCGGCGCGCCGCCGATGCTGAAGTGGCTGGAGCCGTCGGTGATCGAATCGATGGTCAGGCGCGCCGTGCCGGTATTCCGGATGTAAAACGTGCGCGTCTCCCCGCCGTCGCTGACGCCGCGGCTGCCGAAGGCGGTGCCGTCCGAACCGGTCGGCGTGGTGTCGCCGTCCGCGATGTTGCTGCGCGATTTCAGCACCGGCTCCTCGCCTTCCACCACGATCTCCGGGGTCCCGGTGGCGACCGCCGTCACGTCAAAGGCGAAGACGCCGTCGTTCGGATCGTTGGTCGCGATGATGACCGTGCCGTATTTCGTGCCGGCCACCGAGGTGTCGAGCACCACGTTGAAGGTCGTGGACGCATTGGGGGCGAGGCGGCTCAGCGGGGCTGGTGCGGAGGTGATGCTGAAGGCGTTCGCGTTCTCCGTGATGGAGGTGAAGACGAGATCCTCGTTCCCGAGGTTGGTGATCTTGAAAGTCATAGAGATCGGCGCGGATCCCGCCACCACGGTGCCGAAGTCCGTGCCCTGCGTGGCGGAGGGCGTGTCGTCGCCATTCAGGATGAGCTGGGTCTGCGCCGCGCCGCCCTGCAGCACGATGCCCGACCCCCGCCCGATGCCGCTCACGTCGAACGTAAACGGATCTTCGTTCGCGTCGTTGTTCTGGATCGTCACCGTGCTCAGGAAATCCCCGTAGTTGCCGGGATTAAATTTGACGCTGAACGTCTGCTTCTGCCCCACGCCGACCGCCGAGGGCGCGCCGGTGATGCTGAACGCCGTCGAATTCCCGGCGACCGCGATCGAGTCGATATCGAGCGACGCGGTGCCGGTGTTTTCGATCTCAAACGTGCGCGTCAGCGATCCCGCCGAGGCATCCCAACTGCCGAAGGCGGTGCCGTCCGCCGAGGTGGGCGACTCATCGCCGTCGGCGATGTTCACGTAGTTCGCCGCTGCAATCGGTCGCCCGCGCACGACGATCTCCGGCTGGCCGACCGCCTCTCCCGCCAGATTGACCACGAACGCCGGTTCGCCGATGGCCAAGATCGCCACGGTGCCCGATTTGTTCCCGGCGGAGGTGGGTTCGAACCGCACGGTGAAGTCGCGGGTCGCGTTGGCTCCCAGGGAGATAAAGGAACCGGAGACGCCACCGCTGGTCAGGTCGAACGCCGGGCCGCTCGTTACGGAGAGAGCGGTGAGGGTGACGCTGCTGCTGCTGTTGTTTTTCAGCCGGAACGTCTTCGTCACAGACCCAGGGATGACCGCGCTGCCGAAATCGGTGCCGTCTTCGGGGCGGGCGGTTCCGTTGTTCAGGACGCCGACGCTGAAGTTCGTCCCGCCGAGCACCTGGAGGCTGGCGAGGGCTTCCCCGCCCGGTGCAATCAGGAGGAGGATGAGCGGCAGGAGGGCGGGCAAGAGCCGTCGGATGGTCATGGGGAGAATGGGTTGTTCTCGCGCCCATACAGGTCCCCGCCGCGAAGGTTTCAGCCGCCGCGCCGATTTTTTCTGAGGCTTAGTCGGCAGCCTCCCGCCCGAGATCGAGCACGCAGCGGAATCCCGCGTCTACGCGCTGACCCTTGTTGCGCTGGCTTTTGCCGGGTTCTGTGCGCGTCGCCGCAGCCGGGACCTCTGCCCAGGATCCGCCGAGCCGCACGAGGTTCGGGCGCCAGGCGGGGTCGTCGGGCGGCTGGGCATCGTCGCTGATCGCGATCTCGCTCACATTTCCGCCGAAGTCGTGGAAGCCGAGCGCATTGGGCGGAAAGCTGCCGACCGGCGCGCTGCGCGGAAATGGATCGGCGGCGGCGTGCACCTCGCGATCCGGCGGCCAGTCGGCGTCGCGCGCCTCCGGGCCGCTCCAGTTGCCGGGGGATGCGGTGAGGTCGGCGGCGGCGGCGGTCCATTCCTCCACGGTCGGCAGCCGGTAGTGTTGGTGCGGCAGGAGGCGGCCCTCCGCCTGCTCGCGGAGCGTGAGCCACGCGCAGAAGAATTGCGCTTCGTTGGGGAAGACCCCGCAGGCCGGATGCTCCGGCGTGACCGGAAAACCGGGGTCGTCCGCGCCGGGTTCGTCGCGCAACGCCCAGCCGTCCGCCGTAAGCACGCCGAGGCGCCTGCGCGGCGGAGTCGCGGGCCGGTAGCTGGGGCGCAGCCCGCGCTCGTAGGCGAGGTAGGCGGAGAACTCGGAGCGGCGGACCTCGTGGACGCCCATGAGGATGCGGTGGCCTGGCAGCGGCAGAAATTGCATGCCAAGGCTGTTCTCCCACGGGCTGCCGGGCGCCGCCGACTCCGGTCTGGCGAATGGAGGCGGGGCGGGAGCGCCTTCCCGCCCGGAAATGTAGGCTCCCGCCGCGCCAGACAGGAGGACGGCGGCAGCCACCCCGATCGCCCGCCGCCGGGCGCGCCAGGCGCCGCGCCGCTGCTCCCGCCGCCAGAGCGCACCTGCGCGCTCGTGCAGCGCCGCCACGCTGCCGATCCGCCCCGCCGGATCTTGGCTGAGCGCCTCCCGGATCAACGCATCCCAGCCGCGGTCCAGCCCGCACTTCTTCGACAGCGGCACAAACGTGCCCAGCGGCACCGTGCCGCTGAGCATCTCATAGAGCAGGACGCCCAGCGCATAGACATCCGCGCGGGCATCGGCGGAGGCGGCGTCGCGCAGCATTTCCGGAGCCAGATAGTAGGGCGTGCCGAGCCCGTCCCCGGCGGACGTGTGCGGCGAGAAGCCGCCGCTGCCGCCCCGGCTGCGCGCCAGCCCGAAGTCCGCCAGCTTCACCGTCCCCGCGGCGTCCACCAGGATGTTCGACGGCTTGACATCGCGGTGCACGATGCCGCGCCCGTGCGCGTGCCGCAGGGCGGCGCAGAGCTTATCAAAAATATCCATCGCCCGCCCCGCCGCCAGCTTTTCCGCGCGGAGCAGGCGGCGCAGGTCGCAGCCGCTGACTTGCTCGAGGATCAGCGCCAGCCGCCCGTCCCCCGCCGTCGCCACATCGAGCAGCCGCAGGATGTTCGGGTGGTCGAGGGTGGCGAGGATCTCCGCCTCCGTCTCCAGCCGCGCCTCTGCCTCCGCGCCGCCCGGCGGCGCCGCGACCTTGGCGACCGCCTCCTCCCCGGCATCGCCCGGCGCAGGCTCGCGCCGCACGAGCCAGAGGAGCCCCTTGCCGCCGTTCGCCAGCGGGTCGCGCACCTCCCAGCCGGGGATCGCCGGGCGTGCCGCCAGCGCGGCGGTGCCCGCCGGGCGGTGCCGGGTGGCATCCACGAGCCGGGCGGCGCAGTGCAGGCACACGCCATCCACTTGGGCGGCGATCTGGCCGCAGGCCGGGCAGGCGGCTTCGGTGCCGGAGATATCAGGGGCGGACGTCAGCGGCGGCATTTTCAAAGCGGGCCATGATTTTCACGACGTAGCGCAATTCGTCCTCGATGTCGGCAGGGTCGGCCAGGGTTCCGGCGACCTCATCGCGCAGCCGGTCGGCGAAGCGGCGTCTGAGGCGGTGGACCTCCAGCTTGAATTGGGGTTCTGTCATGCCTGCGGATACCGCGGCTTCGGCATAAGGTTTCAGCCCATCGGTGCCAAAAATGCAGGGCAGGATCGCGTCGAGCACCTTCGCCCGCCCCCGCGCCGCGTATTCGGCGCGCAGCCGTTGCATCGCGGCAGCGACCACCGCCTCCGCCCAGGCCGCGTCATAGACCGCATCGGATTCCTCGCCGCCCGCTGCCGCCGGACCCGCCATCTCGGCGTCGTCGAGCGAAACCGCGCCCCCGTCCTGCGGGCGGCTGCTCCGGCGCTTCCAGTCGTTGATCCACTCCCGGCGCAGCGCCTGTTTCAGATACGAGCGCAGCCGCCCCAGCCCGGGATCTAGGCGCTCGAAGTTCTCCGCCCGCGCCCACCGCGCAAAGAAGCGCTGGGTGATGTCTTCCGCATCGTGCTCGGAGCAGCCCAGCGAGCGCAGGAACTTCCGGGCCGGATGCCAGTATCGCAGGCATACCTCCTCCATGGCTTCGCGGGCCGAGTCGCCTCGCCCCTGCGCTGCCACGATCCGGCTCCAGGCCGTCAGGGGGAAAAGCCCGGCTTCCCCGCCCTGCTTATCGGGTTCATCGAGCACGATTTCCTAATCCGCCAGATGCCTCCGTTTGCAAGCGGTGACCGGGGGTGTCGGCGGGCAGCGGCTTGCCCTTGCCCCGCGCGCTGCCGTCAAAACGTCGGCGGGGGACCAATTCTGCCCCGAACCTATAGAACGCTTGGCCGGCGGGCGGGTTCGGGTCGGTGACGGTGATCGCGGTGGACGCCGGTGATCGAGAGCCGGAATGGGACGGTGAAGGCATGCGCCGAGGCATCGCCAGACTGGAATAACGGGTCCCCTGCGGTGTTCGGGAACTGGAGGTTGTTGAGGTTATCGACCACCGCCCCGGTACGCTGGCTCCGGGCAGGACCAGGTGGAGGCAAAGTGCGGCGGCTACAGCGAGGGAATCTGGCCAGGGAAGTCAAGATTCATTTGAGGCGGGCGGACCCCCATCGCATTTCGCAGGCTGGCGCGGCGCCGGGATCTCTGCTACCTGTCCCGCCCCAAAATTTCCCTATGACCAAAGTTGGACTCATCCTGCTTGGCTGCGCCAAGAACCTCATCGACTCCGAAATCATGATCACTACCTGCAGCATGCCTAGCATGGCGATGACGCCGGAGCCGGAGCTGGCCGAACGTCTTGATCGTGAATACGTGTTCGTTCATCGACATGGCGAAGCGCGAGAGCATCGAGGCGATCCACGGCGCGGTGGACGACCGTTCGGCGCGCGGGCAGGCGCGGCAGAAGATCATCGTGGTAAGCTGCCTGTCGCAGCGCTTTTCCAAGGAACTGCCGGCTATGATGCCGGAGGTCGATGCCTTCATCGGGCTGGACCAGATCACCGAGGTCGCCCCGATCATCCGCCGCGTGCTGGGCGAGGAGCACCAGGAAAACTTCGTGACCAAGGGAGCGCGCTACGTGCCGGACTACGACACGCCGCGGTTCCGGCTGACGCCGAAGCACAGCGCCTACATCAAGATCGCGGAGGGCTGCAACCACCCGTGTTCGTTCTGCATCATCCCGAAGATCCGGGGCCGCCACCGCAGCCGCACCCAAGAATCCGTGGTACGCGAGGCGGAGCAGCTCGTGCAAGCCGGCGTCAAAGAGATCAACCTGATCTCCCAGGACACGACGTATTTCGGGATGGACCGCTGGGAGGATGGCCGCCCGAATCCGCGCAGCCCGGTCGATTCGACCCGCGGCGAATCGCTCGCCACCCTGCTGCGCGCCTTGAACCAGATCGAGGGCGACTTCTGGGTCCGGCTCCTCTACACGCACCCGGCGCACTGGAGCGACGAATTGATCCAGGCGATCGCCGAGTCGCCCAAGGTCGCCCGCTACGTGGACATCCCGCTGCAACACATCTCGGACAACATGCTCAAGAAGATGCAGCGCGAGACCGACTCCGCCTACATCCGCGACCTGATCCGGCGGATGCGCGCGGGCATCCCGGACCTCGCCATCCGCACCACTTTCATCGTCGGCTTCCCCGGCGAGACGGAGGAGGACTTCGAGGAGCTGGTCGATTTCATCGGCGACGCCAAGTTCGAGCGCGGCGGCATTTTCGAATACTCGAAGGAGGAGGGCACCAAAGCCTACAAGATGCCGGACGCCGTCCACCACATGACGCGCAAACGCCGGTGGAACGAGGCGAGCCGCGCGCTGGAGGAAGTGGCCGGCGATTTCAATCGCGCCCAGGTCGGCCGCCGGTTCAAGGTCCTCGTCGAGGAGCAAGGCGTCGCCCGCACCGAGATCGATGCGCCGGAGATCGACGGCACCGTCTTCGTGGACAAGGCGCTGCCGGTCGGCGAGTTCGCGGAGGTGACGATCGACGACTGGCGCGGCTACGATCTAGTCGCCGCGCGGTAGCGGCGGAGGCGATGCCCGCAAGATGACCCGCTGATCCACCCCCGACCCCTCCCAAGAGGAAAGATTGGAATCGCGACGCCCACTTTGCGGTGCCCCCAGCCTGAGGGTGCAACACCCCGACTCTCGTCCTAGCGGATCGATCTTCCAATAGGCGCGGGTCACATTGGCATTCAGTGCAGTGCGCCGATTGCCGCGCGAACCCCGCATCCGGGTCCGAAAACGTCACCGCACTTTCTCCGCCCACGGCAGCGCCCGGTCGAAGATCTTGCCGAAGACCTGGTAGCCGTGATACGGGACCGCCTCGCGTTTCCAGTGCGCGACGGCTTCATCATACAATGCGCGCATCTCGCCCAAGCCGGAGCCGCCCACTGCGGCGAGGTTCTTCAGCTCGAGCCGGTCCTCCGCCAGATCGTAGAGTTCTTCGGTCGGGGTGAAGCCATCGCCGCCATACGGCCAGTAGATGAATTTTTTCTCCCGGGTCACCACGGCGAGGCTGTGGACTTTCGCCGGCCCCCACACATTGATGAGCGGGAGCCAGCGGTGGACGGCGGAGCCGTTTTCTTCGAGCAGCGGGCGCAGGCTCTTCCCGTCCATGTTGGGCGGCGGCGCGATCCCGGCGAGATCGAGGAGGGTCGGCGCGAGGTCCACGTTGCCGGTGAGCTGATCGCAGCGCCGCGGCAGGCCCGCCGCTTTCGGCAAGCGCGGGTCGTAGATGATGAGCGGCACGCGGGAAGCTTCCTCGTAGGGCAGGACCTTCGAGCCGTAGCCGTGCGCCCCGCAGAGGAACCCGTTGTCCGAGGTGAAAACGATCACCGTGTTCCCGGCGACGCCGTGCTTTTCCAGCGCCTCGCGGATCATGCCGACGGCGACATCGACCGCATAGATTTGCTGGTGATACTTCGCCATGACCGCCTCGTAGTCGCTGGCGTAGCCCCAGCTGATGAACCGCTCGTATTGCCTGCCCTGCCGGCTTTGCTTGGAAAAATGCGCGCCGTTCTCCCGCCCGAAATTCTTCGGCTTGGCGAACGCCTTGCCCGCATAGACATCGTCGAACACCGGGTCCGGCTGGACCGGGTGATGCGGTGCCTTGAAGCTGATCGACAGGCAGAACGGCTTGCCCGCCGCCGCGCTCTCCGCGATGAAATCGCGCCCGAAGGCACCGTAGGCGCGGGTCGAATGCGGGAACTCCGCCGCGTACTTCACCATCGACGGATTTTTGGCGGTCTCGTATTCGGTCTGCCCGGGACCGGCTCCCCACTTGTCGAAATCGCCCTCTGGCAGCGCGCCCTTCCCCTTCGGCTTCGCGGCGATCTCGAACCCGATCTTGCCCGCCATGGCGGTGCGGTAGCCGGCTTCGCGCAGCAGGATCGGATACGACTTCGCCCAGTGCTCGGCGAGCAGCGCGCCGTGGTCGAAGTTGCAGCCCGTCTTGTATTCGAACATGCCGGTCACGATACTCGCGCGGCTCGCCATGCAGATCGCCGTCGTGTCGTAGTGGCAGTCGAACGCCACGCCTTCCGCCGCCAGCCGGTCGATCTGCGGCGTCTGCACATCGGCGTTGCCGTAGCAGCCGAGCGAGTCGCTGCATTGGTCGTCGGTCAGCAGAAAGACAAGGTTCGGGCGCGGTTCGGCGCGGGCGCCGGAGAAGGCGAGCGCCGAAGCGAGGGCGGCCAGCAGGAGCGATTTCATCTTCCAGCATAGCGTTTTGCCCCGAATTGTCGCCGGGGTTTTGCGGCTTGACCGGGGCGCGATGCGCCCTTGGGAAAAAGTCTGATGAAGTGCCTGCCCCGCCTCCTTCCCTCCCTCGCTCAACGTCTGACGCGCGAGGGGCGACCTTCGGGCCGCCCCAGCCATCGCGGCCCGCTGCTCGGGATACTCGCGCTGGCGCTATCGGTCAGTGTTTCGGCGGCGGCGGATTGGTCGATGTGGGGCGGATCGGCGGCGCGGAATTTGGTCGCGGGCGGGGACGCCAGCCCGCCGGCGGAATTCGATCCCGACACCGGCACGAACTTGCGTTGGTCGGTGGAGCTCGGCAGTCAAACCTTCGCCTCGCCGGTCGTGGCGGGCGGCCGCGTCTTCATCGGCACCAACAACCAAACGCCCCGCAACGAGGACCTTACCGGCGACCGAGGCATCCTGATGGCATTCAACGCCGCCGACGGGCAATTCCTCTGGCAGCTCGCCGTGCCCAAGCTGCCCGACCGGGTCAACGACTGGCCGTTCATCGGGGTGACCTCGTCGCCCGCCATCGTCGGCGACCGCGGGTTCGTGGTGACCAACCGCTGCGAGGTCGTCTGCTTCGATGTCGCTGGCATGGCGGACGGGAACCAGGGGATGCAGGAGGAAGACGTTTACATCGCCGGGGAGATGGACGCCTTTCTCGACGACCCGGGCAGCGTGGACCGCGGCGCGCTATATCAGCCGGGGGCGGCAGACGCCGACATCCTCTGGGTCTATGACATGCGGCGCGAAATCGGCGTCCACCCCCACTGCACGTCGAACTGCTCTGTGCTCGCTGCCGATGGCAAAATCTACGTGGCGACCTCGAACGGCGTCGACGAATCCCACATCAACCTGCCCGCGCCGAATGTGCCCAGCCTGATCTGCCTCGACCCCGCGACCGGGGCGCTGCTGGGCGAGCAAGAGCCGCTCGGGGACGTGCCCGCCAATGAGGGCAACAAGCTTTTCCACGGCACCTGGTCGTCGCCGGCCTTCGCGGAGATCGGCGGCCGGCCGCAAATCATCTTCGGAGGCGGAAACGGCTGGCTCTACGGGCTGTCGCCAGACGGCGCGCCCGGCGGCGGCGGCATCAACCTCCTCAACGAATTCTGGCGCTACGACGCCAACCCGCCGGAGTATCGGAAAGACTCCCAGGCAATTGGATCCCTTTTCTGTTTGGTGGGAATGGTCCGAGCGGGATCGTCTCGACGCCGGTCGCCTACGACGGCTTGGTTTACACGGCGATCGGGCAGGACCCGGAGCACGGCGAAGGCGTCGGCATGCTCAGTTGTATCGACCCGGCAGGAAATGGCGACCTCAGCGGCAACGCGGTCTGGACGTTCAAAGAAATCCGCCGCTCGCTCTCCACCCCGGCGATCGCCGGCGGCTTGCTCTACATCGCCGACTACAGCGGCTTCGTCTATTGCCTCGATGCCAAGACCGGCGAGAAGTATTGGCAATACGATATGCTCGCCGCCGCCTGGGGATCGCCCTCGTCGCCGGCGATAAAGTCTATATCTGCGACGAGGATGGTGAGCTTTCGATCATCAATACGGGCACCGAGTTCAACAGCGCCGAGGTCGAGGAGATCGAATTTCCGACGTCAATTTACGCCACGCCCGTCGCGGTCGGGACGACGCTCTATATCGCGACCCGCTCCGCCTCTATGCCTTCGAGGATCCATCCGCCGTCCCGCTCAAAATCCTCGACATCTCAATCGCGGCGGGCACCGGCGACGTCCGCCTAAAATTCACGGCTCGCCCCGGATCGACCTATACGATTTTCCGATCCCAGACGCTGGGGGACTGGAGCATCCTGGACAACAATTTCCCCGCCGGCGGCGTGGCCGGCAGCGAGGCGACCTTCATCGATGAAGGCGCGGCGCTGGATGAAGATATCTATTTCTATAGTATCGGCGAGAATCCCTGATCCGGAAGGGTCGCCAAATCGGGGTTTCCGAGTGAGCGTATTTTCGATAGGGTGGCGCAGCTCCCTCCATGATGATGAACAAGCCCCCGTTTCTCCTCTTCTTCGCCCTCCTCGCATCGGTCGCGCCATGTCGGGCGCAGAGCGTTTTGATCGACGCGACCTTCGACGGGGTGGCAAATGACGTAAATGCCGACTTTGGGATCATCTCGAATACGCCGGCCGCGACCAGCGGGGCGTCTTGGGACCAGGCGACCGGCTTCTTGGACCGGGGGACGGGAGCGAATGCGACGGCGGGCGCGGTGTCGGTGGCGACCATCGATTTCCCCTCGCTATCAGGCGCGCCGGTCGTCTTGAACGCCGAGTTTTCCAGCGGGAGCGGCGCGCTGATCGCCAACGGGATCTTCGTCGGATTTCAGCTGGCGGACGGTGGAGCGGACCAGGGCGGCGAGCTTTGGAACAACCTCGGACCGGCGTTCGGCGTCGTCATCGACGCCGGGAAGCGCCTCGGGAGCTATGCGGTCGGCGTCGGCGGCAACGCGGACACGGTCGGCGGCAGCGACGCTGGGTTCCAGGCACCGCCGAGCTTCGGCACGACCACCGCGGCGTCGATCAATGACGGATTCGCCGTCACGGTGACGGCGGATGCGGCGGGCTGGAGCATCGCGATCGAGGGATTGGAGACGGCGGGCGGCGCGCCGATCGCGGGCGGCTCCGGGGCGTGGGCGGATGTCCCCTTCGACTATGCAGCGCTGGGCAGCAGCATGCGCGCCGCTTTCACCACGCAGGGCAGCGGCGGTGGGTCGCTGCAGGTCGAGCGTCTCCGAGTGGCGGTCGAAGGCGACAGCGACGGCGATATGATGCCGGATTCGTGGGAGGACGCGCACGGCTTGGCGAAGGACGACCCGGATGATGCGGGGCTGGACGATGACGCGGAGGGCGGTCCGGACGGGCTGACCAACCTGGAGGAATTCCGCAAAGGCACCGACCCGCAGAAGGCAGATACGGATGGAGACGGGCTGCGCGACGGCGATGAGGTGCGCGGCACGCTCAATCCGTGGAAGGGCGGCTCGCTTGACAAGCCGCCCGGCGATCCGACCGACCCGCGCGAGCCGGATAGCGACGGCGACGGCGAGAACGATGGCGCAGAGATCGCGGCGGGCACCGACCCGAATGCGCCGCCGCCCAACACCGGACCACAATTCCCGTTCGTCGATTCGGACGGCGACAGCTACCGCGACGAGGCGGAGGACGCCTTCGGCAGCGCGGCGGATGACCCGAGCAGTTGCCCGGACCACACGCCTGCTCCGGCGAAGCCCAACGTCGTGATCATCTACGCCGACGACATGGGGCTGGGCGACATGTCCGCGTATGGCGATCTCTTTGGCACGCCGAGCCCGGCGCAGACCCCGCGCATGGATACGCTGGCATCGCAAGGCGTTCTCTTCACGCAGGCGCACAGCAGCAATGCGGTATGCACGCCCAGCCGCTACGCCTTGCTGACCGGCAAATACAACTGGCGCGAGTTCGACGGCATCTCGGCGCACTACGGAGCCGGCCCGGTCGCCCAGATCCCGCGCGACAGCGACGTGACGCTCGCCGAGTTCCTCAAGGCGCGCGGCTACGACACGGCGGCGTTCGGCAAGTGGCATCTCGGCGGCGAGTGGTACGACCGCGCGACCGGCGCGCGCATCACCGGCAACCCGGCGGCCCCGGATTCGGTGGACTGGGAACGCCGCGTGGTGCGCCACGCGACCGACCACGGCTTCGATTCGTTCCGCGGCTTGGCGGCGACGATCAACATGGGTCCGTATGTCTTTCTGAGAGACGACCGCAACCAGTTCTGGGGATGACGCTCGGTCGTGGCGGGCGGGCGGGTTTCGCGACGCGACCAACGCGGACCCATTCCACTGGTTCAACACCACCGAGCTGAATTGCCGTCTGTCGTGGGCAACAAGGATTCGCGCGCCAGCCTCGGCGACCCTCCTACCGGCAGGTCGATGCGGAGCCGATCATGCTCGGGCAAGTCGAAGAATATGACCGCGCCGCCGCCGCAGACCCGGACTAAGCCGCCTACGTGGCGCTCTATTCGCCGCAATATGCCGTGGGCGCTGACCGCGCCATTCGTCGGCGACGATAGCGCGCGGGGATTTTACTACGGCGATTGGATGTGCTGGTGCGGACAATCGGGATCGGGCGGTCATCGGGACGCTATCGACAACCACGCTTCGGTCCGAACACCATGGTCGTCCTGACCAGCGACAACGGACCTGGAGAACCCGCCATGTCGCAGAGCCTGAACTTCGCGCGACCCGGACGACGAAGGCGCGGCAACAAGCGCGATGTTCGGGACGGCGGCACGCGCGCTGTTCGTCGTCCGCTTACCGGGGCAAGCCGCGCCGGGGATCAAGGCCCGACCTGATCTGGCAGGGCGACATTCGCCACCATCGCCGCGTTCCTCGGCGAGGATTTGCCGGAAGGCGTCGCGCCGGACGGCGAGAGCTTCCTCAACCTGATTCGCGTCAGCGGAGCCGGAGCCGCAGCGCGGGTCGATCGTGTCGCCTCGATCCGTGGGGACCTCGGATAAAACGGCGGACGGCTGGAAGCTGATCGACGCGACTGGCGGCGGCAACGACACGTCGTGGGATTCCGAAAACCAGCCGATCCCCGGCGCGGCGGGGACAAATCGCGGCGTCCCGAAACAGCTCTTCCACCAGGCCGTCGATCTGGGCGAAGACCACCCGATCGGCGCACTCGCGTCGGACGCCGAGATCCGCGCGGCTTCGGTCGCCCGGTCGGGGCGCGACCTGCTGGGCGTGCTCGACGCCTATCGCGCCGCGACCGCTGACCCTTCCCGCGCGCCGCCGACAACGACGGCGACCAATCCCGAATGGCTTCGAATGCACCGGCCTCGACCCCGATTCGCCCAAGGACGCCGCCGCTGATCTGATGGCGACGGCGCCAGCAACCTCGCCGAAAAAATTGTTGGCGGTCTGATCCCGCAGGATCCGGCTGACTTCCGCATCATCGACCCTCCAAGACGCGGGCGAAACGATCGCAAGGGTCGCCTCCTGCAGCTGAGCGTCGATGCCACGCAGATATGAAGTCATCTGGTCCACCGGATGCGGCCGCCTGGTCAACGCATTCACCATACCGGCACCGCCGAATTGGCTGCCATGCTCGATCGAGATGCCCTCGACGCCGCTGACGGGATCGCCGGAAACCTCGACCGCCTAATCATCCGGGTCGCGGTCATGGAATGATCGGGGACAGGCGATCCTTCGCTGCGGGCAGCTACGGCGCGTAGGTCTTGAGCCGGTTGAGCAGCCGCATGAGCCAGCGGGACTCATCTTCGGTGCGGCTTGGACGCGGCGGGTCAGCATGCGGTCGGCGGCGGCGGCGAATTCCGACGGCGGGCGTGCGCCTTTCGGGGTCGGGCGCATGTCGCCGAGCACCGGACAAGCCCCAGCCCTGACCCTTGTAGCGCCGCTCGGGTTGGTGCCTTCGCCTTTGAAATTGACGTAGTCCATCAGCGCATAGATGCCGCTTGCGGCGCGGCGCACACCGCGTAGAACCGCTCGCGGACGCGCCGCGGCGCAGCTGGCGCGTACGCCAGCATCTTAGGCAGCGATGCTCCAGCCGCCGGGCGATGAATTCACCTGGAATGGGCGAAGTATTCGGTGAAATCCCGCGCAGCCCTGCATCTGGGGCGATCCGGCGGCGTGGAGAATTGCCGCGCGTGCGCCACGGGCAATCGGCGCGGGGATCGAGCCAGCCCGGCAGGCTGACGCCGCGCGCGCGCAGGTAGGCGAGGAGCGGCGGGAAGCTCTCCTCGAACGGTCCCTCCTGCCCCGGCGGATACCAGATGAAATGCCCGATCCCGAGCGAGGCGAACGTCTCGCCCGAGTTCCAACTCGTCAGACCGGCGACCGTGCCGCCGCATTCGTTTTTCCAGATCTGGTCGCCGATCTTCTTCGCCTCGGCAGGCGTCAGCCGGATCTGTGCGGATCCTTCGGCGCGACTCGTGCGCGGCGGCGGCGGCGCAGGCTTGGTGCTGGCGTCTCCGCCACCGCCATCGGCGGCGCAACCGAGCAGGGAAAACGAAACGAGGTGGTGGCGGCGGTAAGGCTATGGCATCGGCGAAAATCGGGCGCGATCCGCCTCTGTAGCGCCGTTCTGCCTTCGCCGCCAGATCCAGCGGCAAAAGCGAATCCCCCGCCGCCGGGCTTGACTTTCTCTAACGAGTGGCGACATTTATTATAAATTTAATAATCTTGAGAAATTCTAGCCGAGCATTCTCCATGGATCGCATCCGGCCCCACCGATCGAGGCACCCAGCTCTGTTCACGGAGCGCGGGGGCAGTTGCTCTTACCACCCAGTGGTCGGCGATTCTGCAGGCGCGAGGGGCGGATGACGGGCGGATGGCGGAGGATTTCGGCGGCTGGCGACGGGCTGGCTGGCGGCCGCTTTACCTGTATCTGCGAAAGCGGGCGAGAGCTACGTGCGGATGCCTGCGATTCGGTGCAGGGCTTCTTCGAGTTTGTCTTTAGCACCGGATTTCTGGCGCACATCGACCGGGAGGGCGGAAAATTTCGCTCCCATTCGCCGCTCGCTGGAGCGGTGGCGGAGCCATGGCAGACGGGAGAGTTGGCGCAGAAGCGGGCGGCGGGTGGCGCATGTTTCGCTCGATATGGCGGAGGAAATGCAGGACCTGCCCGATTTGGCGGAAGACGCGACGCCGGAGCAGGTTTTCGACCGGCAGTGGGCGGCGGAGCTGGTCCGCGGGCGGTCGAGGCGCTGCGGGCGACCTATGCGCGGGGCCGGGCGGATTGGTTCGAGGCGCTGCGCGGCGTTTTGCCTCGCGCGGGAAACTGCCTCGGCCACCTCAGCGTATAGCGAGGTGGCGGCGGCGCTGGGCGCGAGCGAAGGCGCGGTGAAGAAAGCCGCCCACGATCTGCGCGCCGCCTGCTGCCCAAGCTCAAGGAGGAGATCCGCGCCACGGTCCGGTCCAAGGAAGACGCCGAGGAAGAGCTGCGCTACCCGTCACCGTCATGTCCGCCCGCTAGCGCCATGGTGATTGGCACGCCGACGAGCAGCAGTCCCTGGCGGTAGCGCACCGTGCCGAATGCGGTGCCGCGCTCTCCGGCGGCGTCTGCCCTGCCTGCGCGCTGGGCGACCTGCCGGGTCGTCGCTCGATCCTCGCCCCGGCGGAGAAGGCGCGGAGATGAATGTCGAATTCGGCGACTACCTGCTCAAGCGGCGGCCAGCCTCCGGCGGATGGGCGTCGTTTACATCGCGGAGCACCGCCGCCTGCGCCGGACCGCCGCTCCTCAAAATGATCCGCGGGCGACTTTTGCCGCCGATGCGGACGTTGCCCGGTTCACGGTCGAGGCGGAAGCCGCCGCCGCCCTCGACCACCCGAATATCGTGGCCGATCTACGAGGTTGATTCGTGGACGAGCAGCCGTTTTTCACCATGAAGCTGGTGACGGCAAAGCCCTACCGCCCGGCTGCGCGAGGCGGGTGGGGAGGCTTGGGCGCGGCGGAGGCGGCGCGGATCCTCGAGCCGATCGCGGGCGGTCCACCACGCGCACCAGCGCGGCGTGCTCCACCGCGATCTGGAAGCCGGGCAACATCCTGCTGGATGCGGACGGCATCCCGTGGCTGACCGACTTCGGCCGGCTTCAAGGTGTTGATGGCGACCACCGGTCGACCGGCAGCGCCGCCCAGCTCGGGACACCGCATTACATGCCGCCGGAGCCGCCGCATGGCAGCGGGTCGTCATCGGCGGCGGCGGTTTCGACGGCGGGCGACGTCTGGGCGCTCGGCGTGATCCTGTGGGAGATGCTTCTTCGGCGAGCCGCTGCCCAGCGGCGCGCGCGCCCGGTCGAGATCCTGGAGGAAGATCGAGGGCGATCCGCCGACCGCCGCGCGCCCGCTCGGGTCGGTGGACCGGGATTTGCTCACCGGCGACGCGCTGCCTCGAAAAAGATCCCGCGCGGCGGCTCGCGTCCTCGCCGGGAGCTGGCGGACGAAATCGCCCGCTGGTCCTGGGCGGCGAGCCGGTGCGCGCCCGCCCGGTTACGGCGGGCAGCGCCTCGTCAGCGGGTGCGGCGCAAGCCGGTCTGGGCGGCGCTCATCGCCGAAGCGTATACCGCTGGCTTGTCCAACGCGTTCCTCCTCACCCGCGCCAACGACGCGGTCGAGACGCTGACGCACACGAATGACCAGCCTTGCCAAAGCCCTCACGATTTCACCGCCACCAAGCTGGCGCTCGACGCCCGCTTTCAAGTCGCGGAGGATCCGGCGCGCGCGCTGCTGCTGGCGGTCGAGGCGGCAGAGTCGACCGAGCGGCTGCACGCCGGGGTCTTGCCGGAGGCGGCGGACGCCCTGACCGAAGTGCTCCAAAAGGTAAGCGGGCGCGACATCTCGCCGGAAGGACCCGCGCATGGCGGCGGCGGAGAGCCACATCAACCCGTCCCCGGCGCAGGAATACGCCGCTCTTCAGCCCGGACCAGGAAGTGGGTGATCACGCTCGACCACTGCCGGAGCAGGGGCACGAGATCCTCGCCGCGCTCTTCCCGCTGCATCCTGCAGGGGGAGGTGCCGATCCCGGCGCGCCGACCCGGAAGTGGACGATGTGGAAGGACCCGTCCGCTGGAATGCCGCCGCCTGATGCCGGACTCGCGCCACCTCCTCCGCGTTTGCGCCTGCGGCTGCGTGACGGTCACCGACCCTCTTCGGCAAGCTGCGGCGGCGGCGAACCGGAGATGATCGGCGATCTGGCGATCGATGGAATGACGCTGGAGGTCACCCGCCTTCTCCCGGAAGGCGGCGGCTTCCGGCGGCGTCGCGATTCACAAAAGAGATTCGTCGAAGATCCGGATCCTGGCGAGGTGAGGGATCTCAGCCGCTATTTTGTTACCCGCATCGCCATCGGTGAAAATGCGAGCGTTCTGCACGGCGCCCGGTCTTCTTCTTGGCGGGGAAGAACGCCCCGCTCCGGTTTTCGCCCGATCTGCGGTGGATGTGGGTTCATGGGCAGAACAAGAGCGAGCGCGGGCGGATGATCGATCTTACCAATCTGACGCCGGAAAAATCGAGCCGCTCGAATTGCCCGGACCGGCCGCCGATGTCTGGCATGCCGCCTTTAGCCCAGACAATCGCTGGTTCATCCTGCGCCACGGCGGCGGCCGGGTCCGGCTTTACGACTTGGAGGATGGCGCGCGCGCCGCCGACCTGCTGACATCCGACAGCCTGATCGAGAGCTTCGCCTTTAGCCCCGACAGCCGGAGCGTGGCGGTCAGCGGGGCGATGCCAGAGGTCTATGTTTGCACGCTGGAGCCGCCCGCCGTCCGCCACACGCTGCGCGTCTCCGGCGGAGACGCGCTGGCGGTCAAGTTCAGCCCGGATGGCAATGGCCGGGCCGCCGGGGCAGCGACCGGCTGGTCGAGGCGTGCAGCCGGTCGAGCGGCTGGCGAGCGGCCTCGCCGCCGCTGCCGCTGCGTAGCGCGGCTGCCGACCAGCGCTGGCGCTGACGTTTTCGCCGCAGACCGACACGCTGATCGCCTGCGGCATGGGATCGACCTACCGGGCGTGGCGGTTCGACGGCAAAGCGCGGCGCGATCCCGATTGGTACTCGGGTACGCCACGCGATCCTCGACCTCGCGCTTTCCCCGACCGCCGCTGGCTCGCCACTGCCTGCGACGGGGATGTCGCGGGCGCTGGTGGGCGACGACGGCACCGTCAAGCTGGCGGCGATCGCCTTCTCCGGGGATGGACCCGAGGTCTTGGGGTCGCATGGCACGCATTGCACGGACGTGGCGTTCAGCCTGACGGTCGCTGGCTGGCAAGCCTGGGAGCCGATGGATTGGTCCAAGTCTGGGCGTTGGGCGAATCGGGAAGCTGGAGCAGCCCGGACCGACCCACGTCTTCACCACGGCGGATGCGCGCCTCGTCTATCACCGGAAGCTCGCCATCCATCCGCGCGGCACGCTTTACTGCACCACCGGCGACGGCGTGCTCTTCACCTGGGATTTGAACCAGCAGTATCCCGAGCGGCGCGGCTACCGGATACACAGCATCAGATATCTGCTCCCGGACGTGCAGGTCTCGCCCGACGGCCGGTGGCTGGCGGTCGCCCGGCACGGCGGCGACGCGCCCTCGCCGCGCAGCCCGCAGTATTTTGACATGGTGATGCTCTTCGACGTGAGCGAACCCGGCCCGCTCGGCAAGCCGGTCGCCTACCTGCCCGCCCGATTCATCCGCGAATCGACCTGCCTCGCCTTCAGCGGGGACAGCCGGTGGCTGGCGGCCGGCGGCGGAGCCTCGGTCTGGGATCTCAAGGCGGGAGGACATCGCCGCTAGCCGCGTCGCTCTACCAGTTGTCCGCGCAAAGCTCGCTTCTACGCTGCCTTCGCCCCCGACGGGTGGTGCTCGCCTTCGGCGGCACCGATGGGCGGCTCTATTTTTGGGACTGGCGGAGCGATGCCCCGTTCGGATGATCGATGTCGGCGAGCCGATCTCCGCCGTCTCGTGGTCGGACAATACCCGGCTGCTCAGCGGTCGAATCCGGTGCCGTCAAGATCTGGGAGACGTCGGTTCCCCGGCTCAAAGCGCTCGCCCGGCGCGTCGCCGAGCGCGGGCTTACCGACGCCGAGCGGCGGCGCTTCCGGATCGGGCGGCGGTAGGATGAAGGATGAAGCTGTCCCCCCGGATTTTCGTTCCCCTCGGGCGCTGGATTGCCGTATGGGTTGCGGCGCGAAAACCTCGCCTGCTTGCCTCCCTCGCCGCTTTCGCCCTCGCCGGTCATGCCTTCGCCGATGACGCCAAGCCCGCCCCGCCAGAAAGTGCGGGCGATTGGTCGGCGGCGGTCGCCAGCGCAGTTGCCGGAGGCTGAGAAACCCATCGCCTTGTTCAACGGCACCGACTTGACCGGCTGGGAAGGGTGGGCGATTTCTGGTCCGTCGAGGATGGCGCGATCGCCGGGCGCAAACGGCAAGCCGGTGCCGTCGAGCACCTATCTTTTCACCAGAGAAAAAGTTCCGGAACTTCCGGCTGGATCTTCGAGGTCAAACAATCCATGTCGCCCAAACACTCGACCATGCACTCGGCGGTCGCCGCGCTCGGCGAAAAAATCGAGGACGGCGGCGGCAACACGCACGGCTTCCGCGGGCCGCTCCTCATGTTTTGCCACGACTGGGGAGTCTGGGACGCCCATCGGCGCAACCGCGTCGAACCCGCCAACCACAAAGGCACGCTCAACGGAGACTGGGAGAAAAAGGGCGAGTGGAACCGGATCGAAATTCTCGCCCTCGGCGACCGCATCCGATTCGCCGCCAACGGCAAGCTCGTCTTCGACTTCACCGACAAGCCAGGCATGCTCACCGAATCCCCGCTCGGCCTGCAACTCCACGCCAACAGGCAGCCGCAAGAATTTCGCTTCCGCGGGCTGATCGCGGTCAAGGACCCGAAGGATCAAATGGTGACCGTGGCGGGGGAGTGAGCCGATGCCGATGCCGCAAAGTCCCCGATAATTGGCTCGCCTAACCCTGCCAGATACCGTTTATGGAGGCGCGGTCCGCTGCGTTGCTGGCACTGGTGGGGCGCGCGATGGGAAAACAGGTGCAAGAAACGGCCCCGGATATCGCTGGGGATGATGCCGAAGACGAAGGCGAGTGACCGGTCGGCATGCCGCCAAGCCGCCAAGGAACACCGCCCTCCCCGCCGATTGACAGCCCCTCGATCTGATTGTTTTTTAAAGAGTCGATTAGTCCGAAGACTTAGAAATATCGAATTCCCGATGAACCTTACCTTTGCCCATCGCAAAGCGACCCAAGCCCTCAATTTTTTTGCCCGCCAGGGGACTGGTCAGATCAATAAGCTGAAGGCGCTCAAGCTGGTTTACTTCGCCGACCGCTGCCACCTCCGCCGCTACGGTCGACCGATCACCAACGACCGCTACCTGGCGATGAACTATGGGCCGGTCGCCTCCTCGTGCAAAGACCTCGCCGAGATGTCCGAGTTCCTCGGCGAGGAAGAGAGGGATTATGCCGAACGGTATCTCGCGCCGGCGGGTCACGATTATCGATCCAAACAGGAAGTGGATGAGAGCGAGTTTTCGCAGACCGACCTCGAGGCGCTAGAGTTCGCCTGGCGCGAATATGGTGCCGGGGACGGCTTCCGCCTAGCCGATGAAACGCATCAATTTCCGGAATGGAAGAAGCACGAAGCGCGGCTCTCCTCACCTTACGAATCGCGAGTCCCGATGCGGTATCTCGACTTCCTCGAAAACCCGCCGCCCGGCATCGACCGGCTGCCGCCCCTTGCCCCCGAAGAGCAAGCCGACCTGCGTGAGCAGATCGATGAGTTGCACGCGATCGAGTCACTCTGGCGCTAGGGTTGATGACCATCCCGTGGGAGATCAGGCTGACGCTG
>JAWLBD010000029.1:0-76778 GCA_041395145.1 Verrucomicrobiales bacterium | reverse complement strand
TCCAATTGTTAGAAAAACCAGTTTGAGCGGCGGCAAATGCCTTTAGAATGCCCGCCGCCCGTATCAAAACCCCATCCACCTCCGCAAGCCCTACGAGCACCGAAGCCCAGCCCCAATCGATCCTCATCGTCGATCCCGACACGGATTTCGCCGCATGGGCATCCCGCCATCTGGCGGCGCCGTCGATCGAGACGCTTACCTCGAACAACACCGAGGAGGGGTTCCGGATCTTCCGCGACCGGCGCCCGGACGTGGTCATCAGCGAGCTGAAGGTGATGCCGGACAGCGGCATGGAATTTCTCCGCCGCATCCGCGAGGTGGACCCGAAGGCGATGGTCCTGCTGACCACCGGCTTCCCGCCGAGCAGCGCGGTCATCGAGGCGATGCGCCTCGGCGCGTATGAGTTCCTGCGCAAGGAAAGCCTGCCCTTCGAGCTGCGGCCGGTCGTCGAGGGGGCTTTGCGCGCCCGCGATGAAATGCGCGCCGCCGCGCAAGAGCCGCCGCCGGGGCGCGACGATACCGCCCAGCTCTTCCAGGAGGATTTCATCGGGACCTCGCCTTCCATGCAGGAGGTCTATAAGCTCATCGGGCGCGTCTCCCGCTCCGATGCGACCGTCATGATCACCGGCGAAAACGGCTGCGGCAAAGAGCGCGTCGCCCGCGCGATCCACAAGTTCAGCCCTCGCGCCAAACGCGAATTCGTCGCCATCAACTGCGCGGCGATTCCCGACAACCTGCTGGAGAGCGAGCTCTTCGGCCACGAGAAGGGAGCCTTCACCGGGGCGACCGCCCAGCGCATCGGGCGCTTCGAACAATGCGACGGCGGCACGCTTTTCCTCGATGAAATCGGCGACATGCCGATGCCGGTGCAGAGCAAGATCCTCCGCGTCTTGCAGGAGGGCGAATTCTCCCGCCTGGGCGGCAACACGACGCTGAAGGCCGACGTGCGCATCCTCGCCGCGACCAACAAGGTGCTAGAGCGCGAGGTCGAGGCGGGGCGCTTTCGCGAGGATCTCTTTTACCGGCTCAACGTCATCCGCATCCACCTGCCGCCGCTCCGCCAGCGGCGCGAGGACATCCGGCTGCTCGCCGAATTCTTCCTCAAAGCCGCCGCGCGGCGCTCCGGCGGCCGCCCGCTCCGGCTCTCCGAGGAAGCCGTCGGCGAGCTGGAAAACTACGACTGGCCCGGCAACGTGCGCGAACTCGAAAATGCCATCCAGCGCGCCTGCGTGCTCGCGACCACCGAAGTCATCCTGCCGCGCGACATCCCGCTCGGCAGCGCCCCCCGCACGGCGGCAAAATTGGCTGGCCCGGCGGAGGCAAAGCCCGGCGGCGGCAGCGGAGCCTCCGTCGCGGAGGTGCCGCTCGACGCCGCGTTGGAGGTCCTCTTCCGCGCGGCGGAGAAAGACAAGAGCCTGCAACTGCTGCCCTTCGTCGAGCGCGAGCTGACCCAATACGCGATGGACAAGACCGGCTGGAACCAAGTCCGCGCCGCCAAAATGCTCGGCATCACCCGCGCCACTCTCCGCAAGCGACTCGAACGCTTCGACCTCGAAAGAGCGCCGGCCGGCGGCGGCGAGGATGGCGAGCAACTTGGGGAGTGGCATTCGGGCGAAGTCCGGTCGCCGCAGTAGCACGGATTTTTAATCCGTGAAGAGGCGTCCCCCGGTGACCCAATACGCCGCTACGGCGAGGATCTCTCGCCGCCAAGACATCGAGCTGAGTGGCAGCGCCGACCGACATCCGGAAGCTCGGCGGCTTTCTTTCCTGCGACCGGCGCATCCAGGCGCGTCATTGTCTCCCACAGTAGGATGCCGGACAATTGTGCGCCCGAGGGCATCTCCGCAATGCCGTGGATCTATTCAATTCGCGCGCCTTGCAAGCAATCGAGCGGCAGCTCGCCAAACGTTCAAGCCGCTTGGATATGGCAATATCTGATGGGGGGCACCCGCGCCATTTGCTCTTGGCCAGTCGGTCGTTTGGATAGTCCCTTTTCCCAAATCAACGCGACATCGCCCGGAGCGCTCTCGATACTCTACGAAAAGAATTGTTAGCCCAAGAATTGAAAAAGCATGCAGGCCGCCCCGCAAACGCGAGAGTGCTCGGCGGCGATTACTTTTGGGCGCGGCGAGAGCCGTTTGACAGATAGAGAGCCGTTTGACAGATATCTACCAGGCTCGGTCGCTGAGGAGGAAGTCGTAGCAGGACTTGCCGTCATGTAGGCGCGATTTCGATAAGCGGTGGAATGTCGAGGAAAGTGGGGCGATGACTGGGCGAATCCGGGACGCTATCAGCGCATCAGGGTATTTTTAGTCTATGTGGACAACCCCGAACTCTACACGATTCCAAGTGCCTCCAATATCCCGCGCAGTTCGGCGGTGCCTTCGCCGGAAAGCGGGGCGAGGGGGAGGCGGACGCCAGGGTCCATCTTTCCGGCCAGCCCGAGGGCGGCTTTGATCGGGACCGGGTTGGTGTCGAGCTTGAGGAGGGCGGCGAAGAGCGGGTAGTAGCGCCGGTGGATGGCGAGCGCGCCCGCCAAGTCGCCGGCCAGCATCTTGGCGACCATCTCGCTCATCGGGCCAGGGATCAGGTTCGAGGCGACACTGACGACGCCGCGGGCGCCGACCGACATGAACGGCAGCGTGATCGCATCGTCCCCGCAGAGGACGTCGAATGACTCTGGCAGCGCGGCGCAGAGCTGGTTGACGCGCTCGCTCTGGCCGCCGGCCTCTTTGATCGCGACGATGTTCGGGCAGGCTTCGGCGAGGCGCGCGACGGTGGGGACATCGATGGCGATGCCGCAGCGGCCGGGGATGCTGTAGAGGATGATCGGCTTGTCGGTGGCGTCGGCGACCGCTTTGAAATGCCGGAAGAGCCCCTCCGGAGACGGCTTGTTATAATACGGGGCGACTTGCAGGAAGCCGGTGGCCCCGACCGCTTCGGCGCGCTGGGTCAGCGCGATGGCTTCATCGGTGGAATTCGATCCGGTCCCGGCGATGACGGCACCGCGCCCGTTGGCAGCCTGCGCGGCGATCTCGACGACGCGGATGTGTTCCTCGTTGTTGAGGGTGGGGGACTCGCCGGTGGTCCCGACTGGCACGACGCCGGCGATTCCGTTGGCGAACTGGTCGTCAACCAGCGCGGCGAGCGCATCTTCGTCGAGGGCGTCGCCTTTGAAGGGCGTGGCGAGCGCGGTGAATACTCCTTGGAACATAGTTGGATTGGTTGGTGCGAAAGCGGTGCTGCCGCCGTTGGGCGCGAAAGCCGATCTAGTGCGAGCGATGCGCCCGCCGCAATCGGAAATTGATCTGCCTCGGACGCCGGAGGAAGGCGGGACCGCTCTCCGAAGGTCGGCAGCGCGCGGCAGCGGCTCACCCTAAACACGCCAGTCTAGCCCAAAGCGGCGCGCCTTCTGCCGGACGGCTCGGAGGAGCCATCCCTGCCGTGGCAGGTGAAAGGCAGGGGGAGCGATGGCGGGGGCGATAGCGCGGGTCAAGACCGAAAGATGCTGTCTCTATCCGACCTGCTGGGATGGCGCAGCGCTGCCGCGGATCGCTACGGAACGCTTCGCCGCGATGACCTCGAACCGCTGCGCGAAGGCGTCGGCATCGGCTGCCCGGCGAAAAGCGCCCGTACCCAGGCGCGCTCGAAGGCGGCGGTATTTTCGGTGAAGGCGGACTGGAGCGCCTCGTCGCCGCGAGGCGGAGCGGGCGACCTCGCGCGCGTAGTCGCGGTGGATTTGTGTTTGGCGATGCGGACAGATCGCGCCCGCCGAGGCTGGCGAGACCGGCGAGGAAGAACGCGCGGATGGCGAGCCGAATTCGCCCAGCCCGGCGCGGGCGAGGGGGCAGGCCATTCGTCCTCGGGCAGCTGGTCGGCGACGAGCTGCTCCGGATTCGAGATCGACCGGACCATGCGGCGATCTCGTGCGGCGCGCTTTGGGCGGGGCGGCGGCGTTTTGAAAAGAGCCACCAGGCGAGCACGGCGGTCACGGCGACCAGCACCGTGGTGGACATGAGCGTCACGGTGCCCGACGACATTGTCTGGCCGCCGCCAAACTCCGAGCCGCCCCCGGCATCGCCCAGCCCGAACATCCGCTCGATCCAGCGGCCGGCGGCTTCGTAGCCGCGCTTCCCCGCATCGGTGGCGGAGCGCACCATGTCGGCGAGCCAGCCGGATTCCTCCTCCCTGGCATCGCCGCGGCTGCGGTCCATGCGCCATTCGTAGCGCGGGGCGGCGAGGACGTCGCGGATGGCGGCGTCCATCTCGGCGGCTTGGGCGGCGGAGGTGGTCGGCGATGCCACCGATCGGCAGGCGGATCGGCGGCGGCATCCTGCTGGCGCGGCGGTGGGGATGGCGAAGACGCCGCGAGCATGAGGCGGCGGTAAGCGCGCCGGGGCCGCTTTGCGCATCGCGCCAAGCTGGTGGAGCAGGTCGGCGCCCGAGGTCGCGCGATGCCGTAGAAGCAGCGCAGCGCAAAGGTGACCCGGATATACGGACCCATGATCAAAAACGTGATCGCGACCAAACGCGGCGAGAAACGTCGTGTTGCCGATCACCGCCACGCCTAGCTCGGTGAAGGCGGACGCGTGCCCCGAGACCGCGCGCCACAGGTGGGGCGGGACGCCGAGCGCGATGGCGAACGGAGAGGAAGACGAGCACGGAGGTGATGAAGAGGCAGAAGAGCGCGGCGTGGTTCTGCTTTGGGCGGAAGTGCGTCTGCCGGGCGGCGACCTCGACCAACTGGCGGAGCGGCTGCCCGCGGTCGTCGATCACATAGGCGCAGGCGGTTGTGTTTTGGAAAAAGGCGGCGACCCAGCGAAGTAGGCGGGCGGCAACAGCGAGAACCCGATGGCATAGGCGGGCGCGGCGAAGGCGTGGGCACAGAGCAGGGCTGCCGTGCGCCGGAAGATGCCCGCACGCCCAGTCCGCGGCAGCGCGCCGAGCGGACAGGCCGCGCGATGATCGCCCGGCAGAACAGCCCTGCTGAAACCTTCATCCACGCATAGAGCAAGGCGATGCCGAGCGCCGCCGCGCCCGCCCGCGATCCGGCGGTCGCGCTCCGGCTCATGTCCGCCCAGAAAGAGCACGCCAAGGTAAAACGGCACCGCGCCAATATAGTAGCGGACCCACGCGGACAAGGGCAGCCCCGGAGGAGCCGGAAGGCTTCCTCCAAACTCCATCGCGCGCGTCTCAGCCGCATTCTTCTGTTTCGTCCTAGGCATTAGAAAAAATCCTGAAAACTGAATCCTGAAATCTGAAAACTAGCACCCCTACTCGAAAAGGATCGCTTCTTTGACGACATTGCCCTCGTGGACGCTCGGGGATGGCGAGCAGGATGCGTGCGCCGAGGAAGGCGAGCCACCAGGCGAAGATCGCGACCGCGAGCTGGAGCAGAGCGCCGCCCACGGGAGCCGCCGCGCGCACCGCTACTGCTGCTGATCGCCCGTCGGCGTCTGCCGCCGCTTCTTTGGCGAGGCAGGAGGCGCAGACGAGCTGCCTCGTGTTCCGGTCACGCATTCCCGGCAGAAAAACCGGGCGCATTCCGGGCAACGCGCGGCGGCTTCTCGCTGGGGATGGCGGTGGCAGTTCATTGGTTTTCAGTTTTCAGGGTTCAGTTTTCAGGGTTCGATGGGTGGCTTTCCGATGAGGTAGAAACGCTGGTCGCCGAAGTCGTCTGTGCGGATCGGCGGGTTGCCGAGGATCGAGCCGGCCTCGACGAAGCGCCGCACGTTTTCCTCGGTGGTGAACCACTCTGCCTTGTCGCGGGTATCGCCTTGCGCGCCGTCGCGCAGCCGGACGAGTCCGTCTCGCACGGTGATGGTGGCGCGGCCGGGATCGAACGCCTCGATCCAGCCGGTATCGAGCACGCCGCCGCCCTCGACCAACAGGGCGAGCCGCCCGGCTCCGGCAGAAACCTTCGGGGCCGCCATCGTGCCGCCGCGGTTGACGACCACCGCCTTGGCTTCCCCCGCATGGCTGGCATGTGCGGTGGTGAGGCGCAGCGTACGGGCGAACTCGACGCGCCCCTCGTTTTCCCAATAGCCGTCGCCGGTGCGGCATAGTTCAAATCCGTAAGGGATATCGGCAGTGTCGCGCAGCGTGCCGCGCCTTCCACAGCGTAGAGCCAGACCGCCGACCCCGGCTGATCCGGTACGGCGGATCGAGGCGGACCTTGCCAGTGATTTTGGAGTGTGCCCTCGATGTGGATCCGATACGCGCCTTGGATGTCGCCCACGCGGACGGTGGATCCCTCCGGGATCGTCAACGCGCAGTCGAAGCTCGGCGCAGCCATTGCGTCCAGTTCGCTGCATCCTCAAAGCGCCGGATCCCCGGCTCCGGTCCACGCGCTGACCGGCAGCGCGCCGAAGAGCGGCGGTAGAAGCGAAAATCGGCGGGTGCGGGGGGCGGATGTGCCGGGTGCAGGGCGCGGCGGAGCTGGCGCTGGATCGGCGTTTTCGTCGTCATCCGAATCGGGATGTCGGTGACTTCTTTGGAAGTAGGCGTCCAGTACGGATCTTCTTCGATGGTTCTCGGCGGATCGGCATTGCCCTGGCTCGAGACGAACACGGCGACGGCGGCGGTATTAACTGCCGGTCATATGCATGCACGATGGCGCTCCACGCGCCCGCCCCCATGCCGCGCTTGATCGGGACGGGCGACGTCACGCAGTGGGCCGGGGCGGCGATAGACCGGCACCGATCCGGTTCGCGCGGGTCACGCCGGTCGAGGTGTGGCGCGGCGGCGGCATCCAGCGGCACCGAGTAGGAGGCAGGCTGCGCCGCGCCGCCGTCGTAGACCCGGTCGTTCGGCTGCGGCAGCCACCAGGGCTGCATCGATCTGGGCGAGAGGCTTGCATCGCGGCATGGGCGGATCTTAAGTAGAGTCGGCGCAGTTCGCGTTCATGAGCCACATGACCCAATCATGAGCGGCTTGGGCAATTCGGGGCGGATCTCGTGAAGTGGCTCGCAGGCGTGGGCCGTAGTGTTTTTCCCATGATCTCGGTAAGCGTGTCGCCGTCGAACGGATAGCCGCCCGCCAGCGCAAAGTAAAAACAGCAGCCCAGCGAGTAGAGGTCGGTCCGCCCGTCAGGCGCCTTCCGGTCATATTGCTCCGGGGTAGCGAAGTGGATCGACCCGATGATCTGATCGCTTTGGTCCACAGTCTGGAGCGAGGGCGCGGCGGAAAGCCGACAGCCCGAAGTCGAGGATCTTCGCCTCGATCAAGCCGCTGGGCAGGCTCCGCAGCATCAGGTTGGTCGGCTTCAGGTCGCGGTGGATGAGCGATTTGGAATGCGCGGCGACCAGCCCTTCGAGGCAGCCGGCGGCGAAGGCGCGGAACGCATGCTCCGGCATCGGATTGTCGAGGCACTGCTCTTTGAGCGTCGGCCCATCGACCAATTCCATCACGACAAAGCCGCCTTCCTCGTCGAGCGGAATGTCGTAGATCGCCACGATGTTCGGGTGCTGGAGCGAGGCGAGCGCCGCCGCCTCCCGCTTTAGTTCGGCGATGGCGGCGTCGGTCACCTCGTAGAGGCGTTTGATCGCCACGCGCCGGTCGAGCACGCGGTCGATTGCCGTATAGACCGAGCCCCGGCCGCCTTCGCCGAGGCGACCGGTCACCTCGTAGCGTTCGGCGGCACTTTCATCGGTCATGGGCTTGGGAACGGTAGCGTTAATTTAGGTAACGGATCAGCTCCATAGTTGGGGATTGCCATGATCGCAAATCCCGCTGCCGCGCGGGTCGATGGCGGCGACCCGCCCGCCGGATACCGGTGGCGGAGCCCTGATGCGGCAGCGTTCAGCGGGCGCGCCGCCGACCGCGCGCCGCCACCCACTTGCCTTTGCGGACCGACTTCTCCAATTCGAAGCCGGCTTTCTCTCCCGCGCGGAAGACGCCGTCCGCCTGCTCGCGCAAGATGCCGGAGATGACGATGGGCGCGCCGGGCTTCGCGGCGGCGACGATGCGGGGGAACGCTTCTTCGAGGATCGAGCTGAACAGGTTCGCGGCGACCAGATCGAACGGCTGCGGGGCGTCCCACGCGAGGACATCCGCTTCGGCGAATTTGGCGCGGCGCGGCGGCACGCCGTTGCGCTTGGCATTCTCCCGCGCGACGCGCACCGCCTGCGGGTCGTAGTCGATGCCGAGCGCCGAGGCGGCTCCGAGCTTGACGGCGGCGAGCGCGAGGATGCCGGAGCCGCAGCCGAGGTCGAGCATCGCCCAGCCGTCCGGCGCGGCGGCCGCGCAGTCGCAGAGGAAGCGCAGGCACGAGGCGGTGGTGGCGTGGTCGCCGGTCCCGAATGCCATCTCCGGCGGGATGCTGATGATCTCGCGCCCCGGATGCGCGGCGGCGAGCTTTTCCCATGCGGCGGGATCGGATTCCTGGGTGATCAGCAGGCTGCCGCGGACTTTGATCGGCGCGGAGGGAGCCGGTGCCATAGCCGCCCAGTTTTCTCTTTTCAACGCGCGGATCGATCCGCCAAATTGCTTCTGGATGCGCTCGGCGTCCGCCTTCCGCTCGCAATACGCCTCGACCCGCACCGTCTTGCGCCCCGCGATCTCGGTGATCGCCAGGTGCACGCGGCATCCCGAAGAACCGCTCCTCCCACGCGTCAGACCATTTCGCTGCGCTCAGTTTCGACCAGATGTGCATGGGTGTTGTTTGTTTGTTGTTTGTTGTTCGTAATTGGGAGTCTAATAACCAATCTCTAATCTCTAGTAACCAATAACCAATAACCAATAACCAATCACCAATCACGAATCTCAAAAGTTATCCTCAATATCTTCGGTGAGGACGCCGCGGACGTCGCCGGGGTCGTTGAACTGCCAGACTTTGATCGAGGCGAACGAGACTTTGGATTCGACCCAATGGCGGGAACCCGCCCATTCGGGCAGCCAGATGCCGAGGTTGAGCTGGGCGGCCATGGCGGGCACGAACTTGGTGTTCTCGCCGACATATTTCCCATCGATCCAATGGCGCGCCGACTTGCCGGCATAGACGGCGTAGTCGTCCTCGCCGATCCGCTTGAGCGGCTGCGCCCAGTAGGATGCGTAATCGACCGCCTTGTCCTGCACCCACCAGAATCCGCCGGATTCGGCGACCTGGGCGTCGGTCACGCCTTTGATCGGGACGAGATGGGTGCGCCACTCGGTCGTGTAGGTGTGGTATCCGCCATCCGCCGCGCCGCGGACATCGAGCATCTGGCTGTCGTGCTGTTTGTTGAGAAATGTATTAAACATCGCTTTGTCGAAAGCGCCTTCTTTTCCGAACTCCGGGAAGTCTAACTCCGACCAGTAGAAGGCGAGCCCTTTACCCCACTGCTGGATATACGGATGGTAGAGCGGCTCCTCTTTGATGAAGCCGCCGGACTGGTCCTCCGCGACTTTGACCAGCCGGTAGCCGTAGGTCCAGATGGCCGGGACGGTGCCCTGCGGATGCGCGGGGTTTGCCGGTCCGCCGGGGGCGGCATCCCGGTCGCCGATCTTCATGGCGACCTCGAAGCGGCCCGACGCGAAGAATGGCTTGCTGACGATGACGCCGCCGACCCGCTGCGGCTTGCCCCACTGTCCCTTGACCGGTCCCTCGTAGCGGTCGCCGTGGGCGCGGCAGACCAAGACATTTTGCTTTTTCCCGGCGACCTCGTCTTCGGCGAGAAAGACATTGTCCGGCACGACGCCGTGGTTGCCCGCGCCCCATTGTTTTTTGAGGCGATACCACTTCGCCGGATCGATCGTGCCAGACGACCAATTTTCCTCGAACGCCAGCTTCGCCCCGTGCGGCAAGGCGGGGATCTTGACCGGCTCTTGGGCGGGCGCTGAGGCGGCGATCAGGGCGGCGGCAGCAGCAGCAGCGAATAGGAGGGCGGGACGGTTGATGGTCATGGGTTGTGTCCCTGCCATCGCCGCGCTGCGCTAGAAATCAAACCCGAAGAAGGCTCCCGCGCTCCAGCCGCTCGGGTCAAAGCGGAATTCGTTCGGTCCCAGCGATCCTTCAAGTTCTTCGACCAGATCATAGCGCCCGAAGATCCCGACCGAGGCGCGGTGCCCGAGCCGGTAGGCGAAGGCTGCCTCGACGTAAGCGCCGAACAGGACGTCGAAGTCGTCTTGCTCGCGGCGGTAGGCGCGGAACTCGCGGCCGTTCGCGTAGAGGCTCTCGGCGACCGAATATTCCGCATCGGCGAGGTGGGCGGTCGCGTCTGCCGAGGCGGTGGCGAGCCAGCGGTCCGAATCCAATACCGGTCAAAATCTCGCAAACCAATGCCGCCTATCGTCAAATGGCGGTGCGGCAATCAATGCGCGCTAGCCGCGCCAAGGCTTCGGAGCCGGCTTGGTTTCCTCGGGCGGTGGTTCTTCATCGCCGCCGCTTTCCTTGGCTTCGGCATCGTGATCATAAAACCCGCCGTGCCCGGCATCGTGGTAGCCGTCCTGCGGGGCGGAGCTATTCTTGCTTTCGCCTTCTTTGTCGTCCTCCGCCTCATCTTGGCTGGCGTGCTGCTCTCCATCGTTGCTGGGAGCGGCGTTCTCCGATTCATCTTCCGCCGTTGGCTCGGCAGTAGCGGGCGAGGGATGTTCTGCTTTGGCTTTCTCCGCCGCCTCGCGTTCATCGTCTTCCTTGGTGCGCCAGCCATCGTTGTCGCTGGTTGGCGCTGCGGGGGCGTCGCCGCTTTCTGCGGTGGTTTCGCTGCCGGTTTCAGATTCCGGCTTTTTCAAAGCGGAGTCTGCCGCGTCGTCGTGATAGCCGTGGTCGTAGTCGCCGCCGTGATAGTCTTGATCGTATTCGCCGCCGTGGTGCGGATCGTGGTAGGGATCGTCCGCGTGATGGTCGTGATCGTAGTCATGGTCATGATGATGGTGGTAATCATCATCGGGTTCGTCGTGATGGCTGTGGTGGTCCGCATCGTAGGGCTGCGTGTGGGCTGCTGCGGCCGCTGCAACCGGTGCCGCGCTGCTCGCGCCAGCCGCCGCCGCACGCCGTCCGCCGCCGCCGCTTCCGCTTCCGCTTCCACCGCCGTCCGGATCGTCATCATCGTCGTCGTCAATATCCCAATCGTCCTCGTCGGCGGGGCTTCGTTTCTCCAGCCACCACGCCAGCCAGATACAGATCTCGTAGAGAATGATCATCGGCACGCCGAGCAGGGCGAGGGTGAGCGCGTCCGGCGTGGGCGTCAGGATCGCGCCGATCACGAGGATGATGACGATGGCGACCGAGCGCGAGTTGCGCATCACCTGGTAGGACAGGATATCCAGCTTCACCAGCGTCATGACCACGACCGGCAGCTCGAAACACAAGCCGAAGACAAAGACGAAGCCGGTGGCGAATTTGATGTAGTAGCCGATCCGCCACGCGTTCTCGATCCCCCGGTCGTCCGCATAGTGGTAGAAGAAATTCAGCGCCCTCGGCAAGACCACGTAGTAGGAGAATGTGACGCCGATCAGGAAGAGGGCGAACCCGATCGCGACGGCCGGCAGCACCGCCTTCTTTTCCTTCGGCGTCAGCCCCGGCAAGACGAAGTCCGCGATGTAGTAGAGCAGGATCGGGAACGACAGGACGATCGCCGCATAGAAGGATAGCTTCAGCGAGATGAGGAACATCTCGGGGACACCCAGCACCTGGAGGAACGACGACTTCTTCCGCTTCGCCTCCAGCTCGGCGATCGCCTCGTGCGCCGAACCCGCGCCGAAAACGCCCCAGCGCAGCGTGTGCTCGCCCTCCGGCACCGCGACGGTCACTTTGCCGGATTCGCCCTCGGTCTTCGCCTCGACTTCGACGCCGTCGAGGTAAACGCGGAGCGCGCCCGCCGACTTCGACTTCACCTGCCACGAGATCTCGGCATTGTCCGGTCCGGTCACGCCCATCTCCGCCCAGTTGCCGCCCGCCTCCGCCTCCGCCTCCGCCGCAGGGGCAGCGGGTTTTGGGGCGTCTGGCTTTTCCGCTTCGCCGCCTTCCGCTGTCTCGCCGCGCTTCTCGGCCTCCATTTCATCGAGGCCCATCTTTTCCTCCAGCCCGGCCAGCGTGATCGGATAGGTCATCACCTCGAACAGCTTTTCGTTGAAGACGAAGCAGGCGATCGCGGTGATCAGCAGGGTCAAAACCACGCGGGTGACCATGACGCGGAGATCTTCGAGGTGCTCGAGAAATGGCTTCTCCTCGTCATTGCGCATCAAGCCGCGCGACTGCGCGTTTTTCTCGCGCAGGTTAAAGACTTTTTTGAGGAGGAGCGAAATGGCCATGGGGTCAGGTCGGAGTGCGTTCCCCGGATTCCGGGGGCGGTATCAATGGGCTAAACTACGCCCGGCGGCAAGCCGCTTGGTCAAAATGTCTCCGAGAGCGCCCGCCGCCCAAAATGGATGCCATGCGCACGTTCGCGGCGGATTCCGCCCGACCGTTTACTCGGCGGGCAGCGCGACCTGCCGCGGATGCCGTAAATAGGCGATCAGATCGCGGACTTGCTTGGGTTGCAGCACCTGGAGCAAGCCTTCGGGCATCATCGACGCAAGGCGAAACTTCGCGCGAGACAACCTCGGATTTTTCCATTGACTGATCTTCCGTCGCGAGCCGCAGCGTGAGGGTGCGCGGATTTTCGGCGGCGACGACCCCGGCGAGCGTGCGGTAATCCTTTAGCGTGACGAGGCTCATCCGATAGTCGGCGGCGACCACCGCGCTGGGATCGATGATGTTTTCCAGAAGGTAGTCGAGGTCCGCGCGCCCGGAGCCGGTCAGGTCCGGACCGACCTTGCCGCCCTCGCCATACAAGGTGTGGCAGGAGGCGCAGACGGTCTGAAAATGCGCGCGGCCTGCGCCAAATCCGCTTCGGCGAGCGACTCCGGCGTCAGCTTCGCCTTCCACTCTGCGATGACCTGCCGCTTTTCCTCCGGCGAATCGCGCAGGTCGCCCCACGCCTCGGCCAGCCTTTTGGTCAAAGCGTCGTCGCCCAGCTTGCGGATCTGGCGGGCTTGGAAAGCGGGCAGGTCGGCGGCGGGGATCTTGCCGGAGCCGATCGCATCGAGCAGCGCCTTCGCCCACGCCGGGCGCGAGACGAGGATTTCGAGGACCGCCGGGCGCTCCGCCGCGGCGAAGCGCGGGTAGAGTTTGGCGAGCCATTGCCGATCGAAGGATCGTCGAAGGTCGCCAGCCCGCGGGCGGCGGCGAGGCTCAGATCTTTGGCGGGCAGCAGTTTTTCGCAGACCGCGCGCAGGTCGCCGGGGCGCGCCTCGATCAATGCCTTGAGCGCCGCCTCGCGCGCCGCGGAATCCGCGCCGCCATCCAGCGCCACCTTTTTGATCGCGTCGAGCGCGCGGCCGTCGCCGAACAAGGCTCCGAGATCGCGGATCGCGGCGGCCGCCGCCTCGCCGTCGCCCGCCGCCGCTCCGGCGAACGCGTCCCACGCACCCGGCGGCGGGGCTTTGCGCCAGCCGCGCAACCCATCGGCGATCCCGCCGAGAACTGCGGCGCGGCGCGCGGGATCGAATGGCGCCGCCGCGCCGAGCAGCGCGTCGAGCGGCTCCGGATCGGCGTCGAGGCGCGTCGCCAAGGCGCGGGCGATCCAGCGGACGAGCGTCGGCCACTGCGTGCCCTGCGCCACGCGGACGAGCGCCAGCGGGTCGGCGTCGGCCACCGGGATCAAGCCATACCAGACGAGCGACGGCAGGTTGTGGTCGCCCGCATCGGCTTCATGCGCCGCCAGCGCCGCGCCTAGCTCCGCACGCCGCGCCACCGGCATCCGCTGCAGCGTCGAGGCCAGCGTGAGCCGGACTGCCGAAGACGGATCGGACTTTGCGATCGCGATGAATTGGTCGGCGAGATCGTCGGACATCGTGAAGATTCCGCCATCTCTCGGAGAGGTGATCGTGTCGATCGGATAGGGCATCGCCATCGTGGATACGGCGAAGGCGCGCGCGTACTCGCTTTTGTCGTCAAGCCACGCCCTAGGCTCAAACTCGCCGGTCGCGACCATTCCCCACATCGCCCTTAGCCGGATCGCGGGATCTTGTTCGGTCTGCTGAATCCCGCGCAGCGTGATCTGAACGTTGGGAGGCTCGGTCTTCCAATAGCTGAGCGCTTTCCGCATCTGGCGCTCATACCAAACATTTGGGTTCCTGACGAGCGCCTCGACTGCCTTCGAGCACTTGTCGTAGTCGCGACCGAGATCGGCGAACAGGCTGAGGTCTGGCTTCTCCGGCGCGCCATAGCTGATCCGGTAGATGCGGCCGCTGGTCCGGTGGACGCCGGTGTGATCGTGGCACTCGCCGGTGTCGCTCCAGTCGAGCACGAAGGCGGAGCCGTCCGGTCCCTGCTGGATGTCGATGCCGCGGAACCAATCGTCGCCGGCGAGGAAGACGTCGCCCTGGTGCTTGCCGAGGTAGCCGCTGCCGTGGCGCTCGAGCCGCTCGACGTTGGCGCGGCGGCCGTGCATGTTCCAGGTGAAGAGCCGCCCGCGGTATTCCTCCGGCCATTGGTCCGCCTGATAGATCATCATCCCGATGTGGGCGTGGCCGCCGCCGAATTCGTTCGCCTTGCCGTCGCGCGAGGCGGTCCAGCTCCCGGACGTGTCGAAGTGCCAGTGGTCGGCGTGCATGTCGAGCCGCTCGTAAACATCCGGGTTCGGGTCCGCGCCGAAGCTTTCCTTAAAGTGCGCGCCGGGGATGCCGTGCCAGAGGTGGTAGCGTTGACCGTATTGATAAAGAATAGCTCGCCGTGCTCATCCCAGTCGTGACCCCACGGATTGGTCGTGCCGTGGGTCAGCACCTCGAAGCGCCTGATGTGCGGGTTGAGCCGCGAGATCGCCGCCGATCGGGATGCGCTCCGCCTCCGGCGTGCCGGGCGCGCCGACCAAGCCGGGGCACGAATGCCCGCAGCGCCCGTAGAGGAAGCCGTCCGGTCCCCAGCGCAGGCCGTTGGCGAAATTATGGTAGTTGCCCTGCGCCACGGTGAAGCCGTCGAGCACGACCTCCGCCGGGCCGTCCGCCACACAGTCCTGGTCGCGGTCCGGGATGAAGAGCAACTGCGGCGGGCACAGCGCCCAGACGCCGCCGTGGCCGACCTCGACGCTGGTCAGCGTGTGCAGGTCCTCGGCGAAGACGTTGCGCGGAGTCGGCGGTACCCGGTCCCAATCGGCGTCCTCGAAGACAACGATGCGGTCGCGGAGGTCGAGAACCGAAGCGGCGCCCGCTTTTTCCGCGTAGGTATAGTTTTCTGCCACCCAGAGTGGCCGCGCGGGTCCCACGCCATGGCGATCGGATTGCGCACCCAGGGTTCGGCGGCGAAGACGGTCGCCTGGAACCCGTCCGGCAGCTCCCAGAGTCTGACCGCCTCTGCCGCGAGAAGCGGCAGGTTGTCTTCGGCTTGGCTCGCTGTTGAACGGGCTCCGGAAACTCTGGCGTGCGCGGGCGGCGGCGGCGGCGGCGAAGATAGCGGAGAGGGTGAGATTTCATTTCCAAAGGAATCGAAATCGGGCGAAAGCGCGACCGAATAAGAAATTTTCAAAAATCTGCGGGGGTGGGATTGCGCGGAAAAAACGCGATGCCATAATCGCCGCAGCTATGCTTATGCGCTGCCGCCCCTAGATGTCCTCATTTCTTCTCCTCGCTGCCACGACTGCGGGTCTGGTCGGTGGCGGTGTCTATGAGTTAGCCGCGCATCGCCAACGTCTCCGGAAAATCCGGCACCGCATCCATGTGAACGGGACGCGCGGGAAGTCGAGCGTCGCCCGCCTGATCGGAGCCGGCCTGCGCGCCGGCGCGATCTCGACCTGCACCAAGACGACCGGCACGCTGCCGCGCATGATCTTGCCCGACGGCAAAGAGTATCCGGTCTTCCGCCCGGCGAAGGCGAATGTCATCGAGCAGGTCCGCATCGTGCGCACCGCCGCCGAGTGGGGCGCGGAGGCGCTGGTCGCCGAATGCATGGCGCTGCGCCCGCGCTTCCAGTGGCTGTGCGAGGAAAAGCTGATCAATGCGACCCACGCCGTCATCACCAACGCGCGCGCCGACCACCTCGACGTGATGGGACCCGGCGAGGAAGATGTCGCCTGGGCGCTCTGCGGCATGGTGCCGCCCGGCGGCAAGCTTTTCACCGCCGAGCGCCGCCACCTCGGCATCCTCCAGCAGGCGTGTGACGACCGCGGCTGCGAGCTGATCGCCACCACCGAGGCGGAGGTCGCGGCGGTCACGCCCGAGGAAATCGACAGCTTTTCCTACATGGAGCACGCCGAGAACATCGCGCTCGCCCTCCGCGTCTGCGCGGAGTTCGGCGTGGACCGCGGGACGGCGATCGCCGGGATGCACGCCGCCGTGCCCGACCCCGGCGCGATGACCGCGCACGAGCTCGACTTTTTCGGGCGCCGCATTTATTTTGTGAATGGCTTTGCCGCCAATGACCCGGAATCGACCGAGCGGATCTGGAAGATGGCACTCGAGCGCTATCCGGACGTCGGTGCGACGCATCCTGGTGGTGAATTGCCGGGCGGACCGCCCGGATCGCTCCCGGCAGTTGGGGAGGCGGCGGCGGGCTTGCCGTAATGGATTGTTACGTCCTGATCGGCAGCGGCACCATATCTTTTTGCCCGCTACGATCGAGTCGGGAGCTGGACCCGATGAAGCTCGTCTTCGCGGAAGGTCGGCGGACCGAGGAAATCTTCGAAACCGTGATCGAAAACGTAGTACAGTCGGCGCTCGCCATGGGGATCGCCAACATCGGCGAGTTCCCCGGTCGACGTCGTCCGCTACTTCTCAATCGCGGAAGTACTTCCAGGCATTCAAATAGCCGCGCCGCCGTTGGCGGGAGGCGGCGAATCCCGGCCGCCGCGCCTCTCGCCTCCCCGCCCCATCTCTATCAACGAATCTCTGGTAACAAATATCCAAGAACGAATCTCTAGTAACAAATCTCAAATCAATGTCCCCCGAACTTCTCACCGCCGCCATCGGCATCGGTCTCGCCATCAGCCTGCTATTCTCCGAACTCTTCGGCTTGGCGGCGGGCGGCTTGGTCGTGCCCGGCTATTTCGCGCTCTACCTGAACCACCCGATCGTCATTGCGATGACGGTAGCGGCGGCGCTGGCGACCTATCTGATCGTCCGCCTGCTGCTCGTCCTTCGTCATCCTCTACGGGAAGCGCCGCACCGTCTTGACGATCCTGGTCGCCTATCTGCTCCGCATGGCATTTGACTATACCATGGCGGCGCACGTCCAATCGCTATCTCCGGACGCCGCCATGGTCGTGATCGGGTATATCATCCCCGGATTGATCGCCCTGTGGCTGGACCGGCAGGGCATCGTGGAGACGCTCAGCACGCTCGCCGCCGCCTCGGTCGTCGTGCGCATCGCCTCATCCTCGTCTTCGGCACCGAGCTTCACTCCGGAGTCCACTAATTCTCTAAAAAGTCTGACTGATTAGCGATTTCCCACGATGAAAAAGATATATTGGCGCCCGGTCCGTCTCCCGCACCGCGCTCGCCCTGATCGCGTTTCTCTCCATCGCCGGGATGGTGTTGGTCGAGAACATCCCGTCGGTCAAGAGGCAGCCCTATTTCCGGGAGAAGGAGGCGGCGCGCACCTCGCGCGGGCGGGCATGGATGCGATCCGCGAAGCGCGGCTCGCCATGCGGCTATGAGATCGACACGAGCAAAGATCCGGCGGAATCCGGAATGGTGGGCGTCGCCATGTCGCCGGTCACCAGCATCTCCGGCGTCCTCGAAGCCAAACAGACGTCGGTGAACCCAAACTTCGCCGCCGTGGTGCTCAGATGCTCAAAGAAGCCGGCGTCGAAGAGGGCGATACCGTGGCAGTCGGCGTCCCGGCTCGTTCCCCGGCATCAACCTCAGCGTCTATGCGGCGATGGAGACGCTCAGCCTCAAGCCAATCATCATCCCGAGCGCCTCCGCCTCGCAATGGGGGCGCGAATATCCCCGACCTGCTGTGGATCGACATGGAGCGGTTGCTCCACGAGCGCGGGCTGATCTCATTTCGCAGCATCGCCGCCTCGATCGGCGGCTACGAGGACAGCAGCCTCGGCTTGCCGGAGGACAGGATCGCCAGCCTGAAGGCGAGCATCGAGCGCAACGGGCTGCCGCTCCTCGAGTCGCCGGACTCGTTCGAGGGCAACATCGACCTGCGCCTAAGAATACAAAAGCGGTAAGGGCGCGCCGATCAAATGCTACATCAACGTCGGCGGCGGCACGTTTCGGTCGGGCGCAGCCTGGGCAAGCATTTGTTCAAGCCGGGGCTGAACCGGCGGCTGCCGATCCGCGCCAAGCAGGTCGATGGCCTGATGTCGCGCTTTGCCGCCGAGAAGATCCCGGTCATCCACCTGGTCCAGATCAACGACCTCGCCCAGCAATACGGCATGGAGATCGCGCCCAAGGTCATCCCCGAGGTCGGCGAGGCGAATGTCTTCGAAAGTCGGCTATAACAACTGGCTGGTACGCCGGGGTGCTCGCCGCCATCCTCCTCGCCATGTTCGCCTTCATCCGGTCGGACGTCGGATTCCGCCTCTTCCAGCGCGGCACCAAAAAGGACTCCGGCCACCCGGAACCGATGGTCTAGCTAGCCAGCTCCGCGCGATGGCGGTCGCCGGCATCGCTCCGCCGCCGCGCTATTCTTTGGTCCAGACCCGCGTGTTGAGGCTGAGGTCGTCCACGATGGCGAAGCAAAGCGCCAGTTCTTTCGATGAAGCGTTGGATCTGGGCGCAGTCGGCGGCGGGGCGGCGGTGGTCGGGATTCGATCAGATTGCCGCGATAGCTGATCGCGATGAAGACGCTGGAATCGAGGAACCCGAGCCGGACTTCCTCGCCCCACTTTTGCCGCAGATCCAGGATGCGGGCGAGCATCGCCGTGGATAGGATGTAGCGCGCCTCGACCTGGTCGGTGCCATAGACGACGAATTCCTTCTCGAAAGCAGCGTCTTCGAGATAGACCAGGTCGTCGCCGGAAAACGGGCGGAAGCCCTGTTTCTTGCCGAGGAAGCCGAGGAATTTTTCGGCGGTGTCGGGCAGCACGCGGAGCTGCCCGCGGAAGTGCTTGTGGAAATCGGCGATCATGAAGATGCCGTCGAAAAATGTATGGTAGCTCGTCCGCCGCCGACCCTTGCTATCGGTCGAGGTCGTTTTGTATTGGGCGCGGACCTCGGAGAACTTGACGCTCGTCTTTCCCACCATGCCGCGAAATCCATCCTCGCAGCGATAGCGGTCGGCGCGTCGGTCAAATAGATTCGGGTAGGCGAACTCCGCCGCGCTGATCCCGTAGCCGGGCGAGTAGTGCATCTCCGGATGCATCAGGCGGGCGATCTTGCCGACGATCTGGGTCTTGAAGCCGTCTTTGTAGGCGCTGACATGCGTCCCGGCGGCAAAGTGGTAGATCGCGCCGGCGACGATGAGCCAGAGGACGCCGCCGAAGAGCAGGACCGGCCCGGCGTGCCGGATCGCGACCAGCCCGATGCCCGCGATCAGCACGGTCAGGATGCCGAGCGTCCAGAGCGTGCGGCTCTGGCGGCGGGCGGCCGCCGCGCGTTGGTCCTCCAGGCTCTTGAGTTCGGTCGAAAGCTCGAAGATGACATCGTCGGCGGAGAGGCTGGGCATTTCTTCGTCGCGGGCGGGCTTTGCTAGAGTTGGACGGTGACGTTGGTGCGGCTGGAGGCGAGCGCCTCGAACGGCTCCTGCCTTTTGAGGTTCATCGAATTGGCGACCAGGCTGGAGGGGAACATTTCGATGCTGTTGTTCAGGTCCATGACCGCCGCGTTGAAAGCCCGGCGCGCGGCGGAGATCTGTTCTTCGACTTCGGCGAGCAGCCGCTGAAGATGCAGGAAATTCTCGCTCGCCTTTAGGTCGGGATAGGCTTCCGCCCGCATCGTGATGTGCGCCAGCCCGTCGGCGATCCCGCCTTCTGCCGCGAAGCGGGCGGGCGAATCCGGCGGCAGGCTGCGCGCCTCGCTGCGCAGAGCGGTCAGGCGTTCGAGCGTCTCGCGCTCGTGCGCCATGTAGCCTTTGACCGCCGCCACGATGTTGGGGATCAAATCGTGCCGCTTGGCGAGGTTGACGTCGATGCTGGAGAACGCATTGCGGCACTGGTTGCGCTTGGCGACCAGCCCGTTGTAGGTCAGCGCATACCAGATCAGCGGGATGCCGACCACGATGCCAAAGATGATCGCCAGGCTCGCCATGGGGGCTCCGCTATTTATTTGCCGTCGCTCCCTTTCCCTTTGTCATCGGCGACCGCCTTTTGCTCCGCCTCTGCCTTTCCCTTTGCTTTCGCGCCTTCGGCTTCGGCTTCAGCCGCTTTCTTCTTCGCTGCCTCCTCCGCCTTTTTTCTATCGACTTCCTCCTTCGGCACGAATTTTAAAACCGTGCCATTGATGCAATAGCGCTTGTCGGTCGGCGTGTCGAAGCCTTCGCCGGTGAAGACGTGGCCGAGGTGACCGTCGCAGACCGCGCAGAGCACCTCGGTCCTCGCGTAGCCGATCTTATAATCGACCGAGGTCTTCACATTCTTCGCGTTGGCCGGATCGTAGAACGACGGCCAGCCGCAGTGCGAATCGAACTTTTCGTTGGACGAGAAAAGCTCCGCGCCGCAGCCCGCGCAGTAGTAGGTGCCGGCTCCCTGTTTTTTGAATTTCTCATAGACCTCACCGTTGGGCGCTTCGGTCCCGGCTTTCCGCAGGATGCGGAATTGCTCGTCGGTGAGGATTTTTCTCCATTCTTCTTCGGTTTTTTCCACGGTGGCGGCGGGTTTGGATTCGGATTTCGATTTGTCCTCGCCCTGGCTGTTCATCACGGCGACACAGGTCCCGATGATCGCGGCGGCGGCGAGCGGCACGATGGTTTTCATGGGTCGGATCTTCATGGTTTCAAAAGGTTACGGTTAACACCGTTCTGTCGTCGAGCAGAGGAATTCCTTACCCGTGCGCGCGCTGCCCCGACTTCGCAAGCGCGGGCTGGGGGAGGGGCGGCTGCCTTGACCGCCCGCCAGTTTCTCCTATCGGTCTAACGGTCCGAAAACCTGCCGCGATGCCATTCGACTTTCTCTTCAACCTCGATCCGCTGCGCGCGTCGGCGGTCTTTGTGGCGGGCAATATCGTTGCCTTCGCCATTTCGGCGGCGAGCGTCGCCCTATTCCGGCGCCGATTTTCGCGGCGCCTGCTGACCCCGGAGCCCGAGCCGATCCGGCTTTCGGATGCGGTGCTCGCCGGCGTGGCGGTCCTGCTCAATGCGGGCGTCGGCATGGCGGGCTGGATTCTGTGGAAGGCCGGCGCGGTCGCGCTGACGTCGCCATCGGTCGCCCGCACTTTATTTGACGCGGCGCTCATGCTTTTGGCGATGGATCTGGAGATGTTCGCGCTCCACTGGGTGGCGCACCGCCCGCTGCCCTACCGGCTCTTTCACGCGCGCCACCACCGGCACGAGCGGACCAACGCGATCAGCCTCTTCGTCCTCCATCCCGCCGAGGTCCTCGGCTTCGGCGCGCTGATCATCGGCTGGCTCGTCCTCTATCCGATGTCGGGTCCCGGGCTGCTCATCTACCTCGCGCTCAATCTCGCCTTCGGCACGCTGGGGCATCTCGGCTCCGAGCCGCTGCCCGCCGCCGCCCGCCGGCATCCGCTCGGGCGCTGGCTCG
Organism: Verrucomicrobiales bacterium; assembly: GCA_041395145.1. Classification (GTDB taxonomy): domain Bacteria; phylum Verrucomicrobiota; class Verrucomicrobiia; order Verrucomicrobiales; family DEV007; genus JAWLBD01. Next base: position 55,173 of record JAWLBD010000029.1, on the reverse strand, counting down.
GCACCGCGACCTTCCACGGCGACCACCACCTCCACCCAGATCGCAACTTTGGATTCTATACCCGGCTGTGGGATCGCCTTTTCCAAACCGATCACGGCGACCCGGATCCTCGCTGATTCACCTGAGCCGGCGCAAAAATCGGGCGATTTGCGCGCGGCCGACTTCGTGCGGCGCACGTTAATTTCTGAGATTCCGCCGGATTGGCATGAAAATCGCTTTGCGGTTGCCCTTCCCCCATTATCCTGCGGGACCGAACCCCATAATGCAGCAAGGTTTCCACCAGTCTCAGAGCCAGAGCCTCCAGCAATCCATAGCCCCACAGATGCAGCAGAGTTTGAAGCTGCTGCAGGTGCCGACTCTGGAACTCCTGACGATGATCCAGCAGGAATTGGTCGAAAACCCGGTCTTGGAGATGGAGACCAACGACATTTCCCTCGAGGGCGAGGGGCTGGACCGGGACCAGGAAGACGAATCGCCCGATTTTGACGAGGAATTCGATCACCTGGTGATGCTCGATGACGAGTGGCGCGAGGACATGCGGCAGAACAAAGTGATCCAGCGCCGGGACGACGCCGAAGAAAACCACCAGTTCATGCTCGATTCGCTGGCCGTCCCGGACACGCTGCAAGAGCACCTCCTCCGGCAGCTCGGCACCTCCGACGCCTCCGCCGATGACCGGCGGCTCGGCGAAATCCTGATCGGGAACCTCGACGACCGCGGGTATCTCCAGACCACGGTGAGCGATCTGGCGCTGACCATGGGCATCCCCGCCGAGGGGCTGCGGCGCGTCAAAGCGCTCATCCAGAGCTTCGATCCGGTCGGCGTGTGCTCGGAGGATCTGCGCGACTGCCTGCTGGCGCAGCTCTCCCGGCTCGGCAAAGAAAACTCGCTCGAATTCCGGATCGTGGACGGATACCTCACCGAACTGGCGGGCAAAATTCCCGGTCATCGCGCGGAAGTTGAGCGCCAACATCGAGCAGGTCGCCCGCGCCGCCGAGATGATCGCGACGCTCGACCCGCGCCCCGGCTCCGCTTTCGCGACCGACAACAACGCCTACATCACCCCCGATGTCATCGTCGAGCGCGACAACGGCATCTTCCGCGTGGCGATGGAAAACGACCAGATCCCGCACCTCCGGATCAGCAACGCCTACCGCGACCTGATGAGCCCAGGGCGGCAGCGGCAGGACGTGCGCGAATACATCCGCGAAAAATCCGCGGCAGGAAGTTCCTCATCCGCAGCATCCAGCAGCGCCAGGACACGATCCGCCGCATCGCCGAGGAAATCGTCGCCGGGCAGGGCGAATTCCTCCGGCACGGCTCGGCAAAGCTCAAGCCGATGAACATGGCGCAGATCGCCGAGCGCGTCGGCGTCCACGAAACCACGGTCAGCCGCGCCATCGCCGGTAAATACATGGCGACCCCCCACGGCGTCTTTGAGATGAAGTATTTCTTCACCCCGGGCTACCGCACCGAAGGCGGCGAGGAAATGAGCAACACCAGCGTGAAGCGCGCGATCAACGAATTGGTCAAAGCCGAGGATGGCTCCAAACCGCTCAGCGACGCCGCCATCGTCAAAATGCTCGACGAAAAAGGCATCAAAATCGCCCGGCGCACTGTCGCCAAATACCGCGACGAGTTGAATATTCTGCCCAGCCACCTGCGAAAGTCATTTTAGGGCAGATTTTAGCCGGAGAATTCGCATCCGGACCGGGGGCGGTCTCGTTTCCGAAGTAAAAGAAATTTAATTAGAATAATTCTTGATCTCAATAGCGCCCGCGCTTAGATCGCCGCCCCTCACCCCATGGTCACCTCAACCGACAGCGAATCCGCGCCGCCAGCGGACGCCGCCGAAGCCCCGAAATTGGAGCTGCTCGGCGACCTGCGCATGACCAAGCAGCGGCAGGTCGTCTTCGATGTGCTGATGGAGCAGCGCGACCACCCGACCGCGTCGGAGGTATTCATGCGGGTCAAGGACCGGATGCCGACCATTTCGCTGGCCACGGTTTACAATTGCCTGGAAACACTCTCGCAGTGCGGCGTCGTCAAGACGGTCAATGTCGAGCGCGGCTCGGCGCGGTATTGCCCGAACCAGAAAGACCACGCCCACTTCTTCTGCGTCGAATGCGGCGCGATCACCGATGTCGATCTGGGCGATGGGCAGACGCCAACCTCCGGCTGGCAGATGCCCGACGGCGTCCAGGTCGATCAGTTCGAGGTCGCCTTCCGCGGCACCTGCCCGTCCTGCGCGAAAAAGAATATTTAGGAAACGTAAAATAAAAATGAACTCACTCAGCATCAATAATTTGCACGCCAAAATTGGCGACAACGAAATCCTCAAGGGGCTTACGCTGGAAATCAAGCCCGGCGAAGTCCACGCGATCATGGGTCCAAACGGGTCCGGCAAGAGCACGCTCGCCAAGGTGCTGTCCGGGCATGAGGACTACTGAGGTCACCGGGGGCGAGGTCGCGATGGATGGAGAGAATCTGCTCGAGCTTGAGGTGGATGACCGCTCCCGCGCCGGGGCTCTTCCTCGCGTTCCAATATCCCTGCGAGATCCCCGGCGTGAGCAACGCCAATTTCTCCGTGCCGCCTTGCAGGCGCGGCTCCCGAAGGGCGAAGACTCGACGCGGTGAAGTTTTACCATCGGATGTATGAGAAGATGGATGAGCTGGAGATGGATCGGAAATTCACCGGTCGCGCGGTCAACGAAGGTTTCTCCGGCGGCGAGAAGAAGCGCAACGAAATCCTCCAGATGCTCATGCTGGAGCCGAAATACGCGGTCCTCGACGAAACCGATTCGAGCGCTCGACATCGATGCGCTCAAGATCGTCTCGAAAGGCGTCAATTCGCTCCGCTCGCCGGAGCGCGGCTTCCTCGTCATCACCCACTACCAGCGGCTCCTCAACTATATCGTGCCCGACTTTGTCCATGTCATGACCGACGGCAAAATCATCCGCTCCGGCGGCAAGAGGCTCGCCCTCGAGCTGGAGGAAAAGACTACGACTGGGTCAAGGAGGCCGCCTGATCCTGATCCGCCTGGCGGGTGCCTGCCGCCCGCCCCGAACGAAGGTTCCGCCTTCCGCGAACCCCAAACCATTTCGAAGCTATGCCAGAAGAAGAAACAGCCACCGTCCAATCCATCAAAGTCGATAGCGTCGGCGATTTCCGCTTTCCCGAGCGGAATAAATTCGACGCCGGGCGCGGTCTGACCGAAAAGACGATCGACTACATATGCGACGTAAAAAATGACCCCGATTGGGTGCGCGACTTCCGCAAGCGCGCGCTTAAGGTTTTTCTCGAAAAACCGATGCCAACCCATTGGGCGACAAAAGATCTCGAAAACATAAAGTTCGAGGACATCCGCTATTATTTGTCCGATGGCGAGCGCCCGAAGCGGACCTGGGATGAGGTGCCGGAGGATGTAAAAAACACCTTCGACCGCCTCGGTATCCCCGAGCAGGAACGTGCGTTCCTCGCCGGGGTCGAAGCCCAGTATGACTCCGAGGCTGCCTACTCGAATGTGCAGAAGGCGGTCTCCGACCAAGGCGTCATCTTCGTGACGAGCGCCGATGGCTTGAAGGACCATCCCGAGATCTTCCGGAAGTGGTTCGGCAAAGTGATCCCGACCGCCGACAACAAATTTTCGGCGCTCAACAGCGCGGTTTTCTCCGGCGGCAGCTTCATCTACGTGCCGCCCGGCGTGAAGGTGAAGCACCCGCTCCAGGCTTACTTCCGGATCAATTCGGAGAACTTCGGGCAGTTCGAGCGCACCCTGATCATCGTCGATGAGGGTGCCGAAGTCACCTACATGGAAGGCTGCACCGCGCCGAAATTCGAGACCTCGACGCTGCACAGCGCGGTTGTCGAACTAGTCGCGATGAAGGATGCCAAAATCCAATATATCACGGTGCAGAACTGGTCGTCGAACGTTTATAATCTCGTCACCAAGCGCGGCGTCGCCCACGAAAATGCCGAGATCCGGTGGATCGACTGCAACATCGGGTCGCGCCTCACCATGAAATATCCCGGTGTCGTGATGAAGGGGCGCAAGGCGCGCGGCGAGGTCATCAGCATCGCCCTCGCCTCCGACGGGCAGCACCAGGACACCGGGGCCAAGATGATCCACGCGGCGGACGAAACCTCTTCCAACATCGTGTCGAAATCGATCAGCGTGGGCACCGGGCGCTCGACCTACCGCGGGCAGGTCCATATCCCGAAGCATCTCAAAGGCTGCAAGAACAACACCGAGTGCGACGCCCTGCTCATCAACACGAACAGCCGGACCGACACCTACCCGGCGATCACCGTGCGCGGCAACCAGCACGCCACCCAGCACGAGGCCAGCGTCAGCCAGGTCAGCGAGGAACAGATCTTCTACATGCAGCAGCGCGGGTTGAGCGAAGCCGAGGCGATGAGCCTCAGCGTCAACGGCTTCATCAACGATCTCGTCCGCGAGTTCCCGATGGAATACTCGGTCGAACTCAAGCGGCTCATCGATTTGGAAATGGAAGGCTCTGTAGGTTAGTGATCTATCAATTATTTTACGTATTTTAATCAATTATGCCCGAGACCGTTCTCGACATGCCCAACTCCCCTGAAACGAAGGAATCCGCCGCTGAAGCCACCTCGATCCTGAGCGCCGGACCGGTGGCGGCCGAACCTGGAATGCCGCAGTGGTTCCGCGACGGTCAGGCGGCGGCTTGGGGGGAATTCGCCGCCGCTCCGATGCCGGTCCGAAAGGATGAAGCGTGGCGCTTTGCCAACCTGAAGCGGGTCGCGGCGCTGGATTCATTCGCCCCGGCCGATCCGGTTTCGGGTGAGGCCGCTGCGCAATTGGTCAAAGAGTCGAAGGGGCTCGCCGAGCCGTGCGCCCGGCTGGTCTTCGCCAACGACCACCTGATCCACGAGTCTGACGGGGTGCGCGAACTCCGCGAGCAGGGCGTGCTTTGCCTCCCGCTCGCCTACGCCCTGATGGAATACGGCGACCTAGTCGAAAAGCATTTCATGGTCGCCGAGGTCGAGCTTGGGTCCGCGAAATTCGCCGCCCTGCACCGGGCGCGCGTCCGCAGCGGCACCTTTCTCTTCGTGCCGAAAGGCGTCGTCGTGGACCGCCCGATCGAGGTGTTCCACTGGGCGTCGGGCGATGGCGCGGCGATCTTTCCGCACACTTTGATCATCGCGGAGGAAAACGCGCAGGTTGCCGTCTTTGATCATTTTTGCAGCGCGGCGGAAGGCGAGGCGCATTTCGCCTGCGGCGTCAACGACCTGTCTGCCGAAACCGGCGCGCGGGTCACCTACGCCGCCGCCCAGCAATTGTCCGCCAAATCGTCGGCGATCCAGATCAACAGCACCACCGTGGGGCGCGACGCCGAGATCCGGCAGCTCCAAGCCCAGCTCGGAGCAGGCTGGTCCCGCACCGAAAGCGTCAGCCACCTGACCGGACCCGGAGCGAACAGCCTGATGCTCTCCGCCGCCGTCGCCACCGCCGGGCAAGAAATCGACCAGCGCACGCTCCAGCACCACGAATCCGAGCGCGCCACCAGCGACCTCCTCTACAAGAACGTCTTGTTTGGAGACGCCCGCACCATCTTCGCCGGTCTCATCCAAGTAGATGAGCGCGCCCACTACACCGACGCCTACCAGAAATGCCGCAACCTCCTGATGAGCGACGAGGCGGAGGCCAACTCGATGCCCGGTCTGGAAATCAACGCCGACCAGGTCAAGTGCAGCCACGGCGCGACCACCGGCCAGATCAGCGAAGAAGAACTCTTCTACCTAGAGGCCCGCGGCATCCCGCCCGAAAGCGCCAAGCGCCTCATCGCCACCGGCTTCGCCTTCGAAGCCATCGACCGCCTCGGCAACCCGGCGATCCAGGACCTGATCGAAGCGCTGGTCGAACAACGCTTCGCGAACTTGGCGGAGTAGCATCGGCATCCTGCCGATCATCCAAATTAATCGGCGAAGCCACCTCCTCCTCTGGGATCGTCCACACATCCTATGGCAGTTGCTGCCCGATTTTTTGCCGCAAAAAGGCGAAAAGAGAAAAAGAAGGTTTTTGGTTTTGGTATGAGGGCAGGACTTTCCGCCGTTTTCGCATCTTTTTCCTCTTTGCGGCAAACTATTGTAGATGCGGCACTCCTGCCGCATTTTGGTGCGCGTCGAAATCGGAGGCAGCACGGAAGTCGCGGACGAGGCGGTGCCGCGGACCCAAGACGGCAGAATAGGTGCCGTCTCTACAGAACACTGCGCCTACGCCGGTGCGAGCTGCCTACAGTTGCTGCCTGGGATTTTTTTGCCGCAAAAAGGCGAAAAGAGAAAAGAAGGTTTTGGTTTGGTGTGAGGGCAGAACTTTCCGCCCGTATTTCGCATCTTATTCCTCTTTGCGGCAAAACCATTGTAGATGCGGCACTCCTGCCGCATTTTGGGTGCGCGTCGAAATCGGAGGCAGCACGGAAGTCGCGGACGAGGCGGTGCCGCGGACCCAAGACGGCAATAGTGCCGTCTCTACAGAACACTGCGCCTACGCCGGTGCGAGCTGCCTACAGTTGCTGCCGGGGATTTTTTTGCCGCAAAGGCGAAAAGAGAAAAAAGAAGGTTTTGGTTTGGTGTGTGGGCAGGACTTTCCTGACCAACAATTCTCCGTACCCCCTTTTTTCGTCTCCTTTTCCTCTTTGCGGCAAAACCATTGTAGATGCGGCACTCCTGCCGCATTGTGGGTGCGCGTCGAACCATCACGGACATGAAGCGCTGCACGAACGCCGAAACCGGAGGCAGCACGGAAGTCGTGGACGAGGCGGTGCCGCGCACCCAAGACGGCAAGAGTGCCGTCTCTACAGAACCCAGCGCCCTCGGTTGCTAACGTCCATGTCTGCACTCGTTCGCTTATTTTTAAGTTTTCAATAGCTACTATAATCGAATCGAGGATATTCCGGTTGCATGAAACGCTGGTTTATCCGCCTTCTCCTGTTCAACGCTGCCGTTTTGGCAGGGGCGTTATTGCGGTGGCATGGCGGGGAAGGATTGCGGTGGGAGGCTGACGAGACGCATCGGCGGGCGGTCGATTTGCTTCCGGAATCCCGCAAGCCATCCGGGTTCGGCGGCGGGGTGCGAGATGCTCTCACCGGGCGCCCCGGCGACCAACTCGCAAACCTGTTGCGGCGGCTGCCGGGGGCTTCGGCAGAGGATTGCCGCGCGCTTGCTGACCAGATTGCGCCGGCTTGGCGGTCGGACCGCGAATTGTCGCCCGGCGATCAGGCAAAGCTCGCCTTAGTCATGATGCGCTGGGTGGAGATCGATCCCGGCGGAGCCGTGGAGTGGGGGACCCGGCGCGCGTTGAGCGGGAATGTGAGTATCGGTCTCGCTCCGTTCACCGCCTGGGCGCGGCTCGATCCGGAGGCGGCGGGCGATGCGATGCGCGAATCGCCCTCCCGCTGGATCGCCCAATGCGGACCTCGGGTTCTCGCGGGTTACCTCGGCATCGATCCGAATGTTCCTGAAGGCGGGGAAGTCGCCCGCACCGAGGCGCAGGGCATCGCCGACTCGACCGAATGGGAGGACATCGCTAAAACGGACCCGCGCCGCGCGGTAACATTGGCGGTCGAAACGGGCGATCCGCTGGCGGCGGGTGCCAAAGCCTGGGCGGCGCTGGACCCGGCGGGCTTTCGCGCCTTCGCGACCTCGGTCGAAGGCACCCGGCGCCGGTATCTCTTCGAGACGCTCGCGCGGCACTACCTTGTCTCGGGCGATCCGCTGGCGGCGTGGGAGCTCTATCGGCAGGGCGAAACCCGGCAGACCGGACTCGAAGCGGCGTTGCTGGCCTTCAGCGGGGAGGCGCGGACCGCGGCGTTTGAGTTGGTCGCCAGGAGCGGCGATTTTGTGGCGCTCACCCGCTTCGCCTTCGATGACCCTGCCGAGGCGATCCGGCTGTGCGACCTCGCGCCGCAGGATGCCGCCGCCCGCCTGTCGGCCATCCGATCCGTGATCCAAGCCAATCCGGCGGCCGTGGCTGAGATCGTCGGTCAGATCGAAGGCGAGACGCCCCGGCGTTTCGCCGCGTTTCAGGTCGCCCAGTTGCTGGAGTCCGAGGCAAAGGGATCGGGCGCGGCGTGGGCGGCACGGCAATCCGGCGAGATCGCCTCCGCCGCGCAGCTCGGTCTGGCGATTCAGTCCGGCCAGCTCGACCTTGCTCAGGCGCGCCAGGCGTTCGCGCAGCTTCCCGCCGAGATGGCATCGCTGCTTAGCGGCTCCGTCATCCGGGCCAACGCGCCGGCTTCCAGCCCGGCGGAGTTGCTCGCGTTCGCCGCCGAGTTTCCGCCCGCCGATCACTCCAGCGCGTCATATTGGGTGGATCGTTGGGTGCGTGACGATCCCGCGGCGGCTTCGCGGTGGGCGGTCGGCCTCCCCGATTCCCGGCTGCGAGAATCGGCGGCCGCCGCCCTCTCCGATCACCTAGTTGGAGAATCCGATTTCTATGGGGCGATCGCTTGGGCGCGGACGATCGGCTACGAAGCGCACCGCACCGAGCGGCTCAACGCGGCGGTCAGCCGGTGGCAGCAATCCGACCCAGAGGGATTCGCCGCCGCATTGCCGGGCTTGGATTTGCCGCCGGAATACGCCGCCGACCTGATCTATTCCGCCGCAATTCCCGACTAGCCCGCCATGGAACGCCTCATCGCTTTCGTCCGCAATCGCAGCGCCGCCCTGGCGGCGGTTGCCGCCGGCTTGCTGGTGGGCTGGGGCAGCGCGGACCGATTCCTTGGGGAAACCGGGACCGTCGCGCTGCGGGCGGCGCGCGCCGAGGTCGGATACCGGCTTTCGGATTCGGCGAGGCAATCCGCCGCCGAAAAATTGGCGGGATTTGGCGCGATGGATCAGTCCGGGCGCTCGGTGGAACCGGCGATCACCGGGTACTTCGGCAGCGTCTTGGCGCTGGCGGAATCCGATTCGCCCGCCGAGATCCGGCGGATGATCGAGGGTATCGAGGCGTTGCCCGCCGAGCTGCGGGACGCCGCCCAAGATCTGCTGGTCCGCCGCTGGGTGCAGATCGATCCGGAAGGCGCGCTCGGCTTCGTCATCGCCGCGCAGCCGGACGGCCATTCGCCGCTCGGGCTTTCGTTCGCCCGCCACTTCGCCGCCGATTGGGCGCGGGGCTGCACCGGCGAGCAGGTCGCGGCGCGCGCGGCGGCGATCTTTGGCGGCTTCGACCAAATCGAGGCGTTTCGGCAGTTGGCGGCAAATTTTTCGGGCAACACAGACAGCTACATCAAAGAGGCGGCCCGGCACATGCCGCCCGATGGATTGATCGCTGCCCTCCGGGCGATGAAAATTGAGATTCCGCTGACTGCCAACCGCGAACTATACAAAAGGTGGGCGATCGCCGATGCGGGCGAGGCGATGGCGTCCGCCCGCGCGCTGGAGGGCGAAGCGCGGGCCGAGGCGATGGCGGGATTGGTCGCCGGCCTGCTCGAGGCGGGCGAATTTGCCCAGATCGAGCCGCTGCTCGGCGAGGCGGGCGGCGGACCGGGAGCGTTGCAAATCGAAGGCGAGATCGTGTTTCGGCGGGCGCTGGATGACTTCGCCGGCGCGGAGGCGGCGGTGCTCGCCCGGCCGGAAGGCGGGCGCGGGCGGGCGGCCGCCAACCTGATGCGCGCGCTCGCCTTGACCGATCCGGCGGATGCCGAGCGGTGGGCGCTGGAAAATCTCAGCGGCAGCGACCGCGGGGATGCCTTCGCGGCGGCGGCGTGGCGCGGTCAATTTCGATGGCGCGACCGCCATCCGGTTTGCTGCCAACGCCACGCCGCCCAGCGGACCGGGATCGCGGCGAAAGACTTGTCCGGTCCACTGTGCTGTTCTCCGGCTGGGAAAAGCTGCCGGATTGATGGCGGCGCTGGACGATCCGGTCTGGCGGCGGAGCATGGCGGTGCAGGCGCTGGACCCGAACACGGAGGCTCCGCCGGGATCGCCGCCGCTATCGTTCACCGACCTTTGCGCCGCTGATCGAGGAGGCCGCCCGCGATTCCAGCGGGTCACTTCGGGCGTGCTGGCGATTGGGCTGCCCAGTGGGACGAGGAGCGGCGAGGCGCTGTGGGCGGCGCTTTCCGGCGAGGCGCGTTGGCGGCTCGCCCCGGCGCTGGCTGCGCCATGCCCAATGACCCGGCGGCCTTTCAATCGTGCGCGGGCGGATCGGTGCAGCGGCAGGCGGTGGGCGCGATCGCTGAGCGGTTCGCCCGGCTCGATCCGGAGGCGATCGATCAGGATGCTTTGGTGTCGACGGCGCGGCGAGCTCCGGCCTGCGCCGCATCGTCACCCATCGTTCCCGCCAGCGCGCCGCAGCGGATTGGTGCGCCAGTGCATCAGTCGGCGCGCGACGCGATCGCCAGACATAATACCGGAGGAATCGGCTCGCCGGTGCGCGATCCATCGAAGGGCGGCGCTCGCCACGCCGGCAGCGAAAACAAGATTGCGCCACGCTGCGACCATTGCCGCCGTAAGGCGCGACGCGGCATTATTAACATTCACTGCGCGATGAGGAGAGCGGATCAGCGCCATCGACATCCGCGATGAAGTCCAAGCATCATCGGCTTGCGCCAGCCTTCTGTCGCTTGGTGGTTGAACAATCTGTTTCACGTCATGGCGCGGTTCGATCCGGCTTCTACTGCAGACGGCGCGTGCCTTTCCGGCGGCGCCTGAGGAGCTGTTGTCGAAACCTCATTATGCTCGACGATCTTGAAAGCTGATCCCGGCGGCGGGCAAAAGCTTGTCGACCTGATCTCGCCCAGCGGCGATCCGATCAAGAACCACCACCTGATCCGCGCCATCATCCGCGCCCAGTGCCGCGCGAGGGATCGAGACCATCGAAATCACTTTGCTGGAGGACTACGGCGCGGCGGCGAGCAAGGGCAAAGACTTCATCGCCAAGGCGCGCTTCCTCATGCCCGGCGCGCTCGCCAAAACCCTCGCCAACCCCGAGGTGAAGCAGCTTTGGAAATTGCGCGAGGCGCTCCGCGATGCCCAAAAGTGGATCGGCGAGGCGGATCAGGCGGACCTCGAAGGCTGGGCGTTCGTCCTCCCAGAGGAGGCGGGGCAGCTTGCCTCCCCGCAGCCGGAGGCGGCATTCGAGGCGGCGAAGACGATGGTTGCCGAGGATTACCTGCGCGCCTTGGCGGAGTTCAACGGCGGCTCGCTGCCCGATCCGCTCAAAGACCGCCTCCGGGGCGGATGGTTCGACCTCTTCCGCCTCGCCTTCCGCGAGAACCTCAAAACCGACTCCCGCGCCCGCACCGCTTACTACCTCGATTTCCTCGATTCGCTGGCGGCGGCGCTTGGCCAGACCCGCGACGATGTTGAAGACGGGTTCGAGCGGGTGGATCGCCGGTTTGACCGGCTCGAGCGGCAGACCAAAGGCATCCGCTCCGTCCTCGACGACCTTCGCAAAAAGATTGACGCCCTGCCTGCGGGCGCATCGGCGGGCGCGATCCAGAAGAGCTTTGCCGCGCTGGGCAAACGCTACGAGGCGAAAATGGCGGAGATCCGCAGCGGGATCGAAGATTTGAAAAGTGGGCAGAAGGCGCTGCGCGATGGGCAAAAGAAGATTCAGATCGCTGTCGCGGCGGACGGCCACAAGACGCGCGCGAGCGTTGACGCGCTCAAGGAAGAACTCGCCAAACAGCGCGAGACGCCGCGTTCCGCCGCCTTCAACCTGCCGCCCCAGCCATTCTGCGCGGGGCGCGATCGGGAGATCGCGGCGGTGGCGGCCTGGCTTTCGGATCAAGGCGATGCGCGGGTCGCGGCGGTGACCGGTCCGCCGGGCGTGGGCAAGAGCACCGTCCTGCTCCGCGCCGCCCATGCCGATCCGGTCGCGGCGATGTTTGGCGGGCGGCGAGCTTGGGTGCGATGCGAGGAGGCCCCGGACTCCGAGCTGCTCCGCCAGCGTATCGCCGAAGCCGTCGGGCTCACGCCGGATGCCGCCTGGGCGGCGATCCGGGACACGGTGGCGGCCGCGCCCGCGCTGGTCGTGCCGAATTTCGAGACTGCTCTGGATGGGCGGCGATGCCGCCAAGGTCGAGACGGCGCTCACCGTGATGAAGCGCTTGGCCTACCTTCACCTCGCCCTCGGCAACGCGGCGCTCAGCAGGCGCTCGCCGACGGCGACCGCACCTTGGGCGTCGATCCGTTCGGACCCCGAGGACCCGTACCGCCGCGCGAGATCTTCCGCCACCACGCGCCCATGGTTATGGTCGCGGAGGCGACCCTCGATGCCTTTTTGGCGGGCGAGCTGGATGGATTGCCTCCTCGCCGGTCGAGCTTACTCGCCCGGCAGGCGGCGCTCTCCGGCTCGTTCGTCACCCTCCCAGCGGCGCTGGGCGGCGGAAAAGACCAAGATGCTGAAAAGCGGGCGCGGCAAGACCAAGGAAACCAGCCTCGACGTCTCGCTGAACCTCCTCGGTGGAATCCCTGTTTATGGAGGCGCGCCGCTTCGCCTCCATCCTCGGGCTGCTGCCCGCCGGGCTGGGCGGCGAAGACCTCGATGCCCTCGGCGGCGCGCACGACGAGGCGGCAACGCTGTGCGCCGCCGGGCTGGCGCTGCCCGCCGCCGGGCGCCTCCGCTCCCTCGCCCCGATCCGCGAACACTTCGCCAGCCAGATCCCGCCCGACCCCGGCGACCGCGCGCTCTGCCTCGCCCATTTCGTGGCCCTCGCCGCCGAAGGCGAGAAGCTCGGCACCGCAGACGGGCAAGAAACCGCCGAGCGCCTGACCCCGGAGGTCGCCAATATCGAGTCGCTTTTGCTCGCCGCCCTAGCTGAGCCAGATGCCGCCGATACCCCCGATCAGAAGGCGGACGCCCAAGGCGCCGTCCGCGCCGCATTCGGATGGGCGGAATTCGTCCGCTTCCACCGTGGCAGCGGAAAACCGAAACGAGCACGCCATCGCCGTCGCCGCCCAGCACGGCTGGGAAATACCTGGCGCTTCAACCGCATCCAACGCCTCGGCGACATCGCGCTTACCGCTCGGAGCTGGGCGAGGCGGCGGCGCGCTACGGGGAGGCGCTGCCGATCTACCGCCGCGCGGGCGACCCGCTGGGCGAGGCCTAACTGCATCCGAAGCCTCGGCGACATCGCGCTTTACCGCTCGGAGCGGGCGCGCGGCGAGCGCTACGGGGAGGCGCTGCCGATCTACTCGGCGTGGGCGACCTGCTGGGCGAGCACTAACTGCATCCAAAGCCTCGGCGACATCGCGCTACCGCTCGGAGTTGGGCGAGGCGGCGGAGCGCTACAGCGAGGCGCTGCCGATCTACCGCCGCGAGGGCGACCTGCTGGGCGGAGCACGCAACCGCATTTTCCATCGTGGCGACATCGCGCTTTACCGCTCGGAGCTGGGCGGGGCGGCGGAGCGCTACGGGAGGCGCTGCCGATTCACCGGCGCGCGGGCGTGACCCAGTGGGCGAGTACTAACTGCATCCGAAGCCTGGCGACACCCGCGCTGCGCCGCTCGGAGCTGGGCGAGGCGGAGCGCTACGGGAGGCGCTGCCGATCTACCGCCGCGCGGGTTCCCCGATGGGAGAGGCCAACTGCATCCAAGGGCTCGGCGACATCGCGCTGGAAAAGGGCGAGGAGGGAGAGGCGCGCGCCCAGTGGCTGGCGGCGCTGGCGCTCTATGCTCGCATCCCGACTCCGTATTCGATGGGCTGGACGCACTACCGGCTGGCGAAGGCGGCCCGCGATCCGGCGGAGCGAAGGGAGCACGCCGGGGAGGCGCGGAAGCTGCGTGACCCAGATCGATCAGCCGGATCTGGTCGCGATGGTGGACGCATTGCCGGGCGGCGGGGATTAGCCTGGATCGCCAAAAAGTCGTGCGGGAAAATGGCTGCCCGAAACCGGTGCGTGCCGATAGGGGGGCGCGATAGGGCGACTTGGTTGCGCATCGGCTTTCGGGCTTGCGCCTCGCCACCCAGGAGGCGGTTGATCTGTAGCCCAGCCATTCAAGGCTGGGGCGCGAACGGGAGGCATCCCCGCCGCGTGCTGACGGTTGAAATTGGGATCTGCGGGATCGCCAGCGCGCGGATCAATCGTCGTGACGCGACGGGGCGGCGCGGTGCCGGAGAGGACCCGGTCCGAAAGGACCGGGCTACAGATCGGTCGCCGCTACGCGGCGGATTCCTTCAAATCGCTTTACCCGATCGACCGGGCTTTCTGCGATAGGAGCCAATCGTTTTGGCGCGGGATCCGTCTAGCCAAGGAGCTCGACCCTGCCGATCCGCTGTTTTGTCCTTGCCCGCGGAGGCACTCCCAACCGCTTCGCCGTCCGCTCATCTTCTTTGGGCGAAATCTGCCAGTCCGCCGTGATCCGAATTGATGAAGCGAGGCAGAGTTGCCTCAAGGCTTGGCGGCAAGCTGGAGGATTCGGCTTTTGGGCAAATCGTGCGGAATCTTCGATAGGAATTGGCGAGAGCCGCTCGGTTTGATCGGCGAACGGTCGATATGCGATCACGACCTTAGTTTTACTGGCAGCCCCTCGCGCCAGCACACGCTTCTACGAGAGGGAGTTCTCGATGCAGAGGTTCCTTCCGATTTTTTTCGCGCTCGTGCTGGGCATTTCCGCGCGTCCCGCGCATGGCGACCAGTGGGGGGAGGAGCACGCGACGATCGGGTCGAAGTCGCCGCCCCGGAGGTGTTGCGTTTTTATTATGAAACTGATCCACTCGCGGCTTTCAACAATAGCCCGTTCCCGCTTCCGCCGGGGGTGGTTGATATCGCCTTGGCGATGGCGAAGCCGGATGGATCGACGGTGACGATCGCCAATGGGTTGTCCCCATTCGCAGGGGTCTATGAGGTGGACACGCTGGGCGGTCCAGAGGCGGGGCACTACGACGCCTACCTCGTCGCCCGGATCGCCGTGCCGGATGAACCGGATTATTACCAGATCTGGAATGGCGCGCTGAACTGGGGATACTTCGTTTATGATCCAGGGGTGATCGAGGGTGCTCCCACGCGGGAGGTTGATCTAGCGCTCACCGACCCCGTGGCCTCCGTCAATCTCTTTGCCCAAGGGGACAAAGGGATCACGCTGCGGGGGCTCCGCGTCGATGCCTCGCTTTTCGAGGCGGGGACAGGGAGCTTCTCGACGATCTCATCCCCGGTTGGTGCTGTGGTGCTCGACGACTGCGAATTCGGCGACCACGAGTCCCTCGATATCGAGGCCGAGGTGGTTTCGATCAATAACTCCCGCTTTTATAGCGAGGTGGAGTGGGTGGCTTCGGGCGGAGAGTCGGTCGCGGCCGACAGCCAATTCGCTGCCGACGTGCGGATCGACACCGGCGGCGATCTAACGGTCGACGATTCGCGGTTCGAGGGGACGGTGGTCATTCAGGCGGCGGCGCTATCGGTTTTCGGGACCGATTTTGTCAAAGAAGCCTACCTCTCGCTGCGGGCGGATAGCCTCTATCTCGAAGACAACTATGTGGGCGCATTTGGGGCGACCCTCAAAGCGACCTCGACCTGCGACCTGATCGGGAACGACTTTTATCCGTCGGAGAATGAGGTTTACGACATCCTTCCCCCCGTGAAAATCGAGGTGGGGGAAGAACCCGCTACCGTGACCGGAAATGTCTTTGCCGCGAACTTTTCCATGGAGGTTCCCGGTCTCGAGGACGGCGGCAATCTGGCGATCCAGGGCAATAGTTTTTTGGGAGGGTTTTCGCTGGGGCGAGATCTCCCGCCCGCACCGACCGGGATCGTCCTGCCCCCAAACTACTGGGGGTCGTGGACCGGTCCCGATCCCCAAGCCATGGCTTTCCTCGCCGAAGGGAGGCAGTTCCTCCCCGACGGTCCGGAGCGGGTGAGCAGCTCGGCGGAGGTTCCGCCCGAGTCATTTCTCTATGCTAATCTGAACTATGGGCAAAACATCCTTACCTCCGGTCCCAATTCCTATCTAAGGCGCGGGAGAGATCTGCTTTTCACCGCGAATGTGGCGATCAAGTGGGGCGAGATCGCGGGCAGCGAGTTTGTGCTCCGGACCCCGTCCGGCGATGTGCGGGCGAGAAATTCGTCGCTCAAAGTGAAGCGGAATTTCGGTCGCCCGAAGAAGAACGCGAATCCCGGGGTGTTGGAATTCATCGTTCCGGTCCCAGCGGGCAGCGGTCCGATGGCGGGGCAGTTGCTGCGGGTCAAGGATGGCGAGGAAACGGAATTGGCGGCTTACTCGGTTTCGTTCCACGCCGATCCCGCCCGCCACCTGCGGATCAGGGTGATCCCGGCGCGGGTCGTCGGTTACAACAACAAGTTTATCTATCCGAACCCCGGCACGGTCGTGGCGCGCGATCTGAAAAAAGGCGCTCGTCTCGCGCCTGCCGCTGCGCCCGGACGAGTCGACGTCCCAACCTTTCCGCCCGCCGAGGTCCGGCTGGGCTATACCGCCCTCCTATCGATCCTCAGCCGCGGGGTGATGATGAATGAGGTGAGTTCCGCCTTTAACCGCCACCTCGATTTGATCAATAGCAAGTTAACAAAGCCGCTCGATTTCCTCGTCGTGACGTTGCCATTTTCCACCATGGGCGACGGCGTGCTTGGCTCGAGCCTGCCGCTGAGGCGGCGGGTGATCTTGCTCGATGAGGTGGCGGGCGATGCGGCGGCGCACGAGATCGGCCACTATTTTGGACTCTATACTATTACCGAACAATACACGGTGCTGAGCGATGGCTATGGCGGCGATGGCATCTACTACAAAAGCGGGAAGGGGGCGCGGGTCGAGGGCGTGACCGCCTTTGCCCCGGAGGCGTCGTGGTCGCCTGGCGTCTTGGGCGGCGGGCGGGTGCGCTACTATCGATATGGCACCGATACCGGGGTGTATGACTTGATGGGCGGGGATGCGCCCCAGTGGATTATCCCATCGACCTACAGCGCGATGAGCGAGGCGCTCTTCAGTATGCTGGGCACGGCTCCGGCGGCACCAGCGCCGCAGGCGGATGGAGCAGAGGCGGACGGAGCCGGGCTGCGGAGGGTGCTGGCGCGGGGGATGGCGCGGTTCAACGAGGGCAGGTGGGAGCTGCTGCCCCCGACGGTTTCGTTCGCGGTCGCGGGCGAAGATCTGGGCGTGGTTCGGCAGGCGCTCTATGCCAATGCGCGCTTCACCGCTCTGGATGCTGCCGGAGGCATCGTCATGCAGTCTGATGTCTATATCGCGCCCGACGGCTTCGCGCGCGACTGGGCGCAGACGTTCGATGTCCCTGACACGGCGGTTCGCTACGAAGTGAAGACCTGGTCGAACGGCGAAGAATTTACGATCGTCCACGAACCGTTCGACTCGCTGGGGATCAGCCTCACCGGACCGCCGGCCGGCGCGGTGGCGGATTCGGTCGCGCTCGCGTGGGCCGGCAGCCACTCTTCCGCCTCGGGGCGGGACGCTCCGGTGGCCCTGCAATCGTCGACCGACGGCGGGGCGAGTTGGCAGTCTGTTGAAACGCTGGCATTGAGCGGCGGTCTCGACGTTTCCTGCGATGACTTGGGCAATCCCGATGCCGTTTTGTTCCGCGCCTCGATTAGCGATGGGATCAACCAGCGGTGGAGCGAGGTCGCTGGCCCTTATGACATGAGCCAGCGGACGAGCGTCCAAGCGCTGCGGATCACTCAGCCGTGGGCGGGAGCCTTCGCCGAGGCTGAGCGATCCTGGCAGTTCTCGGCAGAGGTTGCCCTGCCCGACCAGCCGCTTGCCAACATCCGCTGGGTCTCCTCGCTGGATGGCGATCTCGGCAGCGGATTAGAGATCATCCCGGCGGAAATGCTCAGCGTAGGGACCCACACGATCACCTGCCTAGGCGATCTGCCGGGCGGCGGATCGGTCAGCGATCAGATCGTGATTGAGGTCCTCGCCGGACCGCCTGCGCCGGATCTTTCGCTGGCTGAGGATGCGTTGCGGGTCCGCGTCGATGGCTTTGATCCGATCTGCGGAACGCAGGACCGCCCCCGATTCGACACGCCGACAGAGGTGGAGGTAGCCTTGAAAAATCCGGGCATCGATGCGGCGGCCCGGTGCCGGATTACCGCGATCGGACCGGACGCCTCGGAGTCGTTGATCGCCGATCAAGTCGTCGATTGGCAGCCGCTGGAACTTGCGAAGGTGATGGCTAATTGGATCCCGCACCTGCGCGGCGATTGGTCGCTGCGGGTGGAATTGGACTGGGATGCCGATGCGGGGCTGGTCGATCCGAATGCCGCCAACAACGTGAGGACGTGGGACTTCGCCAACGAGCCGCCGCTTGCCCGGCCGGGCTATGCGTTGATCGGGGCTGGAGATGTCGCCATCTTGCAGCTTGATGGCTTTGATCTCGACGGCGATCCGCTGGAATATCAGATCCTGACGCCGCCGCAGCATGGGGTGGTGGAGGGGGCGGGCGCGGAGCGGACCTATCAGCCTGCGCCCGGATTCATGGGAGTTGATTCGTTTACCTATGTCGCCAGCGACGGGGTCAATCCGCCGGTCAGCGGCGAATTTGAGATCGCGGTCATCCCTGGCATCCCGGAGATCACCAGCCCATCGGTGGCGAGCGGGCGGCAGTATGAGCCGTTTGCCTATCAGATCGCGGCGACGAACGGGCCGCACGTTTTTGGCTCGCCCTATTTTGCGGTCCCGACCAATCCTTGGCAGGGTTGCGTCTTTGATCCCGCTTCAGGGTCGGTCTCCGGATCGCCCACCCGGTTTGGCTCCGGAACACTTTATGTGACCGCCGAAAACGCGGCGGGTCGGAGCCTGAAGCAGGTTAGTGTTACGATTGCCGAAAACACGGATCTCCCCGAGATCACCAGCCCGGCCAGCGCCACCGCGACGGTGGGCGATCCGTTTTTCTACACCATCACGGCGGACGGGCATACCACCGGATTCGTTGTCGAGGGGCTTCCTGACGGACTCTACTTTCAGGCTTTCTCTGGGACGATCCTTGGGGAGCCGCTTCGCTCGGGGATTTATCTCGTTCAAGTCGGTGCCACCAACGCCTTCGGCACCGCGTGGCAGGAGGTGGTGCTGGAGGTCTTGCCTGCAAATCGCGTGCCGCAGGTCGCTCCGTTTACCACGATGAATGCGGCGGTCGGATCGCCCTTCGATCAGGCGTTTGTCGCTCTCTTTGAACCGTATCGCTACGAGGTGTCGCCGCTCCCCGTCGGGCTATCGATGGATGCGCGCACGGGGCGGATTTCTGGCACGCCGCTGGAGTCGGGGAGCGTGTGGCTGACCGTGACTGCAACGAACCTCAACGGCAGCGCCGCCGGGACGTTGGTTCTCAATGTCAGCCCGTTGCCTGGCGCGCCGGTCGTCGATAGTCCGGCGACCTACGGCGTCGGCTTCAATGAAATGGCTAACTATCAGATTACCGCCAGCGGGGCGCCCACCGGCTATCGCGCCGATGGGTTGCCGGAGGGGCTTGTGCTAAACCCGGTGACGGGCGTCATCTCGGGGCGAAGCACCGCGCCCGGAGCGTATCCGGTCATTCTCTATGCGGACAACTCGACCGGCACGGGTGCGAAGAGACTGACCCTCAATGTTTATATAGATTTCTCGACGCCGTATCTCACCTCGGATCCTGGGGTGACCCTTACCCTCGGCGAGCCGCTCGACTACCTGCTGGAGGCGGCGAACAACCCGTTTCGCTTTGGCGTCGGCGAACTGCCGCCCGGATTGAGCTTTGATGCGGGCACGCGCCGGATCTCGGGATTCCCGAAGAAGGCGGGGATCTATCGGGTCGATTTGGAGGCGGAAAATGCGGCGGGGATCGCCGGTGGGGAGCTTCGCCTCACCGTCCTGCCGGATTATGCGGGCTGGAAGGCGGTCAACGCGGTGGTGGACGATGCGGGGGACCAGGACTTCGATGGATTGGCCAATGCCCTGGAATGTGCGCTCGGCTGCGATCCGTGGGTCGCCGATGCCCGCGATGGGCTGCGGGCCGTCCGGTTGGGCGGGCGGCCCGTGTTGGTCCTTAGGCTCTCTCCGTTTGGCTCCGGCAATCTACTGGCTGGCTACGATGCCGGCGGGCTTCTCTTCCGGCTGCGCTCGAGCCCTGGGCTGGCCGGCGAATGGCGCCATGACCTCGCCGGGCTGCGCGGCGACATTTCAGAGGGCGTGGACGATGCGGGATGGCGGGTGCTCGAAGTTCCGGTCGCGGCGGGGGCAGCAGCATACTTTTTCCAAGCTGGAGCCGAGGTGCCGTAGCGAGCCGCGGCGGATTGCCATTTCTGGCTCATGATCGGGGATCACGGATCACGGATCGCGGTCGCCGAATGAAGGCTTGCGCCCCCCGGCACCGCTTTGCCATGATCACGACCATGCGCTCTCTCCTGATCCCCGCCCTCACGGCCGCCCTCGTTTCCGCAGCGGTCGCCGACGAACTCCCCGACGCCAAGCCGGTGCCGGCACTCCAGATCCTGCCGCTGCCGGATGACGAGGCGGCGGTGACTTGGAATGGCGTCGAATTGACCCGCTACCGTTTTGGCTCCGACCAGCGGCGGACGTTCTGGTATCCGCTGATCGATCCGGGGTCCGGGCGCTCGGTCACGCGCATGGGGCACCCGCATGACGCGGTCAGCCACAGCCACCACAATTCGCTCTGGATCTCGCACCACATCGTGGACGGCATCGACTTCTGGGGCGACCGCGGGAAGGCGGTGGGGCGGATCCTGCATGACCCGGCGAAGGTGAAATACTTCGACCAGGGCGACGACGGCTCCGCCGGGGCGGGCGCGGAGGTCGCCACCAGATGGGTGCGCGACGAGGACGGCAAAACGCTGCTGCTCGAAAAGCGGCGCTTTGAAACCGCGATGCCAGCGAGGACGGCTGGCTCATGGTGATCGACCTCACCTTCCGCCCTGGGGCAACGAGCCGCATGATTGCTGGAGGAAACGCCGCGCCTCGAGTCGGCATCCGCATGGCAAAGACGATCGGGCGTCAAGGATGGCGGCGGGCGATTCCGAACAGCGAGGGGCAGCGCAACGAGGCGGAGGTCTTTCGCAGCCCGCCCGGCAGTATTCGATGCGTCCGGACCGGGCCGCGCCGGGCACGCGCGAATGTTAAGCTCTCTTCGATCACCCGGACAACCTGATCACCCGAATGCCTTCCACGTCCGCGACGATGGTTGGATGGGCGCGTGCCTCACGCTGGGGGCGCTACCGGCGATCGAGCCAGGAAGCCGCCTGAGCTCCGCTACGGGATCTGCGCACAGCGGTTGCCGGCCCGCCAGGCGGTCGAGGCGCAGAAGTGGAAGTGCATTTGCCGAAGCGAAGTAGCCGCGCTTTGTTTTCCCATGGATTCTGCCGCCGACCCCTGCCCTGAAATCTGGACCAAGCAATTCGCCCGCTCCGCCGGGCGCTGAAAGTTGTTAGCCTGGCGTCGGCTTATTTCTGTGTCTCATCTGTGTTCTTACTTTCAGCTCCTTTAAAGCACGCCGAGAACGGGAGCAAGTTTGCATCGACATGCTAGGCTCCGACCTCCTTTCCCTGACTTCACAATTCGTTTTCGGGGCGAGTCGGTGGCTGGGGCACGGGTTTTCGTCCTGCCCGCCGTCGTGATCGCCGCCGGAGGGTTGGCGGCGGCGACAAAATGGTCGCAAGGCAGCGGCTTTGTCTACCTTAAATGGAGGGACCTTCCTGTTCTGCCTACTGTCCTAGAGGCCGCTTAAATCCGCGTCGTCTTTCCCTTCTATCAAATTTTTCGAGTCCGCCTTGGGATGCCTTAAGCTGCCTTTGCCGATTTCTCATTCCCACATCTCAATCATTGAGCAACACGCGCCGCGCCGCATTTGTGCAGATGGCGCAGGAGTTCGGCGGCGGGGATGAGCATGCAGGCGGCGATGAGGAACCAGAAACGGCGCTTGATATAGAACGTCTGGGTTTTCGCCAGGGCGGGTGCCCGATCGGGTTGACCCCGGAGCTTCCGCCGCTCTTCCTCCGATTTGACGCCGGAATCCGCATTTGTGAATGGCGTGTCCATCGGCAAAAGATTTGCCCGCGGTAGAAGATGCCGCGGAGGAGGCTCCTGCGCCGGGCGTTAGTTTCTGGCTCGTAGTTGTAATCCGAGCGGGATAGCGCCAAGCCCCCATAGGTGACCGCCGTCCGATGATGCTCGGGCTTGCCGTAGGAGACGAGAAGGCGATACTCGGAGACGGGATCGGCTCCACCGGCGAGGCGCAGCCGCCAACCCATCTGCCCGTCTTCGTCAACCATCGCGGAAAAGGCGAGGACGCCGAAAAAGAGCGCCGCGATGACCGAGAGGACAACGGCACCGCGCCAGATCCGGCGGCGCAGGCTCAGCTTCGGCTTCGGCTTCGGCTTCGGTGCCTTTCCCTTCTTGGCCATCGTCGTGCCGGGCGGCTATTCGCCGCGAAAATCGTAGCAGATGAGGCGGGGTTTCTTGTCGGAGAGGGCATCGCGCTCGTGCTGGACGATGTAGAGCAGCCCGCGGCTGATGGCGGGCGGCGACCAGGTGTGGGGCGCGGCGAAGAGCTGCGCCTTGGACGATTCCTTCATCCCATCCGGGCTGAGGTCGAGCCACCACAAGCCGCCGAATTCGCCGAGGCAGAGGAACCTGCCCTCCGCGAGGAGCAGGCTGCCGCGCGCGGCGGGCAGCTCCATCTCGCGCCCGTTGTCGAGCGTCGTGCTAAGGTTCGGCATCGCCTTCCACGCCACTTTGCCGGTCGCGGCTTCCAGGCAAAACAACTCAGACGTCCGCTCGTGCCGGCCGGTGAAGCCGTAGATATGCCCGGCTTTTTCGACCGGGGCCATCCAGTGGACGCCGATGTCCGGCGCCTTGTAGGCGGGCGTGACTTTGCCGTCCTCGCCCATCTCGAGCATCACGCCGCCCTCGGTGTAGCATTCGCTAATGAAGATTCGTTGGCCGCCGCTGATCGGCAGCGGGTTTGCCGCATTGACCGAAAACTTATCCTGCGCGCGCCACGGGAATTCGTCGAGCAGCTTGCCGGTCGCCGCCTCGAACAAAAGCAGGCCGCCGACGGGCGGGTTGCTCTTGCCGCCGGCAAAGACGAGCGCCACGTCCTTGCCGCGCATTTTGGCGACGCGGGGCGAGGCGTAGCTGGCACCCCACAGGTGATCGAATTTCCATTTTTCCTCGCCGGTCGTCTTGTCGAAGGCCACGACCGTCGCGCCGACCGCTTCGGCTCCTTTGCCGCCGACGTTCGCGATGAGGAGATCGCCCTGCACCACCGGCGCGGGTCCGTAGCCGAAGTAGCCTTTGGTGAGGTCATACTTTTGCACCAGATCGACCTTCCAGATCGCCTCGCCGCTCGCCCGCGACCAGCAGGCGAGGATGCCGGTCACCCCGGCGGTGTAAACGCGGTCGCCATCGACCACCGGACCCGCCCGCGGGCCGGGGCTGTAGCCAAAGTCGTCGCTATAGACGATCGGGTAGTCGCACAGCCATCTAAGCTGCCCGGTCTCCGCCTCGCGGCATTCGATCGTTTCGTTCTTCTCCCAGCGATGGAAAAAGAAAACATCGCCGCCAGCGATCGCCGGGGTCGCGTAGCCGTCGCCTTTTTCGACCTCCCACACGATCTTCGGACCGCCGGCCGGGATTTCTTTGAGCAGCTTCGTCTCCGGCGTAGTCGAGGCGTCGGCGGGACCGAGGAAACGCGGCCAGTCGGCGGTCTGCGCGCCCTCGGGCAGCGGCTTGGGCGCGGCGTGGAAGGTAAGGCGCGGGTCGGTCGGGTCGGCGGGCGCGGGCTTTGCCGAGCCCGATTCCGCGCCGTCCTGCGCGCGGAGTGGCGGGGCGGGGAGCAGGCAGAGCGCGGCGGCGAGAAACAGGGGCAGCGGGGCGAAGCGTTTCATGCGGCAAGTCTAAGGCGGCGCCCCGACCAGCGCAACGGCGGCGGCGGCGCGAAATCGCGTTAGGAAACCGCGCCGCGCGAGACCTACTTGCCTGAATTGAAGAACCCGCTAGCTTCGCCCCCCATGTCCCAAGAAAACCTCATCATCATCGGAACCGGCTGCGCCGGCTGGACCGCCGCGATCTATGCCTCGCGCGCCAATCTCAACCCGCTCATCTTTGCCGGCGCGCAGATCGGCGGGCAGCTCACCACCACGACCGAGGTGGAAAACTATCCCGGCTTCCCCGAGGGGATCATGGGACCCGATCTAATGATGAAGATGATGGAGCAGGCGACGAAATTCGGCGCGCGGGTCAAATACGACTCGGTCGAAAGCGTGGAAGCTTGAGACCGGCGGCTTCCGCGTCACCTCCGGCGGCGAGCGGTTCGAGGGAAAGCGATCATCATCTTGAAATTGCAGCCCGCGGCACCTCGAGAACCACGAACGAAAAACAGCTCATCGGCCACGGGCTGACGAGCTGCGCGACCTGCGATGGCGCCTTCTACCGAGACGTGCCGGTCTGCGTGATCGGCGGCGGCGACAGCGCCTGCGAGGAAGCGATGTTCCTGACCCGCTTCGCCTCGAAAGTCTATCTCATCCATCGCCGCGACGAACTGCGCGCCTCCAAGATCATGGCGGAGCGCACGCTCGCCAACGAGAAGATCGAGCCAGTCTGGAATTCGGTCGTCACCGAATACCTGACCGGCGAGTCCGGCGAGATGCGCGCGGTGAAGTTGCGGGATACCGAGACCGGCGAGGAGAGCGAATTGGCGGTCGATTGCGTCTTTGTCGCCATCAGTGCACATCCCAAAACACCGGGTTCCTCGGCGATTTGATCGAGCTGGATGAAAACGGCTACATTTTGCAGAAGCAGGGGACGCAGACCAACGTCGAGGGCATTTTCGCCGCCGGCGATGTCGCCGACCACGTCTATCGCCAAGCGATCACCGCCGCCGGCCAAGGCTGCGCCGCTGCCCTCGACGCCGAGCGCTATCTGGCGGCGATGGAGTAAGGCGGTCTGCCAACGGCTTGTTTTCGCCGACAGGTTTCAGCCCTAGCCGTAGGCTCCGGCGACGCCCCATCTATGGAGCGATCCTGCCGCCCGGTTTGGTAGCCTAGCGGGCGATGCCGTCTTCCCGGACACCCCTCGTAGCAGACCGCCTCTTTGGTGGAGCGGATGTAAGAGGCGGGCCGTTGGCGGCAGAGATTGGGGTGTGCCAGCACTTGCCGGAAACCGCGCCTTTGATCCGGTCGATTTCTTTGTAAGCATCGGGCGTCGCCTCGATGACGACCACGTCATGCGGCGTCGGTGGAGGCGAGGATCTTGTCGCCCGCCAAAGTGACGTGCCCGAGTACAAAGCCCGGCTGGCTCCACTTCACCTTGCCGGTAGCGACCTCGACACGAGATCGGTGCGTCGCCGTAGTCTTTAAACGTGAACATGCCGTAGAGGTGACCGTCGCGGAAGACCGGCGTGCTCAGTGGTTGGGCAGATCGTTTCTTTTACGCCAGACTTCCTCCGCCTCGAACCCGAAGTAGAACTTTTCACCCGGGCAAGGCCCGCGCCGACGCCGTAGCCCGCCGAGCAATAGATCAGGTCTTCGCCGACCACGACGGGCGAGGCGGCGGTGGTCACTTTGAACGGAAAGTCGTGGCGCCAGAGCACCTTGCCATCCTTGGGCAGCACAACGACCAAAGCCTTCTTGCGGCGAAAACCTGACCGCTTCACGCCGCCGAACTCCGAGATCGTGGCGTGGCGTGGGTCATCAGCCGTCTCGCCTTTCCACACCGTCTTGCCGGTCTTCGCATCGATCCCGAGCAGCGCCTCGCCTTTGCCGCCGCCGGCGCAGAACAGCATGCCGGAATCGTGGCGGGCTCGCCGCGTTTTGCCATTTGATGTTCTTCGCGCCATGTTCTTTGCCCAGGTCCTTTTTCCAGACCTCTTTGCCGTCGGCGGCGTTCAGGCAGTAGATGTTCAAATCTTTGTCGATGATGCGCCAACGCCCCGCTCAAGGAAACCGACGGCGTGCTGCGCGAGCCGTCGCCGCCGTCGTGCCCTTCGCGCCGGGTTCCGCCGCCGTCGTGTTGGCGAAGGTGAGCGGCGTGAACCACGCCTCTTTCCCGGTGTTGGCATCAGGCGCCGGGAACGGCCCTCCATCGGGCTGCCCTCGACCTCGCGGACAACTGGCATTGTAGGCTTTGCCGTCGGCGACCGAAAACGAGCTGAAGCCGAGCGGCGTTTCAGCGCGCCACCGCTCAGCTCGGCTTGCCGACAGCTTCTCGGCGGTCGTGCCGTCCGTGTTCGGACCGCGATGTTGCGATAAGTCGGCGGCGAGGGAATCGAGGGCGATGGAACCGGCGACGAGCGCGGCTCCGAGGACGATGGGGGCGGTGGCCGGATCGGTGATCCTTCGCGTATCCATGCCCGCCTTGGCGAGGGCGTCAAGCGATCCCGGCGCGCCGCCCGCTGCGCGAAATCGGTGCGCCTCGGCAAGAAATGCCTTCACCCGCACCCATACGCCGCCCATGAGTTGCGTCATGTCGAACTCCAAGAAAACGCTCAACATCGCCATGCTCGGCACCGGATTTATGGGTCGGGCGCACTCGAACGCCTGGCGCAAGGTCATCGGTACAAACCTGCCCGCCGAGCCTCATCCAAAGTCGTCTGCGGTAAGGACGAGGCGAAGGCACGCCTGCTAGCAACGCTGGGGCTGGGAGGAAGTCGAGACCGACCAGCGGAAGGCGGTCGCGCGCGCGAGGACATCGACATCGTGGACATCTCGCTGCCCGCCAACCTGCATGCCGAACCCGCCATCGCCGCTGCGCAGGCGGGCAAGCATCTCTTCTGCGAGAAGGCGATCGCCATCTCCGTAGAAAGGGCGAGGCGATGTTGGCGGCGGCGCAAAGCGCGGGCGTGGTGCACTATCTAAACCACAACTACCGTCGCTGCCCGGTAGTCCGGCTCGCCCGCCAATTGATCGACGAGGGGCGCATCGGCGAGATCTACCACTGGCGCGGCACCTACCAGCAGAGCTGGCTGGTTGATCCGTCCCGCCCGATCGATTGGCGGCTGCGCAGCGAGTTCGCAGCGGCGATCCGCAGTGGGATTTGAATTCGCACGGCGTCGATCTCGCGCACTATCTAGTTGGCGATATCGCGGCGGTCCGCGCCCTGATGCCCCGCTTTGTCAAAGAACGCCCGCTCGCCGAAGGTCGGCGCAGAATGGTCCAGTGGACGTCGAATGCGCGGCGCTCATGCTGGCGGAATTCCAAAGCAGGGCGAGTAGGCACGTTCGAGGCGACGCGCTACGCGACGGGGCGGCGCAACCGCAACCAATTCGAGATCTACGGCAGCCGGGGCGCGCTCACCTTCGATCTCGAGCGGATGAACGAACTCGAATTCTACACGCTCGACGATCCCGCGCACGCCCGCGGGTTCCGCACGATCAACGCGACCGAGCCGGAGCATCCCTACGCCGCCGCCTGGTGGCCGCCGAAGCCACATCATCGAGTACGACACGCTTTCGTCCACGCCGCCGCCGATTTCCTCGCCGCCGCCTGCGGCGAGGCGGCCGATGAAGCGATTTCGCCGACGGCATCAAAATCATGCGCGTGCTCCAAGTAGGCGCCCAATCCGCCGCCGACGGTGGCGCGTCGAGTCGGCTAGCTTTTGCGGTTGGCTGCCTTCGCTAAAAGCCGATCGGACGAGGGTGCGCGCCGCTCGCCGGGAGCACGCCGATGTCCATCTGGTTCATCGCGTAGGCGAAGGCGATGCCGCTTTCTGGATCGGCGAATGCGTGGCTGCCGCCAGCTCCTGGATGCCCGAGAAGGCGCCGCGGTTCGGTAAGATCGCGCGCGTCTTCGCGCCGGATTGCGACTCGACCGGATCGAGCATCGCGCCGCAGGAAAGGCGGTGCGATCATCAGAACCTGATCGTCGCCCTGCACCTGGCGCGCCTGCAATTGGGCGATCACCTCGGCAGGATGACAGGTTCCCCGCTGCCATCGGCGTCATCGAGCCGCCCGCCGTTGGCGAGCGCGGCGATCTTCGCCAGCCCGCGCGCCGATCCGACGCCGCCGAACGCCGGAAACCCGGCGCGCCACGCTTTCGGCAGATTCATCTCCGCCGCCCCGGCGATCCCGCGCGGCGAGCCGAATGCGCGGCGGGTCAGCGATCGGGGTGGGAAAACGCGCGGGCGAATTCGGGTTCGCGCAGCTCGCGCCCGGCTGCCAGCGCGCGCGGCGATCAAGGGCGCGACGCGGGCGTGCTCGCGCTCGAGGCCCGATCAATCGTGATGCCCAGCGGCTCCCGCGATCCCGCTCCGCCAGAATTCGCCGAGCGAGCAGCGCCAGTCGAAGCCGGCAGACGATTTCGTCAGCAGATAGCCGCCGGTGCGCGGGTGATAGCCGTGTGCCGATCCGGGTCCCAATTCGGCTCCTGCGCGGCGAGCGCGGCGGAACGAAACGCATGGTCATGGGCGTCCGGCGGGGCGTCGAGCGCCGCCAGCCCCGCTGGTGCGAGGCGACTTGCCCGAGCGTGATCGCCGCTTTGCCGCGGCAGCAGTTTCAGCTTCGCTCAGAACCTCGGCGACGGGGAAATCGGGAAGCACTCGCGCCTCGTGCAGGGCGAGCAGAAACGCGGCTCGCCGCGGTCCTTCGTCGCCGACCACACCGGCACCAGCGTGTCAGGCTCCCAGCGCTGTGTTTTGCTGCAGTCAATGAAGCCGCCAGCCAACGAGGTCATTTCGGCGCCGTTTTTCCACGATACGGCGGCTCCGACCTCGCCCCGGCGGGCGAAGTTTTCGGCAAAGGCGGATTCGAGGGCGGGGAGCATCGCCTCTCAGGGTAGCGCGCAATCCCGCCGAATCCGCTAGAAATTCCCCGGTGCCGCCGCCCGCGAGGCTAGGCTTGAATAATTTCGCCCGCCGCCCGTCAATATACCATGCTCGGTTCCCGCGCCTGATTGCCGCCATCGCCTTGATCGGTGTAGGCCGCCGCATGGGGCAAATCGCGCCGAAGCGCAGGATGGCGGCACGATTTCGGAGCCTCCTCCCGCGGTGTTTCGGCGTGCGCGTCAGGTGGGTCGGGCGGACCGGGCGGCGGTCCGGGACTTGGCGAAGTCGGGCGATGCGGGCGCGATGCAGGCAACTGCGCGGGGCGGTCGCCAAGGGCGGGAGCGAGGCTTTCGACCTATCCTATCTCATCGTTCAGGAATCGGGGCGAGGCTCGATTGGCATCGATCACGCAATGGCGCTCCGCCACCGAGGCGCATCTGTTCTACGACCCGCCGGAGCCGACCGGCTTTGCCGAGAAGCACACCGGGAGCTGGGGGGACTTCCAGGCGACGCCCGCGCCCGATGGTCGGTTTGATCTGCGGGGCGATTTCGAATGGTCGGCGCGGCTTGGCGATTCGCCAAGCGCGGAGAAGCCGTTCCGCCAACCGGCGATCTTTTCCGCGAGGGAAGCGCTGCGGTGGCCGGAGTTTGCGGGCGGCTGGGCGTTGATCGGCGTGTATGACCCGCCGCCCTGGGAATGCCGCTGCCGGGGCGCGCCGGACCGCTGCCTCGCGGCGCTGATGCACGCCGGGGCGATCGGCTATCCGGAGGCGTTTCCCGCCCGGCAGGAATCCGGGTTGGACCCGTTCGCGCCGATCCCGATCCGCCCGCCGCGCCGGTCGTCGCCCGGCTGGTCATCGAGCAAATCGCGGTTCCCGCCGCCGAGGCCATCGCGTTGCTCGACCGCCGGACGGGCTGGAATGCCGATGCCGCGCCGCTTTGCCAAGATCTCGATGCGCTGATCGAGGCGGGATCGGCGCAGCGGCTCGACACCCAAATAGTCCGCTCGCTCAACGGCTGGCGGGCGGAGAATTCGTCGGAGGCGACTCGCTACTATCAGGGCGAAGGCTCCAACCGAAGAGATTTTCTTCGATCTGCCGCCTGAGGAGAACGGCGACCAACCACCGCCGGGCCGAAGGCCGCCCATATTGCCGCGCCCTTACATCACCGGCGCGCTGGACGGGCACAAACTCGGCGCGCGGGTCGATGCGGAGCTGGTCGGCGATGCGGAGCCATGAACCGTTTCGCTTTCGCTTGTGGCGCGCATCACCAGGCTGCTCGGTGAGAGTCGTTTGGCTCCGTCCCGCAACCGGTCGTCCACGGGCAATCGGTCGCGATCAGCGCCGAGGTCGCCGCCGGGCGACCGATGCTCGGCGCGGTCATCGCGGAGGGCACCGCGCGAGGCAGTAGGAGCGTGAATTCGCCCAAGCGGTTCGTCTTTTTCATCCTGCGCCCAGCGCTCCAACCCATTTGCCAGACGCCCCCCATGAGACGTTCGCCCTCCTGCGCGGCGCTCGCCGCCACCGGCATGCGCGGGTCGCTGGGCCGTGCGCCACGCGCATGGGGAAGGCGATTCGATGCTGGCGATCCGCGCCGAATTCATCGAGGCGGACCATGCCTGGTCCAACGCTGGGCGACCGATCCGCAGACGGATGCGGATGCGGGCGCGATGCGGGCGGCGCTGCGCGAAAAGATCGCGGCGGGCGAGGCGGCGCTCCTCGGGCAAGCCAGCGTCTCGGCGATGGGAGGCTCGCCCGCCGAGGTTTTCCGCCGCGACCGAATGCCGCGTGCCTGCGGAGATCTATCCGCCGAGCACCCCGGATGAGATTGTCGGCGTGCTCGATCCGGCGGTGCGCGTCACCGCGCCGGAGTCTGCGGTCAAATTCGAAACGCGGGATGCGGGTCTGCGGCTCGAAGCCAGTGCCACGCAGTTGCCAGGCGCGCATGGGGTGATTCTCGATGTTCACACGCAACTCAGCGTCCGGCTTGCCGATCGGTCGGCGGGAGGCGGCGCGATTTTGCAGGCGATGCCATCGTTTGCCCAGCTTGAGGCGCAGGCGGTGCTGCCTGCCTCGCTCGGCCGCTGGGTCTTGCTCGCCATCCATGCGTTGCCCGCAGTGGCTGACGGCGTGCCGCCGCCGGAGCGCCGCGTCGCCGTCTTTGCCCGCGTCGATCGGATCTTGCCATCTGCTGTCGAATCGCCGGAGCGTGATCCGTTTTCTCCGCCGCCGGTCCGCTCGCTAGTCGCCGAATTTTTCAGCCTGCCCGCCGAGTCGGTTCCCGCGCTGCTCGATGCGAACCCGCCGGCGGCCGGCGGCCATGCGGCGCTCCATGCGGCGGTGCAAAGATTGGTCGAGGGCGGGCAGGCGGCGCGGCGGCATGTCGCCGTGACCACGCTGGCAGAGCGCGAGGCGGTCAAATCCGCGTCGGGCGAGGCGTGGCGGTATTCTGCCAGATTCGATGAGCCGAGGCTGCCAGAATCGCTCGGCGCGCCGCTCGACCCGCGACTGAAGTTCATCGCCGAAGCGTCGGGGTTTGACTTTGAATCGCGGCCGCTGGGGATCTCGGTGGAGGTCGACCCCAAGGTCCCGCGCCATCCGAACGCGATGCGGATCGAAGCCGCCGGCACCCGCTTGCTCGGGCGATCTACGTTTGGCGAGCTGGAGGCGGAGGTCGATCAGCCGACGTTCTTCGCCCAGTCCGTCGCTGCCGAGGTAGCGCTGCCGGCCGGCGGGACGCCGCTGCTGCTCGCCGCCGCCAGCGAGGCGGAGCCGGGTCGGACCACGCTCGCCTTCGTCCGCGAGACCGGCGCGGAACCAGGCGAGCCGGCCGCGCATTCGCCCGCGATGGCGATCCGCCTCGAACACTACGAAGCGGCGCTCGGCGAAATCGATGCGCCGCTGCTGGCGGGCGATGGCGAAGCGGTGCGCGCGGCGCTGCAAGACAGCGGGACGCTGGTCGATCTCGGCGTCGCGGTGTCGATGCGCGGGGAGGAAGGCAGGTTGCGCTCGGCGACGGAGCGGATGTTTCCTTCCGAATACGACCCGCCGGAGGTGCTTTCGATACACATCCCATGGTCCGCTCGACCCGGCGGTGCGATTACTCCGAAATCACGCCGACCGCCTACGTGTCGGAGGACGCCAGGTTCACGCTCGAATTCTGGTAAGCGCCAGCCAGCGGGTCGAGCGATGCGCGCGCGCCCCTCGCGCAGGCTAGGCTCAGTTGCCGGATCGGCGATGCGGTTTTTGGCAAAGGTCTCTCCCGGCTCACCCAACCGATCTTTTACACCGCCGCCGATGACATCCTCGCCGCGCCCGCAGCGGGTGTGGCGGATCGTTGGCGTCCATCCCGCCGAGCGCAGGCAACGGCGACCCGGACGCCGGCAAACGCATCGTCTCGCTCGCCAGATCGAGCCGAAAGCATTCAAGCGATCGCGGACGATCCCGGCGCGCTGGAGCCGGTCGCCCATGCGGCTATTGGTCGAGCTGATCAGGGTGCCCGCCGCGCAGGCGCAGCGATGTTGGACGATGGCTATTCGGGCTTGGAAGGCGGACGCGAGCCAGCTTCGAGCCGGCGTCGAGAAGTTGGTCGCCCGCCGGAGGCGAGGTCTGCACCACCACACCATGGTGATCATGAAACGGCGACTTGGAGCGTCAGCGCGCGCTTTCCACCCACTACGGCGAATGGATCTACGGGATCGAACTCGATCCGCCCGAAAGTCCGGAGAGGCTCGCCGGCCCGCTCGATCCGGCGCTCAAGCTGCTTAGCGACCAGTCGATGAACGCGTTCGAAGCGCTCAATCTCGGCGTCCGCATGGAGGCGGAACTCACCCGCGTCGATCAGGGCACCGAGGAGTGGAAGCTCGCCATCGAGCGGGTGCATCACGTGAAGTCGGTGGAATACAGCCGCCGCGAATCAACGGTCGAACTGCCGATTTTGTTCAGCCAATCGCTCCGGCTCAGTTTCGCCGCGCGCGATGGAATCCCCTTCTTGCTCGGCGTCGCCCGCGCGATGCCCGCCCATCCAGGCGAACGGCTAGAATCCGCCGAAGCCTATCTGTTTTTCTTTGCCCGAACCTCATCTCGCCGATGAAGATGAACCTAAATCCACACCTTCTCGCTGCCGCGCTCTTTGTTGCAGCGGGCGTTTCTGCCGTTGGTCAGAACAATGATCCTTTTGGCGACGGTCTCGACGACGATCCGTTCAAAGACCCTTTAAACAGGGATGACCCTTTCTACACCGGAGGTAGGGAAGATCCCTTTGCCTACCTAAGCGGGACTCAAAGTTTTGCGCGGACCCCCGATCCCGGCATCCCCGAGCCGCAACTAGCTCGACCGCTTCCCCCGGTCGGCGACGGCGTCGCGGCGGTCCAGCTCGAATACATCGAGGCGGAGCACCAGGTGATCCGCGAATTGCTCCTCAATGCGACCGGCGATGGGATGCGGCGGACGCTGCATGATTTGATCGGAACGGGCGAGGCGAGGCTTGTCTCAATGGGTGGGGCGGTCGCCGCGTGGGGGCATCCCGCTCGCCTGACCGCCGCGACCGAGTGGCGCTATCCGATCGAGTTCGATACGCCGGAGCTGCCCATGGAGTTGGTGGGCCCGATCGATCCAAAAACCGATTTCATCACCAACATCACACCGACTGCGTTCGACCTGCGGAATGTCGGTTGGGTCGCCGCCTTCGCGCCCGCCATGGGGAATCGCCACGGCTTCGTCGAGCCGCTCAGCCTCGATCTCATCGCCGAATTGAACGGGCGCACCGGCGACGTGAAATGGGGGCAGGGCGAGGCGGTGCTCGTCCAGCCAAACATCTATCCGCTGCGCGATGTGCTGTGGCGCTGCCCGCAGCGCGGGCACTGGCGCGTGCTCGGCATCCACACGCCACCGGACGACGGACAGGCGGGCGACCGCCGCGTCGTCTCGCTCGTCCAAGTCGTCCCGCAAGGCTATGCCGCTCCGGGAAAGCCGGGCGATCCGTTTGCCGCCGAGACGATGTGCCGTTTCGCGATCGAATTCATCGAGGTGCCGGCGGCGGAGGCGGTCGGGTTGCTGAACGGATGCTTTGCCGGAGCCTCGGCGAATCAACTCCGCACGCCACATGCAAAGCTCAAGTCGCCCATCGGCGGCGTCGGTCCTCCAGTCGCTGGTGGTCATGCGGCGGTCCCGGCGAACGGATCGCGGCGGCGGCGGAGACCGATTGGGTGTTTGGCTATGGAGGCGGCGATCCGCCCGAACTCCCCCAAGAACTCGCCGGCCCGATCGATCCGGCGGTGGCGATGAAAACGAATTTCACGCAGATCGCGCTTTCCTCGCGCCCGGTCGGCGTGCGCGCGGTGCTGCGGATCGCCGAAGCCACGCCCGGCGGATTGGTCAAAGCGGGCGCCGAGCTGGAATGGGCGCGGCTGGTGAAGGAGGTGACCTACGGCGAGGAGGAATCGTCGATCGCGGTCCCCGCCATCTTTTCGCAGCGCTCGAAGTCGGTCCTGGTCTGCCGCGACGGACATCCCGCGCTGGTCGCCGCCATGCCCGCCATGCCCGGCGATCCTGGCACCGGGTTGGAGGCCGCCGCCACTTACCTCTTTGTCTTCGCCCGCGCTTCCGTCCGCCCTTTGGAAACCATGAATCCTCCCCGAACCTCCTCCTTCGTCATCGCCGCGACCGCCGTGCTCGTGAGCCTCGCCGCCGCCGCATCCTCCGCCCTGGCGGACGATGAGAAGCAGGGCTGTCGAAGGCGCTCGTCGCGCTGCGGCTCAGACTGTATCGAGGCGGACCACGCGTTGATCCGCCGGTGGGCGCTCGACCCGCAGAACGATTGGGACGCCGCCGCGATGCGCGCCACGCCCTGCGCGAGCAAGTCGCCGCCGGAAAGGCGTCGGTCCTCGACCAGTCGTGGATCATCACCAACACCGAGGATAAGCGCGCCAAAGCCGAGTCGGTCGCGGAGTATATCTTCGGTCCAATTTGATCCGCCGGAAGTTCCCCAAGAACTCGCCCGGACCGATCGATCCGGCGGCGGACATCGCGGCGCAGGTGACGCCCACGGCGATGGATACGCTCAAGCTTGGAGCGATCACGGAGATCGATCCGATCTGGTTACCGGAGCGCCAGGTGGTAGGGTCAACCACGGCGCCCGAGTTGACTAGCCGGGAGGGGGGACCGGCTGATCAGAACGAGGATCGTCGCAGGAAAGGCAATGCGGCCATTTATTCCGATGCGCACGGCTGCCAGTCTGTTGCGGAGCCGGGCGCTGGCTGCGCCGTCGGCATCCATGCGCCGCCCCCGGAAGAGCTGGGCAAAGAACCGGTGCCGACCGCCGGGTCGCCGTCTTCGCCCGCGCGGAGGTGGTCGAGCTGACTGAACCGCCGAAGCCTTCGCCGCAGGAGGAACCCGATCCGTTTGATCCCGAGGCGAGCCGCGAGCCGGACCTGCGCTTGCTCGCCGAGTTGATCGAGGTCCCGGCGTCGGCAGCGGCGGCGCTGCTCGACCAGCACCCGCCCGACGCCGAGAAGCTGAGCCTCGACTGCTACCTCGCCGCCGCCGCGCTGATCGAATCCGGCAGGCAAACGCTGCGCCATGCGGCGACCTGCGAGCTTTCCGTCAACCGCGCCCGCGCCCGCTCCGGCACCGAAGTTATCTATCCGATCGAGAGCCCGCCCGAGATATCGCCAAAGATCACCGGACCGGTCGAGGCGGCGAACCAGCTGATCACCGAGGTCACGCCGACTGCTTTCGAGACGCGCCTCACCGGGGTGACGCTGGAGGCGATGATGGGTTGGCGGCAAGGCGACCAGCTCTCGGCGAGCATCGCGTTCGAGCGCGTGCGGCTCGCGGGCAAGACCGAGTTCGGGCAGAACCAATCGCAGATCGAGCAGCCGCTTTTCTATACCCAGAGCTGCGCCACGGCGGTCGGTCTACAGGTGGGGAAAGCCGCTCATCCTCAGCCTGCACCGCGAGTTGCCGAAGGACCCGGCGCTCGGGCTGGAATCGCCGGAGAAAGTCGCGCTGCTCTTCGTTCGCGCGGCGGAGGCAAAATGATCCGACCGATGAAGCTGCCGAACCAGATCCCCATCGCCACCGCCGCCGCGCTTTGCCTGACAGCGCTACCGCTTCGCGCCGCCGACGATCCGGACGCCGATGCCGAGCTGGGCGCGTTCCGGGTCGAATATATCGAGGCGGATCTCGCCGTCGGTACCGGCTGCTGATCGCGGATGGGGGGCGCGATCCGGCGAAGGCTGCACGACGAGGTCGCGGCCGGCCGGGCGAGGTTGATCGACATGGGCGCGGCGGTCGCCCGCCTCGGCACGCGCAACAAAGCGCGGGCGGTCTCCGAATGGCTCTACCCGATCGAATCGGACCCGCCGGAGATGCCGATGGAATTCACCGGTCCGGTGGACCCGAGCGTGGACACGCGCACCAACCTGACGCCCACCGCCTATGAGACGCGGGATCTCGGGATGACCTTCGAATGTATTTTGCCCGCTGGCATCACCGCCGAAAGAGGGCGCCGCTGGAGCTTTGCCACCGAATTGACCTGCCGGACCGGCGACACGTTTGGGGGCGGCATCCGGCGAGGATCGAGCAGCCCGACATCCATGCGATGACCGACGCCGCCGTCCTGCCGAACAAGCCGGGGAAGTGGCAGTTTCTCGGCATCCACCTTCCGCCTTCCGCCCAGCCCGGCATCCGAGCCGCCTGGCGCGCGCCGGATCGTCTCGCTTGTCAAATTCGAGGGCAAGCACTTTGGGTTCGAAATTGCGGTGCCAATCTCGGTCCGGCGCAGAGGGAGGCGCATCTCACCGCCGAGTTGATCGCGGTGCCTGCCGCCCGCGCCGCCGCCCTGTTGGACGATCACTTTTCCGGACGCGATGCCGACGCCACCGGGCTGCGCGAAGCGGTCGGCGAAGCTGCTGGCATCCGGCGAGGCGACGCTGCGCCACACGCTTGCCATGCCGGCGCGCAGCGGCCAGCGCGCGAAGACCTCGTCTGGCTCCGAGTGGATCTACGGCATCGAAGGCGATCCGCCGGAGCTTCCCCAAACCGTAGCCGGACCGATCGGCGCCGGCATTGACATGATCAGCGAGCATTCCTATACGGCGTTTGAGACCGGCAACACCGGCGTCACCTTCGAGGCGGAAGTGACTGGGCGGATCGAGCACGGCGGGCGCATCCCGGTCAAGATGGCGGTCGAGTGGACGCGCTACATCCGGACGGTCGAGATCGCCGAGGGCGAGTCGATGGGATTCCAGCCCGTCTTCTTCACGCAGGCGCTGGGGCTCGACACGATTTTGTGGCACGGTCGCCCGGCGCTGGCGGGCGTCGTCCGCGAGGTCCCGCTGGTCCGGGCACCGGCTTGGAACCCGCCGCCGAGTATCTCTTCGCCTTCGTCCGGGCGACCGAGCGCGGCATTCCGCGAGGGCGACAGGTCGCGCCGCCCGCGCCCGCCCCGATGCTGGCGGTCCGCATGGAAATCCTCGAGGCGGACCACGCCTTGATCCACCGCTGGGCGACCGATCCGGCGACGGATTCGGACGCTGGTCCGATGCGCGCCGCGCTGCTCGCCCAGCTCGCCGCGGGCAAGGCGGTGCTCGTGGATCAATCGTGGGGCATCGGGCAGCAGGGCAAGCGCACCGATGTCGGCGCGAACGCCAGTTCAGCTATCGATCGAATTTGACCCGCCTGAGATGCCCAACAGGTGGTCAGTCCGATCGCCCAGCGCTCGACATCATCACGGATTTGACGGTCACCGCCCTTGAGACGCGGAACTGGCTTGACCGTCCAGATTTCTGCCCAAATCCATCCCGCGCGGCGGCTGGTAGCGCTGCAACTGTCAACGGAACTCGCTTGCCGCGAGGGCGAAAACTTCATCGGCATCGGCGCATCGCGGGAGCAGCATTCCCGATTATTAACCACATGAACGCCGACGTGGCGATCCACGCGGAGCCGGGGCGCTGGAAGCTGCTCGCCATCCACGCGCCAATTCCCGGCGAAATGGCGAAGAGAACCGACCGGCCGGCAAGCGGCTCGCGGTCTTTGTGCGGACTTGATCCGGTTTTCTTTCCCGAAAGCGGCGATGCCAGAGTACCGATGCCGCCTTCGCCGGGACCGAACCTCCTGCGGAACCCGATCTCCGGCTGGTCGCCGAGTTTATCGAAGTCCCCGCCGCCTCGATGCCTGCTTTGCTCGATGCCCATCCGATTTCGCCCGAGGACGCGAGCCTTGCGCTCTACAACGCCGCCCGCACGCTGCGGGGAGCGATCCACCGGCAGACGGCGACCTGCGAACTGCACGAAATGTCCACCCGCTCCCACTCCGGCGACGAATTCATCTATCCGATCGAGTTCGCCCCGCCGGATTTGCCGTCGACGCTTAAAGGTCCGATCGACCCGCGCATCAATTTGGTCTCCCCGATTACCCCGACCGCTTTCGAAACCCGCGACCTCGGCGTCCAGCTCAGGGCGAAGCTCCTCCGCCAAACTCCAGGCATCGCTGAGGCGGCCGCCGGAGTCGTGTGGGATCGAATACTGCGCTTGACCGAATTTGGGGCCGGAAAAAGCATCGTCCAGCAGCCGCTGATCTTCCGCCAATCCGCGAAGTGCGCGACTACCTTGCCGCTCGGCAAGCCGCTGCTGATCGCCATCCAGCGCGAGACCGAAACGGATCTGACCGAAGGATTGAAGCCTGCCGGCCGCGCGATGTGCGTCTTCGTGAGGGCGAAGGCGGCGGAGTGACTCAGGCGAGCTTGCGCGCCTGCTTGAGGCATCGCCCCATCAGCCTCGCCTTCTTTTCGGCAGCTTTGGTGCGCTGCTTTGAACCCGGTGCGAGCTTTCCCTCGAGGATGGCGAGGTCGTGGGTGTTGCCGAGCGCCTTGCCGAGCTGGCACAGTTTGCGCCGCCGGCGCTTGATGCCGGATCCGAGGTGATCCTGGAGGAGGCGGACGTGATACCAGTGGTATTTCACCCAGCGGCGCAGGCGGTGGAAGTCATCGTCGGTGCCGCTGGTCCCAGCATTTTCCAAGGCGGCTCCCACCTTCGCGCGGGTCCGCTCATATTCGCCGAGGAGCGCCTTTTCATCGATGCCGCCGAGATAGGCTCCGGCGAATTTTTTGGCGGCCTTCCGCATCTGCGCGGCGGCTTTGGCTGCCGCCTTGCCCGGCGCGCCGCCTTTGCGCTTCGCCCCGGATTCGCCGGTGCCGGTGAGCTTTTCGATGACCTGGCGGTCGCGCAGCGCGGAGAGCGATTTCGCCGCCGCTTTGATCAGCGCATCGACCTCCTGCGGGCGCGATTCCTCTGGCAGGAGCCGGAGCAGGGCGCGCAGCTTTTTCGCGCGCTTGCGGAAGGCGTGCGCGGCGAGCGGGTCCGCTTTGATCGATTTGACCGCTGCCTCCGCCTGAAGGGCGAAGACGCGTTTGACCTCCGCTTCAGGGAGAGCATGGCGCTGGAGGCGAAAATTCATCGCGGATTGTAATCTAGCCGACCGGATACTCTGCGTCAAAATTGTTACAATTTCCCCGTCTCCCGCCATGTCTCCCTGCGCCGCCTTTCCGCTACAAATCGTTGAGGTCGAGACGCCCCGGCGCTTCCAGGTCGATCTGGGAGGCTTCTTCGCCCATCTGGGTCGGCCGCACGAGCGCGGGTTTGCGCACGGTGGGTTCTTCTTCGCCGGGGAGGCTCGCCCGCATGATCGGGCGCAGCGAATCGTACGGATCGAAGCCGATGACGGCGGTTCCTTTCGGGATAATCGGTTCGGCGAGCGCGGCGGCCTCTGCCTCGGCAGTGTTCGGGGTGGGGGAAGGTGCTGCTGCCACGCCTTCGGTCTGCTCCGGGCCAGGGCTGCCGACCTGTGAGAAGAGCTGGGGGTTCGATGAGTGCAGGTCGCAGGCGGCGGGGAGCTGCGTGCCAGGGCGGATGAATTCGCGGTAGGTCGTGCGCACCCACTTCTGCTCGCCGGTCCGAATGTCCCTCACGCCCTCGTAGCAGCTATCGGTCGCCAGCAATCCGGTCACGCTGCATAGCTGCACCGCCTTCGCCTCCGCCGGCGGCGCGATGCGCTCCGCAGGCAGGCGCTTGGCGGCGACGTTCATGACATCCACCCAGATCGGCTCGGCGACATCGCTGCCGAACGCGCCATCGTAGATCGTCTTGGGGCGGTCGAAGCCGACCCACACGCCGCAGGTCACCGAGCTGGTGTAGCCGACGAACCAGAGGTCGGTGTAGTTGTAGTGCGTCCCGGTTTTGCCGGCTGCCGGGAACCTTTCGAGACCGTAGTTCTTCGCCTTCGCCCCGGTGCCGCGGGCGAGCGATTCCTCCAGGCAACTGTGCACCTGGTAGCACGCGATCGAATCGTGGACTTTGAGCCGGGGGCGGCGCTCGGATTCGTAGATGACGGAGCCATCCGCGCTCTCGATCTTTCGAAGGATGAAAAGATCCTGCGGTCGCGAGCCGCGGTTGGGGAAAATCGTGTAGGCTTTGGTCAGCTCCGCGAGGGTCACCTCGCTGGCCCCGAGGTAGGTCGCCGGGATTTCTTTGATCGGCGATTCGATGCCCGCCTTGCGCGCCAGCGTTTTGATCGGGACCAGCCCGGCCACTTCGCCGAGGCGCACGGTCGCGGCGTTCTTGCCGAGGGTGAGCGCCTCGCGGGCGGTGATCTCGCGCTTCGTCCATTTGCTGTTCGGGTCCTCGGTGCCCCAATCGCCCAAGATCCCGGTGACCGCGCCGATCATGACGCGACCGTTGTCGATCGGGGTATCCTCCAGGCGGCTGCCGGGGAATTGCCCGGAGTCAAACGCCGCCGCATAGACAAAGGGCGAAAACGCGGTGCCGGGCGCGCGGCGCGAGTTGTAGGCGCGGTTGAACTTGCTGTGGACGTAGTCCCGCCTTCACGCATACTACAGCCAGCACCGCGCCGGTTTCGTTTTCGATCGCCAAGCCAGCACCCTGGAGGTAGTTGGGAGCCAATGCTTCCGCCTCGGGATCGGCGGACCTATCTTCGGGCAGCCGCGCCAGCGCCGCGCAGTATTGGGCGTAGGTCTGGTGTTCGAATCCGGGGTGCCGCTCGGTTTCCGCCAGCCGCTTGAGCAGGCTTTCCTCCAGCGACTTCTGGAGCGGTCCGTCGAGCGTGGTGTAAATCTTGAACCCGCCGGACGCCGCCTCCTCAAACCCGAGCTGGTCGATCACCCGCTGCCGGACTTCCTCGTAGGCGAACGACATCCGCGCGTCGCCTTGCTTCTCCGCCAGCTTCGGCACCACCCCTTTGTATTTCTTCGCCTCGTCTTCGCTCAGCATCCCTTCGGTGACCATCCGGCTGAGCACGTAGTTCCGCTCCTGGATCGAGCGCTCCAGATTGTTGAAAGGCGAGAGGACGTGCGGCTGTTTGATCAAGCCGCAGAGCAGCGCCGCCTCGTCGATGGTCAGCTCGTTCACCGGCTTCCCAAAATAGCCCTGCGCCGCCGCGCCGACGCCGTAGTAGCCGCTGCCAAAGTAGATCAGATTGAGGTAGTGCTCGAGGATCTTCTGCTTGGGCAGGCCGCCGTCCTGCGGGTCTTCGATCCGCCGGGCGAGGAAAATTTCGGTGAACTTCCGCGCCATCGTGCGGTCGAGGATCTGGAAGGTCTGGCGGGCGAGCTGCTGGGTGATCGTGCTCGCGCCCTGCTTGGTGCCGCCGGCGCGCAGGTTGCGCAGCGCCGCTCGGGTCATCCCCATGTAGTCCACGCCGGAATGGGCGAAAAACCGGGAATCCTCCGCCGCGACCAGCGCTTCGATCAGGTGGTGCGGTATCTCGTCGATGGTCACCGGCCGTCGGTCCTGCACGTAGATGCGGCCGTATTCTTGCCCGGTCCGGTCGTAGATCGTGCTCGGCTCCTCCAGCTTCCCGATCTCGCTCAGGTTGAACACCTTCGCCTTTTCATAAAAGGGCTTCAGGTAAAAATACAGCCCGGTCGGCACCACGATGAGGGCGATCAGAAACGCCCAGCAGCAAAACTTGAACAGCTTCCAAAACCAGCCGCCGCCTTTCTTGCGCGGCGGCTTCGACCGCCGCCGCTCTTCCTTGGCGCGACGCTCCGCCCGCCGGCGTTCGCCGGGGTCATCGGACATTTTGATCAGATCGCCGATCATGCGGAGGTTCTCGTCTTGGGGGTGGGGAGGCTGTGGATGCGGGGGCGGTAATATTACGGAGAATCGAAGAAAACAAAGCCGGAGTTTTTTCTAAGATCACTGCCCTCGGGGGAACGCAAATCGGGTTGTTTTCGTGGGGCGATGCCCTATCGCTCAAAGCGATGCTTGACTTCGTCGAAATGATTATTGAGTCCGATCGGCTATTCCAGCGGCTAGTCGCTGGTTGCGCCCTCGGCTATGGCTTGCTCTGGCTCTATGTGGCGATCAAGGTGTATCGCGATGGCAGAAAGATGCGCCAGAAGGGCTGGGATACCTTCTTGGTCGGTCCGTTTGCTTGGGCGCTCATCGTGTTGGCCGGGAACGTCTTCGCCTTTGCGCTTTACTGGGGCGTCCACCATTCATCGCTTCGCCCGGCTCCTCCGAAGGACAAGGCGGGCTAGGGGCCGGATTTTTGGTTCGCGCGCCTCGCTAGATCTTTTCCAGCACGGCGCGGATATTCGCGCGGACGAGGGCGCCCATGCGCTCGCAGTTTTTGAAGGCGTCGCTCTTGTGGTAGTCGCCGAGTTCTGCGGCGAGCTGGCGGACGTGTTCGGCGGGGGCGAGTTCCTGGTTCTCCATGCATTCGAGCAAGGCGGCGAGCCGCTCGCGGCTGGCCCGGCTGCGGCGGGCGATGAGGGTGCGTTCCTCGCGCTGGTATTGCTTGATGACGGTGGCGTTGAGCCGCCCGATGACGAGTTCGACGACCGGGTAGTTCGAGGTGAAAAACTGGGTGAGATAGACCTTGTGCCGCCCCTCGTAGCTCTGCTGGTCGAAGTCGATCGGCCGGACCCGATACTGCACTTCCTCGAAGTCCGGCGTGATGTCGATCACATAGTTGGCCGCGCGCATGTCGCCGAGCAGCCGGATGAAGCAGCGCTCGTTGAACTTCACGAATTCCTTGGCGATCCGGACCTGGTTGAGGTCCGGGCGCCCCATGTATTCGCGGATGAAGGCGTCCCCGGGGATGCCGGCGATATGTTCTTCGATCAAGGTGCCGCCGCTGACCAGGAAGTTGATCCGGTTTGGCGACAGGATGTGCTCCAGCTCTAATCCGTAGATCCGCGAGGCGTCGGCGCGCTTGACGTAAAAGTGGTCGCTGTTGTCGTTGTATTGGTTGGTGATGCGGATGCGGAACGGGCGCGAGTTGCCGAACTGGCAGAAATCGATGCGCTCGACCTTGAGGTGTTCGGCGAGCGAGAGGTCGCCGATTTTGAGTTCCGCATAGATGCGGGTGAGCTGTTTGTTTAATTCGGCGCGCTCGAGCGGCTGATAGACAACCGTCAGCCATTGGGTCTCCCTGCCCTGCGGATCTGAATGGGGGAATGCCTCGGAGAAATGCAAGAGATCCGAATAGATCCTCGGGATATCCGAATGGCGCCCGTAGCGCCCGAGATATCCGTCGAGATCTGGCGAGACCTTGTAGGTCTTCTTCTTTTTTGTGATCAAGGGGTGGGGGTATCTGTTATTTTTATTGGCTATCTGTTATTTGTTGTTCCCTCCCGAAGACCGCCTCGATCTCGACATCGAGTTCGGCGCGGCAGATGTCGGCGCGCAGGACGGTGATGGCGTCAGGCGAAATCCCGGCGGCTTCCGCCAGCCACTGGGCGACTTTGGAGCCGTCCTCGGCGCGGCGGACGTAGGCTTTGAATTCGTGGGCGGATTTCGCGCCGGGGTCGGTGGCACCGGCGTACCCCATCCGGTTGGAGACGATGCGGATATTGGAGAGCGTGGTTTCGAACTGGGCGCGCAGGTCGCCGTGGCCGACGCTGCGGTGCCCTTTGATCGAGGCGGTGCCCGAGAGGTAGCCGACCTTGCGGCCGCCGATTTCGACGACCGCGCCGCGGGCGAAGCTCGGTGCCTTCGGGCCGTAGTCCGGCGGGTAGTGGTAGGCGGGGATCTGCTCCGGGTTCTCGACGTAGGTGGCGGCGGCGCGCCCGGCGAGGAAGGCGACCGCCAGCCGCTCGCCGTCGCAGCCGACCGCGCTGGCCGCCGGCATCCGCCCGATCGCCTCGCTGCCGAAGCTGTCGCGGAAGGCGGACCAGCGCCCGAGGTTGAATCGCCGATAGTTTTCCAGCCCGCCGGTCTCCTCGTTGATGGCCGGGATATAGTTCCACACCCGGTAGAGCGAGTAGCCGCGGACGATCCGGAGCAGGTCGCGATAGATCTCAAATGCGATGTCCTCCAGCGGATGTTCGGCTCCGGCGGAGAGGCGACGCCCGCGATCACACCGGCGCCCGTGGCGAGATGAAAGCCGCTTTCTTCACGGGCGGTCGAGAATCCAGCGCCGATCGACTCCTCTGAGGGGCCGCCCAGTAGCGGGATGTTGAGGTTGAGGACGGGATCTGGCGGCAGCCTGCACGCAGCCGGTGCGGCGCGCCAAACCGGACGGCAACACGCTGGGTAGCGGCGGTAAGGCTCATGGATAGGATCTGGGGGGAACGGGCGGGAAACAGCATCATTTAGCGGGCGGGCTGCGCCGATGTCAAACGCCCGGTTTGCCCCAAAAAATCCCCCGGTCGGCTGGGGCAGGCGTGTGCGGGGCACCCGCTACTTGGCTCCGGCCTCCCGCCGGGATGGCATCAAATCCCACCTCGCCAGGCTAAAGCCCTTAAGCCGGAGCCTATCCCAGCCGGAGCCTAGCGCGGCGGAGGCGGTCCTCCATCGCCCTGGGGCGGTCTGCCTTCGCCCTCGCCTGGCGGCGGCGGTCCGCCATCTTCTCGACGGTCGCCGGGCGGGCGCCCGAAATCGAATTTCTCGGGGATGATTTCTGACAAGGCGGGTTCTGCTTTCGATCATCGCCTCGCGGACGGCGGAGCGGAATGCCCTGGTAGGCGGCAACCGCGCGGTCCCTCGGGGAGGTCTTTTTGCTTCACCGTGTCGCGGAAGACATCGGCGGCTTGCCGGAGCTTGGGCACTTGAGGCGTTGCGCGATCTTGCGCATCCTTTCGCGCTGCTCGTCGTCCTTGGCGTAGTGAAAAAAGAACTGCGCCGTGTTCTCGACCGGATCGCCGCTCGCCAGATCTTGGGGGAATCCGCGCCCGCCAAAGCCGCGCGGCGGGCCGTCCAGCGCGCGCTCCAAGATCGGGCGCAGCTTTGGATCGACGTCC
Source organism: Verrucomicrobiales bacterium (assembly GCA_041395145.1). GTDB lineage: Bacteria > Verrucomicrobiota > Verrucomicrobiia > Verrucomicrobiales > DEV007 > JAWLBD01. The sequence continues at coordinate 10,220 of JAWLBD010000029.1, read as the reverse complement.
TCCATCGCGGAGCGCAGGGCGGCCCGATAATCTTCCATCGCCTTGCCTAGCTGCTCGCGGGCGGAGCGCACATCGTCGCGCTCCCACACTTTGCGGAATGCCTCGCGCAGGGCCTCGCGCTCTTCGTCGGACAGGCTTCCATGTCGCCGCGATCATCGCGCCCCGAGCGGCGGCTCCGCCAATCCCGGTCGCGCTTATCGCCGTCGCCGCCACCGCGCTGGTTTTCGAGGCCGGCTAGACCGCCGTTGTCTGCTGCCGGATCATTGGGGGCGGCGGCGGTTCTTGCGCGGTGGTGGAGGCGAGCGATCCGGCGGCACGGCTGCGGCGGGCGGCGGTGGCGAGGAAGTCGCGGTATCGGGAATACTTCATGGTGGGATCGGCTTAGCTCGATAGAACACGACGCGCTAGCGGGAGTTGCGAATCGCCGTTAGCCGCGCAGCCAGCCGGCGGCGGCTTTGGCAAAGTAGGTCAAGATCATATCGGCGCCAGCGCGGCGAATCCCCACCAGACTTTCCAGCACCGCGTTGCGCTCGTCCAGCCAGCCGGCCGCCGCCGCGCTCTTCAGCATCAGGTATTCGCCGCTGACTTGATACGCGGCGATCGGCAGGTCGCTCGCGCCCCGCAGCCGCGCGATGATGTCGAGATACGGCCCGGCCGGCTTCACCATCAGCATGTCCGCCCCTTCGCCGGCATCGAGGTCCGCCTCCCGCAGCGCCTCCCGCGCGTTCGCCGGATCCATCTGGTAGGTCTTTTTGTCCCCGGAGCGCGGCGCGCTATCCAGCGCCCCGCGAAACGGCCCGTAGAATGCCGACGCGTATTTCGCGGTGTAGCTGAGGATCGACACGCCCTCGAATCCCTCCGCGTCGAGCGCCTCCCGGATCGCCCCGACCCGCCCGTCCATCATGTCGCTGGGCGAGACGATATCGGCACCCGCGCGGGCGTGGCAGAGCGCCTGCCGGCAGAGCACGCCGACCGTCTCGTCGTTCAAGATCCGACCGTCCGGCGCGACGATCCCGTCATGCCCGTCGCTGCTGTAGGGATCGAGCGCCACATCCGTGATCACCGCTAGCTCCGGCAGCTCCGCTTTGAGCCGGGCGACCGCTTGGGGGATCAGCCCTGCGTCGTTATAGGCTTCCTCGCCGCGCGGCGTCTTCAGCGCGTCCCCGATCTTTGGGAAGAGGACAACTGCCTGGATGCCAAGCGAATGCGCCGCCGCTGCTTCCGCGATCAACCCGTCGGGCGACCATCGCTTGCAACCCGGCATCGAGTCGATGGTTTGATCCTCGCTACCCTCATGAAGAAAGAGAGGATAAACCAGATCCGTAGAAGCAAGGGAGGTTTCCCGCACCAACCCGCGTATAGCGGCGCTTTTGCGGTTGCGGCGTGGTCTCTCCGGGAGGTCGAGGCGGTAGCTCATAGCCGCTTTTACCCAGTTTAGTGCGCCTTACCAAGTGAATCTGATTTGCAACCCGCAGAATATTCCATAATCTTCACATCCAATCTGAGTGAAAAGCAAATATTGACGAATCAACTTGTCGGTGGGGGGCTGCTTGTGGCTACCAGCGTTATGCTGGTCGGATGCGGCGGCGTCCCGGAGGACGCGCATCGGCAGGTGCAGCTTGAGCTTGATGAGGCGAAGCGGGCGGCGCGGTTTGCTAAGGAGGACGCCGAGACGGCGGTGATCAATCTGACCAAGAAGATCCAAGAGAAGGAAAAGGAGATTTCGGAGCAGAAGAGCCAGATCGACGAACTGCAGTCCGAACTGGAGAAGCTGCGCGACGAGTTCGAGAAATACAAGGAGGACTACAAGGTATCCGTCCGGGAGAAGGCTCCTGGGACGGCGATCGCAAAGCTGACGCTGCCGGACGGGCGGGTCTTTAGCGAGTTGAAGATCAGCAAAGTGACGCCCATCGGGATTTCGTTCATCCATTCGGCGGGCAATGCGAAGCTGTCGTTCGAGGAGCTGCCGGTCACCATGCAGAAAAAATATGTTTACGACATCGCCGAAGCGGCGGCTTACACCAATGGTCAGGACGCGAGCGGCACCGGGCAGGAGGGGGAAAAGGACGAGGTCGTCGCGATCAGCCGCGAGAACCGGGGTAGCCTGAGCCGCGCGGAGATCGAGCAAGAGCGGCGGATATTGAACGCCCGGCGGGAGTCGATCACGTCGCAGATGAAGAAGCTGGAGGGACAGTATCGGCAGGAGGCGATGAAGAACCTTCAGTTTCGCACGAGAGGGCAGGGGACTGGCTCATCGCTCATGCGGCGCTTTGAAAGAACGCCTCAGCCACCTTGCGGAGTATCTGAAGAAAGTAGAGACGCGGCTAGCCGACCTCGAAAGCTAGGTGCCGATGGATACTTCCGGCAGCACGGTGGCGCGGCTGATCGGCCCGAGGCGACCGCGGGCTTTGGCGAGGAACTCGCGCGGGATCTGGCTCCCGGCGTGATCGCGCTGGTTGGCGGCTTGGGCGCGGAGCAAGACGCATCTGGTCAAGGGATCGCCGCCGGGCTGGGATCATGCGGCGGACGTGGCTAGCCCGACGTTCTCGCTCGTCCACGAATACTTCGGCGGTACGCCTGCCGCTCTACCATTTCGACTTCTACCGGCTCGAATCCGAGGGCGAGGTGCTCGGCATCGGTTGGGATGACTTATCTGGCGGAAGGCGATGCCGTGCTCGCGGTCGAATGGGCGGACCGCTTCCCGCGCTCATCCCCGGCGGGTCCCGCTGGTATGAGCTGCGCGAGATCGGCGGCGGTGCAGGGCGGGAAATCCGGTTGCTTCCCGGACCATGCGGCGGGTTAATGGCGCGCCTGACTCGACTTGACCAGCCCAGCCCAGCCCAGCCCATGGACGACGCCCCCGCCATCATCGCCCTCGAAACCTCGACGCCGCACGGCTCGGTCGCCGCTGTGTCTGCGGCGGGCGCGGTCTTGTTCGAGGAGGCGTTCGCCTCGCATCGCTCCGCCAACGCCATGCTCTTTCGCGCCGCTCTCCCGGGCGCTGGATGCCTGCGAGGCACCGCGTGGCGCGGATCGCGGTCGGCACCGGTAGGGTCTACACCGGCGTGCGCATCGCGATCGCGGCGGCGGTCGGGCTGTCGCTGGCGTGCGGCGCGCCGATCTGCGGCGTGCCGTCGCTGACCGCCGCGCCAGACCTCAGCCGGCTGCGCCCGGTATTTTGTCGTCGGCGATGCCCGCCGGGGCGGAGCACTGGTGGGCGGCGGTGGAGGGCGGCGCGCTCGCCGGGGAGATCGAGCTGATCCCGCCGGGCGAATCGCTCCGCCGGGTGCTGAGCGCGCTCTCTGATGGCGTGCGCCATCACGTTCGATCCGCGCCGCCGCACTTGAATGCGGGCATCGCGCTCGCCGCCCGACTGCTGCGCGCATCGGTCAGATCGCCGCCGCCTTGCCAGAACCGCCCGCCGGGGAAACGCCGGAGCCGATCTATCTGCGGGCTCCCTACATCACCGCGCCCAAGGCGGTCTGAGCGCCGTGGGGCAACGGTGCGTCCTGAGTGCGCCCCTAGGTTGCGCTGATCCGATAGCATTGGGGCGCTCCGCTCCGAGGGCAAAGTCGATGCCGCAAGTCCGAGGCGGCAAGAGTGCGGTCTCTCCAGGCGGCGCGAATCTCCGGATTGCCCGCTTGCCAAATCCGGGATCGCCCTTATTCCAAAAGCCCCCCAATTTTCGAACCTCCCCCCAACCCCTAGCCAAGCCTACCCGTGTCGATCCAACGCGACTGGAAAATCCGCTCCCGCTCCCGCGCCTGCACCCACAGCGAAGAACCGTTCGCCGACGGGCAAATGATCGTGACCGCCCTCTTCTATGCGGAGGATGGCGAAGGCTTTGAGCGCCGCGACTTTTCCGAGCCATCTTGGGCGGAGATCTCCGAGGCGCTCGGCCAAGAGCCGTTTTCGGTCTGGAAATCCGAATACGAAGCGCCGCCGCCGCCCAAGGAGGAACCTGACGTCGTCGAGAAAGAAAGCGCCGAAGCCCTGCTCCGCCGCCTCATCGACGAAGACGAGCCGCACACCGAAAACGCCCGATTTATCCTCGCTCTCATGCTCGAGCGTAAGAAGCAGCTCAAGCAGACCGACACCAACCACACGGGGACCAGCAAACTCCTCATCTATGAACACGCTAACGGCGGCGACGTTTTCATCGTCCGCGATCCCGAACTTTCCTTAAAAGAAGTCGAAAAGGTCCAAGCCGAAGTCGCCGAACTACTCGGGTTCAAAAAGCCCGGCGCGGAACCTGAGCCGGAGCCGGAGGTGCCGAGCCAATCCGCAGAAGGCGAACTGGCGGAGGGCAATGCTGCTCCATCACCAAATGGCGAATCCGCCGAGGGCGTTGACGGTTCTGCGCCAGATGAGGGCGATGCCGAAGCTGTGGCGGAACCAGACAGGGGGTCTCCAGGCCAAATTCCTGTTGAAGCTGCGGCGGGCAACTGACGCGCGAGGCGAAGCTTGCAAGGCAGGCAATTTCAGTTGCCGCACCGCGAAGGAAGCGCCCCGAAGATTCAGGGGCAAAGTTTTCGTGCAGACCCGACTAGCGTTCCGCCCGGCGGACCACCGCGAGCCAGTCGCCCGCGCCCTTGCTTGGCGCGACCAGCTTTGCCGTCGCCCCGCCCTTGACCGAGGCGGCCGGCTGGAGCGCGCCGCCTTGGCGGGGATCGAACCAGCCGACGCGGAACTCGCCGGATGCGCCGCTGAGATCGAGCTCCGCCGCGCCGCCCGCCGGCAGATAGACGAGGTAGATCTCGCCTTCCTTTGCGAAGCAATAGCGTTCGTTGCCATGGTCTGGATTGCCGACCAGCGCGTCGGCGTTCGCCATCTCGTGAAACGGGATCTTTTCGTCGCGGAAAAAGTCGAGGGCGATCCGGCAGTAGTCCCACGACTGGTCGCGCGAGCGCCAGTCCTCGCAGACCAGATCGTTTTGCGGCAGCCGGTAGCCGAAGTAGTATTCGACGCCGCCGCCGCCGGCCAGCAGCGTGCCCCAGAGCACCTGCTGGCGGACCTGGTGGATGCTGGGGTTGTCGAAATTCTCCGGCGTGCCGGGATAGCCCGGATCCGGCGGCATGCCCTCGGCGGCGGTGCCGGGTTCGTCGAATGCGACCACCCACGGCGCGCCGGCCTTCGCCGATTCGCGCACCCATTTGACGACCTGGCGGTGGCAGTCGGCGACGTTGCTATTCTGGAGCGAGGCGCCGCGCAGGGCGGATTGGTCGCCGAGCAGCGGGCGATACACCTTGTCCTGCTGGTCCGGGAACGTGTGCACGACGATCAGGTGGTCGTAAGGATCGGTGCGGTGGATGAAATCCGCCATCTCGCTGCTGCTCGCTGCTCTGCGTGTTTTCTTCGCCCAGGTTCCAGTTGAGCGCCAGGTTGTGGGCGAAGCGCGCGATTAGCTCGCGGCAGTAAAGGCGGCGCTCGGGTCCGAGGTCGCCGCCGTCCAGCGCGGCCGCCACCTTGCCGCCCTTCGCCCCGCCGTGCGGCCGGTTGTCGTCGTTCTCGGTTTCTTGCAGTTTGAAGTGGAGATACATGCCCATGGCGGTGCCGTGGTCAAAGACGGTGCCCCACTGGTCGAGCTTCGAGCAATCGTAGTGGAGCTTGTCCTCGCGCGCGACGAACAGCGCACATTGTCGCCGTCGCCGCCGACGTTGTAGGGCAGGAACGAAAACGCGTTGGCTCCCTTGCCGGAGAGATAGTTGATCGCGCCGACCAACCCCTTGCCCTTGCCGCCTTGCCAGGCGGGATCGCCCGGCCGCCAATCGCGGACGTGCGCGGCGAATGTCTTCAGCGGCGCCTTGCCCGGCTTCGTCGCCACCGTGTTGTCGAAGTCCGCATAGGCGAGCAGCGTCTCCGGCGCATCCGCCCCGGCTTTCAGAAAATACTCGCCGCTCCCGGCGAAGCGCAGGTGGTGCCCGCCGACATACTGGAGCCGACCTATGCCGCGCAGATCGCGCCCCGATTTGTCCGATGCCGCCACGGCGAAGCTGCCTTTCTTTCCATCGAGGATCGCCACCGGCTTCGACGCGGTTTTGTACCCCATCGCCGCCTTCGTGCCGGCGCGGAACTGGATCGTATAGGTCCACGTCCCCGGCTTGTCCGGCGACAGGTGCGCCCGCCACTTCGTCCCGCATTCGGCGGAGGTCTCGCCCGCATCGCCGTCGGCGGCAAAGTAGCCCGGCACGACATACGACGGCTCCCCGGACTCGTGTTTGAAAAGGACGCGCAGCTCGTAGTCGGCAAACGGATTGGGCTGGTTGTCCCGCTCATGCGCGAACGGACCGTCCAGCGTCAGCGTCACCTTGTGCCACTGCTTTAACTCGCCGCTGACCTCGACCGACCCATCGCCGTCCGCCTGCCGCTCGCCGAACAACGCATCGGTGAACTCCGCCGCACCTGCACCTGCGGCGTCCGCGGGCGCGTTGGCCGGGCGCTGGATGCCGCGGTTGCGGATCACCGGTTTGCCATCGGCGGCCGCCACCGCGAGCCGGGACCAGCGCGCGCGGCTGAATTCCTCTCCGTCCTCGGTCCCGACGCGCGACCGCACTTCGATCAGCGCGCCGCTTGCGATCGGGATGCCCTTGAACGTCTGGGTGAACTTCGCGCCCTCCGACGTGATCGCCTCCTCGCTGCCCAGCGGGCACTCGAACTTCCCGGCGGACTTACCATCGACGATAATTTCGTAGGTCGAGCGACCGTCGTTCTCGCCGACCGCATGCAGCGTGAGGTCGAAGGTTCCGGATTGAAACGGAAACGCCCCGGCGGCGCGGGCTTCCTTGCGCTGGTCGGGATCGATCGCCAGCCAGCGGTCGCGGTCGAGGTATTGCCCGTCGCGCTGGTCGAAGTCCTCCAGCACCATCGCCGCGCTTTCCGGGCCGGGCTCGGTCGCCAGGGGCGCGGGTTCCCGTTTCTGCGCGGGCGGATGATCGGCGCCGACCGTCCGGTTTGGGTATGGCTCCGGCGCGTCGCCCGCCTTCGCCTTGCTGATCGGAGCCGGACCGCCGGGCGCTTTGAAATCCGCGTCCGTGGTCATCAGCCATTGGTCGAACTCGAATCCATCCTCCCGCATCGAAAACTGAATGACATGCTCGCCGGGCTTCTCGACTTCGAGGAAGAGCATCCCCGGCACGCCGGTGTGGACTTCTTCGGTGCGCTGCTTGCTGCCCCACACCCATTTGTTCTTGCCGGTCCACTGCATGCGCTGGCCGGACTCGGGCCACTTTCCATCGATGCCGACATGCAGCCCATTGTCCTCGGTCCCGGTCGAGTGTGCGCGCCCCCAGACATAGTATTTTCCCGGCGTGTGGAAAAACACCCTGTAGCTGAGCACCGCCATCTCGCCCGGTTCGTTGGTGAAGTTCTCGCCCTTGATCAACTTTTCCCCATGGTTGCGGCGCGTGTCGGGCAGGACTTCCAGATACGCCCCGCCGCTCGCGCCAGCCACATGCGGCGGGTCGGCATCGGGCTTCAAGCCCGCCGCATCATCCGCCGTCGTCCGATACCAGGCGCGGACCTCCGCCTTCTCTTGCCGGAAAAAATGCTCCGCCTCGACCGCGACCAATCCGCCCGATTCTTCAAAGACGAGATCTCTCTCCGCAATCGGCCGGGAAAGCGAATCGGCGTCGGCGCCTCCTGCTCCATTCACAGCGGTGGCGGTGGCGAGAAAAAAGAGAACGGGGCTTTTCATTGCCCACCATACCTCGCAGCAAAGTGAAGCGATATTCATTCTCCCTCAAAAAATTCAATTTCTTAATGATCCTTTTGGTGCTTGGCCCCCATTTATTTTTCAAAATTTTTTTCTATTTAATTTCTTTTTTGTCGCGTTTGTAAATTGTAACTCAAGGTCTTTATGAATTGAATTTCAAAGTACCAGGAGAACATTTTCGTTGTTCATCCAACTGTATTTTTTGGAAACTTCTTTTACAAAGGTTTCCTCCTTCCTTTTTTGATCCTCTTGCCCGTTGGATGGCGATGTCGAAATCTCTGGATTTTGTCTTTGTTTCGTTGTGGCAGCAGTCGATCGCATTTGTTTAATTTGAGTTTCTTCATACTTCAATTCAGTTCCTTACCCCCTTTTGATCCAATAAGAATCTTTGATTCTTTTGGAATCACCGCTAAATGACTTTTGGATGCCTAATGTCAATGGTTGTTTCCCTATTAATGTTCTTTCAGATTTTTTGTTGAAATTAAAATTTTTTTTTGGCCTTTCGGACGCAATGCCGTCACTTCGTGGGCCAGCACTTTTCCGTTGAAGGCGTTGCCCTCGGGATAGTCGCCGGCGGGGCTTAGGGTGTCTTCGCCGACGGAGAGGTCGTCTTTGGGTTGGACGGGGATGAGCCCGGGTGAGGCGAGGCGGACTGTCTTTTCGCCGGCGGTCAGGGTGAGTTCTTTCTCGGTGATGGTGGCGCGGAGTTCGATCCGCCCTTGGGCTTGGTCCTCTCCTCGCAGGCGGGTGACCTTGCCGTTGATGCGGATGTCGAGCGCTGGGAAGCCGTCGGCAAAGTGGAGCGCATAGCCTTGTTCGCGCCCGCCCTGGGCGACGACGACGCCTTGGGCGGGCTGGTCGCCGCGGGTCTCGACGGTCGCGGTGATGGCGATCTCGCGCCCGGCGATCGGCGGCGTCATCGGCTTCTGGGCGGCGGCTTGCCGGTAGGTTCTGCCGACCGGCGGCGGGTAGCGGGCGAGGATCGCCTGGTGGGCGGCGACGACGTCGGGAAGCGCGGCGGCGAGGTTTTTGGATTCGAGCGGATCGTTTTGGTAGTCGTAGAGTTCGAGTTCGGCGCGCTCGGGCGGATCGTCGTTGCCGAGCCATTCGACAAAGCGGTAGCGTTCGGTGCGGATGGCGCGGCCGAGCTTGGCGTTCGGGTAGGCGTGGAAGGCGTGGTCGCGCACGCGTCTCGACGGATCGCGGAGGACGGGGGCGAGGCTGACGCCGTCGATCGGCTGCGGTCCGTCCGGCGCGGGCAACCCGGCGAGGTCGGCGAGGGTGGGAAAGAGATCGACGCTTTCGGCGAGCTGGCCGGTGGCGGTGCCGGGCGCGGTGACGCCGGGCGCGCGGATCAGGATCGGGATGCGGTTGGCCTGCTCGTAGTTGGTGTGCTTCGTCCAGATGCCGAGGTCGCCGAGGTGGAACCCGTGGTCGCCCCACAGGACGACGACGGTGTTGCCGGTCAGCCCGAGGTCGTCGAGCGCCGCCAGCACCTTGCCGATCTGGGCATCGACGTAGCTGGCGCTGGCGTAGTAGCCGTGGATGAGCTGGCGGGCGACGGCATCGCTGATCTGGGCGGGATCGCCCTTGTCCGGCACCGGGAAGTAGTTGCGGATCTCGCCGCCGCGCTTGCCCGCGACCTTCGGCGCGCCCTCCGGCAGATCCGGGTTGGGCGCGAGCCGGAATTTCGCCGGGTCGTGCAGGTCCCAGTATTTCTGCGGCGCGGAAAACGGAAGGTGCGGGCGGGCAAAGCCGGCGGCGATGAAGAACGGCGTGCCCTCTTTGGCGAGGCGTTCCTTGGCGGCGTGCAGGCGTTTGATCGTCTCGGCGGCGACGCGGCCGTCGGCATAGGCGTCGTCCGGCACGTCGGGCGACTCAAAGGCGGCTCCGCGGGGCAGCGCGTTCATGCCGCCGGGCGGCGCGGGCTGGTTCTGGAACATGGCTTCCTCGCGCGTCAGCCTGCCCTCCGGCTTGCTCGCCGGGTCGCGGTATTCGACCACCTTGTCTTTGAAATGCGGGACCGAAAACGAAGCGGGATCGCCGAAGTTGCCGTGCCCGATGTGGAAAATCTTGCCCAGCGACTCGGTCCGGTAGCCGCCGTGCTTGGCAAAATGCTGCGGCAGCGTGACCGCGTCGGGCAGCGCTTTGCGCAAGTGGCTGCCCAGCCCGTAGAGCCCGGACGAGGTCGAGTGCGAGCCGAGCATGAGCGAGAACCGGGATGGCGCGCAGACCGCCTGATTGCAGTAGGCGGCATCGAACCGCAGACCCGAGGCGGCGAAGCGGTCGAGGTTCGGCGTCTTGGCGAGCGGGTCGCCGTAGCAGCCGAGCGCCGGCTTCAGGTCATCGACCAGAATGAGCAGGACGTTCGGGCGCTCCGCCGCCGGTGCGGGCGCGGGCGCGCCGATCAGGGCGGCGGCGAAAGCGAGCAGGAGGAGGAGGGCGATTCGGTGGGGCGCAGGCATAGGCGGGCTGGGGTTGTCCCACCCAAAGCCGCCGCCGCGCGGAT
>JAWLBD010000028.1:0-78714 GCA_041395145.1 Verrucomicrobiales bacterium | reverse complement strand
GTGCGCCCGATGCGCGGCCAGGTAGGCGCGCTCTGCGTCGCGGGCGGCCATGGTTATAGCGCGGCCAAGAGTTTGTCGTGGATGCCGCCGAAGCCGCCGTTGGAGAAGACGACGACCACGTCGCCCTCCCGCGCGCCCGCCGCGACGCGCGCGACGATCGCCTCGACGCCGTCTTCCTGGAACGCTTCCTTGCCGGCGGCGGCGACCGCGCCGGTCACGGCGGCGACGTCGAGCAATTGGCCGCCGGGGACCTTTTCCGGGTTGGCGACCGCCGCCACGATGGCGACATCGGCGGAGGCGAGCGCCTGGGCGAGTTCCGCCTGCATGAGATTGCGGCGGCTGGTGTTCGAGCGCGGCTCGAAGATCGCCCACACGCGGCAGCCGGGGAATTGCTGGCGGATGGCGGGCACCGTCTCGCGGATGGCGGTCGGGTGGTGCCCGAAGTCGTCGATCACTTTGACGCCGCGCTTTTCGCCGCGCAGATCCTGCCGCCGCTTGATGCCCTCAAATCCGGCCAGCGCCGCGCGGATCGCGCCGGGATCCACGCCGTAGAAGCGGGCCGCGCACGCCGCCATCGCCGCGTTGCGGACGTTGAATTCGCCGACCATCGGCACCGCATAGGTTTCGCCCTCCAGCGTGAAGCGCGATTCGCCGGGCAGGTATTCGACGTTTTCGATGCGGCGGTCGCAGCGCTCGCCGAACCCGACGAGCGCGGCGGGCGGCTGGAAGCGGAGGCGGACGCGGTCGAGGATCGCGCGGCAGTTTGCGTCGTCGCCGTTGAGCAGGAGCAAGCCGTTGCCGGGCACGATGTAGAGGAGGCGTTCGAAGCTGCGCATGACCGCCTCCAGATCATCGTAGATATCGGCGTGGTCGAACTCGACGTTGTTGATGATGGCGACCTCCGGCAGGTAGTGGACGAACTTCGAGCGCTTGTCGAAGAACGCGGTGTCGTATTCGTCGCCCTCGATCACAAAATAATCCGATCCCGCCAGCCGCGCGCCTTGCCCGAGGTTCTTCGGGATGCCGCCGATCATGAAATCGGGGTCGAGCCCGGCTGCGCGCAGCACCCAGGCGCACATCGAGGTCGTGGTCGTCTTGCCGTGGGTGCCGGCGACGACCACGTTGTGGCGACCGCGCAGGAAGTTTTCTTTGAGCGCCTCCGGCAGCGAGATGTAGGGGAGGCGCGCGTTCAAAACCGCCTCGACCTCCGGGTTGCCGCGCGACATCGCATTGCCGATCACGATGACCGCGCCGTTCTCCGGCGGCAGGTTGGCGGCGGCGAAGGGCGCCTGGATCGAGATGCCGCGCGACGCGAGGAAGTCCGACATCGGCGGGTAGACGCCGTCGTCCGATCCGGTCACCTCATGCCCCGCTTCCTTCAGCGCAGCGGCGACCGATCCCATGGCGGTGCCGCAGATGCCGACGAAGTGGAATCGCTTGGGGGATGGGGAATCGGGGTTATTGCCTGGCGCCATGGTCAAAAATTTGGGGAGGCGCAACTTGGGCAGCTTCGCCGGTTGGCCAAGCGTTTTGACCGGCCGGCGGGATCGCCGGGATCAGGGCCTCCCGCAGCGATCCAGGCCGCCGGCAAAAACAAACCACCTGGCCCCGAGCGGGTCGAGATCCGGCTTCAGCTTCTCGAGCTCCCCGGCGGGACCGTGGACTTCGAGCCGGACGAGATCGGAGATCTGGAGCGCCTGCTGGATGAGATCGCCGACGTTGGACAGATGCGCCTGGACGCCCTCCCCGCCGATGTAGGCTTCGCGGCAATAGATCTCGTCGCCGCAGATCGAGAAATCGTAGAACAGGCACGTTTCTTCGGTGGCGGTGCGTTCGATGAATTGCGGGAGGAGCGCGCGGAAGGCGTCGAGTTTTCCTTCGTGCGCTTTGAAATAGGGGTGGAGCGAGACGGTATTCATGGAGCCGACCCTACGCGGATCCGGGGCGGCGGCAACGGCTCCGGCGATCGCCGCCTTGAACCGGCGGATTGCCCCCGTAGAGTCTCCCTTCCCACCGACCTCAACTTTCCTGAAACCTCCCCACCACCCGGAATGAAACGCTGGATCAAGATCCTCGCCCTCGGCGGCACCTGCCTGGTCGCCATCGCCCTGATCGGGCTGAAAGTCGCCGCCTCGCTCATGCTCACGCCGGCGCGCGCGGTGGCGAAGCTGGAGGAGGAATTCAACCTCCGCGCCGAGGTCGATTCGGTGGAGGCGCACCTCTTCCGGATGCCGGCGCGGGTCGCGATCAAAGGCATCCGCCTCGCCCCGCGGGACGCCTCGATCGAATCCGGCTACGCCGACCGGACGCCGCTGGAGCCGGGGTCGGCTCCGGTCTTGATCTCCGGCGCGGAGCTGGAGGTCGGGTTGTTCAGCCTGCTGACCGGCAAGCTGGAGGTGGACCGGCTGGCGGTCACCGGGATCTCGGCGCGGGCGGATTTGCGGAAAGACGGGACCAACACGCTGGAGGTGCTCTTCGCCGATCCGGACCCGGAGGCGGAGGACGAGGCGGCTGACGAAAGCGATCCGGAGAAGAAGAAAAAGAAAGAGCCTAAAGTCCGCGACAAGGTCTATGCCTCCAGCCTGCCGCTGCCCGCCAGCCTTAAAGAAGCGACTGGAGGGCGAGAGATCGCGATCACCGTGGAGAAAACCGGCGCGCAAAATCACCATCATCACCGACCTGCGCGCCGCCTTCTCCGACATCGACATCGACCCGGGCGACCTCGCCAACCACAATGCGGTGCAAGGCAAGATCACCGGCAAGATTGCGGTCGATAGCTCGATCCAAGGGCTGCGCTACACCGAGATCCTGACCGAGGTCAGCGGCGACATCCGGCCGTTCATCCCGGAGTCTGGCGAACTCGCCCCGAAGGCGGAGCTGGTCGCCAGCGCGAGGGCGGGGTCGTGGGTCGCCTCGCTGCCGACCTTCGAAAAACTGGTAAACACGCTGGGCAGCTCCGGCAGATCGGGCTAAAGCTCGAAGGGCTGGCCGACAAAAACGTGCTAGAGAACGACGCGAACCTGAACCTCGATTACTTCGAGCAGAAGTTCACGCTCCAGAAGCAGGTCGGGCTGACTTTCCGCGACTTCGACCTGCTCCTAAAAGGCGAAAGCTGGGTCAGCGTGGCCGACAGCATGCACGAGTTCAAAGGCTTCCTGACCGCCTCCGAGGCGCTGTCCGACAAAGCGGTCGGCGGAGCCGAGGAATTCCTCGCCGACAATTTCGGCACCGAAGCCGCCGCGCTCGCGCGTTCCGCCGCGCTGGAGCCGCTGCTCACCGACGGGCGGATCGAGCTGAAGTTTACCTCCGAAGAAGACATCGGGCGACCGAAGGTCCGGCTCTCCAACCCGCTCAAAAGAACCGGCGACTCGCTAAAAGACGTCGGCAAGAAATTCCTCGAAGGTCTGCTCAACCGCTGAACGAGCTGGCCGGATGGACCGAAGGCGATGCCGCGGGTCTAAGACAGCAAGAGTGCCGTCTCCGGGGGGCGCAAGGATAGAGGTAGGGACGGCGCATTGGCTTGCGCCGCCCCTCTCCGAACCGTGCGGGCGGTTCTCCCGCGCGGCTCTCCAGTCAGCGGGTTGTTCGGGGTCGGAGGCTGGCGGGTTTCGCGGCTTAAAGGCGCTCCAGCAGGCAGAGGAAGCCCTTGCCCGGCAAAGCAGCGGTTGAGCCGACGCGGTGTTGGTCCCGCCCCGCGCCCACAGTAACTGCCTCCTCGCCGCTTTCGCAGGATGGAGCGCAGACATCCGCAGCCATGGGTCGGCAGCTTGAGGATGCCCAGCGACCGCTTTTGACTCGCTCTCGCCCCAACGCCCTGCGAGGCAGCACAGCGGCTGCCTATCTCCGCGCCGGTTCAATGCTTTCCGCATGACACCTCCCCCCGCATTCTCCACCCCCAGCCGCCCCCAGCCGCCCGAGCCTTGACCTTCGGCGAGGGATGCCGAGCGGATCGGCTACCGCCCATGCGGCAGCTTCGCCATTCCTCATGCGGCAGGCTTCGCCATTCTCCTAGCTGGCTCGCCGCTGTTGAAAGCCGAATCGGGTTCACTGGTGTTTGGGACCTTGGGTCTGCCTCCAGCTGCCCACCCCGCCTCGCGTAAAGCGCAGTTGCCTCCGGCGGCTCCCCCGTTGCTCGTCTTGGGAGGTCCCAGACTTTTTCTCTGGTTGTTGTCATGTATTGCATTCGCACTAGAGGCGGCGCTCTGGTAGCGTCTTGGACCCGCGGAATCGGCACCACCATCGGTCCATGGCTCCGCCCCTGCGTAGCCAATGCGGATGTGGACGTCCGCAATCTGAAGCGCCCGCAGACCGCGTTGCAATCGGCACGAAGGGCGCGATCCGACCGAAAAATGCGTCGCCCCTATTGACAGATCGGGCGGGAAATTAGATCATGCTCACATCTCGGCGGGCATCTGAACCGCCGACCGCTCTTTGCCAACAATTTCCGACTTTCCTGCAGTGTTCGACATTCCCGGCCCAGTGGGCCCGGACCGTTAAATCGCTCGCGGGACTTAGCCGGGCGGCAAGATGTCGAAATTTATTGGAAGGCAGACAGTCGCCAGGCGGTCCCATCCCTGTTGAGTGCTGGGAACGTGAGCCTCCGGCCGGAGACGGCACAGGCAGGATCCCAACAAAAGGCGCCCCGATCCACATCTGGGGCGCCTTTTCCTTTTCGGGCATCCGCGCGGCGCGAGCGGCGCGGGGGTCGCCTTTGCACAATCCCGCTGGAATCCGGCGCGGCGCGTGGCATGTCCGGGAACGCCGATGCTACAGCCCGATCCGATCCATCTCCACCTCCAGACGCCGCCAAACGGTCGCCTTCCCGCGCCGCCCGCTCATCATGGGCATCGTCAATATCAACGACGATTCGTTCTCCGGGGACGGCACGCTGGACGCGGCGGCGGCGCTCGCCCGAGCGCAGCGCTGCCGCCAGGGCCGACATCATCGACGTCGGCGCAGGAGAGCGCGCGGACCAACTTCGCGGCGATCAGCGTGGCGGAGGAGGTGCGAGCGGCTCCGATCCTTCCTGCGCGGCTACGGCGCGACGATGGCGGCGGCGGAGCGTTGGGACAGCCGGCCAGCTCTGGCCGCCGCTTCTCTCGGTCAATACGTGGCGGTAGAGGTCGCCGAGGCGAGCCCTCGCCATCGGCGCGGATCTGCTCAACGACATGGGCGGGCTGCCCGATCCGCGCAACGCGAGGATCTGCGCCCAGCGCACGGCTGACTCCTCATCATGCACACCGTCGGCGAGCCAAGGTCGCCACACCCACCAGAGCTACGCCGATGTGCTCGGCGCGATGGAGGCGTTCTTCGCCGAGAAGATCGCCGCGCCACCGCCGCCGGATTGCCGGAGAGGCGATCCTCATCTGACCCGGGACTCAGCGCGGCGACAACCTCGCCGTGCTCCGCCACCTCGAGGCGCTTCCACGCCTTCCGCCGCCCCATCCTCTCCCGATCTCCGCAAAACCGTCATCGGCGACGTCCTCGACATCGCCGATCCGCCGAACGCGACAGCCGGCACCATCGGGCACTCGCCATGCGGCATCGCCCAGAGCGCGCAGATCTTCCGCGTCCACCACGTCGAAGCCGCCGCCCAATCCGCCAGGTGCTCTGGGCGCTGGAACGCGGCGGCGCGGGCGAGGCATGAGATCGCGCGCCCATCGCCACTTTGCGGCAAAAAATGCGGCTTCGCCGATTGGTAGGATGATCGGCAGGATGCCGATGCTACTTTGCTGCCCCTACTGTCAATAACACGCCCTTCCTCTCAATGAAAGTAGCTATGAAAGCCGCCACGCTCATTGCGCTCCTAGTTGCTATCAGGGACCAGTTGCACCCAAATGCCATCGAAAGAGAATTCCCCGGCTCTGACCTCCAATCCAGCCGAATCAGGATCGAGTCGCCTTCGCCTGTATGAAGACCGGGGAAGAATCGAGACCGAATCCGGGCAAGCGATCGAGATTGCTCAATTGGAGGAACAACTTGCCAAGCTGAATCCTTCCGAAGTCATCCTGCTCGAAGGAAAGGCGTTCACAAGGCAAGGGCGCGATGCCGCCGCCAGACTTGAGGCGTATTGTCTTCGCTCCAATATCCCACTGCGCAAAGAACAAGCGGTTGGATTTGTTCCGTGAGTGGACGCCTCATCGGACGGCAACTCAGCCCCGCTGCCAACGCATTTGCAGAAAATCGGTCATTTCGCCGGGATCGCCAGCGTCCGCGACGGCTCGCGCCCGAAGCCTTTGACCTCGATGCTCTTTTCGTCGAGCCGGATGATGGCGAACGAATTCTCTTTGGTATCGACCATGCCTTTGAGGGTGAGAAAGTGGATGCCTTCGCGCGCGGCGTAGTTGCCCGCGTGGTTGTGGCCGTTGATCCAGGCGACCGCCGTGCCCTTGTGTTTGGTCAGCACACCGAGGATCGCCCTGTCGTTCCACAGGTTGTGCTGGTCCTCCGGATAGATCGGGAAGTGGCAGAAGATGACCGCCCGCTCGCCCGCCGCCGCCGCCTCGCCCAGCTTTTTGGTTAACCACGCGACCTGCGCCTCGCCGATCGCGCCATTCCAGTCCGGCTTCTTCGGCGCATGCGCCGCCTTGTAGGCCTGCGCCGCCTTGTGCGCCTCGCTGCCCGCCGGGTGCGCGTGCAGCGATACGTCGTTGCCATCGACGACCAAAAACCGCCAGCCCTTGACCGCAAAGTCGTAGAACTTCGACGGCATCTTGAGCTTCCCCGGCACCAGCGCCTTCTTGTCATCCGGCACCGAAAAGTCATGGTTCCCGAGCACGTGGTAATGCGGCGCCTTGAGCGATTCATAGATCGGCGCGACGGCGTCAAAGCTCTCCCACTCGCGGTCGATGAAATCGCCGAGGTGGACGGCGAAATCGAGATCGTGCCGGTTGAACTCCGCCACCGCCGCGCGCAGCTTCGCCGGCGAATCCCGGTAATAGCGCACACCCTTGAGCGGACCGTCGCAATACTGGCAATCCGCAATCGCCCCAAACGTCACCGCCGCCCCGCCGGAGGAGGAACTCGGCTCCGGAGAGGCAACGTCATCGGCAGGGGCATCAGCGGCGGCAAACATGGCAGCGGCGGCGAGCAAAACAGGAATTTGGATCTTCGGCATCGGCGCGAGGATAGCGCATGACGACGCGCAATGCTATCGGGTTGAAGATGGCAACTTCTCCAATCCGGGTGCGAAAATGCCGCTTGTCGGGAGCCAAGGTATCGCTCTACGTTACCCGCCCGCATTTGCGGAAACTTTTTCGGGCATTTGGCTGCGCGCTTTATCGGCGCACTGGGCTTCGCCTGAGTTCCCCCACCCTTCCATCCTCCCATAATTCGAAACGTTTTCTGATTCACGATCATGTCCAGCTCCACGCTCCCCCCCGAGACGAAACCGAATGACGCGAAGACCGGCAAGCCGAAGTATCCCGGTCTGCGGGTGACCTGCAACGGCAACACGCTGGTGGCCAAATGGGTCGAGACCCGGATCACCGAAGGCGGCGTCTTTTACCCGATCACGCCATCCACGGAGGGCGGCGAGCTTTACCAGCAAGCCTTCGCCCAGGGCGAACTCGACGTCTGGGGCAACCAGAAGGTCGCGATCGAGACCGAGGGCGAGCACTCCGCGCAGGGCGGCGCGACCGCGCTGGCGGTGACCGGCCGCCGGGTCGTCAACTTCACCTCCGGCCAGGGGCTGGCCTATGCGATGGAGCAATACTACCACGCGCCGGGCAAGGGATCGACGATGGTGCTGGAGGTCGGCGCCCGCGCTTTGACCAAGCACGCGCTGAACGTCCACTGCGGGCACGACGACATCTACGCGGCGCTCGATACCGGCTGGACGATCCTATTTGCCAAAGACGCGCAGCAGGCCGCCGACCAGGCGGTGATCCTGCGCAAGGTCACCGAGCTGAGCCTCAACCCCGGCATGAACGTGCAGGACGGGATGCTGACCACGCACTCGGAGCGCGCGTATTGCGCGCCGGAGGCGGAATTCCTTCGCGAATTCCTCGGCGACCCGCGCGAGATGATCGAATGCCCGACGCCGGTGCAGCGCGAGCTGTTCGGGCCGCGCCGCCGCCGGGTGCCCGCCATGATGGATCTGAAAAACCCGATCCTCCTCGGGCCGGTGCAGAACCAGGAGCACCACATGAACGGGATCGCCGCCCGCCGGAACAACTGGAATGAGCCGATCCTCGGGTTCCTCGAAGCGTCGTTCAAGGAATTCGGGGACCTGACCGGGCGCCGCTACGGCTTGGTCGACACCTACCGGTGCGACGATGCAGACACCGTGTTTGTCTCTCTCGGCTGCGCCGCCGAGAACTTGGAGGAGGCGTGCGATTACCTGCGCGACCAGCGCAACGCCAAGGTCGGATCGATCCACATCAACGTCATCCGCCCGTTCCCCGAGGCGGCGGTCATCGAGGCGCTGCGCGGCAAGAAGCAGGTCATCATCATCGAGCGGACCGACGAGGGCATGGCGGGCGACAACCCGCTCGGCCGCGATATCCGGACCGCTTTGGAAAAGGCGCTGGAGGCGGGCAAATATGGCGGCACCCTGCCGGCGATGGCACCCGACGAAATGCCCCGCCTCTTCAATGGCATCTACGGCGTCGGCTCCCGCGACTTCCGCCCGGAGCACTCGCTCGGAGCCTACGAATTCGCGACCGGCGCGACGGCGCGGACCGACGGCAAGAAGGCGTCCGACGGCGTCAGCTTCTTCGTCCTCGGCGTGGACCATCCGTATGCGGTGATCTCGAAAGACACGCCGAGCCTGCTGCCCGATGGCGCGATCGCCGCACGCTTCCACTCGATCGGCGGCTGGGGCATGATCACGACCGGCAAGAACCTCGGCGAGATCGTCGGCGAGTTTGCCCAGATCCTGCAAGACGAAGCGGGCGGCGAGCAAAAGCTCTTCGTCAACGCCAACCCGAAATACGGGTCGGAGAAAAAGGGCGCGCCGACCAACTACTACCTCGTCGCCGCACCCAAGCCGGTGCGCGTCAACTGCGAGCTCAACCACGTGGACGTCGTCCTCTGCTGCGACCCGAAAGCCTTCACCCACACCAATCCGCTCGCCGGCATGAAGAAGGGCGGCGCCCTGGTCTGGGAGTCGAGCGAGACGCCGGAGTCCGCCTGGGAGCGCGTCCCGACCAAGTATCGGGCGTTCGTCAAAGAGAACAACATCCGCATCTACATCCTGCCCGGCTTTGAGATCGCCCGCCACGCGACCGACCGCCCGGACCTCCAGCTCCGGATGCAGGGCAACTCGTTCCTCGGCGCCTACTTCCGCGTGTCGCCGTTCTTCAAGCAATTCGGCATCCCGGAGGAGCGCTTTGACGAGGTCGTCCGCGCCCAATACGTCCGCAAATTCGGGCGCTTTGGCGAGGCGGTCGTCGAGTCGAACATGAAGGTCATGCGCGACGGCTTCGACCGCGTGCAAGAGATCGTCTATGGCGAAATCGACGCGCCCGACCGCTCGAACATGCGCCTGCACCCGATCATGCCGGAGGGCGAGCACACGCTGCTGCCCACCGCCGGGGTGCCCGCCGACGAAAACATCTCGACCCACGCGAGCCCCGGCGACCAAGCCGCACGCGACCCGGTGCAGACGCTCGGCAAATTCGACGCCGAATTCCGCAGCGGCATGGGATACCACCAGCCCGCCGGCGCGCTCGCCTCGGTCGGCGTGATGGCGGCCGGCACCGGCGCGACGGCCTCGAAATACGTCGCCCGCCGCGAGACCCCGCTCTACATCCCGGAGAACTGCACCCAGTGCATGGAGTGCATCACCGCCTGCCCGGACACCGCCCTGCCCAACACCGCGCAGGACGTCAGCTCGGTGCTCACCACCGCGATCCGCAACTACGTCGCCGACAAATCCGCCCAGAAGGCGCTGCTCGACGCGCTGCCCGGCGTGGAGGAGCGCGCCCGCGAAAAGATGAACGCGGCGATCGACGCCAAAGAATCGGTGCCGTTCAAAGACATCATCATGGAGGAAGTCGCCGCCTTGAATGGCGCGGTGCCAGCCGATGCCAAGGCGCAGCTCCAGCAGATCCTCGACATCGTGCCGGTCGCCTACACCAAGGTGCCCGCCGTCTACAAATCCATCGAGAAGAAGAAGCCGGGCGAGGGCGGCGTCTTCTCGATCTTCGTCAGCGACCTGTGCAAAGGCTGCGGCGAATGCGTCGAGCAATGCGGCGACCACGGCGCGCTGGTCATGGTGCCCGACACCGAAGACCTGAACTACCGCCTGACCACCGCGCAGATTTTTAGCCGCCTGCTGCCCGACACGCCGCAGAAATACCTCGGTCTCTACAACGACGACGCGCCGGAGGAAAGCCGCCCCGCCGCCCTGCGCAACCACCTCATGGTGCGCCGCAACTACGAGGCGCTCGTCTCCGGCGACGGAGCCTGCGCCGGCTGCGGCGAGAAGTCGATCCTCCGCGCCATCGCCTCGGTCACCGAAGCCTACATGCGCCCGATGTTCCACAAGAAGGCGGACCGGCTCTACGACAAGGCGGGCAAGCTCCAGGCGGGCGGCGCCAAGGCGCTGGCCGACCTCAAGGCGAAGAGCGAGGAGGAATACAACCTGCTCAAGCGCGCCTTCGCCCACATCATCTTGGGCATCGGCGGCGAGAACGAGGAGGACACCGACGCGCGCCTCGCGGCGCATGGCGAGATCACCGACGAGGAACTCATCGGCGGACTCTGCGCGGTGCTCAACCAAGATGCCTTCAACCACAAGCGGCTCCAGGCGACCGACGGGCGGCTGGCGAACGGGATGAGCGTGATGTTCATGGGCGCGAGCACCGGCTGCAACACGGTTTACGGCTCGACGCCGCCGTCCAACCCGCATCCGTATCCGTGGATGAACTCGCTCTTCCAAGACGGCTCGACCATCTCGTGGCTGCTCGGCGAAAGCCTGATCCTCCAGCATTCGCGCCGCAGCGTCGCGCCCGAACGCCTCGCCGACCTCCTGCTCGGCGATTCGTCCGACGCCATTGACGGCGGCGGTATTGGGACCTCACCCACCTGACCGACACGCTGATGACCGACCAGGAGATCCGCGTTGCCCAAGGTCTGGATCGTGGGCGGCGACGGCGCGCTGGGCGACATCGGGTTCCAGAACCTGAGCAAGGTCATCCTCCAGAACCGCCCGAACGTGAGGCGTCATGCTCGACACCCAGGTTTACTCCAACACCGGCGTACCAGAACTCGGACAGCTCCCCGATGATGGGCGGCTATGACATGAACCAGTTCGGGCGCGCATCCCAGGGCAAGCTCGTCGAGAAGAAAAACGTCGCGGAGATCCTGACCTCCGGTCACGGCAGCCCCTACGTCGCGCAGGTCAGCATGGCGAATGCCGCCAAGCTCTACCAGTCGATCCTCGAAGGCCGAATACCGCCAGCACCGCGTTCTTCCAGAGCTACACCACCTGCCAGCCAGAGCACGGTGTCGCCGACGACATGTCCGCGCACCAGGCGAGCTCGCCCGCGATTCGCGCGGCATGCCGGAGTGGACGTTCAACCCGCAGAACGGCGAGTTCTTCCAAGACTGCCTCGACCTCAAAGGCAACCCCACCCCGACCCGCGACTGGTGGGTGACGAAATACAAGTCCACCGGCGAGGAATACAGCTACACCGTCGCCCACTGGGCGCTCACCGAGCGCGCTTCCGCAAACACGTCAAAACGATCAAAGAGGAGGAGAGCGCCAGGTTCATCCACCTCGAAGACATGCTCGCCTGCATCACCCAGGATGACGTCGTTAAGCGCCGCGTCTTCGACCCGAACCACCGCAGCTTCGTCCCCGACTTCGGCGTTTTCATCAAGGCGGAGATCAACGGGAAGATGCGCTGCTTCCTCGTCAGCCGCCAGATGGTGCTCTTCGCCGTCGAGCGCCGGAAGGCGTGGCGCCTGCTCCAGAGCAAGGCGGGCGTCGAGAACAAAGACTACGCCGCCCAAAAGGCGGTCCTCGCCAAGATCGACAAAGGCGAGGTGACCGCCGACGAGGTCAAAGCGAAAGTACGCGAGCTGATCGCCGCCGAACTCGCCGCGCTCGGCTAAGCCGGTGCGTCCAGCAATCTCCGCGCGAAGCGGAATCCGGCTCCCGGCTGGATTCCGCTTCTCTTTTGCGGCGGGATCTTGCCACCCTTCGAGGGATGACCACCTATTGGATCAGAAAGTCGAGCGATGCCAAGATCGTCGAGCCCGTTCGCCCCGAGCGGCATCGCCTTGCGCCTCCAATCCGGGCGATCGCCGGGGAATCCAGTTCTCCCGGCGACCGGTAAAGTCGCTCTGGGCGCTGCGCGCGATCACCGACGGCTGCCGCTGTCGGAGGTCGTTCCCGACGGCGAGATCAGGCGTTGGCGAACGAGGCGATCCGCGACGACGAAAAAGCCGCCGCGGCTCAAAAACTTGGAGGAACTCCGCAGCCTGTCGCCCTATGCGAAACTTCGGCGGCGCGGCGCGATCCTCGCCAACCTCGGCGCGGCGGGTCTTTCTGATCTCGCTGCTCTACCTTTACGACGTCTCAAGGAGGAATCGCTCGACGCGCTCCGTATCCTCGGCTTCTTCGCGGCAGGCGGCGCGATGCTCTTGTTCAAGTTCCTGCTCACCTACGCCGCCGACGTTGCGGATCTGCTGCTGGAAAGGCGAGAGCTTGACCGCGACCAAAGCCGCCCGGCGCACAAGGACACCGGCGCGAAGTAGGCTGCTTTACGGCTCCAGGCGCTATGCGTCACCCCATGAACAAGACCTGGAGAGTCGCCGGTATCAATTTCGACCACTTCCACATGGGCGACCTGCTGCGCATGGTCTTCGACCATCCCGGCGCTCAGATCGTCGGCATCGCGGACGAAAAGCCGGAGCGGATGGCGGACGCGGCGCGGAATTTCGGGATCGGCGGAGACGCGATCTTCACCGACTATCGCGAGTGCACGGAGCGCACGCAGCCAGATGTCGTCATCCTCTGTCCGAGCACGGCGGGGCACGCCGAAGTGGCTGGAGAAGGTCGCGCCCTTCGGCTGCCACATCCTCATGGAAAAGCCATTCGCCGCGAGCCTCGCCGACGCCGACCGGATGATCGCGGCGATGGCGGGGGCCGGACGGCAGCTCGCCATCAACTGGTTGCTCCGCTGGTATCCGAGCCACGCGACCGCCTACCGGCTCGTCCAAGGGAGCCATCGGCGAGGTCTGCGGGTCCATTACTACGACGGCAACGCGAATCGCTCTGGCACGGCGCAGACAAGATCGAGATGGAGCCGACGCCCGAGCGCAAGGCAGAGAGCTGGTTTTACAAGAAGGCGGAAGGCGGCGGCTCGCTGCTCGACTACCTCGGCTACGGCACCACGCTGGCGACCTGGTATCTGGGCGTAAGCCGTCATCGACGTCATGGCGATCACCGCATCGGCGCGGACGGGCTGGAGGTGGACGAACATTGCATCGCCGCCGCCCGCTACCGGTTCGGCATGTCGAAGTTCGAGACCCGCTGGGGCACCTTCACCGACCCGTGGACGCACCAGCCGCAGCCCAAGTGCGGATTCGTCCTCAAAGGCACCGGCGGCACGCTCAGCAGCTACGACATGGAACCCAGCGTCCGCCTTCAGACGCGCGAGAAGCCGGAAGGCTTCGAGGTCCCCAGCGACACGCTAACCGGCGCCGACGCCGATCCGATCGCCTACTTCCTCGGTTGCCTAGAGCGCGGCGAACCGGTCGGCGGACCGCTTTGCACCGAGATCAGCCGCATCGGGCAACAGATCGTCGATACCGCGGTGCTCAGCGCTGCCTCAGGCAAGGTGATGCCGCTGGTGGAATAGCCGAATTAGCTCGGATGAAATACGCTTGGAAACTTGGAGCGGCTTTGGCGGTGGCGGGAGCCGTTTGGATTGCCTTATTGGCTTTCGGTGCTCGCCAAGATGCTATTCGGGCGAAAAGAACGGCTGAAGATCTGGCGCGGGCGATCATCGCGTTTAAGGCGGAATTTAGTAGCTATCCCACCGCATACGGGAATGCAGACGCCTACATGACGACCGATGACGCGGACCTGATCCAAAGCCTTATCAGCGAAAGCGACGATCCTCTAAGCCCCCGCCGGCTCACGCTCCTGAAGCTGCCCGAAGATGCCATCGAACGCGGTGAACTGACGATCGATGATCGCGGCAAACCCATCGCGCTTCTCGACCCTTGGGGAAGCCCCTACCACCTCTGGATCGACTCAAATGAGGATGGCGCTTTGACCAATCCGGATCCGGCAACCGGCTGCACGATTCGCCTCGGTGCCATCGCCGTGAGCCCTGGTCCCGATGCCGAACTCTCGACATGGGAAGACAATGTGACGTCGTGGCATTGAGGGCACGCCCTTTTTCATCAGACAAGCGATAGAATGAATCCCTGCCCTCTAAAAATTGTAATGGTCACCGGCGGCGGAATCGCCTAGAAAGGTCGCGTCCCGCCCTCGGCGGGATCAAAAAAACAAAACCCAAGACAAGACAAGCATGCACACCCCAAAACCAACCCACGCCCGACAACGCATGGCCTCGGCGACGGTCGTCGCCGGCATGGCCCTCCTCCCGTTCGCTGCCGCGACGCTCCGCGCCGGCGAAGCCCCCCCGCCGATGCCCGACACGGCCCCGGTGGAGCAGGAATCCAGCCTCGAGTCCACCCTCGAAAAAATCTGGAACCTGCCGATGCTCTACAACAACCCGGACAACCCCGTCCTGCAAAAGCTGGCGATCACCGGCCGCTACCAGGGGCAGTATTATTGGCTGGATAGCGACAAGGGCGATGCGGATGACTGGGAGAACCGCCGCTGGTGGATCGGCGCGGATATGACGATCTTCAAGAAGCTGCGGATCAAGGGCGACATCGAGATCAACGACGACCTCAACCCTTTTTACAGCAACCTCTACGAGGCTTATATCAGCTATAAGCACAGCGACGAATTCCTGCTCGGGTTCGGGCGCCGCGAGTTCCTCTGGTCGGACGAATACAAGTCCTCGAAATACGTCCTCACCTTCGAGCGCTCGCTGCTGATCGAACAACTGCGCCCATCCACCGCGACCGGGCTGTGGGCGGCCGGCAAAGTCGGCAACGTCGTCTATGACGCCGGTGTTTACTTCGGCTCGCTCGACTCCGAACTCGGTTCGTTCGATGAGGGCAATTTCTACACCCTGAGCATCGGCTACGATCTGGCCGAGCAGATGGGCTGGAAGAAATCGCTGGTCAAGCTCGACTGGCTGATCAACGACACCGACGCGGGCAGCGATGTGCCGAAGCCCTACGACCACGCGCTCTCCCTAATCTGGAGCGCGGAGAAGGACCGCTACGGCATCGGCACCGACATCATGTATGGCGCGGGCGAGGGCAGCACCGCCGATGTCTTTGGCATCAGCGTGATCCCGACCTACGACCTGACCGACAAGCTCGAACTCATCCTCCGCTACCAATTCGCCACCTCCGATGGCGACGGGCTGCGCGCGCCGGGCCGCTATCTCGGCAAAGCACCGAACCTGACCGACGGCGGCGTCGGCGATGAGTTCCACGCCTTCTACGGCGGGCTGAACTACTACATCCTCGACCACCGTCTCAAGCTCATGGCGGGAGCCGAATACGCGACGATGAGCGATGGGGACGGCGACGGCGGGGCGATCGATGGCTGGCAGCTCATGACCGGCATCCGCCTCTACTTCTAATTTGTATTGGATTAGTGTTGTTCAAATCGAGCCCCGCTGTACCTCTACGGGGCCCTTTCATTTTGCCGATGGCGGCGGCGGCGTTTACCGCTTGACTTTGACCGAGACGCTCATGCTGCGGCTCGCGTTCGATGCTACCGCAGAACGTGCCTTTGACCGGGGCGACATCATTGTAGTCACGCCCCACCCCGATCTTGATATACCGGTCGTCGGCGAACTGGTCGTTGGTCGGATCCAGCCCGAACCAGCCGCGCCCCGGCAGATAGATCTCCGCCCAAGCGTGGGACGCGTGGTCGCCGCGCAGCCCCGCGCCGGAGCCGTCGAATAGATAGCCGCTCACGTAGCGCGCGGGGATCTTGAGCGCCCGGCACATGCCGAGCATGACGTGGGCAAAGTCCTGGCAGACGCCCGCCTTGAGCCGCAGCACATCCTCCATGTGCGTGTGCACGTTGGTTGACTCCGGGCTGTAGGCATACTCGCGAAAGATATACCGCATGATGTTTTCGGCGGTCTGGAAGACATCGTTCGACCGATCCTGGATATCGACGGACAGCCGCCACAGGTCCGGGCTGATGCTGACAAAGCGGCTCGGCTGCAGGTATTCGTAGATCATCTCATCGCGGTTCGATCCGGCAAGCCGGGTGAACGCGATCCCGTAGGGGACGCCTTCCTCAAACTGGGACCGCGTCTCGATCGTGGCGGTCGATTCGATCGACAATTCGGTGTGCGCCTCCTCGACCTCAAAATAATGGACGTAGTTCTGGAAAAAGTCGCGATAGTGGCGAAGGCGGACCGCCGGCCGCACCGAAACGAGCGAATACTCGACCCGCTGCGGGTCATCGGAGATCGGGCGCAGGCGGACTTCGTTGAAGTTGTTGGTGACGGGAGCCGCGTAGTGGTAGCTGGTGCGATGGGTGACGCGGAGTTTCATAGGTGCTTGCCGCCTTGAGGAATCGGAGGTTTTTTGGACAGGATTTACCGGATTTACAGGTTTTAAGGGGATGTCCCACAGATCGTTAAAACTGGGTGGCTGGCGGCATTGGGTTGATGGTTATTTGGTTTGGGTTGGTTGCGATTGCAAGGGTGCATCCCCACCGCCCCCGGGCGGAGCGGAGAACGAGGCGCGCAGCGCCGAGGTGGTGAAGCGGCGGACCAACCAGGGGAAGTTCCTGGGCAGCCAGCGGGCGATGGAGGAATGGATATGGAAGGTCCGGTGCCGCAATCTCAACGACCTGCTGGAGGCGCTGCGGCGCAAGCTGCTGAGCTGCCGGAACTACGATGGAGTGATCGGGAACTCGCCCATGCTGTCCCGCTATTACTACGAAGTGGTCCGGCTGCTCCACAAGTGGCTGAACCGCCGCAGCCAGCGGCGCCCGATGACGCGGGCGCCTGCCCGGCTGGGAGCTTCCGCCGCCGCGGGGGGGAAGCAACCGCTTACAGCCGGGTTGCAGACGGCGGGCAAACCTGCATGATGGAGACCAACATCAAACCGGCGACCAGCGTTGCATCGGATGCGCGCTCTCCAAGGAACCCGTTGCGGTAATTCCGCACGCCGGGATCTGCGAGGGGGGGCACCCGGCAACCGGTGCCCCTACCTCAATCGCCACAAAATAGATGATCAAGAGCCGCTACGATCCCTGGCCGTCAATCGTTCGCTTTAAGGAGGGCGAATACAAACATCGATTTGGCGGATCGCCCTGCCACCACGGCGTAGTTCCCAAGAAGCACAAGGTGCCGATGCACCTGATGATGATCTTGGACATGAAGGATCCTTTGGTTCCGGTCGAGCCGGACGAATCAGACATCCGATTCCTCCCGCTCTATTATCCGCTTCGCTACGGTTTCGGTGGCGGGGAGGTGCAGTATTCGGTCGATAGCGACAACAAGATCACCATCCTCAGCGCCCTTCATAAGGAAGACGTGGACGAGGGAGAGGATTTCCCCTTTCCAGACCAGTTCCCTCAGCTCCCTGCATCGCTAGTGGCGCTCTCGTATGTCCAACATCGAGCCATCGTTGCGTCCGAACACGGCTCCAACCATTTCAACGAGGATCCTGACAGCCAAGCCGACTTCCAAGTCTTGAAGGACTTGGATTACTGGAAGCTCGTTCGATTTGGCGACAGATTCAGTCCGGTTCAAGGAGCGATCCAGTGGGCGTGCCAGAATAAGAAGTGCGAATGGAGAGGGAAGCACGTCAGGGTGGACGTATTCGCTTCATTCACGGGCGCGCTCACCAACGAGATCTCGATCTGGGGCGAGTATGGCGACAGCGTCGAGATCTACTTCTGCCTCATGTCATGCTGCAAGACGATCACCACCGTCAACCGGTGCACCTAACAAGACCGCACAAACACCTGAGGACTTCTAGCAAGTGATTTCTGAGGGGTTGTCCGCAGAGTTATCCGCCTTTTCCAGGAGGCGGTCGATGTCGGCGGCGAGGGGCTTCCTGCCTTGCGCAAGGCGGCGATGTAGCGGTTTTTGTCTTAAGGTTCACGGGTTTTCCAGCAGCGGAAGAGGACGCGGATCCATTTGCTGGCCAGGCAGCGCAGCGCAGGGGCACTTTGAGGGCGTCGTAGCAGGCGCGGGTCCAGGCGCGTTTGAGGATCGAGATGCCGCCCCATTGCCACAACAATCCCGTCCGGGAAGTCGCGGAAGTTAGCCCGGCGCAGCCTCGCAGGATTTCCCGGAAATAAAAACGGGACCGGATTGCTCCGGTCCCGCCCTTTCATAAAAGTTTGGCTGCCGCTGCTGGCTGATTTGGACTCTAGGCTCCCGCTGCCGCCGCCTTAGCGGCAGAGCGACCTTTGAGGCGGTCGGCGGCTTTTTTGTGGATGACGTTGGATTTGGCGGCGCGGTCAGCGATGCTGGCCAGCTCTTTCGCTGCCTTCTCGGCGGCGGCTTTGTCGCCGGAGGCGATCGCTTCCTCCGCCTTTTTCTTGGCGGATTTCAGGCGGGTCTTCACCACGCGGTTGCGGGCGGTTTGCGCCTTGGTCTTGCGGACGCGCTTCTCTGCGGATTTAGTATTGGGCATCGCTTTGGGTGCTAGTGGTGATCAATTTTTACTCGCCGTCGTCGCCGATAGCTTCGACCGGGCATCCTTCCATCGCCTCTTGGCACTGCTGCTCTTCCTCTTCGTTCTCCGGCTGTTTGTAAACGTAGCTGTAGCCAGCGTCTTCTTGGCGGGTGAAATTGGCGGGGGCGGTTTCGCGGCAGAGGTCGCAGTCGATGCATTGATCGTCCACGAAATACTTGCCTCCGACGTTTTCGGAATGCTTGTTGTCGATATCAGCCATCGGGAAAAAGGGTGTGGGTTGGGATGAAAGGGCGCGTAATATGTTCAGCCGGATCGCGCCGTAAAGGAAAAAATCAACTCGGGGGCAATCTGGCTCTGCCGGGCTGGAGGCGCTGGTTTTCGCGCGACGATTTGCCTTGCGTGGGGGCGCAACCCCGCAGATGCCTACAGGGTGCGCGCCCCTGATAAGACTCCCTTGCCCGCCAAAGTAGCCGCCATCCTCGCCGAAGAGATTCGGGCGGGGCGATGGTCCGAGCGCTTGCCCGGCTACCGGGACCTTTGCCGGAAGATGGGCGTCAGCCGCCGCACGATGGAGGCGGCGCTCGCCCAGCTCGAAGCGGATGGCATGCTGCTCCCCGCCAAGGCCCGGCGCGGGCATTTCATCCATCCAGGCGCGAAGTCGGCCGTCGAAAATCAATCCTCCCAGCGCCTCTTCGTCGCAAGTTCGGTGCCGCTGCAGGCCTGCGACTACGTATCGCGGGAGATTGTCGAAGGCATCTCCGGGTTGCTCGTCCGCAAAGGCTGGGAGGTCGATCACGTCGTCAACCGCGCGTTGTCCGCCCCGAAGCTAGAGCGCGAGCTAGAGCGCCAGGCGGACGGGCTCGCCCCAGGCATGTGGCTGCTTTTAGAACCGGCGCTGCCCGCCGTCCGCTGGGCGGTCAGTTCTGACCTGCGTGCGATCTGCCTTGGCGGGGAGGCCCGCGAGCAGCCGATCCTGTGTGCGGCGGTTAGCCTGCGCGATATGGCGGCGGCGGCGGTCAAAGAACTGCTCGCCGCCGGCCATCGCCGCATCGTCGTCC
Source organism: Verrucomicrobiales bacterium (assembly GCA_041395145.1). Lineage (GTDB taxonomy): Bacteria > Verrucomicrobiota > Verrucomicrobiia > Verrucomicrobiales > DEV007 > JAWLBD01. The sequence continues at coordinate 58,933 of JAWLBD010000028.1, read as the reverse complement.
CCATCCCCCCATTTTCGGAAAATGCGGTCGCCACCTTGACTTCGGTGGTCGCCGAGTGTTTCCGCGCCAAGGGCACCCCATTCTCGCCCGCCTATAACACGCCGGTTTTGGCCGAGCGCACGCCCGAGGCTCTTTGGGAGTGCCTGCGCGGCGTCTACTCGGTCACCCCGCCGACCGCTTTCGTTCTCATGCAGATTGTCGAACTGCACCTTTTCCAATCCTACTGCCTGCGGCGCGGGCTGCGCATCCCGGAGGACGTCTCCGTGGTCCTGCTCGACGACGACCCGCGCCTAAGTTGGGTCAAGCCCGAGCCAACCCGCTTCCGCTATCCGGTCCGCCGCTTCATCCGCACCGTGGCGCGCTGGCTGGAAAACTTCCCCGCCAAGGACAGGCGCGGGTTAACCTTGCTAGAGCCAGAATTCATCAAAGGCGGCACCATTGCCTCGCCCGCAGATTGAGCGGGGGGAGCCTGACGTTGGCGGTTCGGCATCGTGATGTGGCGTCTCCCCCGGTGGCCGGGGTTCTCCCTCAAAGCAAGGGCGACGGGCGAATCCATTTGAGAGACGGGGAGGAGGGGCAGGACACCTCCGAAAAATTCTGAGCTGCTATAAAAAGCGGTTCTCCCCAAAATCTAGTGGCCGACGAGGTGTGGCTGGGGGTAGGGCGGGAACCTGAAGTCCTCGCCCCCTACGGGCAACTGCCGGGATTAGAGACGCGCTGGGAGGTGACCTAGCACGAACTGGATTTTGCCGCGCGGAGTTTCGAGATCGCGGTGGGCCATCGGCGTTTAACTCCCGCCTATCTGCCGCGCCCGGTTAGACTCATTGCCAAAAACAATGGCGGGAATCGGCAGCCCAGAACGCGCTGTTTTGCTCTGGCTGAGATGAGGCTGAGCGTCGCGCCGCAAGCCCCCTCCTTGGGGGGGATTTAGGGGTGGGCAGATGAGGTGTATATCTCCCGAAACCAGCGGTTTACCAAGGACTAGGGCACCTTCCAGGACCGATCCTAGCAAGGTCGTCCGCTGCGCGCTGCCCCACCCCCGACCCCTCCCAGGAGGGGAGATTGGATTCGCGACGCCTGGATTGCGCGTCACCCCGTGGCTTGCCAGCTATAGCGGGTATCAAAATAGGCGCAAATCTCTTTGGCAATCAGTCTAATAACCCCAGCGCCGCCTAATTCCGAGCGGCCCTGGTGAGAAGTTCGGGCTTAGCCTTACACCGATACGAGGTCCAGCACGCGCTCGATCAGGTCGAGCACATCCTGGTTGTCGGCGGGCTTTTTCAGAAAGGCGCAGGCACCCAAGCGCTTGACCGCCTCGCCATCGACATTCGGATCGCCGCTCATCCCGATCACCGGAATGCCATAGAGTTCGGTCTGCTCGGCGATCTTATCGAGGACAAACTCGCCATTCCCTGCGGGCAGGTTCATATCCAGCAAAATCAAATCCGGATGATCGGACCGGGCCACCCGGAGCGCTTGTAGCGCATCCTGGGCTGTCAGCGGCCGATAGCCGGCGCGCCGGACCAAGTGCATCAGCCAGACCAGAGCATCGTGATCGTCTTCAACAATTAAGATGGTTTTAGGATTCATGTTTCCGTGCAGCCTGTTGGGTAGGTGTTACCGAGAATTAAGGAGAAATACGCCTGAAAATTATAGTAATTTCAGACCTTTGCAAGGATGAAGTATCAATTCTTGCAATATTCCTGAAAAATTTAATCAAGAACGATAAGATTGTCAGGAAACCGGAAATACTTGGGGGTGCATATGTTTAGGCGTAATTTGTCTGGCTGCCTCGAAATCATGGTTGTCTAATTTCCCGTTCAATGACCGCGGCTTTTCAGATCCTAAGCATTGGTTTCCTGCTAAGCGCCGCCACCTCGATGGCATACCATGCCGCCGCTTGGTGCGCTTACGCCCGCCTGATCAAGGAGATTTACGCCAAGAATCCCGGCATCTGGCGAAAGGTAGGCGCGCCTCTTGGATTTTGGTGGAAACCCGCTGGGCACAGACGCCCTTTGGGGCACTCTCCTGCGAATGGATACCTCTTTTGGAGCCTGATTTCGCATCAGGATCTGGGAATATCGCTGCCCGTTGATCCAAAGCTCATCGACGCGATGCGCGGGCGGCATCGCAGCGGTATGATCTTGGGAGGGATTGGGGCGCTGTGCCTCGCCGGTTTGGTGGGACTGGTCATCGCAGAGTTTGCGTAGGGCGTCACGCCTCCGGCAATCCTCCATAAAAACTCAATCGTCCAAAAACTCGGCGATGGCCGCCGCTGCCCTGGCGTGGGTGCCGGGCTTGCCCAGCATGCCGGTGATGCGGCGGAGGTCGGCGAGGAGGCGTTCGCGCTCGGGTTCGGAGGCGCTGAGGCGGAGGATTTCGTCGCTCAGTTTTTCGGGGTTCGCGTCGCTTTGCAGGAACTCGCGGACGATCTCGCGGCCGGCGAGGATGTTGACGATGCCGAGGTGCTTGACGCGCATGAGCATCCGGGCGGCGAGGTAGGTCGGGTAGGCGACCTTGTAGGTCAAGGCGTAGGGCAAGCCGAGGAAGGCGGCCTCCAGCGTGGCGGTGCCGCTGGCGACCAGACCGCAGCCCGCCCGCTGCATCAGGTCGCGGGATTGCCCGACCGAGATGTGGCAGGCGTCCACCGGCAGGCGGCTGGCTTCGAGGATCGCGACCATTTCGTTGCGCAGCCGGTCGGAGGCGGCGGCGGCGGCGAAGCGCAGCTCGGGCTGGCGGAGCCGGGCGAGCGCGGCGGCGTCCGCCATGATCGGGAAGAGCGCGCCGACCTCCCGCATCCGGCTGCCGGGGAACAGCCCGACGAGGTCGCCTTCCCGCGCGATCCCGCCCCGCGCGGCGGCGTCGCCCAATTCATCGACCAGCGGGTGGCCGACGAATTCCGCGCGCAACCCGCTTTGCCGGTAGAGTTCGACTTCGAACGGGAAGATGCAGAGCATGAGATCGAGGGTGCGCGCCATCTTCGGGATGCGACTGCGGTTCCACGCCCAGACCTGCGGGCTGATGTAATAAAGCACGCGGATGCCAGGGTCGATCTTCTTGATCGCGCGGGCCATGCGCAGGTTGAAGCCGGGGTAGTCGATGAGGACGACCGCCTCCGGGCGGCGGCGGGTGATCTCGCCCAGCATCCGGTCAAACTCGCGCTTGAAATACCCGTAGTTGCGCAACACCTCGACCAGCCCGACCACGCCGGCTTCCTCCACCCAATCGGCAACCGCATTCCCGCCCGCCGCGCGCATCAGCGGACCGCCCGCCCCGGCGAATTCCACCACCGGCGACAGGTCGCGGAGCGCCGCCATCAGCTTCGCGCCGTGGGCGTCCCCGCTGCGTTCGCCGGCGATGATGTAGAGGAGGCTCATGGGTGGGGGCGCGCGCCGCAGCCGGGACCGGCGCAGATCGGCAAATCCGGGCGGCGGCAGGTCACGCGGTTCGCCGGCGCCGGATCGATGGGGGCGCGCTGGGCGGGGCGTCGCCTAGTCCCACAGGTAGCTTTTCGTGCTGGCGATCTCATTGCCGCCCTGCTCGAGCGTGAACTTCCAGGCGGTCACCTTGCCGTTGGTGGCGAATTCATCGCCGATCACATCGAACTTCGTTTTGTTCGTGCGGCGGAGCTGCGCCACCTCGATCGATTTTTCATGCACGGCGGAGCCAGTCCCTTTCTGGCGGTATTGAAGGCGGGCGTTGACCGGCTGGCTGCGGTCGTCCGCCTGCCAGAAAAACGTGTAGTAGTGCCCCTCGCGGGCGTCTGCTCCTCGCGGGTGACCGCGCCATGCAGGTAGTGCTTTTGCTCAAACGGGATCGCCGGGTCCGCCGCATAGACGCGCTTGGCGGCGTCCAGCTTGTAGTAGCTCGCCTTCACGATCTCGCCGCCGGTCCCCTTTTGGGAGGTCGAGCAGTTGGCGAGCACGGCGGCCAGCGTGAGGGCGAGGAGCGGGGAAAGGGCGCGGGAGAGGCGAATCATAACCTAACTTAAAGAAAAGATCCCCGCCGCTGTCAACGCCGAGTTGCGCCCGCCGCACGGGTCTTCAGCGCGGTCAGGCACCCGCCAAATCCGCCTAAGACAGGGGGGCGACCCGGCGTTTTACAAGGCCCGCTCCCCAGCCTATACTCGCGACCCCTTCTCCCATCCACCTCATGGCACGATCGACCGAACCCCGCCTGCCCGCCTCCTCCCCGCCGCTCGCCCGCTGGATCGCCCTAGCGCTGGCGGCGGCGTGCGCCCTCGTATTCACGCCGCAGGCTAGCGCGGCCGACCCGGCCAACGTCTATCTGCAAGCCTACCTGACGATGCAGAAGGGACAGCGGCTGCTCGAGGCGGGGGACGCGCAAGGCGGGCTGCGCAAGCTCGAAGAGGCCAGCCAGGTCTTCGATAGCGTCTCGCGCAACTACCCGCGCTGGAACCCGCAGATGGTGCAGTATCGTCGCAAAACGATCCGCAGCCTGATCGGGCAGGCGCGCGGGAAGCTCGGCAGCAGCGCGGTGCCGGACGCCGGGGACGGTTTGATCACCGGGAGCGCCGATGCGCCGCTGCCCACGCCGTCGCCGGGCGAATCCGCCATCCCGCCGCGCCCGTCGGTCATCGCGGTGCCGTCTGGAGCCGAGATGGGGAATGCGACCACCGCCCAAGATTTCCTCGCCCGCCTCAACCAGAGCATCCACGAGCTAAGCCAGCAGAACGGATTGCTCCGCGAGCAGCTCGCCCGCAAGGAAAACAGCCTGAGGGATGCCCAAGAGCAAGCCGCCGCCGCCGCCCGCTCCGCCCAGCAGCTCCGCGAGAAGCTCGCCGCCTCCGAGGCGCGGATGGAGGACGCCAAAGATTCCGAGGACGAGGTGAAGACGCTGCGCGAGGAGGTCGGCCGCCTTAAACAGCAGATCGCCGGCGCCGCCACCGACATGGAAAGCGCGGGCGAGCAGACGCAGAAGATCATCAAGGAACTAGAGGACGCCCGTGAGCAGATCACCCAGCTCCAGAAAGAGAAAGACGATCTCCGCTCCGAGCGCGACCAGATGGCGGCGGTCCTCCAGGCGAAAGACCTCAACCCCAATAGCGTGGAGGCGCTCCGCGCGGAAAACATCCGCCTGCAGAGCCAGCTCAAAGAAGCTCAGGGCCAGATCGCCAAGCTGCAAAAAGAAGCCGGCGAGAAGGACGAGGAAATCGCCAAACTGCGCAGCGAGGTGGTCACGATCAAGGCGGAACTCGCCCGCCTGCGCGAGGAAAACGGAGCCTACGAGCAGCAGGTCGCCAGCCTCAAACAACAGCTCGCCGACGTGAAGCAGGATCTCGCCGCCGTGCCGGAAAACGACCTGGAACTCGCCGAGGAAAACCGGGTGCTGCGCGGCATCATCGTGCGCAACCTCGCCGCCCAGGCGCGCCAGATGCAGGCGAAGCGGCTAGTCATCCAGGAGATGGAGAAGCTGGACGTCAAGTCGGAGACGCTGATCGACCGGATGCGCGACATGACGGCGTCCTACATCGTCTTGACCGAGCGCGAGAAGGAAATGTTCCGCGAGCCGCAGATCCAGGATCTCATCAATACCGGCGGCTTCACCGCCACGCTGGTCGCCGAGGCGCGCGAAGCCTTCGCCACGCCGGGCGCGGTCGCCGACACCGCCGGCGTGCCAAAGCTGAGCGACGCCGCCCCGCCCGAAGCCGACCCCGGCGAGGTCAGCCGCCTCTCCCACGAAGCCGGCGAACTCTACAAGGCGCGCCGCTACGAGGACGCCGAAAAAGCCTACGAACGCGTCGTCCGCATCGACCCGCAAAACGTCGATAACCTCGCCGTACTCGCCGCCTCCAAGCTCTCGCTCGACAAGACCGCCGAGGCGGAGGTCGCCTTGAAAAAGGCGCTCGCCTACGAGCCGGAGAACGCGCGGTGCCACTTCATGCTCGGCGTGTCGTTCTTCCGCGACGAACGCTGGGAGGAAGCGCTGCGGTCGATCGAGCGCTCGGTCGAGATCGAGCCGGAGAACCCGAAGGCGCTCAACTACGTCGGCGTGATCGCCAGCCGCGTCAGGTTGCCCAAGCGCGCCGAGGAAGCCCTGGCGAAAGCCGTCGAACTCAAGCCCGACTACGGCGACGCCCACTACAACCTCGCGGTCCACTACGCGACCACGCCCGAGCCGGTCATGCACCTCGCGTCGATGCATTATCAGAAGGCGCTCGACCATGGTGCCTCCCGCGATCCCGAGATGGACAAGCTGCTCAGCGAAGGCGCCGAACGCGCGCCCGAGCCTGATGGCGAAACCGAAACGCCTGCCCCGCCACCTGCCGCTGACGAGGGTGGAGCGGAATCCGAAGCCGCCACCGCCGTAGCACCAGAAGGAGTCGCTCCAACTGAGGATGGGGTTGGTTCGTAGGGTCGCGACTGACCCTGTAAGCAAGTGAAGTCTTTCGTCGCGGGCGTCCGTCGAACAGATCATCACCAGCCCCTCAATGAACTTCGGCGTTTTGCTTGCCGCTGTCTTTGGCATGGTTAGTTGCAGTAGCAAGGAGGTTGTTCCTGCGGCGCAGCAGCCGTTGGATGTGCTCTTTGCGGCTTGGGTTGCGGATGTTCAGAAGCAGGGCGGTATAGGAGTCGTGCTATACCCTGATGGCACTCGGGGAATCCTCGATTCAGGTTTTTCCGACGCAGAGCGCCGCCGGAAGTTTCCGGTGCGCCACTATGAATCCACCAAACAACTTGGCAATTTTAAGTGATAGTGCAACAATTTTTCTGTAAAATGCGGTTTGGCTGTTGGTGGTAGTCGGGTGTGGGCTTGGCTGTTTGTATGGGTTGTTGGGGGGGAGGGTCAGTGGAGGTGCTTTGGGGCGAGGTAGACCTTGCCCGCCTCCCACTCCTCGGAGATCTCCATGAGGACGGCGCTGACCAGGCGCAGGCAGCTCCCCTCGTTGGGGAAGATGCGGGCGACGCGGGTGCGGCGGCGGATCTGCATGTTGAGGTTCTCGATCATGTTGGAGGTGCGCAGGCATTTGCGCGCGGCCTCCGGGAGGCTGAAGACGGTGAAGGACTCGGGGACGTTGCGCTCCATCCAGGCGGCGAGCTTGGGCGCGCTCTGGGCGTACTTCCCGGCGGCGGCGGCGAGCTTGGCCTCCGCCTCGGCGAGGCTGTCGGCGCGCAGGCAGGCGCGGATGTCGGCGGCGACCTCCGCCTTCATCTGCTGCCTGGGGGCGTGGGCGGCGGCGTTCTGCTGGAGGTGGAAGCCGCAGCGCTGCCACGGGCAGTGGGGGAAGGCGGCGGCCAGGGCGGCGCGCAGGCCCTCGTGGGCGTCGCTGACGGCGATGCCGGTGGGGTTGAGGCCGCGCGCCTTGAGCGAGGAGAGGAACTCGCGCCAGTGGACCTCCGCCTCGGAGAGGCCCACCGAGACGCCGAGGATGCTGCGCCGGCCGTCCTCGCGCACGGCGACGGCCACCAGCACCGCGCACCTGCGCACCGCGCCGGCGACGCGGACGTCCTCGTAGAGGGCGTCGAGGACGAGGTGGGCGACGGGGCCGATGGGGCGCGAGCGCCAGGCCTCCAACATGTCGTCGAGCTGCCCGGCGGCGCGGCTGACCTGCGCGGAGGTGACCGAAAGCCCGCAGAGCTTCTCGAGGACCGCGGTGACCTTGCGGGTGGAGACGCCGCTGAAGTACATCTGGGCGACGGCGAGGGCCAGGGCGCGCTCGCTGCGCGACCCGCCCTCCAGCGCGGAGGGGCGGAAGGGCTCCGAGCAGCCGCGGACCTGGGGCACGCGCAGGTCGAGGGCGCCCACCCGGGTGTCCAGGCGGCGCCCCTTGAAGCCGTTGGCGTGGCCGTCGCGGGAGCCGGAGCGCTCGTAGGCGCGGGCGCCGAGGTGGTGCTCGCGCTCGATGAGCATGGCTTGGTTGACGAGCAGGGAGACGGCCTCCGGCAGGCCGGCGAGGCCGCCTTCGAGGATGGGGTTGAGGATGCCCGCGGGCAGGCTAATGTCGCGTTGGTGGTGTTCGGTCATTGGTGCGTCTGGCTGTGGTTGTTGCAAGCGACACCAGACCACCGGTGGCCGGGCGCTTCCACCCCCTCCGGCGGCGGCCGCCGCGCAGCGGGGGCCTTCGTCCGGCTCCGCTACGCTGCGCCTCCCGAAGGCCCCCGCTGCGCGGGTTCCCTTCCGGTCGGGGTTGGGAGGCTTTTACAGACGATTTGTTACACCCCACTATTTCGGGATCGCTGTAGCCCCGCAGATGAAATTACTCCGTGTAGAAACATTGGGGCATTGAAAGGCAACGGTCAGTGCGCGCTGTGAGCGCCTCCGCTCTGGTTGGTTACTCAGAATATGGATCGGGCTGGGTTGCCGCCGTCTTGCCTCTCCTCGGATTTTTGACGATTTGCTCAAAGAGTCGTGACATCAGCCTCCTTCTCCGGTATGAGCAGATGCATTATGAGATGCGGTAGAAAGTCGCCAACTCGCCGGTTGAAAACGTCGAACCGATATTTTGTATCAAATTGGAGGGTGCCGGTCGGGATCCACCTGAATGCAGGTCGAAGCGTAGGTCGGCGAATCCATGTCAGAAAACCTTCGCCCGATCAACCCTGCTAAAGGGAAACAGGAACTAATCCGACCCCAATCTCGAATGCGCTGCCAGGGATGCCAACGTGGAACGCTCTGATTGATCAGTTCAGCACCGAGTTCATCAAGAAGGGCGAGCTTTTCTTTCATCGATTCTTTCCAAAATCCCATCTCAAACCCCACCCACTGGTGGTTGGAATATCTTCACTACTGTCTGCCGTGTCTCAGGCAACCAATAAAGCGGACGAAGATCCCATCTCCCGAGCATTTACGCCGCCTTCAGTCGCTCGGCTGAGGATTCGCAGTGCGCTCCAGCCCAGATGCAATGAGATCGTGGCAAGTGTCTTCATTTCTGGATAGCAGTGTGATTGGTAGAGACCTACTGTCCCGAGTGATACCGCGTTGCCCTGGACAACAGCGCATCCTTAAGCCATTCAAGTCAAGGTCAAGAGCGCGGCTCCCCGGCAATGTTTCGGTGCCCAACACATAGGCGGACCGGCGTCGACAGCGGTTGCGCGTTGTGCGGATGAAGATGTTTGCGATCCCAAGTAGTGCCCGACCAACTGCCTAGCGCGCTTCGGCGGGCGGCTTGCCCATCGCCACCTCCACTGAGATTTCTTTGAAGCGGAAGCGGTCGTCGTATTGCCCGCGGTTGTGGCGCTTGCAGCAGGCGTAGCAGGCGGAGTAGCGGGCGAACTTGCGGACGCGGGTGACGACGGTGCCGCAGCCGGGGCATTGGTAGGCGAACTTGGGCGCGCACTGGCGGCGCTCGAACGGGAGCGTGTGGCAGCGGGATTCGTCGCCGATGCCGAGGTCGGCGCAGGCGCGGCGCCATTCTTTGCCGTGCGCCTGGATCTTGCGGCGGCCGGCGCGGGCGTAGGCGACGAGGTGGGCGAGCTCGTGCCGCATGGTGCGGTCCACCTCATCGCCGGTGAAGAGGATGAGGCGCGGGTTGAGGTCGATCTGCGACTCGTGGTAGCGGGCGAGTCCGGCGGTCGTCTGGAGGCGGGCGTTCCAGACCACGGCGACTTTCGAGGCGAGGCTGCGCAGCCCGAGTTTGGTCGAGAGGCGGCGGCAGAGCGCGGTCAGGTCGCGGTCGAGGCCGCGCGGCAATTTCTCGCTGACCCGGAGCGGGATGGCGAATTGCTCCGGCGGGGTGGCGGCATCGAAGAGGGGCAGCAGGAGCTGCCGCGGCTGCGGGCGGTTGGCGTCGGGATCCTGCATGGCGGTTCAGGCGGCAGGCTTTGGTTTGGCCTTCTGGCTCTTGTCGATCACCCGGTAGTCGCCCCGGCTCACCTCGATCGCGATGAGCGAATCGGGCGGCACGCTTTCCATGAGAAAGACATTCGCGCCGATGGTGCTGCGCGCCCCGATCGTCGTCTCCCCGCCGAGGATGGTGGCGTTCGGGTAGATCGTGACGTGGTCCTCGACGTTGGGGTGGCGCTTCTGACCCTTCACGATGTGGCCGCGCTCGTCCTTGGCAAAACTGCGCGCGCCGAGGGTGACGCCGTGGTAGAGCTTCACGTGGGAGCCGATGGCGCAGGTCTCCCCGATGACGACGCCGGTGCCGTGGTCGATGAAAAAGTGCGAGCCGATCTGCGCGCCGGGGTGGATATCGATGCCGGTCTCGGCGTGCGCCCACTCGGTCATCATGCGCGGGATGAGCGGCAGCTTTTCGTTGTAGAGGACGTGGGCGAGCCGCTGGATGGCGATCGCCTCGACGCACGGATACGAGAGGATGATCTCGTCGAAGCTCTTGGCCGCCGGGTCGCCTTCATAGGCGGCCTCCACGTCGGTGCGCAGCAGGGCGCGCACGTCGGGCAGCTCGTGCAGGAAGCGGCAGCAGAGCGAGCGAGCGTCGGACTTGGTGACCGCGTCGGCCCCGTCCCCCGCCGCATAGCGCAGGCTGAGATAGACCTCGCCCTGCAGCAGGTTGATGGCGCGGCCGACGCGCTCCATGGTCAGCGGCTTCATCTCGTCGGACATGACCGCCTCCTCATCGAGGAAGCCCGGGAAGAGGATTTTGAGCAGCTCGCGGCAAAGCGTCGGCACCATCCGCTTGGAGGGCAGATTCGCTTGGTCGAAGTGGTTGATGCCGCCCACGTCCCGATAGGACTGGATCAGGCGATCAACGATGTCTTCGTATTGGCACTTCATGCGTAGGTGAAAGGGGCTGCTCGCGGGCAAGCATCACAAACTATGCCAACAACCAGCGAAAATGGGAAACAAAAAACTCGCCCTGCCCGATTGTGGCTTTGTTAGGATTTGGGAGCGCGCTCTAAAATGGATCGTCGAACTCGCCGCCGCCCGACCCGCCGCCATAGCTGCCGTAGTCGCCCTGCGGCGGGGCGGAGGACTGGCCGCCGCCGCTGCCGTCGGGATCGACCTTGAACGCCTGGAGGTCGGTGTAGTATTTCCCTTTGTATTCGTTGCCGCGGAGGCGGAAGGCAGCCTTCACGCGCTGGCCCGCCTTGAGCGAATCGAGCATGCCGCAGCGTTCGGCGGTGACCTGGAGCTTGATGTCTTGAGGGTATTTGTCGTCGTCGGTCGTGATGACGAACTCGCGCTTCTGGAAGCCGCTGTTGAAGGTCATGGTGTCGAAGATGACCTTGATCGTGCCAGAGATTTCGTAGGCGGACATGGTGGTGCAGTGGGGGGAGTGAGTCGGATTGCTTGGGTGAAAAACGGGGCGGAATGATAGGCGCGATCAGGCGGGGCGCACCCGCTTTCTGCAACGCGCGCCGCCGCGGCTAGGCGGCAGATCTGCGCCGGATATCGAGGATCGCTTCGAGCCGGTCGGCGATCGCGTTGAGCAGCTTCCCGTCGGCGACCTGCCCGCCGCCGGGACCGGTAATGTAGATGCTATCGACGGCGGCTCCTTTCTCGGTCGAGATGCGGGCGTGGGAGATATCGACGGGGAACTCTCCGATGGTGGAGAAGAGGTCGTAGAGCAAGCCGAGGCGGTCGCGCGCCTGGATCTGGATGCAGGTGGAGCCGGAGTCGGATTCGTTGGTGATGTGGAGCCGTTCGGGGATGACCAGCCCGCTGGGGCGCTGGTGGTCCTTGGAGCGCCAGGTGGTCGGTTTGGCGTTGGCGATCTCCGCCCGCAGGTCGTAGCCGGGTTCGGTGAACGCTTTGCGGAGCAGGTCCTCCACGCGGCTGACGGTGCCCTTGGAGGTGACGGGTTCGAAGTTGGTCGTGCAGACGCGGAAGATGTCGAGGACGAGGTTGTCCTTCCGCAGATAGATGTCGGCGCTGAGGATGTTGAGGTCGTTGGCGGACAGGGCGCCGGCGACTTTGGCGAGCAGGTGCTTGCGGTCCCACGAGCAGACGTAGAGCTGGCTGCAGCCCTGCTCCGGCCGCGCGCGCCATTTCACATAGGGCATCATGTCCGCGTTGCCGGGCGCGTTGATCTGCTCGAGCAGCCTGCGGAAGATCTTGATGTGGTTGGCGATGCTGTCGGCTCCGGTGAAGTTGTAATAGCGCTCCGGCATGTTTTCGAAATGCGCGGCGACCTCGGCATCGTAGTCGGGACCCAGCCGGGCGCCGACCTCGCGGCGCAGGCTGGCGGCGGGCTTGTGCATCTTGGCGCGGAACCCGAGCTGGTCGGTCAGGTAGGCGGTCGTGTCCCAGTAGAGCTTGAGGATGAGCGATTCCTTCCAGCCCGACCACGCCTCGGCGTTCGTCCCCTTCGCATCGGCGTAGGAGTGGAGGAGCAGGGCGTCGAGGTTGCGCTGGTTGCGCACGATCGCGGCGAATTCGACGATGGTGGCGAGGTCGTCGAGGTTCTTGCTCGTCGCGGTCCGGTAAAACGTGAGGTGGTGGTCAACGAGGAAGAGCAGGAGCTGGCGGCGCTGCGAGGCGAGCTTCATGCGCCGGGCCACCTGCGCGGCGAGCACCGCGCTGCCGTCGGCGTGGTGCGCCACCTCGACGGACCGCCCAGTGTCGTGCATGAGCAGGGCGAGGTAGAGGACGAACGGGTCCTCGAACGCGTGGAAGAGATCCTGGAAAAGCGCGAGCTTCCGGTCGTCGGTGTCGCTCAGCTCGTCCAGCTTTTCGAGGCAGGTCAGCGTGTGCTCGTCGGCGGTGAAGAGGTGGAAGAATTCGTGTTGGACGAGGTCGGTGAGCGCGCCGAACTCCGGGATGTAGCGCCCGAGGAACCCGACCCGGTGCATGAGCCGGAGCACGCGCGCGACATCGCCCTTGCGCGAGAGGATCGCCTCGAAAGTCTCGCGGTTGGACTTTCGATAGCGGAACGGCTTGCCGATCAGCGCCCAGCCGTGCTTGAAGCGCTTGCGCAACTGCGGGCTGAGCCCGAGGTGGCGCGACTGCAGGTGCAGGAAGGCGCGCATCATCCGGTCGGGGTCTTCCTCGAAGCTCATCGACGCCTGCGGGTAGAGCCGCCCGCCCTTGCTGTAGAAGCCGTCGAAGCGCTCGGTCTTCTCGTCCCGCCGGGCGAGGAACCCGATGAGCGGCGCGCGCTTGCGCCGGTCCTCCAGCTCGAGCTCAAACGCCTCCAGCAGGCTCGTGCTGCGGTGGAACATGTTGCGCGTGTGCCGGTAGTAGTCGCGCATGAACGCCTCGATGCGCTTGAGGATGTTCTTCTCCGGATAGTCGCCGAGGTTGGTGGCGACCTCGCCGCGCAGGCGCAGGGTCAGCGTGTCGGCGCTATGCCCGCCGGTGTAGTGCAGTTCGTTGCGCACGCGCATGAGGAAGTCGTAGGCCTGCGCCATCTCGCGGTAGGCGGTCCGGCTCAGCATCTTGCTGGCGACCAGATCCGCCAGGTCCACGGTGCCGACTTTCACATAGCTGACCCAGGTGAGGTTCTGGTAGTCGCGCAAGCCGCCGCATCCGTTTTTCACATGCGGCTCCTGCAGATAGACGGTGCCGTTGTATTTCTCGTGGCGGGTGCGGACGGTATCCATCCGCATCCGCAGGTATTCGTCCTTTTTCTTCGCGATGCAGCCTTTGTAAAAGCGGGCCCGCAGCGCCTCGAATAATTCATCGTCCCCGGCGAGGAGCCGCGCGTCGATCAGCGAGGTCTTCGTCTCGTCGTTTTCGTTGGCCAGCGCGATGGTCTCCGCGATCGTCCGCGTGCCGGGCTTGCATTCGAACCCGATGTCCCACAGCGCCATCTGAAAGGCGGAGATGATCTCGCTATCCGCCTTGGACAGCCGGGACATCCGCCCGGGGCGCAGGAACATGAGGTCCAGGTCGCTGCCGGGGTTGAGCATGCCGCGCCCGTAGCCGCCGACCGCCAGCAGGGTGAATGGAGCCTTGCCCTTGCCCAGCGCGCAGGCTCCCTCGTAGAGCCAGCGCAGCAGCGCGTCGATCAATTCGCTGCGCTCCTGCGCGACGGCGATGCCTCCCCTACCCCGGTGGTGCAGCATGTGGATGCGCGCCTCTTCGGTGGAGAGGAACGATTTGAATCTGCCGATCCATTCCTTCCGGGGAATGGCGGTGTCGGCGAGCGAGGGCAGCTTTTCGCGCACCCTGTCGGTTAGGCTTTTTCGTTTCAAGATCGGGCGTGATGGGCGTTTGCGCACCCATACAGCGGATCGCCGGATCACGAAAGCCGCGCCGCAGAGAATTTCGATCCCCGGCAGAATTCCGAAAACTCCAGGGCAGCGTCTCCCCCCAACCTAGGAACGCGGACGCCCACGTCCGCACCGGAGCCGCCCGGCGTGCGCGCGGCGTGCGCGCGGCGTGCGCGCGGCGCCCGCACCGCCTTTGTCTTCCCGCCTGGCGTGCTAACTGAAAACTGGACGCCCCCCGTTTGACCGGCGGGCGATTCGGCGTTCGAATGAATGCGTCCAATCTCCCGACCACGATGTCCTTTATCCACGACGATTTTCTCCTCGAGTCCGAAGCGGCGCACGACCTGTATGTCGGCTACGCCCAAGGCGAACCCATCCTCGATTACCACACGCATCTGCCGCCGGATGCGATCGCGTCGAACCAGGGCTTCGCCACGCTCTTCGACATCTGGCTGGCGGGCGACCACTACAAATGGCGCGCCATGCGGGCCAACGGGATCGACGAGGAACGCATCACCGGTTCCGCCGACCCGTGGGATAAGTTCCTCGCCTTCGCCGAAACGGTGCCGCACACGCTGCGCAACCCGCTCTACCACTGGGTCCACCTCGAACTCAAACGCTACTTCGGATTCGACGGCCTCTTCGGTCCCGACACCGCGAAGGATGTCTGGGAGGCGGCCAACGCCGCGCTGGCGACCCCCGCCTTCCGCACCCAGGCGCTGCTCCAGTCCGGCAACGTCCGCGCGGTCTGCACGACCGACGACCCGACCGACGACCTCGCCCACCACCGCGCGATCGCCGCGCAAGCCGGGTTCGACACCAAGGTGCTCCCCACCTTCCGCCCCGACTGGGCGATGCGCCTCGACGAACCCGACGGCTGGCGCGCGTGGGTCGATAAGCTCGAAGCCTGCGCGGGCCAGGACTGCGCGGCGCTCCCCGGATTCGTCGCCGCGCTGCGCGGGCGGCACGACTTTTTCCACCAGAGCGGCTGCCGGCTCTCGGACCACGGCCTGGTCCGCACGCCCGCCCTTCCCTGCACCGAGGCGGAGGCGGCGGCGATCTTCGGCAAGGCGCGCGCCGGCCGCGATACGAGCGCCGAGGAGCG
Organism: Verrucomicrobiales bacterium; assembly: GCA_041395145.1. GTDB lineage: Bacteria > Verrucomicrobiota > Verrucomicrobiia > Verrucomicrobiales > DEV007 > JAWLBD01. The sequence goes on along the minus strand of JAWLBD010000028.1, from coordinate 43,753 downwards.
CGAGAAATTCGGAGCCTACCTGATGCTGCTCTTCGGCGAGTGGAATGCCGAGCGCGGCTGGACCATGCAGTTCCACGTCGGCCCGCTCCGCAACAACAACTTCCGCCTCTTCGAAAAACTAGGGCGCGACATCGGCTGCGATTCGGTCGGCGACGACCCGCAGGCCGCCTCGCTCGGCTGGCTGCTCGGCCAGCTCGACGCCCGCCGCGCGCTGCCCAAGGTCATCGCCTACAACATCAACCCCGGCGACAACTACCCGCTCGCCACCATGCTCGGCAACTTCCAGGGCGGCGGCGTCTCCCGCATGCAATTCGGCAGCGGCTGGTGGTTCCTCGACACCATCGAGGGCATGGAGTGGCAGCTCAACACACTCTCCAGCACCGGCTTGCTCAGCCGCTTCGTCGGCATGCTCACCGACTCCCGCAGCTTCCTCTCCGTCCCCCGCCACGAATACTTCCGCCGCGTCCTCTGCAACCTCATCGGCAACGACATCGAACGCGGCCACCTCCCCCGCGACATGGACCTCGTCGGCGGCATGGTGAAACGCATCTGCTACCAGAACGCCGCTGACTTTTTGGCGATCTGAGCGCGGCCGGCCAAAAATCAGGAAGCCCCAAGAGCACCGAGTCGTAGATCCCGAGTTCAGACGAAAGCATATCAGCCGGGATCGCCGGATCCGGTCAGCTCAGCGAGGCGCAGCTCGAATCCATGGCGGATCGAATCATCCGAGATAATTCGCACCCAGGCGCTGGCATCTTTGAAGCCTCCCTGCTGGATGAGGTCCGACACGATCCGGGACGCGCCCTCATCCCTCGCCACGCCGGGTTCCATCTTGGCGACGAATTCGGACACGCCCCTCTGATCGTGGCTGTTCCATCGCCGGAAGAGCGCCTTCGCCGCCGCGCGCTTCTCTAAGTCCGATCCCAATCCCGAAATCTCGTACCGTGCCCCGATTGGATCGATGCCCGCACGGCTCGAATAGATCGCTGGGAGGACGATTTTCGTCCGTTCGTCCTCGGTCAAATCCGCTTTGTTCGCGTGGTAAAATCGAAACTGCTCTCCCGGCGCTCTCTGGCTGAAGTCATTAAGGAAGGAGCGCAGAAACTCCCCCCGATAGGCGGGGTCCTGAAGACCGGCGAGCGCATCGCCGACCTCCAGCCAAACTTCAGATCGGCTCGCGGCATTACGCGCCATGGCAACGGCGAGCATTTCTTTCAGATCGGGATCTTCAGCCGCGGTGAATTCAGCGGCGATCTGGCCGGCGCCGAGCTTTGAAATTTGCCCCGCTGCCCCTCCGACGAACCGGCGGTCTTCGGGAAATCCATCTGCCAACAGAGATTTGCTAAACTCTAGAACCAGCTCCGGGTTCGCCCCAAACGCCGTCCCGATCAACCCGCTGCGAAAATTTCCTGGACCCGTTCCGAAAATCATCTCCCACGCCAGTCGCGCCGAGGCATCATCGCGGTTGGCCAGTTCGTAAACCAGCTTCTTTAGAAAAAGGGAGCGTACCTGCGGGGAGACATCGGGTTCGAGCAGCGAATCCCAGAACCGTTGGACGACTTCCTTGTCGAAGCGGTCGAACTTTTCGAGTTCTTTGGCAAAGCGAGCGGCCGCCGCGTAGGGATCAGCCTCTTTGGAGATGGCGGAATCTAGAATCTCGCTCAGTCCACGCTGCGGTTGGAACGCTTCCGGCCCCAACCCAACAGCTTCGTCTCTAGGCTCCACGCTTTGCGTGACCTCTTGCCCTGCGGAGCCGTGCCCTGCCGAGGCGTCCCGAGGATCGTTGCCGCATGCGACAAGGACAACCGGCGCGGCGGCGACCGCTAGCGCTTTCGCGGCAGATAACAACACTCGGTTCATGGGCATCAAGATTGGATGGCGGGGTTCTACTCGGTCGCTGATGCGGATTCTCATACACGACCGGCGCAAGCTCAAGTGTTCGATATTGGCTGGAATGGCCGAGCGAAAACCGAAGGGATGGGCGTGATCTCGCGCGACGGCCGGTTCGCCCACTATGGGGTCGAGGTCGTCTAGCGACTTGGCGCCGCGTTTTTCCCAGACCGCGAGCCTACCGAAGCATTTGAAGTCGGCGGCACGGGTGAGATCGTGCGGTAGAAGACTTGCCCTTCGCCCTCGGGCGGCGCGGGATCGACGAAGACGAGGATGCCATCGTCCCCGGCCACGGCGGCGGCCAGCGTGTCCCAATCGATGAGGTCGAGGCTGCGCTGGAATCCGTATTCCTGCCCCGGCGTCCCGCCAAACACGGTTTCGATGGAGCCGCCGCCGGGCAGCACGGCGATGGATGCCGACGGGGCGGCCGGATCGATCGGCTGGCTGGCGACCGTGACCGTGACGGTGCCAACGACGCTCGCCCCGCCATCGGAGACCGAGATCGAGAAGCTGTCCGCGCCGGTGAAGCCGACGGGCGGCGTGTAGGTGACGCCGCCCGCCCCGAGCGCGACCGCGCCGCCCTCGGCGCTGGGCGAATCCGCCGAGGCGACGCTCAGCGGATCGCCGTCGATGTCGTCCGCCTTCGCCAAGAGTGCGGCCAGCGGGATCGTCGCGGAGGTGCCCGCCTGCATGGAAAACGCGTAGCCATCGAAGGTCGGCGGCGCGTTGGGGACAATGACGGTCAGCTCTGCGGGCAACGACGTTGCCTGGGCGAATGTCCGGTAGGTCACCACGACGTCATAGCTGCCCGCGTTTGCGGCTTCGAGCGGGCTGAGATCGAGCCACGGCAGCGTCGCGCCGTCGAGCGGCTCGCCTTCCAATCGCCACTGGTAGGTGAACGGACCCGCGCCGAGCATCGACACCGCGAACGTCACGCGCTCGCTCGGCATTGGCGGTGCGGTCGCACGGATGCGCGAGGAATTCCGGCGGCGGCGGATGCCGCGCCGCCGGGGCGCGCAAGGACGTAGAGCTGGCGCGAGGTGTAGGTCGAGGCGCTGTCGCTAAACGTCCAATCCGGCTCACCCGTGGGACGGTTGCCGATGCCGACCTCTGACGTATCGCCGCTGTTCGACCCCCAGTTGTTGTAAGCGAAGAGCGTCTGCGCGGCAGCCGTAGTTGTGGACCTGCATCGAGCCGTAGGTGCCGACGTTCATCGTATCGCCGAAATCAAAGTGAAGTGTCGCTCGCCCCGGGGATGGACGCCGCATTGGTGTTTTGATAGTTCCCGCCCCAGAATTCGATATTGCCCGTCTCGATCCCCTGCCCGGTCACGATGCCTGCCACGTTGGAGGCGACGTTGAGGTTGTCGATGCGGCGCTGCACCGCTGCCGGAAATGTGCCGAGCGTCGGGACGCCGATCTGCGAGAGGCTGGCGGCGTGCCGGTCGAATGAGGTGAATACCCAATTGCCGTCCAGCTCCATGAGATAGGCGACCCGGTCGAAGAGCCGCTCGCCGTAGCGCGCTTCATCGACCAGATACGGGATCGGTTTGAGGTTCCACTGGGGCGTCGCCACCGGGATGTCGAGGTGGTAGATCAGATCATAGTCCGCCGCCTCGGGCACCTCGCCAAACACCGCCGGCGGCGTGAAGGCGGTGAATTGGACGCTCGCGCCCGGCGCAATCAACGCCCCCGTCGCCCGCGACCGCACCCCGGTGACGCCAACCGTGTAAAAGCGTGCCCGGCACCTGCGCGGTGGTGGTCAACGCGATGCTCCGCCCGCCGGGCAGCAGCGCCGCGCCCGCCACGGCGAGACCGCCATCGAGGCTGAAGTTCGCGGGATCGGCAGCGGACTCGGCGACGGTCCGGTCGAACTCGACGATCAGGCGGTCGAGCGCGACCGAGCCGGTCGCCCCGCCACTTCGGGGCCGCTGGCATCGGAGACGCCGGGCAAGACGAGGACGTGGAGGCGGCGCACCAGATCGTAGGTTCCGGCGTTGTCGGCGAACGTCCAATCCGGGTTGCCGGTCGGCTGGTTGCCGATGCCGACGCATAGCGCGTTGGTCGTATTGCCCGCCGATCCCCAGCGGTTGAGGGCAATGATCGTCTGAGCCGCCTCGTAGTTGTGGACCTGCATCGACCCGTATCCGCCCGGCGTCGGATTGTCGCCAAAGTCATAGGTCGAGCCGCTCGCGCCGGGGATCGCCAGCGAGTTGGTCGCATTGTAGTCGTCGGCCAGAATTCGATGTTGCCATTCAGCCCTTCGCCCTGCGTCACGCCCGCCGCGTTGGAGACGACATTGAGGTTGGCGACATATTGTTGGAACTGCGCGCCGGAGGCGGGGTTCAGCACGCCGATCTTGGCGCGGTCTTCGGTGAACGCGTCCATCGACACCCAGGCGAACGTCGGCTCGGCGTCGCCCGTCTTCTGCAATTCCAGATAGTGAGCAACTCGGCTGAACGGCGCGGAGTTCCCGCTAAAGTCAGCGGTGTAGGGCGCGAAGCCCGCCCCGCTCGTCAGGTTGCCGGCCGCCGGAATATCGAGCGACTAGACCAATTCGTAATCGGAGGCCTCCGGCACGTTCGCCAGCACCTCGGGGGGAGCCGGCGGCGGCGCGGCCGGCAGGACCATGACGTGGAGGACGCGCCGCGAGTAGGACGCCGCATTGGCGGCGAACGTCCAGTCCGGGTCGGCGGTCGGGCGGTTCCCGATGCCCAGCGCGATCGGGTTGCCGTCCGCGCCCCAGTTGTTCATGGCAAAGAGCGTCTGCCCTTCGCCTCCGTTGTGGATCTGCATCGAGCCGTGCGTGCCGCCCGCCGAGCGCTCGTCGCCGAAGTCGAAGGTCGCGTCATCCGCGCCGGGCACGGCTCCGGTGTTCGGGCGGCCGTAATTCGTCGGCCAGAATTCGATGTTGCCGCCCGCCATGCCGGTCCCATTGACCACGCCCGCCACATTCGAGATCACATCGAGGTTCGCCACCGGCTGCTGGAAGACCGCGCCGGAGGCGAAGGTCGGGATGCCGATCTTCCCCTTGTCGCCGGTGAAGGCGTCCATCGCCGCCCACAGGTATTGGACCTCGCCGCCCGGCTGCTGGAGCTCGACGTAGTAGGCGATGCGCGAGATCAATCCCGGCGCGCCATGGTCGTCGATCGCATACGGGTTGCGGTTGTTGAAGGTCCCCGCCGCCGGGATGTCGAGCGAATAGACCAGCTCGTAGCCGTCCGCCGCCGCGCCGATGTTGGCGATCACCTCGGCAGGCAGCGCCGCCGGCTCGACCGCGATCGTTGAATGGGCGGCGATCACATTCGCGTTCGGCGAGGTGTCGCGCACCCCATTGGCGGTCAGCGTGAGCGGCGTTCCCACCGGATGAAACGTCGTCTCTAGCAAGACCTCGCGGCCGTCCTCGCCAAGTGTGGCAGCCAGGACTTCGACGCCTTCGTCCAGCGCGAAGTTCGCGGCGACCACCGTCTCGGCGCGGACCGGCTCGGAAAAGCGAACCCGGATCCGGTTTCCGCCGTATCCGGCGCGGGCGGACTCCAGCGCCGGCGGATCGAAATCGCCCGCCGCCCGGACGAGGACCTGGAGCGTTTTGATCGAATAGCCCGCCGCATTCTGGGCGAACGTCCAGTCGATCCCGCCGCTGACCGGAGTCGGGTTGTTGCCGATCCCGAGGTCGGCGACCCCGGTGGTCCCGCCCCAGCGGTTGAAGGCGATGACCGTTTCCGCGTCGGAGGTGTTGTGGATCTGCATCGACCCGTAGGTGCCTGCCGACTGGTTGTCGCCGATGTCAAAGTCGGCGTCGCTCGCGCCCGGCACCCCCGCGCTATTCGCCCCCTGATAGTTCGTCGGCCAGAATTCGATGTTCCCCGCGAACGCCTCGCCGGTGGAGAGCCCCGGCGCATTGGAGACGATGTTGAGGTTCGCCACCGGCTGCTGGAACGAAGCGCCATTCGCCAAGACCGGCACCCCGACCAGCCCCGGATCGCTGGTGAACGCATCCATCGACGCCCAGGCGTAGCGCAGGTCGCCGGTCGCGGTCTGGAGTTCCAGATAATAGGCGATCCGGTCGAACGATCCGATCAGCCGGCTGTTGTCCACCGCATAGGCGGGCGGAGCCGCCTGGTAGTTGGGCGAACTCGGCACGTCCAGCGAATAGACCAGCGTGTAGCAGTCGGACTCCGGAACGTTGTGCCGAAAGCCGCGCGGCGTGAACGGGAAGAACGTCGCCTGCGAGTCCGGCGCGATTTCGTTCGGCACCGGCACGACCCGGTCGAGCACGCTATTGACCGTCAGCGTGTAGGTTTGCCCCAGCGTCTGCGGGTCGGTCGTCAGCGTGACCGTGCGCCCGAGCGCATCGAGCGAGGCGGCGAGGACCGCGATGCCGCCATCGACCGCGTAGTTCGCCGGGTCGGTCGCGGTCGCCTCATCGACGCGTTTGTTGAACGTCGCGATGACCTGGTTGCCCTCGCGCGACCCGCGCGCCCGCCGCAGCTCGGGCGGCACCTCGTCGCCCGGCTCGATCACGTCCTCGATCGCCGCGAACCACGCCGCCGCCATCTTGTCGTAGCCCGCCTGGTTCGGGTGCAGGTTGTCCGGCATGTCGGAGAGCGGCACCGCCGCCCGCATGTCGAGGAACGAAACCAGATGCCCGGCGGCCAGATGGTCCGCCACCACGCCCTCGACGAACGGGTTGAACTCCGCCTGGATCGCCGCGTTCTGCGGCTCGCCCCGCTCCATCAGATTGGTCACGATGACGTGGGAACTCGGGCTCAGCGTCGCGATCTTGCCGATCAGCGCATCCAGCCGGTGGATCGCATTGGCGGTATCGACGCCCTGCCCGAAGTCATTCGTCCCAATGTGCAGCAAAACGATGTCCGGCGTGTCGATCGCCGCCAGCCACGCCGCCACATTCGAATCGAGCTGATCGATCCGCCAGCCCCCGTGCCCCTCGTGGTCCATGTCCGCCAGCAGCGAGCTATTCGTCGTCGTCGTCCCCACAAAATCGATATCGTATTCCGCCGCGACCAGCAGATCGTAGAGCGTCCCCCGATACCCGCCGCGGTTCGCGGTCCCGCCCGAACCGTTGGTGATCGAATCCCCCATCGGGAGAATCCGGATTGGTTCCTGGGCGGTGGCGGACAAGGTAGCAGCAGCAAAAGCCGCCGCAGCGCAAGAGATTCGGATCATGGTTTGGAGGGAGGGTATGGGGTCGCAGACCCAGCTATTCTTCTTCGATACGATGGCGGCAGCAATCTCAATCGGTTGGTATTGGCGAGCATTTTTAGGTCCCTGTCCAACGCCGCGCCCCCTTTCACCAGCAGACCAGACCAATAGTCCGCCTCGCTGCCCGGCTCTGCAAAGCGCGGGCGGGATCCTTGCGGCAGCAACGGACAAGTGAATCCGGTTGCGCTGTTGGCTTCGATCCGGACAGCCTACTCGGAGGGCGGCAATTCCCACTCGCAGACATATCGGTTTGGTTCGGCTGCAAAATAGTCATCCCACTTTCCGCCTAGCCAAATCAATGCATGGTGCTGGTTCCCCTGGAAGTTGTCTGGACCGGTCGGCCCCCAATCCGTGAAGCTGAATGGCTCGCCTGTCACCCATCTCCACTCCCCTTCCTTTCCTTCGTCAGTCGCGCCGATCCAAGCGTGCTTTCCACCGCAGAGGCGGCGGACGAAGAGGGCTTCCTCCCTGCTTGAAATAGTCACAAGGTGACCGCCCAGCTTTTCGCAGGCATTCTTCGCGTCGTGCCATGTCGCCTTCCCATCAAAATGTAGGTAGAAGTGACCATTCAGTTCGGCAGCGCCTTCGGGGATGTTCGTTTTCAATTCCGACCAGGCGAATGACTTTTCCGCCTCTGCCTTCTGCTGGCGCGCGGCAACCGCACCCTTCAAGTCGCCCGCGAGGGTCGCTCTTTGTTCGAGTTCGCCGAGCTTCTGGATGTAGATGCGCCACGCTGGCGGAAGGACACGCCCCACCCGGTCTTGGAACCCCTCTTTGACTGCCGCCACCAGTCTCAATGCCTCGTCCTTTTTCGGTCCTTCGGCGACCGAAGTGTCGATCGCTGGAAAGCCGGCATCGAGATCCCTACCCGATTTGACAGCCGCCGCGATCTTCGCCTTAGCCTCCCGGACGGCGATCGCCAATTTCAGCTCATCAAGCGCGATGAGGCGTTGATCAAGCCGCGCGAGATCATCATCCAGGCGGCGCAGTTCTTTAGCGATCAGGCTGTTTCGGTGGGCGGCAAATTTCGCCTTGAGGTCGGCGATGGGATCGGGATCTGCGGCGAACGCCTCGCTGGCGAATCCTGCAAGCAAGGCGAGGGCTAGGAGCAAAAGCGCTTTCATATGAAAAGATGGCAGATTCTAAAGGAGGCGCCGCTGCCCAGGCAAGACAATTCAGGTGGGGATTTGATCCAGGGCGACCGAACTTTCCGCCATGGAGGACATGGAACGCCTGCCCCACCAGTGGCCGACTCGAGACGCGCCCAAGTGAATCGCTAGATCGCCTAAGCTATCCGCGCTCCACCAAAACCCTCGACCCTTCGACCGCAGCGACGCGGATTGGCGCGCCGGCTTCGATAAATTCGGAACCGGCGGTGACATCGACCAGCCGGTCGCCGATCAATGCCTTGCCTGCCGGGCGCAGCGCGGTGCGGGCGGAGCCGGCCTGCCCGATCTGCGGGCGCGCGGAGCGGGGGGCGGCTTCCGGCGCGCCCTCTGCCACCGGAGCATCGAGGTTCGCCCCGGCGGGCACCGCGGCTTCCAGCGTGAGCATCCTGCCGACGGCGGTTTCGGGCAGGAAGCGCATCAGCGCCATGACGAGCAACGCCGCGCCGATGACGCCGACCGCGACCGAGGTGGTCGGACCCGCCAGCACGGCCCCGAGACCTTCTGAGGCGGGCGATTTGTCGAGGAAAAGCTCGAGCTCCATCATGTTGACCGCCGCAAAGATCAGCGACCCGATGATGAGGGCGCCGCCGATGATGCCGGGCAGGAATGTGCCCGGCATCAGATAGACCTCCGCCACGAGCAAAGCGATCCCGATGATGAAGATCACGATATGCCCGTAGCCCGCGAGGTTCCCGGCGAGGTTGTTGCCGAAGAAATAAAGGGTGAACGCGAGGATCGAGACGAGCCCAGCCACGCCGAAGCCCGGCGTATTCATCTCGACATAGATGCCGGCCAGCCCGAGGAGAAGGAGGAATGGCGCCAGGTAGTCGATCCACTCGGCCACCGCCTCCATGCCATAGGGGGAGACCCGCTGGATTTCGCCCTCCAGCCCCTCGCGCTCGATGATCTCTTCCAACGTGGTCGCGATGCCCTTCGCCAGCAGCGGCTTGCCGCCAAACTCTTCCGTCGCTTCGAGCGCGTTTAGCGTGAGCAGGTCGCCCGATTTCGAAATCGTGACGCCATCGACGATGACCTCCTTTTCCGGCAAAACGAATGCCTCGGCGATATCTGGATTGTGCCCTTTGTTCTTCGCCACATTGCGGACCACAGAGAGCATCATCGAGTTGAATTTCTTCGCCATCGTCTCTTGAAGGTCTTGCCCGCCGCCCGTCACCACCGCCGCCGCGCCGATCACGCTCGCCGGGGCCATGTAGATATGATCGGTGCCCAAGGCGATAAGCGATCCCGCCGAAATCGCGTTCGGGTTGACGAATGTGATCGTCGGAACCGTGATGCTTTGAAGCTCCGTCATCATCAACTCTGATGTCTCCCACGCGAAACCGCCCGGCGTGTTCATGTCAAAGATAATCGCCTTGGCAGAATCCGCCTGCGCCCGCTGCATCGTCTTCTTCATGAAATGGAACCGCGCCTCGGATACAAGGTCGTCGCGCTCGACCGGGATGACCACGATCTTGTCCTTATAGCTGGACCGCAGATCGATCGCCCAACGCGATTCGTCATGCTCTTTTTGGAGCCGCTTGGAGATCGCCTCCGCCGCCCGCTCGCGCGCCTTTTCGTCGATGGCGGGCATTCCTTCGCTGCCCAGTTCGGCGACCTCGCCGGGTAGCCCCGCCGCCTCGAGCAAGGGCGGGCACGTCCGCCACGATGCCATGGCGAGCAGCGGCTTGCCGCCATATTTTCCGGGTCGCTTCCTCCGCGGTCAGGGTAAGCAATTCGCCCTGGAAATCGCGACCAATGCGCCGTCGTCACCCGCCAGCCCGAGCGAGACCGAAGGATCGACGAAGGCTTCGAAAACAGTGGACAGTTCGCGCGACGCGGCGGCGCGGGAATTCGCGCGCCGAAGGATCGAGATCTGCGCGGAGAGGTTGGACGAGTTCGACGCGGCTTCATCCGCATCCTCGTCGTCCGATTTCTTTTCTCCTCCGCCGCCTCAACCGAGACGCGCCGCCGATCACTGACTCGCTGGGTACTTCATAGGATCTGCTCATCCGGCGGCGAGCAACGCGCCGCCGACCGCCGAATGATGCGCGAAAGCATAGAGCGGAACTCGAGTCGGCCTTTACATCATCTCCAAGCACCGCGAATCCCACGATGCTGAATTGCTCGGCCGCGTTCAACTCGAAAACAACCGCCTCCGCTCCGCCTTCCGCGTTGGAGCGAGTCCTTGATCGACTTGATCGCCTCGCCCGTCGTCCAGGTCGCCGCCGCGCACGGGGATGACGACGACCTTCCCGGCAAGGGCTGGTCCGCTGCCCGGCGGAGCCTCCACGGCGGGGATTTGCGCAATCGATCCGGTCGCGATCAAGGCGGCGCGGCGGCGGCGGAGAGGGCCGGTGGCGGGCAATTGAAGCGGGGCGATTCATCATCATGCGATCCAAAGAATTCGCCAAGAATACGTTTTGCGCGCGCCTGTTGCCACTACAGAAATTCGCCCACGCATCCGCCCCTCCTGACGCGGGCGCCGCGAGGCGAGAGGACCCCTCCCGGAGGTCTCTGCCTCGCGGCACCTGGATCGGTAAACAGCAGGTCCGCCAATGAGGAGGGTCTACCCTAAAATTCTAGCAGAGGTTGAACCAGACTTGGGCGTCGGGGCTGTCGCGCGTCACGCCGACGAGCGGGGCGAGGTTCATGGTGAAAGCGCATCAGCAGGCGTCCACTGAAAGCTGGGTCCGACCACGAAGCTCGCCTTCATAATTGCCGCGTCCCGGCATTGTCGACGAAGGTGAGGATGGTCCTCGATCCCGACCGAGAACTTGGAGTCGATCACGGTGTAGGAAAGCGCGGTGGTGATCTGGTATTCCTGCTCGCGTTCGCCGCCGAGTTCCAGCTCGCCGACGAAGTTCGCGCCCCAGTGCCAGCGGTCCGAAATGTCGCCACCGAGCAGCAGCTTCGGCCTTCGATCTTGTCCGGGCGGTCGTCGAGCAGGACATATTCAAAATAGAGCGTCGGGTTGCCCCACAGCTTGCCCCAGTCGGCGAGCGCGGTAGCGGACTTCGAACTGGGCGCCCCACAGGGTTTCGTCGATTCGGTCGAGTAATCTTCGCGCAAATAGAGGTCGAGCTGGAAGCGACCCGGCAGACCGATATCGATTTCTTGGAGGAAACGCCACTTCGCCTCGCCATCGTCGAAGGTTCCGCGCGCCCAGGATTCGAACTCGAACTTGCCTTCGGGGCGGACGTAAACACGCGTGGACGGGAAGCGGCGCTTGGCGGTCCAGCGCGGCTGCGCGTTGTCACCGATCAGCTCGTTTTCGACCAGTCCGCCGGAGGAATCGGCGGTCACGTGGACGGTCGGCAACTCCCATGTGCGAAGGCGATGCCCGGCATCCATGGCACATGTCGGACTTCAGGCTGTTTCACCATCGCAAGGAGCGGCGTTTCATGCGAGGAGGAATAGGGTAGATTTGAGAGATAGGGCTTTCATAGCGGGCGAACGAGAATAGACCCGCGCTCCAGTTGAAAGGACCGATCGCCAAATTCTTCGATTTGGGCATCCGCTGCCCGCCGCGTGAACAGAAACTGCCCCGGCTTCTCGCCCAGCCTAACGCGCCTGGATCAGCGTCCCGCCGCCGACCGATTCGCCGGGGTGAAGGACGATGCGCTCGCCTTCGTCCAAGCCGGAGGAGGATTTCGGCATCGATCCTGTTGCTGTGCCCGCGTTCGACCGCCTTCACCCGGCGGAGCCGCCGGCTGTCGGCGAAACCGCCCAACGATCGCTTCGCGAAAGAGCGCGCCAACCGGGATCTTGAGCACGCCCTTGCCATCCCAGATCGCGATGCGCGCCTCCACCCGGAAGCCGTCGCCGAGGCTGGCGCGCAGGTCTTCCTGCCTGACGAAGTCGATGATCACATCGACGCGCTGCTCCTCCACGCCGAGCGCCGATACTTGGTGAAGGCGGCGGGTTCGACCAGCCGGACCCTCGGCGTCCAGCGGGGCGTCGCCGCCCCAGTGTTCGAGCTTGACCGCCGCGCCGGGGTCGATCTTCACGCCGTCGCTGGAGAGCACATCGACGACGATTTCGAGGTCGCTGGGATCGCCGAGTTCGACGAGCGGCGCGCCGGGGGCGACCACCAGGCTGCTCTCCTGCATGACGCGCAGGACCTTGCCGCTGATCGGCGAGCGGATCGGAAAGGCGGCGGCATCCGGCTCGCCCGCCCCGCTGCCGAGCATCAGCGCCGCACGCGCCTGCTCCAGCTCGAACGCCGCGATCTGGACCGCGTGCTCGGCGCCGCGCACGTCGTCGCCCGCCGTCCGCGCCTCGAACTGCAGCCGGTCGAATTCGCTGCCGGGGACGAATCCTTTTCTTGAGGTCGGCGGCGCGCTGCAGCTCGGCGTCGGCAAAGCGTTTCGCTTCCCTGGCGCGGTCGAGTTCGCCGAGGCGCGCTCGCTACCGCCTCCGCCGTTTTGGCGCGCTCGCCCGCCGCCTGCGCGCGGCGCGCGGGAATCGAGCAAGCCGGGGTCGCTCGGCTCCACCGTGGTGAGCAACGTTCGCCCGCCATGACCGGGTCGCCGGGCTTGAGCGAGATGCGGCGTTGGCCGCCCAGCGGCGTGGAGACGATGTAGCGCTCGCGGATGCGGGGTGCACGTCTTCGTCCACGGTCACGGTCAGACGCTTCGCTGGTGGCGGCGCCGAGGTCGACGGGGACGGTTGCGGGCGTGACAAGCATAGTTTACGAGCGCCGCCGCGATCCGCAGCAGCGCCCCACCAGAGCAGTTTTGTCGGCGATTTCACGGCGCGCTATTCTTTGTATTTCAGAGCGGAGACGAGATCGAGTTTGGCGATCCGATAGCGGATGATAAGAGTCGAGGCGAGCATGGCAACGAGTATCACGGCAGCCCCAAACACGTAGGTGCCCGGCTTGATGACGACCGGCAGGCGGAAGAGTTCCCTGGGTCCACCGCACCCATCGACAGGGTGAGAAAACCAGCCGGAGCACGCAGCCGGGCGGCAGGGCGAGCAGCGTGATGGCGAGGAATTCACCGGCGAGCAAGTTCGAGACCTCGCCGCGCCGAAACCTGATGACCCGCAGCGTACTAGCTCCCGCCCGCGCCTCTACCAGCGAAATGCGCTGTTGTAAACGACGCCGAAGGCGATGGCGATCGAGAAGGCGAGTGGTTGAAAGCCTGGAACTTGGAGCATGTTGTCGCCCATCGTTGTCTGGAACGCCTCGACCAGATGGCTGGCGGTGGCGACCGCTGCGATGCGGGCACGTCTTTGCTTTCCTCGTAAAGCGCGTCCCGGTCGCGGGCATCGACGAGCAGGCGCGCGCCGGAGACCGCGCGCGGTCTTCTTCCATCAGGCGATTGAGCGCGCCGACTTCCGTAGGCGGACAGCCCGGTCAAATCGTCGATCATCCCATCGGATGTGATTTTGAGATGCGGGCGTTCCTTCTAGCACCTCGACCTCGAGCGCGTCGCCGACTTCGGCATCGAGGATGCGGGCGAGCTGCCGCGAGATGAGCAAGCTTACTTCCGGGCGGTGTTCTACTGCCGATTTCGACCAGCCGGTAGAGACTGGCTCGGGCTGCATACCGGTGATCCCGACGAGGCGCGACCGATGCCCGAGCCGAGCCGCGCGGCGACCGAGCGAAACCCTCCGCTTTGATCACGCCCGGCAGATGCTCACCCGTGGATCGCTTCCAGCCCGCCGGTTCGGTGAAAGTCAGCGTCACATCCTGCCGCTCGACCTCGCCAAACTGAAACGCCATGTAGGGACCGACTGCATCGCGCATGAAGCTGCCGAACACGACGACCGGCCATGGCGAGGGCGATCGCCAGGACCGAGATCGCGGCGCGCAGCGGGCGGCGTTCGAGCTGGCGCAGGATCAGCGCACGATTGCCCGAAGAAACGCTGCAAGCCGAGGCGCTCTCGACCACGGTGGGGCGAAAGCTGGCGGGCGGCCTGGCGTATCGCCTCCGCCGGCTGGCAGCAGCGGCGGCGCGGCGGATCGACTGGAGGTGGACGCCGAGCGCGCGGCGGCGCAACTGAGCGCGAACGCCATCCCGATGACGCTGGGTTCGAGCCGATATTCGGCGGTCGGAAAGCGGTAGAACTGGCATACATCCGCGTCATCCCGCGCCCCATGAAGAAGCTTCATGGCGGACCCGAATGCCGCGCCGAAGGCGGTGATCAGCAGGGCGAACTGCGCGTAGTGCCAACCGATCTGGCGACGGTAGCCGAACGCTTTGAGCGCCGCGATCTGCTCCCGCTGGCTGGCGATCTGCCGGGCGAGCACGATGTTGAGCAGGAAGGCGGCGACGCCGAGGAAGATCGCCGAAGGTGACGACCGCCAGCTGCGCAGCCTGGGCGGATCTCCTCGGTGACAAAGTGGTGGGAGAGCTGGAGCGCGGCAATATTCGCGCCGGTTCCCGCCGTAGGGTTCGACGATCAGATCGATGCGGCGGAGCACCTCCGGCTCGGACGCGCCGGGCATCAGGCGGAGGACGGCGTCATTGAACCCGCCGACCATGTCAGGCGGCGGCGAGATCCTCGCGCAACATCCACAGGGTGGATGCCAAAGCGGCTGCTGTCCGGCATGATCGCGCCGGGCTGGACTTCGACCACAAATTCCGGCGACAGGCGACGCCGACGACGCTCAGCTCGCGGCGGCGGCCGTTCATCACCGCTTCCACCGGAGATCCCGGCGCGATGCCCCGTGCCTCGGCGAAGGCGGCGCTCACCACGACCTCGCCCGCGCCGCGCTCCGGGTAGCGGCCGGCGCGCAGGTGCAGGCGGTTCAACTGGGCGCGGTCGCGCGGCAGCACCGAGACGACCTGCCCGACGATCGGTTCCGCCACGCCATCGATGCCGAGGTTGACCGCCACCGAAATGCGCGGCTGCACCTCCGCCACGCCGGGGATCTCGGCGAGGCGGTCGGCGACGCTCAGCGGCGCGCGCTTGAGCGAGACGAACGCATCGGCAAACCGATAGCGCTGGTAGTAGGTTTCCTGCGAGCGCTCCAGCGCGCGGAGCGTGCCGACCGCCATCACGAACATCGACACGCCGCAGCCGATGACCAGCGCGATCGCCGCGCCCTGACCTTTCATCCCGGCGAGGTCGCGCCAGAGTTTCTGGTGCAGCGCGGTCATCTCACCATTCCAGCGACGAGGGTTCCACCCGCTCCGCGTTTTCCACCACCTCGGCGATCTGCCCGCCGGACAGGTGGATGACGCGGTCGGCCATCGCGGCGATCGCCGCATTGTGCGTGATCACCGCGGTGGTGGTGCCCAGCTCGCGATTCGCCTTGCTCAGCACGTCGAGCACCTTGATCCCGGTCTTCACGTCCAGCGCGCCGGTCGGCTCGTCGCACAGCAAGACATCGGGGCGCTTGGCGATGGCGCGGGCGATGGCGACGCGCTGCTGCTCGCCGCCGGAAAGCTGCGACGGAAAGTGGTCGAGCCGCCCGCCGAGATCGACCAGCCCCAGCGCCTCCGCCGGGTCCATCGGATCCTCCGAGACCTCGGTGACCAGCGCGACGTTTTCCCGCGCGGTCAGGCTGGGGATCAGGTTGTAGAATTGGAAGACGAAGCCGACATGCCGCCGCCGGTATTCGGTGAGCTGCTCGTCGTTGAAATCGGTCAGGCTCTCGCCGCGATAGGAAACCTCGCCCGAAGTCGGCAGGTCCAAGCCGCCGAGAATGTTGAGCAGCGTGGACTTCCCGCTGCCCGACGCCCCTAACAAAACAACAAACTCGCCCTCGAACAAATCCAGGTCCGCACCGCGCAACGCCTGGACCTCGACCTCGCCCATCGGGTAGATCTTCGTCACGCCGCGCGCCGAAAAGACCGCCGCGCGACCGCCGCTTTCTGGGCTTTCGCTCATGGGATCGGAATCGCTGAATCACCGGCGGCAACGCGTGGCTCAGCGCCCGGGGCGGACGCGGGCGAAGCCCCGGCCGTCGATGAAGAGCGCGCGCGGCACGGTGAAGCCGGCCAGGTTGCCGGTGGCGAGCACTTCGGCAGCTTTCGTCCAGCCGGTCGGCGAAAGGCTGTCGCCGACCTCCACGGAGTAGGTCCAGCCGTCGATGGCGCTCCAGACCAAGGCGATCCCGCTGCCGGTATCGTCGGTGCTAGTGAGCGCAGCGACCGAGCTGCGCAGGTTCGGGTCGGTGCCCAGACATCCGGTCTGTCGGACCGCCCGTCGAAATCGGTGTCCGCCTTACCGGGGTTGGTGTTGGTCAAGACGATCTCTTCCGCGTCGCTCAGCGAATCGCCATCGCCATCCGTGCGCGGGCCTTGGGTGACAAGGACGTTGTCGATCACAGTGCGTTCGCTCCCGAATTGTTGCTCGACTCGAAGACGACCTGGATGACCGCCAGACCATCCGGGACCGCCCCCGGCGCGGTGGTGAAGCGAATAGCCGCCGCCGATATCAAACAAGATCAATTGGTCGTTCGGCGGCGTCAGCTCGCTACCGCCGGTCGTCAGCGGGATCAATTCGGCGACCCGCTCAACAGCGTGCCGTCCGCCGAACCCGCGATGGGCGCGGAGCGAGTCGTCGCTTTCCAAGCCTGTACTCAACTGGAAAACGCGCAGGTCGATGCTGGCGACCAATCCCGACGCGCCGCGCACGTCGATGCGCCGCTGCGGAACGTTCCACCACCCTGCTGAACTCCAGCGCGCCCTGCTCGGCGAAATCGGCGACCGCGTTGCCTACGCTGTCGATCGCCCACGACACTGAGCCCGCCGACCGGGCGCTCGTAGAGGCGCGCGCGCCGGGCGCGGGTTCCTCGAAGCCGGTGCCGACGCCGTTGACGCCGATCGGGTGACGCCGAAGTCCGGCGATCCGGCGAAGAGGCGCAGGTCGAACCCGAGGTCGGAGCTGTCGTTCGCCGCGTTGTGAAGCGAGACCGCGATCGCGCTCGCCCGCCGCGAGATTCAGGGATCGCCAGCCGGTTCAGCGTATCCTCGCGCCCGGCGCTGCCATCGGCGAAGGCGAGATAGGTGGTCCGTTCGGTGAAGTTGGTCCGCGCCACCTCGACGCCATCGATGTAAATGACCGCGCCGTCGTCCGCCAAAAATATCGATGCCCAGCGCCTTCCCTCGTCTTCCGCCAGCGTGAACGTATGCCGGAAGTAAGCCGAGTAGCGCAACCCGCTGTCGGGCTGGATGATGTCGGTGGCGATGGTGTCGAAGTTAATCGCGCCGTAGCCGAGGATCGCGGGGAGCGGGTCGACGAACGCCGGTCCGTCGTAGGCGGCGGGCGTGTGCCAGGTCGTTTCGAAATCGGTGCTCTACGAAGCGCCGGATCGACGCCGTCGAGCGGATGCAGGTATTCCCACTCCGAGCCGAACGCCACGATCGAGCGCTCGGGATCTTGGTTGATAGAAAGCTGGATCGCCCCGGTCAACACCGCCGTGCCGACCAGCCCGCCGGACCCGTCGATGAGTTGCACGAATGGACCGCCGACGCGGAGGAAATACGTTACCCCGGCTTCGGCGACGAACTTGACCTCGCTATGCGAGACGTTCGCATTCGCGTTGTTGTTGCGCTCGACCAGCCGCAGCGAATTGAGATCCGCGCCGGAATAGACTGACAGCAGCGTAAGCGCACTTCCTGCCGACCAGCCCGCCGCTCAGGGCGCTGCCTCGGTATCGACGATCACATCCATCGTGGACGGCGCGGTCCACTTCCACCAGACCGACGCGTCTTCATCATGAAGGGCCCGGCTCGCCGATCTCGCGCGTCGCATTCACATTGTTGCCATTCACGGAAATGCCGAGCACCGAGCCGAGGTCGATGGCGCTGGCGAAGTTGTCGTTGCTCGGGCCGGCGGGACCGAGCCGGATGTCGAGCTGGATGTCGCCGTTGGCAAATGCCGTCCCGTCTCCGAACCCATCGGCAGCGATGTGGATCGTCTCGCCCGCTTTCAGGCTGACCAGCGCGCGGCTCTGCACGACTTGCGGCACGACCGAGGCGTCGTCGTTGAACACGAGCGGGATGAGGTCATCGACCGCGTTGCCGGTGTAGATCCCCAGCAATGTGTCGAAGGCGCTGGCGCGCAGGTCGATCTCAAAGATGCCCGCCGTCGGGGCGGTCCACGTCCACCAGACCGATCCGCCCCCGAGGTTCAGCCCGTGGTTCGGCTCGCCCGCCTCCTTCGTCGCGTTCAAGTTCTCGCCGAACGCGGTGACCGGCACGCCGGTCAATTCGACCCGGTCGGCGAAGTTATCATTGATCGGATCTTGGGCGAAGCCGGGCGAGGCACCCGATGATAACGCGGCGGCAGCGATGAGGGGGGCGAGGATCTTCATGGCGCGGAGCATAATTCGATCTCGCTTTGATGGGGAGAGAAAAGTTGGCGGTCCCCGATCAGGGCAGGAATTCGATCCAGTCGAGATTCATCAAGCCGGACTTGCCAGGGTTCTTGAAAACCACATAGACGTCCGCCGCCTCGTTCGGCTTCGTTGCGCCGAGCGCCGATTCCATTTCGACCCAGTTTTCCCAGCCGCCGGTCGGCTCGACGGAAATCGCCGAGAGCAGCGGTCCATCTGGCGCGCCGAGGCGCAGCTCGACCGCCGCGCCTTGCCCGGCGGAGGCGACGCGCCACTTCAAGCCGCCCGCCGCGCCGAGGTTGATCGCTTTGAACAAAAGGTGATGCCCGTCGGCGATCCCGCCGATGAATCGCCCGCCCGACGCCTGGCTGCCGCCGAGCGCCTGCGATCCGGCGACCGCGTCGGCTTGCTCCGCCTCGATCCGCCGCGCGCGCAGGGCGAGGCTCGCCTTGCCGACCAGCGGCGAGGCGGGAGCCGCCCCGGCATCGGTGAAGACGGCGTCGATGAGCACCGCGCGGGAGCCGTCCGACGGCGGCGCGGGGATCTCGCCCGCCAGACCCCGGGCGATCGCCGGCTTGGCGGCGTTGGCGTCCAACCCGTAGATGTACTCGACCATCGCGCGGATCGGGTCGCGCGTGTGGTGCCCGTGCGGCAGCATCGGGATCGGTCCCCACACGCCGGTCGATCCCTTGATCACGCGCTCGACCGAGGCGTCCGCCGCGCCCGCCTGGCCGCGGTATTTGTCGGCGATGGCGAGGAACGGCGGCCCGACGAGCTTCTCCTGGACGTGGTGGCAGTTGAAGCAATCCGCCTGCCGGATCAGCGAAGACCCGGCGGCGGCCGCCCCCGCTATCCGCCACCGCGCTGACCAATACCGCCGCCGCAAACGCATCCGGCGCGCTTTGCGAATCCCCTGCTCCGCATCCCGCACCCGCACGCGATACGCGATCAAGCTGACCCGGCGTGTAGAAGTCGCCCGCCCGCGGCACCTCGAATTCGACCTCCGGCGCGGTGTTGCCCGCCGTGACGTTGACGCTCGCCTGCGCCTGCGCGCCCTCCGCATCGGTCACGGTCAGCACGATCTGAAAGTCGCCCGCTCCTCCAGCGCGACGCTCGGAGCCGCCTCGGTCGAGAGCACACGCCCCGCTGGCATTAGCCGCCATTCGTAGCGCAGCGGTTTGCCTTCTGGATCGGCGAGCCCTCGCTGCCCAGGTTGAGGCGCAGCGGCAGCGGCCGTCGGCGCGGTCGGATTGGGCGGCGGCGGCGGGCGGGAGATTGCATGTGTAGGTGAGGTGGAGAAGGCGCGAGTCGGCATTGGCTCCCCACGTCTCGCCGAAATCGAGCAGGTAGAGCGTGCCGTCCGGGGCGAAGCGCGCTCCGGGTCGGGCGTTTGATTTTGACCGGCGCGATAAAGTCCTCGATGCCCTGCAGTTTACTATCGGCGTCCATCCGCGCCCATTTGATGAACTACCGCTGCCAGTCGAAGAACAGCAGGCAGCCGTCGTAGCGCTCGGGAAAGCCGCCCGTCTCGCGGAACGAATCTTTAAAGTGGAAGACCGCGCTGGCTGGCAGGCGGTGCGCCCGCCTTCGCCCAGCTCCTACCAGCGCTCGGACTTGCCATACGTACAGTAGATGAAAGCGGGCACGGCGGGCGGCAGGTCCTTGGGCCCGGTGTTGTTGACGCCTGTTGCGCGGCTTCGCCGGATCAAAGCGGGGTCCCGCCTTCATCGCCACGTAATCGAAATCCGCATACGGCTGGTTGTCGGCGATGAAATACGGCCACCCGTGGTTGCCCGGACCGCGCGCCTGGTTGATCTCGTCGTAGCCGCGCGGTCCGCGTTCGGAATCGCCGCCCGCATCCGGTCCGACCTCGCCCCAATAGACGAATCCGGTCGCCGGGTCGATGGTCATCCGCCACGGGTTGCGGCAGCCCATCGCATAGATCTCGGGGCGCGTCCCCGGCGTGCCGGGCGGGAAGAGATTGCCCGGCGGGATCTCGCAGCCGCCCTCCGGCTTCGGCTTGATCCGCAGGATCTTGCCGCGCAGGTCGCCGGGGTTCGCCGCCGATTTCTGCGCATCCCACGGCCCCCGGTCCGGGCGCTCGTCGATCGGCGCATAGCCGCCGGAGTCCGCATGCGGGTGCGTGTTGTCGCCGGTCGCGGCGTAGAGGTTGCCGTCGGGCCCGAATTCCATGCAGCCCGCGTGGTGGCAACACTCGTGGCGCTGCGTGCCCCATTCGAGGATGACGGTCTCGCTCTTCCGGTCGAGCGCATCGCCTTCCACCGTGAACCGGCTGATCCGCTGCCCGTCGAAATTCGGCGGCGAATACATCAGGTAAAGCCAGCCGTTGGCAGCGAACGCCGGGTCCAGCGCCAGCCCGAGCAACCCATTTTCCTGCGCGGCAAAGACCTCGATCTCCGCCGCCAGCAAAACCGCGCCGTCCGGCTTGAGCAGCTTCACTTTGCCGCCCAGCTCGATGATGAAAATCCGCCCGTCCGGCGCGACCTCGAATTCCATCGGCTGCGCCATGCCTTCGATCAGGCTCCGCGCCGAATAACGCAGCGGGTTCAGCGACGGATCGCCATCGCTATCGCTATCGCCATCGGCAGCGGCGGCTCCGGCAACACCGGAACTCAGGGCGAGGGCGAGAGCCGCGGAAGCAGCGAGCAGGGAATGGGCGGTCTGGGAGGGGCGCATAGAAGCCGATAAAACGTCCCGGCGGGCGCGCGGCTTTCGCCGGGGCGATACATTGCCCGCGCACCGCTTCGGAATCGCCTAAGGGAACCGCTTGGCCATCCGTCTCACGGACCCCATAGTAGATCCGTCCAACCCAACGCGCCCCATGAAACGACTGCTCCCCTTCCTCGCCCTCCTCTGCGCCATCGCCGTCTGCGATTCCTACGCGGCGGCCAAACGCGGCGGCTTCGCCCTCAGCTTCCACCTCCAGGGCATCGAGCAGGATGGCGAGAAGTTTGTGTTCAAAGACGAGATCAACGGCAAGACGGTTTACTTGAGCCGCATCCCGACTTTGACCACCGACGACATCGAGTCGTTCCATCCATTCGACGCCAGAAATGGGACGAAGGGTGCGGTCATCCAGCTCAACAGGCGCGGCACGCAGCACCTAGAATCGATCAGCGCCACCGCCAGCGGCCGCTATCTCCGCGCCATCATCACCCGGAAAAGCAAACCCACCCCAATCGACTACGTGGTCATCGACCGCACCGTCACCGACGGGCGGCTCGTCGTCTGGAAAGGTCTGAACGACGACGACATCAAGTCGATGGACAAGTATTTCAAAAGGCTCGACCCGCGGACCGCGTCCCGGTAGCCTGGTGTCACCCGCCTTTGGATACCGACCTCATGGCTGTCGCGGGGGGGCTCCGAATTTTCCTTCGCTGTAAAGACGGTGCCGACTTCTTAGCCGGGGCCGGCTCGGTTCGCCGGTGAAAAGGCGCAGTTCGATGTGGCATTCAGCCTAGACACGCCGGCGCTCACGAAGACGGACTGCCCCCGATCCAAAGATAGGTGGCGCACGCCCGGGGACCGGCGGCATCCCCGCTTCTGGCCTTCGGCGGCTAGGCAATCTACTTGAGCGCCAAGCCCAGCCTTGGAGCCGCATTTTTCAGCGCGGCGAATAGCGCCTCGGCGATGAGTTGATGGCCGAGTTCGTTCGGGTGTTCGTCGGTCGGGTGGACGATGATTTCGGCGAGCGGGCGGCCGGCGTAGGGATCGGGCAGCACGAGCGTCTCCAGGCCGGCGGCCGCTGCGAGGGCGCGAAATTCTTCGATGTCGGCGGCGTCAAAGCTTTCGTCGGTGCGCGGCACGAAAACCCAGACCGGTACCGAACCGCGGGCGCGGCACGATTTGGCGATCTGCCCATAGACCCAGCGGACGAGATCCATGCCGCGGGGCGCGAGCCGCGAGCGGATCTCAGATTCCGCCATGCCCGGCTCGATCCCGCATTCGCCCGCGAGCTGGCGCAGGCCGTCGAACTGCAGGTCGACGCCCTCGGCGAGGCGCTCCGCGAAGTTGCGGCGGACCCGCGGTTCGATGCCCCCGTGGGAGATCAGGAATACGGCGTCGCAGCCGAAGCGCGGCACCTTGACCTCGCAGAGCGAGGCGGCCTCCAAGGCGGAGTAGGAACTGAGCGCGAAGTTCAGGACCTCGACGGGCGGATCGCCGCCGGTCGCCTCGTTGAGCTTGACCTCCAGCAGGCTCTCGTAGTCCGCCTCGTCATCCACGCCCTGCCCCACGGTGTAGGAGGTCCCGAGCATGGCGATGCGATAGGTGCCCGGCGGCTTGGCGAGCGCGTATTCGCGATCCCGCATGCTGTGGGAATTCGTCGTCCAGTCGGAGGCGAAGTATCGGCGGCGGTCGTTCGGGATCAGCTCGCGCCCGCGCAGGTCGCCGGTGTCTTGGAAGGCGCGGCGCCGGTCGTGGTCGCCCTCGTACCACTTGCCCTCGCTCTTCGGTCCCCCGTTGCCGATCCCGATGTCGATCATCCCGCTCCCGCCAAACGCTTCGGCACCGAGAATTTCCTCGTAGTAGCCACGCTCGCGCGAGCGGCGGTCCTTTTCATTCAGGCTGCCGCCGCGCGAAGATCGGCGATGAGTCACTTAGCCACGGCAACCCGGTGCCCGGCACGTTTTTGCCCAGCAGCCACCCGCCTTCCGCCGCGGCGACCTCGCCCTTCGCCCCGTTTCCGCCGGGCGGAATCCATAGCCGAAAACCGCGACGACCAACGCCATCGGCACGGCGACCGCCGCGGAAGTGCGGGAAGCCATCCGGCTTTGTCCCCCACCCCGAACCGCCAGCCGCGGTGGAGCAGATACTGGGCGACCGTCCCGAGGGCGACGCCGGCGGCGAGGACGCCGAGCACCGCGATGACCTGCGCCGTGGTGGCATCCCCCGCTTTGCCCAACACCGCGACCCACTGCGACAGATTCGCGCTATACCACATCGACCAGAGCAGGCACATCAGACGAGCATCGCGGCGGTCTGCGCGGAGAGCCGCGCCGCACGCGCCCAGCTCCAGCCCTTCGGCTTGCGCCGCGGTCCGCGCTTGCTCTCGAACGCCGTATTGATGATGACCAGCACGCCAAAGACGCCCCAGAAGAGGGCGTCGTGCAGCGGCAGCGGGAAGCGCCCCGAGAGCCAGAAGATTTGGTAGGCGTGCAGCAGCCAGGTGGCGGCAAAGACCAGCGCGGTGGAGAGCAGCAGGCCGGGCATCATCCCGAGCTTCCGCAGCCGCATGAAGCTCGGGTAATAAGATCAGCTTCATCATGAAGTCTTTCCAGTAGATGTTGATCCGCCGCCAGTAGTCGCTGAACCCGCTTAGCCAGCAGGTAAAGCCGGTGCGTCTCCGGCAGGTTGAACCCGAACAGGCAGAGCGATCCGACGATGAAGTGGAACAAGCCGGAGACGCGCAGGTAGAGCAAGTAGGCGGCTAGCATGAAGGCGAGCACGCCGGACAAGCCGGTGATGTCCTCCGGCACCGGCACCAGATACATGTAAACGGCGCGATAGAGGATCAGGTGGATGACGCCGCGCGCCATCCAGAGCGCGCCTTTGCGATAGATCTGCGCGGCGGGCGCATCGTAGTAGGTCCGCAGATACGTTTTGTAATCGACGACCGGGAAGAGCGGCACGAATGGGTTGGGCAGCAGGAAGAAAAAGCCGATCCGCTGCCAGATGCCGACCGGCTGCCGCTCGTGCCGCAGGTCATAGAGATAACCGCCAGCCGAAACATGAAGAGGGTGCCGAGGATCGGGACGGCGGTGAACACCCAGCCCGGCACTTCCTCCAACAGCATCGTATCCCCCCAGATCAGCCGCCCGCCGTGCGCGGTCGCATTTGCCCAAAACGCGGCGAGCGCCCCGGAGAGGACCATGACGATGCCGCAGCGGACGCCGAACGCGACCGGCAGATGGCGAGCGCCGATCAATGCCAGCCCGCCGGCGATGATCGCGGTCGTTTCCTCGGTCGGAAACACGAGGATGATCGCCGCGAAGGTCAGTAGCACGAAAAACGGGAGGCGCGCCCGCAGCGGCAAAAACGCATGGGCGACCGACCCGCCCCACAGCAGCGCCAGCATCGTGCCCACTCCCCGCATCCCGTCGGGCTGGATCGCCCAAAACGCCCAGCACGCCAATCCCGCCGCCGCGGCGGCAAGCGCGAACGATCCAGGCGAACCGATGGCGGCGTGGTTCTTAGGGTCGGGGGTCGGGGGAAAGAATCTTAGTCCTAGGGAAGACATAGGCGCGCTACTTAGATGCGCCTTCGGGAGATTCAACCTCCCGCCCGTCGCAACACGCCCATTGGCGGCCACTTTCGCGGTCGCCTACCGCGAAGCGGTTGCATCCCAAAGCCCAGGGTTGCCGAGGGACGAGGCTACCCTGGGATTCGCGCCCCATCACGAACCAACCCTGAATGGGTTGCACCCGGCGGCAGCTGCGGGTGCTGCGCCGCCCTGGCTAGACCGGCAGTCCAAGACGAGCCGCTACCCGCAACCGCCGGACCTTTCGGAGAAACGTCCTTGCCTTCCACGTCCCTCGGCAACCCCAAGCTCTGCTGGTACCGCCTTCGGGACCGAACGCGACCGCTTCGCGGCGCGCGCGGCTGCCGCCGTTACGCCGCCCTGCGCTGCCTAGCCAACAAATGGATCCGCGTCCCCTTCCGCTGCTGGAAAACCCGAGAACCCTACGACGAAAACCGCTACATCGCCGCCCTGCGCAAAGCAGGCAGCCCCCTCGTCCCCCGCATCGACCCGCCTCCTGGAAAAGGCGGATAGCTCTGCGGACAACCCCTCAGAAATCACTCGCTAGAAGTCCTCAGGTGTTTGATCGGCTTGGTTATTTTGGTAGTGCACATGGCTTGTCTACGCCATAAAGCTTCCGCTGCTCCTCCGTCGAAAGAACCACCGCGAGAAAGCGTGACAAACCCAAGCGAGCCGGAGTCAGGAAACTCGAACTGAAGCTCAATGGTTCCTTCGGCGTATTCGTAAAACATGATGGTCTCACCATCGGAGCGATCAATCCAGTAGGGTTCGCCAAAGCTCTTCTTTATTGTTGCTTCCCTGGAATCTCTCCCGACCGCGACTGGTTCCCCGTTCCAATGGAAGTGCCCCTTGAAGTTCTCGATAGTGAGAAACGCGTAATCCAGAACACCGTCTTTGGTGCCGAGCTCTATTCCGTTCTCGGCTACCTCAAAGACATCAGACTTCTGAAGTGGCGCTGCAAAAAGTCCGTCTCCGAAGGGCGCTCTCCCAATACCGTGTCTCCCACTTTGAACATTGAGAGATCGATCACAAGCGGTTGAGGAGCGATGGCGACTTGAGCTGCGGGCGACTTGTCCTTGCACGATGTAAAAAATGAGAGGAGACCCATAATCAAAAGTAGGCGCATGTCTTTTTTAGAGCGAGACAATATGGCTGCCTCAAAGAGCCAGCCGATTGCGAATAAGTTGAAGGTGGCGCGTTCTGCGGGGCATGATTTCGCGGGCTATCCCGCCTTTTGGGGTGATGCGAAGCAGGTGTCTACCCCAATTCCTTGGGGAAGACAAACCTATCCGAAAGGGTTGTGGGCGCGCAGACCGTTTGACGAACTGAAAATGCGGATGCCGATACCCGCCTCATCCCGGAGGGATGCCGGAGCGTAGCCGGTGGCTCAGGAGCGCCAGCTACGCCGCCACCGGATTCCCGGCGCGGCACGAATCCGCCCCTGCAGGGGCGGCGGAACTGCGGGGCACCATGCCTCCGGGTTGGGTCGCCTTTTTCGGGAAGACCGGCGGCGGCGACCCGATCGGGCGGAGCGGTTCGGTTCCAACGAGCGCCCGGGAGGGATCTGGATCGGGTGGCGGTCATTGGCGGCTCGATGCTTTCGCTGCGGGCGGGCGCGAATTTCAGGCGGAAAAAGCGCGAAATCCTTGCTTGCGCGATGGGGAAAGCCCGTAGAATCCCCGCCCCTATGCCAAAAAACGCCGGAATAGCCAAAACACGGAAGTCCATCTCCAAGCGCCTCAAAGTGACGGGGACCGGGAAGCTTCTGCGCCGGAAGAAAGGGAAGCGCCACTTGGCGCAGCCCAAGAACCGGAAGCGGATTCGCAATCTCGGGAAAGCCACATTGGTCGCTAAGGTGGACGAAAAGAACATGAAGCAGAACATGCCCTTCTCCTAGGGAGTGTTCCGCTTTGCGCTGCGCCGCCTAGCGCCGACATTCGCCCCAGCTGAAAAGCATCCCCGGGGGCGGGCGCCGACCAGGCAGGTGAGACGGCCAGCCTAAACAGAACCAACGACTTGCCTGATCTAGAACCAAAATGCCACGTGCCACTAACTCCCCCGCCAGCCGCAAGCGACGCAAGCGCTGGCTGAAAAAGCGAAGGGCTTCCGCGGATTCCGCTCGAAGCTCTACCGCTACGCCAAAGACGCCGTCTTCAAGGCGCAGACCTACGCCTACCGCGACCGCAAGGTCCGGAAGCGCACCTTCCGCCAACTGTGGATCGCCCGCATCAATGCGGCGGCCCGCGAGGAAGGCTTGAGCTACGCCCGCTTCATGGAAGGACTCGCCCACGTCAATGTCCAGATCGACCGCAAGGTGCTGGCGGACATGGCGGTCAGCGACCCGGTCGCGTTCAAGGAACTCGCCGCCCAGGCGAAGCACGCCCTGCAACACAAGGGTATCATCGACGCGGACGGAACCCAGACGACGCTCCGCCAAGAACCCACCAAGAACAAGGGCGCGGCGTAAATCGCGGCGCGGCGGTCCGCCCGCGCCCCCGACATTTTCCCTGACCCACCTTTCGCGGCCGGCGGCGCACCTGCGTTTCCGGCCGCGTCTTTTTCTGCGCATCGCGACGATTGACCCATTCGCCAACCTAATCATGCAAAACGACCTTGAGCAGATCCAAGCGGAAGCGCTTTCCGAAATCGCCGCCATCTCCGACGAAGCGGGGCTGGAGAGCTTCCGCGTCGGCTTCCTCGGCAAAAAGGGCAGGCTGACAGCCGCCGCCGCCCTGATGAAAGATGTCGCCCCGGAGGACCGCCCCGCCTTCGGCAAGCGGCTGAACGAGGCGCGGACGGCGATCACGGCGGCGGTCGAGGAGAAATCGGCGGCGCTGCTGGCGGAAAAGGACGCTGCGGCGGCGCGCGGGATCGACCCGACCTTGCCGGGTCGGCCGGCCAACCGCGGCAGCCGGCATCCGATCACCCAGGTGCTGGCGCGCTCGGTCCAGATCCTGCGCCGGATGGGATTCGCGCTGGCGGAAGGTCCGGAGATGGAGACCGAGTGGCATTGCTTCGACGCGCTGAACACGCCCGCCGACCACCCGGCGCGCAACGAGGCGGACACGTTTTACTTCCCCGACGGGCGGTTGCTGCGCACCCACACGAGCACGGTCCAGATCCGCACCATGCAGGCGCAGGCTCCGCCGGTCCGCATCATCGCGCCGGGCAGCGCCTTCCGCCGCGATGAGATCGACGCCACCCACCTCAGCGCCTTCAACCAGCTCGAAGGCCTCTACGTCGCGCCCGCCGTCTCGCTCGGCGACCTGAAAGGCACGCTCGAATTTTTCTTCCGCGCTTACTTCGGCGGCGATACCGAGGTCCGGTTCCGCCCGCATTTCTTCCCGTTCACCGAGCCGAGCTACGAGATCGACATCATGCTCCACGCCAAGGGGCGCGAGGCAAAGTGGATCGAGATCGCCGGCTGCGGCATGGTGGACCCGAATGTCTTCGAGGAAATCTGCCAGGCCCGCGGCGACCGCGCCTACGACCCCGACCAGGTGACCGGCTTCGCCTTCGGCATGGGGCTAGACCGCCTCGCCATGATCACCTACGGCATCAGCGACATCCGCGCCCTGATCGAGAACGACCTGCGGTTCCTCGGGCAGTTTGCGTAGGGTTGAGGCGGCGGAGCGACGCGCGGCGGCAAAGTTGGCCCATCGGCACCGACTCTCGCGATCTCGCGGGGCGTTTTTGCCTCGCTTCGATGCGAACAATCCCCTAACACTAGGGGCGGCTAAACTCCAACGATCCAAGCTGTCATCCCTCGCGGCCTTGCTCCTATTGCTCGGGCTGCCCGCCGCCTTGGCGCAAAATCCGGGAGCCTTCTACGTGCCGCAGCTTTTGCGGTATTTGAGTGCGGGCTAGGACATTTTGGGGATATCGAATGCGCTAAGTCGTCCGGTGCCGCAGCCATGCAGAAAGGCATCTACCAGTGCAACAGCACGCTCTGCGGTGAGGAACGTTGCCGGGTCGGGCAGACGTGCGAGGACGTTGATGTGCTGGTCGAGGATGCAGCAGAACAGCAGCGCGAGACTTGTCGGGTCGCCTCCGCGGAGTTCGCCATCGTTCAGTCCGGCGGTGACGATTTCCACTACGCATTGAAAACGGCGTGCGGTGTGGATTTCCATGAATTCGCGCAGTTCGGCGACGGGCGGACCGTAGTGAGTCTGTATCAGGATTCGCGGCAGGCGCGGATCGCTGGCGCTGCCTTCAAACGAAATCCTGGCAATGCCCCGAAGCCGGGCGACGGCGGTGGTTTCCTGCGTGATGACTTCCTTCCATGCAGCGGCGGTGGCGTCGTAGATGGCGCTCACGATCTCGCAAAACAGCGCCTTTTTGCTCAGAAAGTAATGGTAGAGGACCGGCTTCGTGACTCCTGCGGCGTCTATGATCTCCTGTGTGCCGGTCGCCGAATAGCCTTTCTCCGTGAAGAGGGTGAGCGCGCAGTCGAGCAGTCGCTCGCGCGTGCTCGGCGGTGGCGCGGCGGTGCGGTTTTGTTTGGACCGGGCCATCGCTATTTTTGCGCCCGGGCGGCTTCGTCACGGGGTTGCCTGGCATCGTGTGCCATGGAGTGGAGGATGGTGTGGACGACATCCTCGGACGATTTCCCCGTGATGAGGAAGAAGCAGTAGAGCATCTCATCCAGCGTGCCCTCTCCCCAGGTGACCCGTTTGGGCGGGTTGCTGGGATTGCTTGGATTAGCGGCGGAGTTGTCGAAGGTGGCGGTGAGGTCGAGCCGGGTCC
This sequence comes from Verrucomicrobiales bacterium, assembly GCA_041395145.1. GTDB lineage: Bacteria > Verrucomicrobiota > Verrucomicrobiia > Verrucomicrobiales > DEV007 > JAWLBD01. The sequence goes on along the minus strand of JAWLBD010000028.1, from coordinate 14,152 downwards.
CCTTAGGCAGGGCGAAGGGCCGTTCGTAATAGTATTCATCCTGCCAGTTGTAGTTCCAGTGCGGCACGTCTATCAGAGTGCGCGTGGTTCCATCCGGGAGCGTGGCGGTGGCGGTCATGCTTTTGCCCAGCAGGTGCATGTGCGGCACGATGCCGACCAGTGTCGCGTCGCGGGGAAGCGTGTAGCTTGTGCTGCGCTGGTAGGCTGCCTCGCCGGGCGGAATATCCATTTCGTAGTTCGCCATCCAGAAGCTGCCGACGAGTGTGGACGGCTGCCTGAGGGCATCGGCGACGGGCCGGTCCACGAAGTAAATTCCCACCGTGCTCCGGTCGGTCTCCGGCTTGCCGGTCGGGTGATAGTGAAGCTGCATGACGAGGTCGCTTCCCCTTTTCAAATAGCGGCCCATGCCTCCGGGCAGCCGGCGAGGCGTGTTGCCGACGCTCCATCCGCCCAGGGCGCCGCTCGGCATGAAGCCTACTCCGCCAAAGAGCGAGTATCCGGGTTCAGGCGTGGCCGCGTCCAGTTCGCGCCCCTGGCGCTTTGTCATCGAGGAACAGCACAGCGTGATGAACCACACGCTTATTCCCGGCGTGAAATTCGACGGCTGCGACGAGCCGATCCTCGGTCGTCGGAATCGGGATGACGAAATTTTGCAGAATGTCCGGACCGTCGGCAGGCACATCGAACGGCTCCTGCATCTGCACGACCAAATCCGGCGTGCCGAGCAGCCAGCCCTCGGCGAACTCAGGCACCGGAGGCAGATCAGCCGGATCCCCCTCCGGCGCACCGGCAGCCGCCCAATCCCGGAACAGCGCCACTTCCTGCTCCGTGAGCCAGCGCTCGCCGACAAACCGCTCGTGTCCGCCCGCCGGAATCCACGGTGGCATCTCCCGGTTCGCTGTCACGCGGGCGATCTGCTGCGCACGTTTGGCTGTTTGCGCGAAATTCGTCAGCGGAAACGGAGCCGCCTGTCCGTCGCGGTGGCAATTCATGCAACGCGCAAAAACCACCGGCGCGACGTCGCGGGCGAAAGTCGGACCGCTCTTCGGTGCCATTGGCCTTTCAAAAAGGCAGCCCACCGATTCGGTCTGTGCGACTTTGGGCGCTTTTCCTTCCACCGCAGCATTGAGCGCGTCAGCCAGATAGCGACTTTCGACATTCGCCCGCCGCCGACCGATGGACTGCCAACCGTTGTCGATCGCCCCGCGATACACGACAGCGCCGTCGGCGTTGAGAACCACGACCTCTGGCACATGAGCGGGCTTCAATGCATCGGCCAGCACGCTTCTGGCGTCATGAAGGACGGGAAAGGCCGCCTTGAACTCGGTGAAGTGTTTCACGGCATCGGCTCGCGTCACCGTCGCATCGGACCACACACCAAAGAGTTCGGCACCGCGCGGAGCATACTCCGCCGCGATCCGGTTGAGTTCCGGGATGTAGCTTCGCGCGATCGGGCACTCGGTCCCAAGAAAAACAAAGGCCCGCACTCGTCGCGCATCGTTCTGCTCCAGCGACACAATCCGACCGGCAAGGTCCAACAGCGGCGGGAACCTCAGCGAGTCCGCCGCCTGAAGCGAGGAGGCGGCAAAAGCTGTGGCTGCGAGTATGGCTAGGGACAGTGAAGGCTTCATGGGACACCGCTATACCGATCGGTATAGCCTGTCAATGTGCACCTTTGTCGGCTGAATAAAATGCAAGCGGGCGCGGAGTTCGGCGTGATTGTTCCGTTTCCCCCAGTCAAGCGAAATGCCGCCGCACAATCACCCCTTCACCTCTGCCCGGAAGGCGGCGGGCGTGGTTTTGCGGTGTATGGAAAGCATCCTGTTGAAATAATAGTGATTGGCGATTCCGCACTCATCGGCGATTAGCTTGGTGAGCGGTCACCCTCTCACTCCCACGGACTGAATCTATGAAATTCCGCTGCCTCCTTCCCGTCCTGCTTGCGCTCGGCTCCTTCTCGGGCATCGCCGCCGAGCCAGCAAAGATGAACGTCTTGTTCATCCCGATCGACGACCTGAACCATTGGGTCGGTCACTTCGGCCGCAACAAGCAGACGAAGACCCCCAACCTTGACCGCTTGGCGAGCATGGGCGTGACCTTCACCAACGCCCACTGCGCCGCGCCGGTGTGCAATCCGTCCCGCGCCGCGTTGCTCAGCGGCAAACGCCCGGGCGTGACCGGCATCTACGACAACAACAATCCCGTTCAGAGAGGGGCTAGAGGTCGGGGAGTCGCTCGTCATGCAGTTTAAGAACGCCGCATATGAGACGCTCGGCATCGGCAAGCTCTGGCACGGCGAGACTCGGCTTTACCCGCGCAGTGGACGACGGTCGCCAGCGAGAAGAAGGTCAAGGCGAAGATCGACGACCGCAGCGTCGGCGGCATCGCCTTTGGCCCGATCGAGAGCGAGGACGACGCCACGGTCTCGGACACCTCCATTGCCGATTTCGGCATCGCGGAACTGGGCAAGCCGCACGACCGGCCGTTCTTCCTCACCATCGGCTTCCACAAGCCGCACATGCCGTGGAATGTGCCGGAGAAATACTTTTTGATGCACCCGCTTGACGAGATCGAGCTGCCGCCGACTACCCCAGATGACCTCGGCGACATTCCCGCCGCCGGGGTGAAAATGGCTAAGCCGGATGGCGACCACGCCGCCATGCTCGCCTCCGGGCGCTGGAAGGAAGCGGTGCAGCCCTACCTCGCCACGATCACCTATCTGGACGCCCAGATCGGGCGGGTGCTAGATGCGTATGAAAAGTCGCCGCATCGCGACAACACGATAATCTGCCTCTGGGGCGACCACGGCTGGCATCTCGGCGAAAAGGAGCACTGGCGGAAATTCGCGCTGTGGGAGGAGAGCCACCCGCGCGCCGTTCATCTGGGTGGTCCCCGGCACCACCCAGCCCGGCGGCGTCTGCACGCAGCCGGTCGATTTCATGAGCATCTATCCCACGCTGTGCGCGCTGACCGGCGTCGCGAAACCAGAGTGGGTGGAAGGGCATGATATCCGCCCCCTGTTGGCAAATCCGGGCGCCGAGTGGCTGCACGCGGCGATCACCACTTTCGGGCAAAACAATCACGCCATCCGAACCGACCGCTGGCGTTACATCCGCTATTCCGACGGCGGCGAGGAACTCTACGACCACCGCGACGATCCCTACGAGTGGACGAACCTCGCCAGCGATCCCGCCCACGCGAACACCAAGCTCGAACTCGCCAAGAATCTCCCAACCACCAATGTGCCCGCGCTTGGCGGCACCCGAGGGAAAGGCGATCCGACCGAGGCGCAGAAAGCCAAACGCAAGGCGAAGAAGAAAGCCAAGGATGACGCGAGGTGAGCTTCGCGGGCATCAGATTCATGCCGCCTCAAAAAGCCAAAACCCCGAATCAAATGAACTTACGGCGCACCCACCTGAGCTGCCTGCTCGCCTCTTTCGTTTTCGTCTTCCCCAGCGCGCCACGCGCAGAAGAGGGTCATCCAGAGCCACGTTCGATGTTACCTATAAGACCGTTGACGGGAAGCCGCTCAAGCTCGACCTGCATTACCCGGAGCCGCCGGGAGCGGGGTGCGGTATCCGCTGGTGCTATTCACCCATGGCGGCGGCTGGTCCGCCGGAAACCGGACCATCGGCGAGCGCGGCGTGCGTTTCCTCGGCGTGCAGGCGTTAAACGCGCAGGGCTTCTGCGTCGCCTCAGTGGATTACCGGCTCTGCGCGAAGGACGGCTCCATCACGATGCGCGACTGCGTGACGGACTCGAAGGACGCGCTGCGCTTCCGGCGAAGAACGCGGAGCAGTTCTCGCTCGATGCGGAGCGCGTCTTCACCTGGGGCGATTCCGTAAGCGGTCATCTCGCGCAGATGCTCTTGCTGTCACCGCCGGATTCCTTTCCCGGCGATCCGGCGCTCGCCGATGCAAAGTATCGCCTCCTCGCCGGCGTGTCGTGGTATGGCCCGTGTGATTTTGAGAAGACGGAACTCTTCAATCCGCCCGGCGTATCGGGTGTGCGCGACCGATTCGGTCCGCGCATCATCAAGCCCGGCTCCGACGGGGAAACCAAGCTCGCCGCCTATCGCGAAGTAAGCCCCGTAAACTATCTGCGCCCCGACAGCCCGCCGCTGCTCATGATGCAAGGCGACAAAGACCCGACCATCCCGGTGCATCACGCGCGCTACATGAAGGAACGTGCCGACGCCGTGAAGGCACCCGCGGAAATCCTCATCGTCGAAAACTCCGCGCACAACTGGAAGGAAACCGGCGGCACCCTGCGGCCCTCGCTCGACGAGATCGTCGCGAAGACAGCCGCCTTCATGAAGCAGCACTTGGATCACAGCACCCGCAAATGAAGCGCCTCATCTACATCGCAGCGTTTTCCCTCGCCTCGTTCGGATTGCTTCGCGCCGCCGACGCTCCGCGACCCAACATCGTCTTCATCTTTGCCGACGACTGGGGCTGGGGCGATTTGTCGTGCCACGGGCACCCTTGGTTGAAGACGCCGAACATCGACCGGCTGGCGCGCGAGGGCACCGACTTCCACCGCTTCACCGTGGCCAGCGGCGTGTGCTCGCCGAGCCGGACCGCGGTGATGACCGGGCATTTCCCCGCGCGCTACAACATCGACGGCCACTTCGCGTGGGTGCCGAGCAACGCGAAGCGCAACATGCCGGACTGGCTGGATACTTCCGCGCCTGCGCTGCCCCGGATGCTCGGCACCGCCGGCTACGCCACCGCCCACTTTGGCAAGTGGCACCTCGCCAACGACATGATCCCCGATTCGCCGGCGCCGTCCGCCTACGGCTATGATGAATACGGTGCCTTCAACTGCTCCGGCGAGCAGATGCCGGTGCACGAGGATGCGCGGCGCGCCATCGCCTTCATGGAGAAATGCGCGGCGGCGGGCGATCCGTTTTTCATCAACCTCTGGATGCACGAGCCGCACACGCCCTTCCACACCGTGCCGAAATACGAGTGGCGCTTCCGCGAGATGGAGGGCGACGCCGAGCGCATCTACGCCTCGGTCATCTCCCACGCGGACGACCGCATCGGCGAGGTGCTAGGCGCGCTCGACCGGCTAAAGCTCGCCGACAACACATTGGTCATCTTCAGCTCGGACAACGGTCCGGCGCGCAGCGCCAAGGCCGCGAAGCTGGAACTCCAATACGACACCGCCACCGGCGCGGGCTGGGGCATCGGCGCGTCAAAGGGCACCACCGCCGGGCGCAAGGGCTACAAGGCGTCGCTCTTTGAGGGCGGCATCAACGTGCCCTTCATCGCCCGCTGGCCCGGCAAGATCGCGGCGGGGAAGGTGGACGCGCAATCGCTCATCTCCGCCGTCGATCTCCTGCCCACCTTTTGCGACCTCGCCGGCGCGGAGTTGCCGGCCGGATACCAGCCCGACGGCGTCAGCCAGGTGCCGGCACTGATGGGGCGCGCCGCCCCGGAGCGGTCCAAGCCGCTGTTCTGGCGGTTCCCCTCACCATGGCCGCCGCGCAAGGAAGCGCCCGACCACTGGGCGGGATTCGCCGCCGTGGACGGGCGCTGGAAGCTGCTGGCCAGCTCCGACGGCAGCCACGCCGAACTTTATGACCTGCAAAATGACCCGCTCGAAAGAATCGACCTGAGCACTGCCGAGCCAGACGTGGTCGCCGGAATGAGCGGGAAGCTCGACCAGTGGAAGGCAACGCTCCCAAGTAATCCGAGCGGCGATGTTTTTTCCGCAGAACGGGAGAAGCTAAAGGAGTGAAATCGCTCCCCCATTTCGCCAATCACTCTACTCGGCGATCGCGGTCGAAAGGATGACGAGATTGTCGAGGCGGAAGCTCTCCTGCGGATTAGGCGGGCCGCCGAGGTCCTCGAACTCCCAGACCAGCGTGACGGCGGGTTGGTTTTCGATGGCGTCGAGCGCGGTGAGGTTGGCGGTCCATTCGTGGAATTGGTTGTCGGCGGTCACGTCCAAGACCGTGCCGGGGACGGGCTGCGGACCGGACCCGAGGTCGTAGGTGAAGGCGGAGAACTGCGCCGGGGCGGCGCCGCCCGCCTGCTGCGCGGACCGGATGTCGCAGCGGATGATGATGTCCTGCTGGTGCAGGGTCGAGAGCTGAAGGACAAATCGGTTGCCGGTGCTGCCGGGGTTCCAGCCAAGGCTGTGACCCGGCGTCTGCGAGCTGCCGGAGCCGAGCCACGTATTGCCGTCGGGACCGGCGAACGACGCCGCGCCGCCGGCACCGCCCGCGAGCAGGACGGTGCCGCTTTGGGTGAGGACGGGCGGCGAGGCAAAGCCGCGCAGCAGGGCGGGATCGACCGTGCTCGCGCCGGTGCCGTCAACCGCAGTGTCGAACGAATCCAACGCGATGCCGTCCACGATAGGCGGCGGGACCGGGCGGCGGATGCGCGCGCGCCAAAACTGCGCCGGACCAGCGACCGCGCCGAGATCAAAGCGCAGCCACTCGCGCGGACCGTCGCGCACGATGCGGAACGGCGGAGCGGGCGTCGACCCGCCAGCCCGCCAGCGCGCCGGATGATTCCAGCGAACATCGAGCGCCGAGGCGGCGGGGTTGCGCGGGACTTCGACCGTGAACGCTCCGCCGATCCCTGGGAGATCAGCGCCTTCGCGCCGCCGTCCGCGATCCACGGATCGGAGTCGGCAAAAAATTCGCCGAGGTTTAACTCGCCGTCGCCCTCCGGGTCCGCGCCTTCCCCAGAGATGTCCGGATCGGCGAGCTGCACCGCATTGAAATGCGCGAAACGCCACGCATCGAAAGGCGCATCGCGCAGGGCAACCGCCGCCGCAGAAGACGATCCCACCTCATATTCCGCGCTTCTAAGACCGAAACGGTCAGCGACTTTCGCCGCCCTCCGCCATGCCGTCGTCCGGCGGGAAGAAGATCGCGATGACGCGGGTCGCCTCCCGGCGGCGAAGTCGAGGCTGGCGGGCAGCGGCGCATAGTCGTCGCCCGGTGTCGCGGTGCCGCCGACCGTCAGCGGGACCGAGAGCGGCGCGCTGGCATCGCCGGTGCGGGCGAACGTGAGGCGCGCCGGATCGGCGGGGTCGCCCTCGGTGGCGGCGGCATCCGAGGCGATGGCGAAGACTTTGACCGGATCGGGATCGGCGGAGCCTTCCGGCACCTCCACAGCGCGGCATCCGCGACGACATAGCCATCGGCTCCGATAAGCATACTTGCTGCTGCCGTCGGCGAGAAATGGATAGGTGCCGAGCTTCACCCACTGGCTTCCATTCGCGGTTTGGTCCACCGCCGCAGAGGTGCCGCCTCGTGCAGCACGGAGACCGGCGCGTTGGTCGCGCGATTCTCGTGCGCCGTCCACCGCAGATAGACATCGTAGTTGCCATCGCTCGGGTAGTGCCGGGCGCAGGGTGACCGGACTTCGTCCCCTGCCCCTCGTTGTTGTCGTGAAAACAGTTCGCCGCGTTGTAGCCCGCCACCGACGCTCTGCCCCCACGCGCCGACGACAGCCGACGCGTTCGCTATCGGCGATCACGCCGTCGCCCGGATCGATCGGCGGCTCTCGCCGCCCCACCACAGGATCTGCTCGTCCGCCGCTAAAGGCAGCGAGAGCTGTAATCGACCTGCCTGACCGGCACGCCGTCGTCGATGGCAAACGCCCCGGCGGTCGCCGCGCTCTGGCTCAGGACCATGAGGACCGGCTCCATCCGGATCGAGCCAAACGCGATGTGCGTGGCGGACAGGCAAAACGTCACGAACAGATTGTCGCATTCCCCTGGCACCGGGACGATCGACCGGCGACCGGATACGGTCCGGGCACGCCGACCTGGGTGTCGCCCCCGTTGCGCGCGACGCCGCCTTGCACCAGTCGCTGCACATTGTGCGAATCCATCGTATAGGCACCCAGCCCGACCGAATGCGCGGCGAATTCGGAACCCCGGCAGTTGTGCTGGTCATCACTATAATCGGAGACCGGCGCGGCGCGCCTCGCGCACGTACATTCAGGCAGCCAGCCGCCGGTGTCTTGAAATTCGTCTTGGCACAATCCCCACGACAGCATCCGTCGCGGACGTTCTGGGCACGCGCGGGTCGTGGCCGGGGAAGTAGAGCAACCTGCGGATGTAGTCGAGCGTCGCGTCCCAGATCGCTGGCGGACTTCGGCGCCGCCTCGATAGGCGTAGTTTTGCCCGATGAAGTCGGTGGAAAACGCGCCCTGGTTGTTGATGTCAGTCTTGCCGTTCGGCATGGCGTCGATCTTCAAAACGTCCGCAATAGCGACGCCGTTGCCCACCCGCGCCCGATGTATCTGCCGAGCAGCTCGTGAACGCATCGTAGCCGTCCGGCGCGCCGATCACGATCTGGCTTACCGGATCCCTGGTCAGGCAAAGGCGGAAGTTGTAGGCCTGCACGCCGGCGTCGCCGCTGCCCGGCGCGCCGCCATCGCCCGCCATGATGTAGGGGAGCAAGCCGCTGCCCGGATCGCCGGGCACGACATAGGGATCGACGCCGATCGTGAATTGGTGGGACGGCGTGGAGCCGCGCACGCCGTTGAGCGTCTCGCCGTATTGGGCGTTTGGCTCGCGCCCGACCGTGTAGCTCACGCCCGCCAGCGCCATCAGGTCGCCCTCGTAGGTCGTATCGATGAAGACCTTCGCTTCGACGCGATGCCCGTTGGCGGTTTCGATCGCCTTGATCGTCGCGCCATCCATCTCGGCGGCCGCGATCGGGCTTTCAAAATAGACCGGCACCCCGGAGGCGGCGATCCATTCGTTGAACACTTCCTCGGCGACGTGCGGCTCGAACGTGTAGCGGCGCCCGCCGCCGTACTTCGCGCCGATCGCCAGTAAAAATTCGTCGCCGATCCCCCGATGGCGGCGGTGTTGCCCGTATCGTAAATGCGCCCTGCGCTGCCGGATGTCATCCCGCTCCAGATGGCGACCCGGCTCGATGAGGACGGCGGATCGGCCCATGCGGCTCGCTCGACCGCCGCTGCCACGCCGCCGGACGCCGCCATAGATACAGAGATCGCAGTGGATGACATCGGCGCACCGTCGCCGCGACGACGCCGAAGAACAAGAGGGGGATATCGCGCGAAACATGCTTCCAGCCTAGGACCCATCCGCCCCGGTGTCGAGCGCGTTGGCAGGCGCAGCGGAGGCAGCGCCATCGCCGAAAGGCGTTGCCCGCGCGCGCGTAACCGTGGTTCTATTCCCCATCGCGATTCAGCCTTACCGACGATGATTTTTATCCCACTTATGCCACCGCGCTTCGCCCGCATTCTCGCCGCGTGATTTCCTTCCTCCTCGCCGCCGCCTTTGCGACGATGCCTGCTTCCTCTGCCCCTGCCTACGCGCAGAAGCAGGCAGCCGCCGAATTTCGCGAGGGCAACCGGCTCGTCCATGAGGGCAAAATACGCGGAGGCGAAAGAGCGCTTCGAGCGCGGCGTAGCGGCGGGTGACGCGGCGTGCATGGACTACCTCGGTTATCTGTATCTGGAGGGGTTTGGCACCACCGCGCGCTCGTGGATTGCCTACGGCTTGTTCCGGGAGGCGGCGGGAGCTGGGGAACGACCAAAGCGTGCCGCAACTTGGGCAATATGTATTTCGGCGGGCGCGGCACGAGCTGTCGTCGCCGACGCCGCCAAGTGGTGGCGGTCGGCGCGGAACGCGGTGCCCCCGCGGGCGGCGCGCAGCCTCGCCGATCTCCTTACGCCTACTATGGGATCGCCCAAGATCAGGCGCAGGCGGTCGCGCTGTGGGAGAAAGGCGGCGGCAAGGGGCAACGCCGGTGCCGAAGCAGCGCTCCTCTCTACCACAAATCGATCGCCGGGGAAGGCGACGCCAGCGACCACCTCATGCGGCTCGATGCGCTCGCCAAACAGGGAGCAACGAGTGGATTCGGTCGCGCGCTTTCTCAAACTGCGGCAATCCGGCAAGCTGGATCACTACGTCGAACTCCCCTACGAGCCGCAGGCGCACAACTTCTGCGCGGTCGCCTCCTCTTCGCTGCTCGCCCGCTTCGGCGGTCTGGACACCACGCAATTCGACCTCGCCCGCGCCGCCTCCCCGCCCGATTTGGGGCAAAGGAGCCGGCTGGGACACGATACTTCGCGATCGCCGGCGCAAAAGGGTCAGTCGTGGAAAGTCGAAAGCTTCCCTACACCGACGGCGGCTACCATGAAGGCATCCGCGCGCCTCACGGAAATGCCGCCGGGCGCCTGGTCCTCGTCGATATCCTGCCCGACAAAATACTGCAGCGCCCACACCATCGTGCTGGTCGGCCATTCCGCCGAGGCGGGCGAATTCGTCTTCCGCGACCAGGCGTGGAACTTCCCCGGCATCCAATGATCAACGAGGCAGAGTTCAAAGAAATCTGGCGCTCCCGAGGCTTCATCCGCACCAACCGGGACCTGCGCCGCCTGCTCATGCGGTCTGTGCCATAGGTGGCTGCCGGATTTTGGCAGGTGTCTCACTTCTGCTTCGCTCATTGTTTTTAGAGGTCAAAAGAGCGTGGAAGGAAGACCTCTGTTTGATTCGCCGACCTACTCAATTCGCCTCGTCGCTTCTACTGATGCGCCCCGAGTTCAGGACATCGATCACTTTCCCGGAGCCATCGATCGTGACGGTGATTTCGTCGAAGGTCCAGAGGTTGGCGGATCGGGTGGCGAGGATGCGGGCGGAGCCGGAGCCGCTGGGTCCGGAGACGGGATAGTGGAGATCGGCGTGGCCGTCGGCGTTGGCGAGGTTGATGTTGCCGCCCACCATCCAGCCCTGCTCGACCGGGGAGCCGAGTTCGGCGATGACGGCGGGATCGCGCGCGATCATCTCCAGCGACCGCTCGGCGGGTTCGCTGTTTTTCAGCGTCGAGAAGATGCCGCCGATAAACAAAGCGCAGCCGCCGATGGGCAGGAGGACGAAGAGGAGGCAGCCGGACGGGATGACCCACAGCATGTTGCGGCGAAACCAGCCGGGGCGGGATGCTGAGTCCATCGGAGGGGCGGGTGGCGGAGGTTCAGCGGTCATCGGGAACCATCCGGGTCATGGGGATTCTAGTCAAATAGATCGCCCCCAAATTGATTCTTGAGAAATCGGCGAAACTTGATCAAATAAGAATAACCCCTAAAACCCCTCCCCAGATGTATCTTCAACGCCCCCGCGTTTCGCGGGCGGTAGCCGCCGTGCTTGGCGCGACCGCCCTCATTGTCTCCGATCTTTCCCGATTTCCGGCGCAGGCTGGAATCATCCACCGGTGGGCGTTCGACGATGCCTCGGGCACGGCGGTGCCGGACTCGGTGGGAACGGCGCACGGCACGATCATCGACCAGGGCACGCCCAATGACTTCCAGCTTAACGCGACCTCGGTGCGGCTGGCGGGCGGGGACAAGGCGGTCGCCGACTACATCCAGATGCCGTCTGACATCCTGACCACGACGAACCTGACGGTCGAGGCGTGGGCGACGCCGCACCAATTCTTCAACTGGAGCCGGGTGTTTAGCTTCGGATCGGGCACCGGCGACACGGCCAATGCGTTCCACCTCGCGTTTTCGCGGGAGACCAACCCGGCTACGCAGCGGTGCGAATTCCAGCCGGTCGGACCGATCGACGGCAATCTTTCGACCTTGCCCAATGTCCAGTATCACTACGTGGTCACATGGCAGGATGCGGCGGCGGCCCCGCCCAGCGGGATGATCAGTTGGTATCGGGACGGGGCGCTCGTCGGCTCGATTGCCGCCGCCAACCAGACCCCGCAAAACGTCAATGACAGCGTCATGTGGCTCGGGCGCTCGCAGTGGGGCGACGCGGGAGCCAATGCGTCGTGGGAAGAATTCCGGCTCTATGACGAGGCGATCGACCAGGCGCAAATCACCTCGAACTTCACCAACGGTCCCGATGCGCCGCCCGGCGTCATGGTCCTGCGTGAATTTTCGGCGGATGGCGACTTTGTGCAAAGCGGCACGGACGTGCAGCTCACCTGGGACGTGTGGGAGGCGGAGTCGGTCGATATCACGGGCGTTGGCACCGGGCTGGCGGCATCGGGATCGGCGACGGTCTGCGCCGCTGGCGACGACGACCTATGACCTGACAGCGACCCGCGCGGGCGCCCGCCCTGACGGCGGCGGTCACGGTCAACACCGTGGACGAGCCGCCGACGATCCAAGCCTTTAACATCGGCGACCGCGTGATCCCGCTGGGCGCGACGACGACGCTAAGCTGGCAGGTCACCGACGCGACGTCGCTTTCCATCGACAATGGGATCGGCGAGGTCACCGGGCAGAGCAGCATCCCGATCGCGCCGACCGAAGACACGATCTACACGCTGACCGCCACGAACGGCGCGGGCAGCGTGACCGCGCAGGTTGACGTCGATGTCTTCTACCCGCCGGTCATCTCGCTCTTCACCTCCGATGTAAACAACGTCGGGTACCGGGTTCCGCGGTCACGCTTTCCCGGTCGGTGAGCGGGTTTGACACCTCACGATCGACCAGGGCGTCGGCGATGTGACCGCCTTGCCGAATGTCGTCGTCATGCCGAGAGGACACGGTTTACACGCTGACGGCGAGCAATGCCGAGGGACCGGCGACGGCGGCGCACAAGATCATCGTGCGCGGGCTGCCGGGCGTGGACCACCGGTGGAGCTTCAACGAAACCCAGGGCGAGACGACGCTGGCCGATTCGGTCGGCGGGGCGGACGCGACGATCAAAATCCTCGGGGCGACCGACGACCACACGCTGACGGGGACGGCGATCCGGCTGACCGGCGGGGCGCGGGACACCAGCGATTACGTCGAGATGCCCGGCGGATTGCTGGCCGGGCGGGGCAACGTCACGATCGAGGCGTGGGCGGCGCCGCACAGTTTCCCAGCCTGGGGGCGCGTCTTCAGCTTCAACTCGGGGATCAATGAGATTCGCGCCATGGACTTCGCCTTTAGCCGGGGCCAAGATGGCAATACGCAGCGGCTGGCGATGGAGGGCATCTCCGCCGACGCCGATGCGAACCTCGCGACGAACGAGAACCAGCAATATCACTACGCGGTCGTCTGGGAGGACGCTGAGCATTCGCCGCCGAACGGCCGCGTCTCGTGGTATCGCGACGGCGCGCTGGCCGCCTCGGTTTCGGCGGAAGACCTGACGCCAGACGACATGGAGGATACCGTGCTCTGGCTGGGGCGCTCCGCGTGGGCGGCGGATTCGACCGGCAACGCCACGTGGGAAGAATTCCGCATCTACGATGGCGCGATGACCGCGGCGCAGGTGGCGGAAAGCCGGGCGGCAGGTCCCGACACGCTGCCGGGCGGTCCGGTGATCAATTCGTTTTACGCGTTCAACCCGGCGATCTACGAGGGATCTTCGACCGCGCTGGGCTGGAACGTCTTTGACCCGAACGGCGGCGCGGGCGTCACGCTGGCGATCGACAACGGCGTGGGCGCGGTCTCGCCGCTCGTCGGCACCAGCGGCTCGGTCTCGCCAGTCGCGACCACGACCTACACGCTGACCGCATCGTCCCCCGGCAGCCCGGACAAAACGGCGACCGCCACGGTCACGGTCGACCCCGGCGTGCCGGCCGCCGCTTCGCAATCGGTCGCCACCGACGAAGGCGTCGCCGCCGGCATCACGCTGGCGGGCAGCGACCCTAACATGCACCCGAACGCATCGCTCGCCTACGCCGTGGAAACCGGTCCGTCCGGCGGCGCGCTGAGCGGCACGGCCCCCGACTTGACCTACACGCCGAACCCCGGCTTCACCGGTCAGGACAGCTTCACCTTCACGGTCAACGACGGCAAATACACCTCCGCCGAAGCGACGGTTAGCATCACGGTGTGGGCGGCGCCCGCCGCGCCGACCGGCATCGCGCTCGGCAGCACCCAGGTGCCGTCATCCAGCGCCATCGGCTCCGCATTGCTCACGCTGGCCAGCGCCGACATCAACCCGCAGAACACGCACACCTACGAACTGGTGGCGGGCGAAGGGGATGCGGACAATGCGCTCTTCGCCATCTCCGGCGACCGGCTCTTCGCCGTCGGCGACCTCAGCGGCATGGCGGGCAGCACGGTGTCGATCCGGCTGCGCACCACCGATGACACCGGGCTTTCCTACGAGGAAGCGTTCCAGCTCACCGTCGTCGCCTCCGGCACCGGCGTCGTTATCAACGAAGTCCACTTCGATGGGATCGACACGACGGTGAAGGAAG
>JAWLBD010000027.1:0-79210 GCA_041395145.1 Verrucomicrobiales bacterium | reverse complement strand
CCATTGCTCAACGATGTCTTCCTCGAATTCGAAGACCGCTCCGGGGACCGGCGGCTCCTCCACCAGCTCGACGGCGGCGGCGAATACGAGATCCTCGTCTCGACGCTCTCCGGGCTGCTCCGCTATCGGCTCGGCGACCGCGTCCGGGTCAGCGGCCGCTTTCAGAAAACACCGCTGCTCGAATTCATCGGGCGCGCCGGCGTGGTCAGCGATCTGGTCGGCGAAAAGCTGACCGCCGAATTTGTCGAAGCCGAGCTCGCGCCGCTGACCGGCGCCTACTTCTGCCTGCTGCCGCGCGATCAAGGCTACGAACTGTGGGTCGATGGCGGCGGCGGGCCAGGCATCGACAGCGAAGCGGCGGACCGGGTCCTCCGGCAAAACGTCCACTACGACCGGGCGATCCGGCTCGGCCAGCTCACGCCGGTGCAGGTCGGCGGGTGCGAGAACTTAGCCGAGCGCCTCCGCCGGTGCGCCGAATCGATTCGCGGAAGCCGGGGGGCCTTTAAGCCGCCTTCGCTGGTCGCCGACCGCTCGCTGGCAGCGGCGATCAGCCGTGAATTGCGGCGCATGCCGACGGCGCATAAGGCGTGAACGCCCCGGCTTCATCGAGCGCGGCGAGGTAGCGTTCGCGCCCCGGACCGGCCATCAGGCTGCGGAGGATGCCGAGCTTTTCCGCGGAGGTCCGCTCGGATTCCAATTCGCCGAATACCTGTGCGAGCCTCGCCTTGCCCAAGCCGCCAAATTCCCGGTCCAAGACGCCGGCGACCGCCTGCGGGCCGACGCGGACGAGTTCGGTGTAGGTGCGCAGCGCGTCCGCCACCAGCGCGGCTTGCTCGCCGGTCGTCTGGCTCGGCTGGAAGACGACTTCGCCGGTGTGGTGGTGGAGCGCCTCGTCGCGGTGGATCGCCATGAAGACATTTTTCAGCGGGGCGTAGCGGCACGCTTTGCCAAGGTTCCGGTAGTGGTGCAGCCCCCAGCCTTCGAGGATGACCTGCACCAGATAGGCGAGCGTGTTTTGGTCGCAGCGCTCGATCAAGCCGCCGAGGAAGCGGAGGAATTCGCCCTCCGGCCGCTGCCGCTGCTCCTCCGCGACATACGGGCGGATCCACTGCAGGTGCGTGGCTTCGTCCGCCGCGATCAAACTATACACTTGCTCGACCTGCGGCGAGCAGGCCAGTAGGATCATCTTCGCGCAATACGCCATCCCCGACTTCTCGATGAAATACGCCTCGTTGAGCAACGTCTTGGCGCAGCCGTCGAGGATGCGCTCCCGCCTTTCGGCATCGGCTTCGGCGAAGAGCCGCACCTTATGCAAGCCGAAGAATTCCGCCGGCCAAAGCTGGTGGAGCGGCGGCGGCGGATCGGCGAGCGCCCTGCCCTGCGCGCGCAGCCGCCCGTCGATGATCCGGGCGATTTCGCCGCCGGCATCGGGGTCCGGGGCGGCGAGGTCGAGCTGGATGGGAACAGTGTTAGGCATCGGTTTGGCGCGAAGTGGGAGCGACCGCAGCTAGCCGCCTCGGCTCCGCCCAGGCAACGGCGTTTTGGCGTTCGAGGTGCCGGATAAATGCCTGCACCGCGCGGTCGGCGGGCACCGGCGTCCGGTAGTCGAACCGGATCGTCTGGAATACCTTCGTGTCGCCGACCGAGAAGTAGTTGCCGACCCAGTGCGTGACGAGGAGCAGCAGGCGGTTCACCAGCCAGCCGAGGATGCCGCGCCGCCGCCTGGTGAAGACGAGCGTCTGCCCCTCGGTGCCGCCTTTCGCCGACTGGCGCAGCGCGAACATGATGTAAACGTGGAGGAAATCCGGACCCATGGTGACCGCCCCGTTGTGCCCATACCAGTAGCTCAGCTCGTAGCGCAGCGGACCGGCGTAGAAGCGCGACGCCCAGCGGAACACCGCGTTGGTCGGCGGCAGCTTTTCGGTATTGCGGAACTGGATCTGGGAAGGCGTGGTCTCCTCCGGCGCGAGGCTGAGGACCTCGCCGGGGATCTTGTGGACGGTGCGGAAGTGCTGCTCGTCGATCGCGTTGATCATCACGACGTTCGGGTGGCAGTTTTTGCGAAACGACCGCCCGAGCGCGAAGTCGAAACCGGTCCCCGCCAGCTCCGGCGGCACCGGGACGTCGTGCGCCGGCTCGCCATCCCCGACCCACACCCAGATCACGCCGCTAGCCTCGCGGGTGTGCCAGACTCTGAGGCGCACGCCGGCCGGCGGCTGGTCGAGGCTCGGCACCTCCGCGCATCGCCCGTCCGGCGCGAACGCCCAGTTGTGGAAGAAGCAGCGCAGGCAGTCGCCCTCCACCTTGCCCAGCGAGAGGTGGCAGCCCATGTGTGGGCAGTAGGCGTCCGCCGCGAGGGCGTCGCCGCCGGCGGTGCGGTAGAGGACGAGATCGCGGCCGTTGAGCGTGACCGCCTTCGCTTTGCCCCGCCGGAGCGACCGCGAGCGCAGCGCCCAATACCAGCCCTCGACCACCACCAGCCGCCGGTTGAAAATCCGCGTCTCCATCTCAGGCGGCGGGGTGCGGCTCGGCGAGACCTTGGCGGAAGACGCGCCGGGTCAAGCCCTTCATGTTATCCTCGGCGATCTCGCACAGGCAGACCAATTCGTCGCCGCTGGCATAGCCGGGGTTGCGGCGGAGAAAATACGCGACCTCCGGGCGGGCGCGGGCATTGACCGGCACCGCCGCCCACTCCGGCTTCAGGTGGCCGTGGGAATCGGGAAACCGGACGATGCCGCGCGCCGGATGGTAGGCGGAGCCAAAGCGGTCGCCGGCGAGTTGGTCGATCAGGCGCTGCTCGCGCGCGGGCGTGCCCCAGCCGGGCGCGGGGAAGTAGCGGCAGGCGAAGACATGGAGGTAGCGGTAGGTGCGGTGGCCTTTGACGATCAATAGCCAGTAGAGCGGGATGCCTGGGGCGCGGGATTTTGCGGCGGCGGCAAAGCGCAGCCAGGCGAAGGCGAAGTCATTCTTCGCCCAGAACCGATGGTCGATGATCGTGTCGCCCGAGAAGATCACGGCGATTTCTTCGCCCTCAAATTTCGCCCGCGAGACCTCGATGGTGGAGAAGCCGCGCACGCCGCCGCCGGCGTCGCGCGAGAGGATCACATCGGTCTTGCGCGCCAGGTCCGCGCGGAAGAGCGGCTCGCTCGTGCCGCCGTAGTATCGGGAGTAAAGCGCCCACATCGCGCCGATCTCCGGCTCCGCCAAGTCGCGGACCGCCCTGGGTTCGGAGACCAGCGGGCGGCAGCAGCTTTCAACCATCGGCGCGGCGGCGAGCATCGGCATTTTCATCGGCATCGGATCCTACGGCACCGGGACTTTTTTGGGGCGCGCGATGACCGCCCGCAGCAGAAACCCGGCGACCAATCCGGCCAGCAGCGCGACCGCCGCCTTGATGTTGCCGACCTTCTCGACGGCGCCGAGCACCGGGTTGTCCAAGACGTTGCCCGACATGTGGACGCTCTCGATCTTCCACGCGCCATCGACCTTCCGCACCACCGCGCTCCACCGGCTCTCCATCTCGCGCCGCCCGACCGTCTTGAAATCGAACACATCGTGGGAGCGCCCCTCCACCACGCCGACATCGCCTCCGATGAACCGGGTCAGCGCGTCGGATTCGGGCGCGACGGTGATGCTGTCGAGGATCGCCTTGTCGCCATCCAGCATCTTGTTCCAATGCGCCTCCATCTCGGCGACGCCGGTGAGCTTCAAGTTATCGATGGTGGTGAAAGTAAACGAATCGGTCAGCAGCGGCTTGATCCTGCCAAAGTCGCGCGAGTTGACGGCGGCGGTGAATTGCTCGCGCAGGTCGCGCAGCGCGGCGTGATCCGCCTCCCGATCATCCTGCGCCGGGGCGGGGCTGCCGCCGAGGAGGAAACACCCGAGCGCGGCGATGACCGCCGCCCCCCGTCGAAGTAGATTCGTGTGCATATCCGCGAGCGTAGGAAATCCGCCGCGCGCCGTCAACGCCTATCGCGGTGCCCCGAACTCCGAGTATTTCCGGTTCGATCCCTTCGCCATTTCGACCGGATACTTCTCGCCGTTGCGGGCGATCTTGCGCTCCATGGCAGCGAGCAGGTCGATGCCGAGGTTGTGCGCCAGCTCGAACAGATAGATCCCGATGTCGGCGACTTCCTCCTCCACCTCCTCCCGCCGCTCGGCCAGCCGCTGCTCGCATTCCGCCGGCGACTTCCACAGGAAATGCTCGCACAGCTCCGCAGCCTCGATCGAGATCGCCATCGCCATGTCTTTGGGCGAGTGGAACTGCGCCCAGTCCCGCGCGTCGCGGAAGTCGAGGATCTGGCGGGTGATGGAATCGGCGGTGCGTTCGGGCATGGCGGGAGATCGTGGAGGATGGGATGGATGCGGGCGCCACTTGGGGCGCGCCTCTGTGCGATAGCATGTGCCCCGCCTCCGCCCCGATCAACCCGTCTCTCCACCACTCGGACCGCCGCGCCGATCCAAGGGCGGCGCGGCGCGGGTTGTCGCCGCCTCGCCCCATCTTGCGCCGAACTGCGCCGATTCCTAGGTTGGGCGGGAATTTCCATTTCCCATCTGCCGAGGTTCGCTACTGTCCCGCCCCCAATCTCCAATCTCCCAACCCTACTCTTTTGATCTCATGAGCACCCGCATTGAACGCGATTCGATGGGCGAGATGCCGGTCCCGGCGGACGCCCTCTACGGAGCCTCCACCCAGCGCGCCGTGCTGAACTTCCCCGTGCTTGGGCGGGGACTGTCGCCGGCGATGATCAGCGCCTACGGGTTGATCAAATGGGCGGCCGCCGAGGCGAACCGGGACCTGGGATTGCTGGATGGCGAGCGCGCGGACCTGATCGCGCAGGCGGCGCAAGAGGTCTTCGACGGCAAGCACGACGGGCATTTTCCGGTGGATGTCTTCCAGACCGGTTCCGGCACGAGCACGAACATGAATGCGAACGAGGTGATCTCGAACCGCTGCTGCCAGATCGCCGGCAACGCGATCGGCGCGAAAGACCCGGTCCACCCGAACGACCACGTCAACATGGGGCAGTCGAGCAACGACACGTTCCCGACCGCCATGCACATCGCCGTCGGGCTCGGGCTCAAGGACAGGCTCATCCCGGCGCTGGAGGCGCTGTCCACCGCGCTGGCGGAGAAGGCGGATGCGTTTTGGGACGTGCTGAAGATCGGGCGCACCCATTTGATGGATGCCACGCCGGTCCGGCTCGGGCAGGAATTCCGCGGCTACGCGCGGCAGGCGCACCTCGCCGCCGGGCGCGCGCGCCGGGCGCTGGACGCGATCCTCGAGCTGCCGCTCGGCGGCACGGCGGTCGGCACCGGCTTGAACTGCCACCCGGAATTCCCGCCCAAGGCGATCGCCTTCATCGCGGCGAAATCGGGCATCGAATTCCGCGAGGCGGAGGATCACTTCGAGGCGCAGGCGGCGAAGGACGGGCTGTGCGAGGCGAGCGGGCTGCTCAAGGCGATCGCCGCCGGGTTGTTCAAAGTCGCCAACGACGTGCGCTGGCTGGGCAGCGGCCCGCGCTGCGGCATCGGCGAGATCCAGCTCCCGTCCACCCAGCCGGGCAGCAGCATCATGCCGGGCAAAGTAAACCCGGTGATGAGCGAGAGCCTGATGCAGGTCTGCGCCCAGGTCGTCGGCAATGACGCGACCGTGACGTGGTGCGCGGCGAACGGCAACTTCGAGCTGAACGTGATGATGCCGTCGATGGTCGAGGCGATCCTTTCGAGCATCAACCTGCTGGCCAATGCCGCCACCATCTTCCGCGAGCGCTGCATCGAAGGCGTCGAGGCCAACGTCGAGCGCTGCAACAGCCTGATCGAGCTGAGCCTGTCGATGGTCACCAGCCTCGCCCCGATCATCGGCTACGACCGCGCGGCGGAGATCGCCAAGGAATCGGTCAAGACCGGCCGCACGGTGCGCGAGCTCTGCGAGGAGCAAAACGTCCTGCCCAAAGCGGAACTCGACGCCGCGCTGGACGCCGCCTCGATGACCGCGCCGGGCGCTTAGCATCGCTAGAAGCGGCAATGGAATCCCTCGTTTCCTATCAAATAATCGATAGCCAACCTGATCGAATTTCCCATGCGGCTCACCCTTTGGGTGAACCCGGTGACACAGGGCGTCGCAGATCACTCTCCCTCACGGGAGGGGTCGGGTGTGGGTCAGAAAGCATCAGGCACCTCGCCGGGAGCGATCCTGCACCTCGCCGAAAAATCTAGTCTATACGTTGATTTCGAGTGATTTACGCATTTCAAACCCACCCTAAATCTCCTCCAAGGAGGGGACTTGCTGCACGCCGCCCCGATTCATCGCAGAACCGAGCCGATTAAACCCGCGCGTATCGCATTGCCGATTCTAGGCTTAGCCTGCCTGCCAGATTCCGGTCGCGCTTTTTCGAGACTGCGGCAAGGCTGGCGGAGCTTTCTCTGGCACCCCAAGGGCGGCCAGGGCGCGAAAGGCAGGGACCGAAGGAGGGAGCGATGCCGAAGGTCCAAGACGGCAAGAGTGCCGTCTCTACAGCCTGCCTGCCAGATTCCGGTCGCGCTTTTTTCGAGACTGCGGCAAGGCTGGCGGAGCTTTCTCTGGCACCCCGGGGCGCGGCGCGAACGGGGACCGAAGGAGGGATGCCGTCAAGACGGCAAAGTGCGTCTCTACAGCCTGCCTGCCAGATTCCGGGCGCGCTTTCGAGACGCGGCAAGGCTGGCGGAGCATTCTCTGCACCCCAAGGGGCGGCCAGGCGCGAAAGCAGGGACCGAAGGAGGAGCGATGCCGAAGGTCCAAGACGGCAGAGTGCCGTCTCTACAGCCTGCCTGCCAGATTCCGGTCGCGCTTTTCGAAACCGCGGCAAGGCTGGCGGAGCATTCTCTGGCACCCCAAGGGGCGAGCAAGCGCGAAAGGCAGGGACCGAAGGAGGAGGGGACGCCGAAGGTCCAAGACGGCAAGAGTGCCGTCTCTACAGCCTGCCGCCGGACTCCGGGTCGCAGCCCCTTTGCCGCCTGCCGAACGAGAGCGATACCCCCTCACCAAATTTGATTATAAACGCCGCATCACCGCGGGCGCGGTAGCGACGAGGCGGCTCGCGGCGACTTGGTGGATGAGGTCGCGGAGGCGGTAGCCGCCGGGTTCCAATTCGGCGAGGATGCGGTCGACCTCGCCTCGGTCCGGCGGCGTGAGTAGCCGTCCGGAGGCGTAGGCGAGCATCTTTCCGGTGAGGTTGCGTGCGACGAGGGTCTCCTTCTCCAGCAGGATGCGCTTCATCTCGGCGACGTCTGCGACGCGGCGGTACGTCCGGCAGGGTGGAGGCGGTGTCGATCTCGGCGCGGTAGCCCTCCGTCTTGTAATGCGTGCGCCAGAACCGAGTTCGTCGAACGATTCGAAAGCGAAGCCGAGCGGGTCGATCTTGTCGTGGCAGGAGCGGCAGGATTCCTGCGCGCGGTGTGCCTCGAGCTGCTCGCGGATGGTGCGCGCGCCGCGCAGGTCGGGCGAGAGGGTTCGATGTTTGGCGGCGGCGGCTTCGGCGGGGTGCCGAGGACGCTTTCCAACAACCACACACCGCGGATGACGGGCGAGGTATCGACGCCGTTGGCGGTGGCGGTCATCGCGGCGGGCAGCGTGAGCATGCCGCCGCCGTGGGGCGGCCGGGCGGGCACCTTGCGGAATGCGTCGCCCCAGACGTCATCGCGCTTGTAGATCCATTGTGCGGTGCGCTCGTTGAGGAATGTGTAGTCGGAGTCGATCACGTCGCGCACCTGCCCGTTGCGGCGCACCAGATCGGCGAAGTAGGCGTCCGCCTGCTCCCGCATCTGCCGCTCCATCTGCCGGTGGAAGTAAAAGCCGCCGGGCGGCGGCATGGAGCCGAGCTTATCAAGCCGCAGCCAGCTTTCGGTAAAGCGGCGGACGAAGGACGCGGCGTTCCGGTGATCCAGCATCCGGTCCACCTGCGCCCGGAGCACGGCAGGCTCCGACAGCTTGCCGGCGGCGGCGAGGTCGAAGAGTTCCGCGTCGGGCATAGAGGACCAGAGGAAATAGCTCAGCCGCGAGGCTAGGTTGAAATCGCCCGCGCCCGCGATGTCGCGCAGATAGTAGAAGTTCGGCGAGGCGAGCATCGCGGTGTAGGCGACGCGGAGCGCCTCGTCGCGCGGAGCGCCTGCCGCGATCTGGCGGTCGGCGAGGGCGGCGTAGCGGGCGGTTTCGGCGGCATCGACCGGTCGCCGCCACGCGCGCTGGGCGAACGCGAGGATCAGGTCGGCGGGCGGCTCGTCCCCGCGCCCGCCATAGAGGGCGGTGTGGCTGCGGGGCGGCCAGGCACCGGGGAGCGGATCGATCTGGATGCGGTGGATCCGGATGTGGGGACCGGCGTAGCCGGCGGTGAAAAGCGCGCGCGCCATGGCGTCCCGGTAGTCGCGCCTCTCCTGATCGGGCGCGCCCTTCGGCGGCGGCGGCTGGTAGCGGTCGGGCAAAAATGTCTCCACCAGCCTCTCGGCGCTCAACCCGCGGTCGTAGGGCGCATTCTCCCAGCCGAGCCACGGCAGCCACTTCGCGTCGATCCATGATTCGACCGAGTATTCGTGCGGCATCCCGTCATCGGGCAGCGGCCATTGGGCTAGCATCTCAGTATTCGGGTTGCCCTCGCTGAAGGCTCCGCGCTGCGAGTCGATCAGGTGCAGCCCGAGCAGCATCGGCTCGTCTTGGCGGCTGCCGATCAGCTCGCCCCACGGGTGGCGCTGGTGGTGCGCCGACGCCTCGACCGTGATCCGGTAGCGCCCGGAGACGCCCACGCCGGAGCGGGCGATCGCGCTCGGGGCGAGCCGCCCGATGCTCGTCGAGGCACCCGGCTCGCGGTAGCGCTGCATGAGCACATCGTAGCCCGCGTTGAACTGCCGCGACTGTTCCTCCAGACCGCCGGGTCCCTCGGTCCGGATCGGCGCGGTAAACCGCCGCGCCCCCACCTCCGGCCGGCCGCCAGTGACGTTGGCGGTGGCGAGCTGGAGGCATTCCTCGGCGGCGCCGATGATTTGCCGGAGCAGGAAATCGGACATCACGAGCCGCTCCCCGATCGTGTCGAACCCGTGATCGAGTTCGTCCGCCGGGAACTCGCGGATCGGGTCCTCGCTGTGGCGCGAGACGCTGCCATTGCCGTTGGCGTCCTCCGGGCGCGGGACGCCGAGCTGGCGGAAGACGGGCTGCTCGAGATAGAGGAGGTCGCGCAGCGTGTTGCGGAGTTCGAGGCGGTTGAGGCGCCGGATCACGGGCCGGGCGGGCGCGAGATCGGCGGCCGCGTAGGCATCCGCCAGATGCCGCGCCAGCAGGTCGATGGCGCGCTGCTTTTCGGGCGGATCGGGCTGGCGGCGCTTGGCGGGCGGCATCGCGCCATCCCGGAGCTGGTCGAGCACGCCCTGCCAGGCACCGAGATTCGACGCGTCGCCCAGGTCGCGCCCCAGCGCGTCAAGCCGGAGGTCGCCCTTTTGTTTGTCCTCGCCATGGCAGTCAAAGCAATGCGCTTCGAGAAAAGGCTGGAGGTCGGACAACGGAGCTGGCGCGGCAGGCGAGGCGAGGGCGGAAACGACGAGAGCCGCGCTGCCTAGGAGGAGTCTTGATCGATTCACGTCGCGTTGATCGGAAACACGTTTACGCCCACTCCAGACCGGCCAGCGTCCCGGTGCTGGTGCCGAAGCGGCCGGACTCGACGCCGAAGTTTTGGAGGATGCTCAAGAGCAGGTTTGCGGCGGGCAGCCGCTCGGTTTTATGCTCGGGCAGGACGCGGTGTTCGCCGAGTTTGAAGCCGCCGCCCGCGAGCAGGATCGGCAGGTTCTTCGTCGTGTGCTGCCCGGTCGCCATGCCGCAGCCGTAGAGGATCACCGTGTGGTCGAAGAGCGTGCCGCCGCCGTTGAGCGCATCGGGCTGCGCTTTGAGCAATTCGATGAGATAGCCCATCATCGCGACCTGGTAGCGCTCGATCGCTTTGAGGGCGCCGACTTCCTTCTCCCGCTCGCCGTGATGCGAAAACCCGTGGTAGCCGCCGCTGAGCCCGAAGTCGCCGTTGGCAAATCCGCTCGCCAGCGTGAAGACCCGCGACGAATCGGTCTGGATCGCCAGGGCGATGAGTTCGACCATCGCCTTCAGGTCCGCCTCGGTGCCCTTGCCCTGCGGCGGCTCCGCGACCGGGGCGTCCGGCTTCGGGCGGTCCAGCCACGGTTCGTCCAGCGCGATCTTGCGCTCCAAGCCGCGCACCGCTTCGAGGTATTCGGCGAACTTCGCCTGGTCCTCGCGCCCGAGCGTGCGCTCCACCGACTTCGCCTCGCCTAGAACGGTGTCGAGGATGCTGCCATGCCGCGCGAAGCGGGCGCGGGCCGCCGCCTTGTCCTTCGCGTCGTCGTCGATGAAGAGGGCGCGATACATGCCGCGCAGATCGATGGCGGGCACCTGGACGCCGGTGCGGGTAAAGCTGATCAGATTGGCTTCGTTCACCCGGAGGGTCATCGACGGGAACCGGGTCGCCGCGCCGACATGGGCGGCGAGCTTTTGGTCGAGGCTCAGGTTCATCTCCGGAAAGCTCGGCGCGACCACCGGCATGACGCCGCTGAGCAATGACGGCACGCAGGCGTGGCCGCCCAGCAACCCGTGGTCGAGATTCGAAAACACGGTGAAGTCCGCGCGATGCGGCTCCAGCGGCCGGAGCGTCTCGGGCATCGCGTAATCGCGGCCGCCGTCTGCCGGGAAGAACGCCTGCGGATAGACGCCGTAGTTGTTCGACAGGCAGACGAAGCGCTTGGCGGGAGCCTTCGCCGCCGGGGCGGCGGGCGCGAGCGACTCGAGCATCGGGAGCGCGATGGCGACCCCGGCTCCGCGAAGAAATCGGCGGCGGTTGAGTTCGGATTTCATGGCGGCGAAAGGGTCGGGTCGAGGCGCGGCGCGCGGGCACCGCAAATTGCCCGCTACGGCTCTGGAATTTCTTGGCTATCGGCTGCGGAACCGCTGCGGATCCAGGTCTCGGAGACGATTTCGTCGATCCAGACCTGCCGGTTCTCGCGGCCGGATTCGGCAAACCGCAGCTTGAGGATGGCGAGCAATTCGGGATTCCCGGAGCGGCTCGCCCCGTCCACCAATTTGCTGAGCCGCTTGCCGACTTCGCTTTCCCGCTCCGCGTAGCCGAACACCTCACCGGTGACGCCGGGATCGGTCAGCTTGAGGCAGAGGTATTCGCTCGCATCCGAGAACGGGTAGATATAAAAGTTCTCGCGGCGGGCGATCAGGTAGAAGCTGGCGGGCTTGGTCGGGCGAGAGATATAGAATTGGAGCCAGGACGGATCGCTGTAGCCGACGAAGCTTTCCCAGTCGAGGAGCAGGCCGTCGCCCGTGCGCTCGAAGATCGCCGTGCGGAGGATGCCATCTTCCTGGGCGAGCCTCATCCGGAGAAACTTCGTGCCGCCGACCTCAAACGGCACGGTCGTGCGATGGACGGTGGCGATCTTCGGCGATTCTCCCGGCGGCGGGCTGTAGGCTTTCATCCGGGGTCGCGTCTCCTCCGGGTGGCGGACGTGCGGCACGATCATCGACGGCGTCGACCAGGTGGCATAGAACATCTCCAGGATCCGCTTCGCCTCATCATACTCGTCCGCCGTCGCGCCGGCGACCGGAGGCGGGCGATCAATCACTGGCGCGGAGGGTTCCGACTTTTTGAGGACGAGGAAATACGCCCCGGCTCCGACCGCGATTAGCCCGAGCACGCAGAGGAGCGGGACGAGCGGGAACTTCCGCCGCACTTGCAGGTGCGCCGAATCAAATGGCGTCATCTCGGGGCGCTCGCCCGGCTTGCCCTTCCGCAGCGGCGCGGGGCGCCCCGGTCTCCGGGGGCGTTCCGGCCCGGCGGCATCCGGCGCCTTGCGGACGATCGCCTCGGGGATCTCATCGATCGGCGGGGCGACGCGCACCGGGGCGGCGGCGGCGGCGGCAAGTTCCGGCTTCTTGGGCGCCTGCATCTGGGCGGGCGATTGGCCGGCGGCGCGGGGCGGCGGCAGCACCGCCTTCCCGCCTGCGGCGGGGCGATTGGCGGGTGCCGGGGCGGCGGAGATATCCGGGACGCGCACCTCTGCGCCGCAGTGGTTGCATTTCACCTCATGCCCGGTGTCGGCTCGCTTTGCCCAGATCGGCTGGGTGCAAGACGGACAGCCAAATGAGACCATGCCGCTTTTATCAAAGCGCCCCTCATGCAGCGAATACTGAAATCCCGCCACTGCCTGGGTAAGCGGATGCTCCTCCTCGCTCGGTCGATCGGCTCCTTCGCCGCATCGCCGCAGCGCCCTTCTCCGCCTTCCCTGCCTTCGCGGCATTCCGCCTCTCCGTTTCACCTGATCGGCGGCGTCCCGGACCGGCTTGGTAGCGTCGGCGGCGGATCGAGATCGGCTGGGCAGCAGCGGCGGCAGCGGGTTGCCCTCGGTGCCGGTGCTTCCGGGTTCCAGGTTCAGCAGACGATTTTGGCGCTTCGCCCGCCGCCCGTTTCGGCGGTAGCGCCGCTTTCTTCAGCGCCTCGCCCCCTCCGCTTTCAGAGGATGCCGCCCCCGGCTCGCCGGTTCTTGGCATCCGGCGGCACGCCTCGGTCATGCGGCGCTTCGATTCTCTCGGGCTTTTCCGGGTTCAGCGCCCCGCTGCAGCGGTTCATCCGTCCCATGCGGCGGCTGGATTGGCAGGATCGCCCGCCCGCCTTGCCGCCCTTCTTCCCCGATTTTTCCCCTTGTCGGCGCGCCCTTTCTGCAGGCCGCGGGCGACCCAGCGTTCGGCGGCGACATTGCTTCGGGCGGTGGCGATCCTTCGGGCGGCGAATCCTTCGGGCGGCGGCGATCCTTCGGCAGAGGAGCCGATTTTGAGCGAGCTGGTCAGCGGGATGTCGATCAGTTCGGAGCAGAGCGGGCACGGCACTTCCAGCCCGCCGGCCTCCGCCTCGACGACCAGAGGCTGCCGGCATTTGGGGCAATCAAATTCGATATCGCTCATGCGGTCGCTCGGATTTTTTTGGGGAGGGAATTCTGATAGGGCACGACGCGGCGCGGTCGGGCGCAGGGCGCCGATAGTAGGCAGAGGCGCTGGCAGGGTCAAGGCGGCATCGGCTGACGCGGCGAAGATACCCCTAAGACAGCGGGCGGGTCCCGGCGTTCAAGCCGCGCCGCGCCGCGCGAAAAGCCAAAGAATCTGCGCAACGCCTTGATTTTTCTGCGGCGCAGCCTTCCCTTGCCCGCCCCTCCATGATCGAAGTGCGACAACTCACCAAGCGCTACGTCGGCCGCACTGCGGTCGACGCGATTTCGTTTCGGGTCGAGAAGGGCGAGATCGTCGGCTTCCTGGGTCCGAACGGCGCGGGCAAGACGACGACGATGCGGATGCTGACCGGCTACCTGCCGCCGACCGCCGGCACCGCCTCGATCGGCGGCTTCGACATTTTCAAAGACTCGCTCAAGACGCGGGCGATGATCGGCTACATGCCGGAGGACGTGCCGCTCTACCACGACATGCGGGTCAAGGAATACCTCAATTTCCGCGCGCGGCTCAAGGGGCTTCGCGGCCGCGACGCCCGCATGGCGGTGGGCGAGGCGATGGATAAATGCGGCGTCACCGAGGTCCGCAAAAAGATGATCCGCAGCCTGTCGAAAGGCTTCCGCCAGCGCGTCGGGCTCGCCGATGCGCTGGTCGCCAAGCCCGCGCTGCTCATCCTCGACGAGCCGACCAACGGGCTGGACCCGAACCAGATCCGGCAGGTGCGCGAGCTGATCCGCGAGCTGGGCGAAAACCACACCATCCTGCTCTCGACCCACATCTTGAGCGAGGTCGAGATGACCTGCGGGCGCGTCATTATCATCAACCGGGGCAAGCTCTGCGCCGCCGACAAGCCGGACAAGCTGGTCGACCAGATGCGGACCGCCGGCTTGGTCGAGATGGAGATCAAGGCGAACCCGAAGGTCGCGGAGGGCGTCTTAGAGAAGATCCCGGCGGTCAAGCGCGTGGCGCACAACGGCACCGACGACGAAGGCTGGGAGCGCTTTAGCCTGCGGGTCGAGGCCAACGCCGACGCCCGCGTCCAGATCCACGCCGCCGTGGTCCGGGAAGGCTGGCCGCTCCGCGAGTTACACCGCCGCATGGCGTCCCTCGAGGATGTCTTCGTCGAAATCACCCAATCCGAGCAATAACGATCCCGTGCGCGTTTTCACCGTCCTCTTCGGAAAAGAAATCAAGGCGTTCTTCCTCTCGCCGATCGCCTACGTGGTGCTGGCGCTGGTCATGGTGATCAACGGCTTTTCGTTCAAGGCGGCGATGACGATCCTCGAGACCGCGCCGGGCGACGGCGGGCTGGTCCGCTTCACCTTCAACGCGCCGTGGTTCTGGCTCTCGTATTTTTTCATCTTCCCGCTGGTCACCATGCGGCTCTTTGCGGAGGAGCAGAAGCTCGGCACGCTGGAGGCGCTGCTCACCGCGCCGGTCCGCACCGGCCAGCTCGTCGCCGCCAAATACCTGGCCGCCCTCGTCTTCTACTGCATCCTCTGGCTGCCCAGCCTGGCGAACTTCTACATCTTCCAGTGGATCACGGCGGGCGCGGGCGACATCCGGCCCGGCGAGCTGCTCGGCAGCTATTCGATCTTGTTTTTGATGGGGATGTTCAACCTCTCGATCGGCTGCTTCTCGTCCTCGCTGTCCTCCAACCAGATCATCGCCGCGATCCTCGGGTTCACGCTTTCGCTCATGCACTTCCTGCTGGGCACCTTCGCGCTCGACCTCGCCCAAAACGTGGACCAGTCGCTCAAGAATATCGTCCAGTATTTCGCCTCCGCCTACCACTCGCGCATGTTCGCTGCCGGCGTCCTCGATAGCCGCCCGGCGATCTACTACGCGACCGCCACGGCGCTGATCCTCTTTGTCACCCACCAGGTCGTCGAGTTCCGCCGCTGGCGCACCTGACCGCCCCCGATCCCCCTGCGATGCCGAATCCCAACCAGCCGAAGAAGAACGCCCCCGCCGCGAAAACCGGGGCGTCCGGCGATCATGCGCCTAAAAAATCCGGCGATCATGCGCCTAAAGGATCCGGCGATCATGCGCCTAAGGCGATCCGCCGCTGGAACATCGGGTTCCAGGTCGCCATCCAGCTCGCCCTTGCGGTCGCCTTGTTTTTCCTGGCCAACTGGCTGTCGTTCCGCCATTACGCCCGCAAGGACCTCTCCGCCTACCAGAGCTACACGCTGAGCCAACAGTCGCACAAATTGATCGCCGGGCTGGATAAGCCGCTCACGCTGACGGTCGCGTGGGTCAAGCAGGGCACCGTCTTCAACGACATCAGCGCTTTGGTCGAGGAATACGCCGCCGTCGGCAAAGAAAAGGTCCGCACCGCCTTCGTCGATCCCGCGCGCGACCCCGATCAGGCGGAGCATGTGAAATCGAAATACGGCGTGCTCTTCGACACCAACATGGTGATCGTCGATCTCGGCGGCTCGGCGAAAATCGTCACCGAAAACGAGATGATCAACATTGTGCGCACCCAGTTCAGCGGGAAGCAGGGCACTGTCGAATTCTACGGCGAACGCGCGATCACCTCGGCGGTCCTCGCCTTGCAGGAGACCAAGCCGAAGAAGATCTACCTGATGGAAGGCTCGGGCGAGCTGCGCGCCACCGCCGCCGGGAGCGCCTACGACGTCCTCCAAGAATTCGCCAAGAGCCAGAACGCGGTCGTCGGCACGCTCAACCTCCGCGAGGAAGGCAAGATCCCCGCCGATGCCTCGGCGCTCGTCTTGATCAACCCGCAGCAGGACTTCACCGCCGAGGAGGCGAAGGTCTTCAACGACTACTGGGAGGGGCAGAACGGGGCGATCCTCATCCTGCTGAACCCGGAATCGCGCCTCGAGCGGCTGGGCGAATTCCTGACCCGCAACGGGATCACGCCGCAGAACGACCGCGTGATGTATTGGCAAAGCACGGCGGTCAGCGAGGAGCCGCAGCCGGTTTACACGGTGACCGGCGACTTTTTCCCCGACATGCCGATCACCCGGCCGCTGCAGGGGCGCACCGCCAAGCTCATGCGCAGCACCCAGTCGCTGCGCGTCGATTTCCTCTCCGACAGCCTGCGCGCCCGCAACGTCGAAGTCTATCCGCTCATCCAGCCCGACGCCGCCTACTGGGGCGAGGTCGGGCTGCTCGACGGCAAGCTCGGGCGCGAGGACAACCGCCCGCCGCTCTACGTCGCCGCCTCGGTCGAGCGCGGCGCGGTCAAAGACGAAAACCTGCGCCTCAAAAGCAGCCGCATGGTGGTCGCCGGCAACGCCACCCTGCTCGACCCCGACATCAGCGTGCGCGAAAACCTCGATTTCATCTACAATTCGCTCAACTGGATGCTCGACCGCGACGAACTGCTCGCCATCCCGCCCAAAAGCAAAGTCATCTCCCCGCTCCAGATCCACCCCGACCAGCAGACCGCGATCTTCCGCATCCTCGCCCTGCTCCTGCCCGGAGCCATGCTCGGGTTCGGCGTCTTTGTCTGGGCGGTGCGGCGGGCATAGATTGGTCAGCCGATTCGCTCCGCATCCGCCATGAGCGCCGCAGGCTGGGCGGGTCACGAACAGAAGATGAAAGGCGATGCCGCAGGTCCAAGACGGCAGGAGCGCCGTCTCTCCTGGCAGCAGGGTGGGAGGACCCGGGCGAAGCAAGACTAGCGCCAGATCTGCCCACTTTCTCGCGTAAAGTCATTCTAGCGCTTGCCGAGGGGAGCGACCCCGTTAAGATGCCCGCCCTATGCATCCAGACGTGGCTAAAGTTGTTGACGCCGGGCGCCTTCCGGCTGCCGTCGGCGAGAAAATCTCCCTCCTCGAAGTGGGCACTCACTGCCTGCACAAAAGCTGGGGGGTCGGAAAGGTTGCCAAGTGGGACCTCTTCGGCGGAAAAATGGACATCGATTTCGAAGGCAAGCCCGGGCACACGCTCGGCATGGAATTTGCCGCCAAGTCGCTGGAGCCGCTCGCCGCCGACCACATCCTGTCCCGCCGCTTTGACGCCGCCGGCGACCTGAAGGAAATGGCGGAGTCCGCCCCGGAAAAGCTCGTGAAGCTCGCCCTGCGCAGCTACGGCGGAAAAATGACGCTCGACGAACTGGAGGACGCGATCAAAGGACCCGTCGTCCCGGAAGGGCGCTACAAAAGCTGGTGGGAGGCGACCAAGAAAAAGCTGAAGGCCGACCGCGCGGTCGTCGTGCCCGCCCGCCGCACGCTGCCGCTCGAACTCCGCGCCGAAGACATCTCGGCGGGCGAGGCGATGGTCCAAGAATTCCTCGGCGGCACCGACGCCAAGGCGAAGCTGCGCACGCTGGAGGAAATCTCCCGCGACCTCAGCGCCTTCGAAGAACCCGCCATCGAACTGCAGCCGGTCATCGACCAGATCAACGAATTTGCCTCCAAAGCGATCAAGGTGAAGCCCGACGAGGCGCTCTCGCTGCTCCTCGCCCGCGATGAACTGGTCGGCTCGGTCAAAGAGCTGGACGCCTCGTCCGGCCCGGAGGTGTCCGAAATCCTCAAGACCGAAAAATCCCGCCTCGGCAGCGCGATCCGCGGGCTGGCGGTCAACCGGCTGCGCCACGTCTTCTCGCTCTTTCCGAAGGCGTTCCCCGAATCGTGGGCGGACGAATTGCTCGAATTCATCGGCGACCCCGGCGCGCGCATGGTGCAGGAGGCCGCCAAATCGCTCATCGACATGGGCAAGGGCGAAGAGCTGACCGAGCATCTGAAGAAGGGGCTCATCCAGCGCTCGCTCTCGGCGGAGGCGCTCATCTGGATCTGCAAAGAGCGCAAGGGATCCGCCAAGGATGTCTTCAACCCGGAACTCGGCTTCTCCGTGCTCAGCACGCTGGAGCAAGACCAGCTCGACGAGGGCACGCGCTCGAACAGGCTCGCCGACCTGCTTTCCAACGACAAGTCGCTGATCAGCGACCTGATCGAAGGCTCCGCCGTCACCCAGGTGCGCAGCTTTGCCCGCCGCATCCACGCCAGCCCGGTCTTCGACGACCTGACGACCAAGTCGCTGCTCGCCCGCATCATCAAGATCCACCCCGAAGTCGGCGAAGTCGTCCTCGGCGACGAGATCGCCGCGCCGGTCGGCCAGGATTATCTGATCGTCTCGTGGGACAGCCTGGAGAAGAAGCAGGCGGAACTCGACGACATCGTCAAAAATCAGATCCCGCAAAACTCGAAAGAAATCCAGATCGCCCGGGAATACGGCGACCTGCGGGAGAACTTCGAATTCAAAGCCGCCAAGCAGATGCAGGCGGTCCTCCACTCGCGCAAAAACGAATTGGAGAAGGAACTCGACAACGCCCGCGGCACCGACTTCGCCGAAGTCGATGGGTCCAAAGTCCAGCCCGGCACCATCGTGACGGTCGAAGCCCCCACAGGCGAGAAGACGACCTACACGGTGCTCGGTGCCTGGGACACCGATCCGGAAAAGCACATCGTTTCGTACCTCTCCGGCGTCGGCGAAGCCCTGCGCGGCAAAGCCGTCGGCGACGATGCCACGCTGCCCGGCGAAGCCGGCGGCCGCCCGGTCAAAGTCGCCGCCATCGAGAAATTCGTGAAGTAGCGGCTTCCGCCAGCCGCGCCGAAGTCCTTAGTTGCCAAGCCGCCGGGGATTCCCGATGATCGGGGCATGAATCCGCCGACTTCCCCCGCCCCCACCCGCCGCCAATTTCTCCGCCGCTCCGCAGCGGCGGCCGCCGCCCCGATGGTCCTGCCCGGCAGCGTGCTCGGGCAGGGCGGCAAGGTGGCGCCCAGCGAGCGGATCACGATGGCGTGCGTCGGCGTCGGCGGGATGGGGACGGGGAATTTGCAGAACTTCCTCAACGACGAGCGCGTCCAAGTCGTGGCGATCTGCGATGTCGATGCCGGGCACCGGCGCCACGCCTTGAATCTGGCGAAGCTGGACGAGAAGGCGGGATGCTCCGATTTCCGAGAGATCGCCGCGCGGGACGACATCGATACCGTGATGATTGCCACGCCCGACCACTGGCACGCGCTGATCCGTCGGCGATGCTCAAGTCCGGCAAAGACTTGTATTGCGAGAAGCCGCTGGCCGCCTGCATCGCGGAGGGCCGGCATGTCGCCGATCTGGTCAAGGCGGAGAAGCGCGTCTTGCAATGCGGGACGTGGCGGCGGTCGGGCATCCACACGCGCAAGGCATGCCAGCTCGTCCGCAACGGCTACATCGGCGAACTCAAGCGGATCGAAGTCGGCGTGCCGGGCAAGTTTGCGATCCGGGGCGGCTTTAGCGGCATGGAACCCGAGCAGCCGGTGCCGGACGGGTTCGACTACGAAATGTGGCTCGGCCCCGCGCCCGCCGCGCCCTACACCGCGGCGCGCTGCCACTTTAATTTCCGCTGGGTCGACGCCTATGCGCCGGGCTACATCACCGATTGGGGCGCGCATTTCCTCGATGTCGCGCAGTGGGGCAACGGGTCCGACGACACCTGCCCGGTCGAGGTCCACGCCACGAAGGTGACCCGCCGCAGCGAGGGGATCTACGATGCGGCAGAGAGTTTCGACATCGAATACGCCTACGCCAACGGCGTGCAGATGCGGATGTTCTCGACCACGGATGCCGCCGAATATGGGACGAAATTCATCGGCACGAAAGGCTGGGTCTTCACCGAGAACATGAAGCTGGAGAGCGATCCGCCCGAGCTCATCCGGATGAAATTCAAAGAGAGCGACGTCGCGCTTTACGAATCGAACGACCATCGCCGGAACTTCATCGATTGCGTGCTCAGCCGGGGCGAGACCGCCGCGCCCGCCGAGACCGCCCACCGCGCGGCGACCGCCTGCCACCTCGGCGCGATCTCGGCGGCGGTCGGCAAAGCGCTCCGCTTTGACCCGAAGGCGGAAAAGTTCACCGGCGACGGCGAGGCGGAGGCGAATGCGCTGCTCGCCCGCCCGATGCGCGGCGATTGGTCGCTGGGTTGATCTGAAAAAGAACGTGGCCGCCGCAACCCCAGCGCTCCGCCAGCGCCTGCGCCCGACCGCGCGGGGCGGCGCTGTTTTGCTCATCGCCTCGGCTGGCGTGCTCGCCGCATGGGTGCTCGGGCTGAAGCCATCCGCGCTGGTGCCCAATGGCGGCGGCATGGAGGTCGCCCGCAAGTTCTTCGCCGCCGCCTTCTCGCCCGCCTTAACATACGAGTCGGCGGACGTGCCGGAGGGCACGATGCCGCTGCCCGCCAAGGCGGCGCTCGCCGCGTGGACCACGCTGAAGTTCGCCGCCGCCGGGACCGGCGTCTCGGTCATCCTTGGTGTTGTGTTAGGGTTCCTCGCCTCCTCCGCGTGGTGGGAAGGCGAGAGCGCGGGGCGGCGGAGCGGCTGGCACCGGGTGGCGGGACCGGTCGTCTTCGGCGGCGCGCGGATCGCCATCGCGGTGCTTCGCTCGGTCCACGAATTGATCTGGGCGGTGCTCTTCCTCGCCGCCGCCGGGCTGTCGCCGCTGGCCGCCGTGCTGGCGCTGGCGCTGCCGTTCGCCGGCACGCTGGCCAAGATCTTTTCCGAGATGGTGGACGAAGCCCCGCGCTCCGCCTCCGGCGCGCTGCGGTCGGTCGGGGCCCGCCCGCTCCAGGTCTATGCGTTCGCGCTGCTCCCCCAGGCGCTGCCGGACATCCTCGCCTACGCGCTCTACCGGTTCGAGTGCGCGCTGCGCTCGTCCGCCATCATGGGCTTCCTCGGCATCGAGACATTCGGCTACTTCCTCAAACTCTCGTTCGAGAACCTGCACTACCGCGAGGTCTGGACCTATCTCTACGCCCTCGCCGCCCTCGTCATCACCTTCGACATCTGGAGCGGGGCGATCCGCCGCCGGCTCGTCGGCCACGCCTTGTCCCGCCGATACAAATGACCGCCGCCCCCGACCAGCGCGCGGCGGCGGGCGACCGCCTGCGGCAGCTCAAGCGCGACCGCCCGCGCAGCCGGTTCCTGCGCTTCAGCCTCGCGGCGTTTGGCGCGCTCATCCTCGCCTCGTTTTTCGCCGGCACGCTCGGCGGCGGCGAGCTGCCGTGGTCCAAGCGCTGGCAGAATATCGGGAATTTCATCGGCGAGGCGAAGCCCTACCCGCTGCAGAAGGGCGAGGGCTGGGCGGAGGTCTGGGCGTGGGCGAAGGAACTCGCCATCGACGGCGGAAGGCTCTACCACAAAGGCGCGATCGAAGCCGCCTGGATCACGCTCCTGCTCTCGGTCGCCGCCATCGTGCTCGCCGCCGCCGGGGCGGCGCTCGTCACGCCCTTCGCCGCGCGGTCGCTCGCCACCGCCGAACCGTATGCGCCCTCCGGCAGGCGACCCGGGCGGGCGCGCCGCCTGCTCTGGGCGGGCGTCGTCGCCGCCGCCCGCGGGCTGCTCATCTTCCTGCGCTCGATCCCCGAATACATCTGGGCATTCCTCTTTGTCGCCATGCTCGGACCGCACGCCTGGCCGGCGGTGCTCGCCCTCGCCATCCACAACATGGGGATCCTCGGCCGCCTCGGCTCGGAGGTCATCGAAAACGCCGACGCCAACGCCCCGTCCGCCCTGCGCGCGGCGGGAGCCGGCCGCGCCCAGATCTTCGGCTTCGCCATCCTGCCCGCCTCGCTCGCCCGCCTGCTGGTCTATTTTTTCTACCGGTGGGAGACCTGCGTGCGGGAGGCCACCATCCTCGGGTTCCTCGGCATCGCCTCGCTCGGCTTTTTCATCACCGAGGCGCGCGCCAAGATCCGCTACGACGAGATGCTCTACTTCGTGCTCGCCGGAGCCG
The DNA here is from genome assembly GCA_041395145.1 of Verrucomicrobiales bacterium. Classification (GTDB taxonomy): domain Bacteria; phylum Verrucomicrobiota; class Verrucomicrobiia; order Verrucomicrobiales; family DEV007; genus JAWLBD01. The sequence goes on along the minus strand of JAWLBD010000027.1, from coordinate 57,432 downwards.
CCATCGTCCTGCTCGGCGATTTCTTTTCGGCGATCCTCCGCCGCTGGGTGCGGCAGGCGGGATAGCCAAGGAGGGCGGTCGTTGGGCACGCAAAACGTGTTGACTCCAACACGCCCGATGTTGGTGCTAACACGCCCCGCGTTGACTCAAACAAGTTGATTGAAGCGCCCCCTTGCTGGATCTCGGAACGCCAGGCTTAAAGGTAGCGGCGAGTCCAATGAGAAATCGATTCTGCGGGTCGAAGGCGTCAAGAGTGCCTTCTCTAACGGCTGACCAAGATAGCACAGATTGGCAATCCGTGGAAAGCGGCGGCAGCCCCGGCTGACGCCGCCAATTCTTCGGGGATGTCATCAGACGGGAAAATGGGGGCTTGCACGCTCCGTGCGCGTCCCGGCGGGCAGCCGGAGCCGCCAACCGTCCGCCCGTTCTCGAACGAGAGGCGGGGAGCAGCCCCCATCGGAGGCGATGCTGCGGATCAAAGACGGAAAAAGCGCCGTCTCTACAGGGCTTCCGTCGCCGCGACTACTTCTCCGGGCGCGGGAACATCGCCTCGTGCAGCTTGAGGACGCGCTTGAGTTCTTGGATCGGTTCCGGGTGGTCATCGACGCGCAGGTCGCGAAAGCGGTCGTTGCCGCCGCCGTAGCCCCAGCCATCGCGGACGATGAGCAGGGCGGCGGATTGTTTTCCACGCCGGTCGCCGCCCTTTTCTTGCCCGGCTTCCAGCGCGGCGATCAACCGATCCGCGAGGCTGCCCTCCGATTTCTGGAACGCTTCGGCCATCGCGTTATAAACCTCATCGCCCGCGAGCAGGTTCCCCTGCGCGGCGAAGTTCTCGCCCGAGACGCCGCCGCAGGCAGGAAAACACTCGGCACCGGTGAAGGTCGCCGACTTGCCGTCCGCCGCCACGATCCCGACCTGGCGCTGGGCGGCTTGGGCATCCTCTTTGGTCAAGGCGGCGATCGCCTCCTCCGGCGAGACCCCCTTTTCTAAAAGCGCGATGCCGCCGGGTCCATACTTCACATTGGCCCACGACTGGGTCGCCACGGCTCCGACGCCCGCCTTCGCCCACGGCACGACTGCGCCGACCGCCACGATCTTCGACTGCACCGCGACGCCCAGCTCGCCGGTCGCCGGATCTCGCGCCACGATCGAAAACGTCGCCGCCGGCGGATCGGCAAACGCGCCGCTTTGGCCAACGCGATGGGAAGTGCAGGAACTCGCCAGCGCGAGGATCGCGGCGGCTGTGAAAGAGGCGAGGCGGCTAATCATCATCGGGTTGCGCGGCTTAGGCGAGCTTCGCCTTTTGCTTTTCCTTGTCCTTCCACTCCTCCTGCATGTAGCGGAGCTGGCGGCGGAACTTGAGCTTCGCCGCCGTGCTCATCCGGTCGATGAAGAGGATGCCGTTGAGGTGGTCGGTCTCGTGCCGGATGGCGCGGGCGAGCAGGCCGTCGGTCTCGATCTCCACCGTCCGGCCGTCGAGCAACTGAAGCTTGGCGCGGACCTCCGGCGGGCGGGCGATGTCGGCGCGCATGTCGGGAAAGCTCAGGCAGCCTTCCGGCTCGGCGACCTTTTTCTTCCCGGAATCGAGGTCCGGGTTGATAAAGATGAGCGGCATGATGTCGTCGAGCGCCGCGTCTTTCCCATCCACCCGCAGGTAGGTGATGCACTCGGGATCGTGGGAGACATCGATGACCGCGAGCTGGATCGGGATGCCGATCTGGGGCGCCGCCAAGCCGACGCCTTCCGCCGCCCGCATCGTCTCGATCATATCGTCGGTGAGCTGGCGTAATTCGTCCGTCACCTCCTCGACGGGGGCGCATTTTCGCGGAGCACGGGGTCTCCGTAGAGCACGATTTCTCTGACCATGGCAGATGGATGAAGCGGATTCGGGTTAAAGCGGGGCGCATCATGCAACCGGATGGCGGGGCGCGCAACGCGGGGAATGCCGGGATGCGCCGGAGGCGAGAAAATTTCTCGGATTTCGGAGCGGACGGCGTTTGACACATTTTTTCGGGTCCATTAACCTTTAGGCATGAGAACCTCGATCCCTTCGCGGCGGTGCGCCAGCTTGCGCGCCGCCCTCCTCGTGTCTTTGTGCGCCGGCCTCGCTGCCGCGCCCTCGGACAGCCACGCCTTCCTCGGCGGGCTGTTCGGCAAAAAAGACAAGCCGACCAAAACGCCCGATCCGGACGAGCGGCAGCGCCAGGAAGCCGCCGCCGCCGATTTGATCCGCGAGGCGGGCGAAGCCGAATCCCGAGGCAAGACGTCCAAGGCGCTCGACAACTACCGGGACGTCACGCGCAAATACCCGTTCACCTCCGCCGCCTCCGTCGCCCAGTTCAAAGTCGGCGAACTCTACGAGAAGGAAGGCAAATACGAGAGGGCGTTCGACGCCTACCAGACGCTGATCGAGGAACACAAGCAAAGCGCCCAGTTCTCCAGCGCGGTGGACCGCCAATACCAAATCGCCTCGGAAGCCCAGACCGGCGAGCGCAAGACCAGCTTCCTCGGGATCCCGAAAAAGCTGAACCGGGACCTGGTGGTTGAGATGTTCGAGAAGATCATCAAAAACGCGCCTTACACCAAGGAGGCGGCGGATTCGCAATTCGCCATCGGCGAGATCTACGAAGACTTGGACGATGACCTGAAGGCGGTCGGCGCCTACCAGGCGGTCGTCGATAATTACGCGGACTCCGCCAAAGCGACCGAAGCGCGCTACCGGATCGGTTCGATCAACAAGGCGAAGGTGGACCGCGGCAGCTATGACCCGGCCAACCTGCGCGAGGCCAAAGAACAGATGGCCGACGTCGTTTTGACCGCGCCAGACAGCGAACAGGCGATCGAAGCCCGCGAGGTGATCGAGACGTTCACCGATGCGGAAATCGAGAAGCATTACGAAGTTGCCAAGTTCTACGAGAAGAAGGGCAACACCCGCGCCGCCGCCATCTACTACAACGAAATCCTCAAGACCCCCGGCAGCAGCCGCTACGATGATGCCCGGACCGCGCTAGAGGAAATCGTGCAGGCCGATCCCGATGCGCTGGCCGGGGCGCCAGCGACTGGCCCCGAAAGCCAAGTCGTCGTGAAGGCAAACACCGACACGGTCTCGCGCCCTGACTACGCGGGTCCCGCCGCCGATGAATTGCGCGCGCTGCTCGCCAAGCCGAAGGCGCGCACCGGGCGCGGTCCGGTTTCGCCAGTCTCCGAGCCGGACCTTCCGGTCGAGGGCGGCGATTTTGTCGTGCCGCCGCCGCCGCCGGATCCGGGCGTGGTGGGAGCCGACCCAGGATTGCTGGAAGCCGACCCTGGCATCATGATCCCGGAATCAGAAGGCATCACGCTTGAACCCGATGCCCCGGTGCCGCCCGCCCCAGAATCCGAAACGCCAGAGGGGACCGAAGACCTGCCGGACAACCTTCCCAATCCGGAGGATCTGCCGATCTCTGCGCCGCCGGTCCCGACCGCGCCGAGCGATGTCTTGCCAGAAGAAGAAGTAAAACCGGCCATCCCCGCCGAAGACGCCAAATCCGAGCCGGCCGAAGAGGTCGACGAAAAGGCGGCTGATGGCGAAGGAGAAGCCAAGGCAGATGTCGCCCCAGTACCGCCGGAACCGGAACCGGAGCCAGCCGCCAGCGGCGACGATGAGGCGTCGGACCAAGACGCCAGCTCCGAAGACGGAGACTCCGCCTCCGAAGACGGAGACTCCAAAGACGGAGACGCCAGCGACAATTCCTAGATCTGCCCGATTCTCGCGCTTGACCGCACCGCCGATTTCGTTCTCCTCTCTCCCCTACCCTACCTCATGAGAATCGCCCTACTGCTCGCCTGTGCCGCCGCTGCGGTCACCCTCTCGAATTGCGCCGGATACCGGCTCGGACCCGTCAAACCCGCCCGTTTTGAAGCGATCGAATCCATCGCTGTGCCGACGTTCAAGAACGAGACGCTCAGCCTCGGTCCTCGGTTCTCATCACCAACAAGGCGATCGAGGCATTCCAAAACGACGGCACCTACGATCGCCAAGGCGGCGGACGCCGACGCTGTGCTCCGCGGCGTGATCACCAAGTTGGAGCGCCGCCAGCTCCGCGCCGCCCGCTTCAACCAACTGCGCACCCGCGAGCTGGGGCTGACTCTAGAGATCGACTACACGTTTGAGGACGCGCGCACCGCCGAGGTGCTCTACACCGGCACCGCGCGGGGGACGACCAATGTCTTCCTCGACCCGAATTTCCAGCTCTCCGAGCGCCAGGCGATCAACGAGGCCGCCCAGCGCGCCGCGCAGCAGATCGTCTCACGCATCGCCGAGGGCTGGGCGAGCGACGCCTTGACCGACGAGGACGAGGAAGTCTTCAACCAGGGCGATAACTAATCCCGCCGCCGAATCCTGAAGGCGGTGAGTTCGAATCCCGATCCCGCCGCAGAGGCGAAGCCTAGCCCGGTCGAGGCGGGCACGCTTTATCTAGTTGGCACGCCGATCGGCAATCTCGGCGACATCACGTTTCGCGCCGCCGAAGTGCTCGGCGCGGTCACCGTGATCGCTTGCGAGGATACCCGCCATTCGCTGCGCCTTCTCGACCGGATCGGCGTGAGGGCGCCGCTGCTCAGCCTGCACCAACACAACGAGGCGCGCCGGTCCCAAGAATTGATCGGGCGGCTCAAAGCCGGCGATTCGGCAGCCTACATTTCGGATGCGGGCATGCCGTCGATCTCCGATCCCGGCGCGCGCCTTGTGCGCGCCTGCGCGGCGGAAGGCGTGCCGGTCTGCGTGATCCCCGGCCCCTCGGCGGTCATCGCCGCGCTGGCGGGCGCGGGCTTCGGCGGCGATACATTTTTCTTTGGCGGATTCCTGCCCAACAAAAGCGGCGGGCGCGAGCGCGAGGTCCTCGCCGCGCTCGAAAGGAAGTTCCCGTCTGCGTTTTTCGAATCGCCGCACCGGATCGCCAAGACGCTGGCCGCCATTGCCGCCGCCGATCCCGGCCGCCCGGTCTGCGTCGCCCGCGAGATCACCAAAAAGTTCGAGGAATTCTACCGGGGCACCGCCGCCGAGGCCGCCGCGCGCTTTGCCGGCGGCGCGAAGGGCGAGATCACGCTGGTCATCTCCGGGCGGTAGCGCCTCGCCCGCCCGCACCGCCGCGCTTCCCGCGCCATGATCCTTTGACAAACGCGCCGCGCCGCGCACCATCGATAGGCTTCTCTCCTCCCCATATCATGAGCAAACTCACCTACAAAGAAGCCGGAGTCGATATCCACGAAGCCGCCGCGCTGGTCGGCGATATCGGCGAATTGCGCCGCCGCACCGAAGGGCAGCGCCAGTTGATGCAAGCCTTCGGGCTCTTCGCCGCCAGCTTCGACCTCTCGGGTTACAAGGAACCCGTCATCGTTACCGGCTGCGACGGCGTCGGCACCAAGATCGAATTGCTCCTCAAATACGACCTGCTCGAAACCGCCGGCAAGGATCTCGTGGCGATGAATGTGAACGACATCCTGACTACCGGCGCGGACCCGATTTTGTTCCTCGACTACGTCGGCGTCGGCAAGCTAGACAAGCCCGCCATCAGCCGGGCGATCACCGGCATGGTCGATTACCTCGAAAGCTGCGGCTGCATCCTCGCCGGGGGCGAGACCGCCGAGATGCCCGGCATGGTCAAGGACGGGATGCTCGAGCTCTCGGGCTTCTGCATCGGCGCGGGCGAAAAGCCCGATCTCCTCGATCCGTCGTCCGTCGCGGTCGGCGATGCGGTGGTCGGCTACGCATCGGACGGGTTCCACGCCAACGGATGGAGCCTCGTCCGGCGCATCCTCGCGGCGCATCCCGATGACTTCACCGACGAAGAAATCAAATCGCTGCTCGCGCCGACCCGGCTCTACCACGATGTCGCCCGCGCCTTCCGCGACCGCGGCATCCGGGCGAAGGCGTTCGCCCACATCACCGGCGGCGGCTTGCCAGAAAACTTGGAGCGCCTCTTCAAAGGCTGCGGAGCCGACCTCGCCATCCCCGCCTGGTCGCTCGGTGCCGTGCCCAAAGTGCTCGCCCACGCCGATCCGAAGGACATGATCGACACGTTCAACATGGGCTTCGGCTGGGTCGCCATCGTCGATCCCGCCGACCGCGAAGCCGCCCTCGAATGCGGTCCCGGCGCCTGGCACCTCGGGCAAATCGTGCCCGAGTCCGGCGTCCGCGTCACGGTGCAATAGCGGACCGGCTCCGAAGGGAAGCCTGTCTATTGGCCCTGCCGGACAAAATTCTCGGTCCTATTTTCCATCGAAGATCGCTGACCATCCGATCCAGCAGACCGGCGACGGCAAGAGCGCCGTCTCTACGGTTGCAACCCCGAGGGCGAGCAGGTGAAAGAACGCTGCTTAGACACCGGATTCCGCGCCCGCGTTCGCCGCTGCCGCCTTCCCTTGTCGAAACTAGGGCGGATCGTTCGGTGCCGCACTCCCGGGCAACATGCACAAGGCACCACCCTAACTCGCGCCTGTTTCACCGGGTGGAAGCGGTTTGAGGCGCACCCAGGTCGCCCCCAGCCGCCACTGCCGCCGCCCGCCAGCGAAAAACCGTCGACGACATCCTCCCATTGGCGGCACAAGGCGTGGACCCGCTCGCGAAGCGTCCCGATCCCTTTGCCGTGAATCACCCGCACTTCTGAAATCCCTTTTTCACGGCATAGGCGGAAGTATTCCTCCAGTAGCTCAGGCACGTCCCGCGGACGGAAAGTGTGGAGATCAAGCTCATTGGTGATCGGCACTTCTACCGGCTCAGAATCATTGGGATTCATTAGAAAAATTATATTTATTTGATGCCATTTTGTTCTGTTGTTTTTATCCCGCCAAATCAAATTTTTATTAAGTTGGGGGATTTTTTGGATTTTATGGGGCATTCTTGGGATTTCCGCATTGACAAATACGTGTAAAATTTTAATTTTTATTAACAAATTATTTCGTTTTAACCGATGTCTTATAATCCCCAGCAAATACTGAGCTGCCCGGAGTGTGCGGGATGGCTGGTCTGTGAAGAACGAAGGGGGGCATTACCGATATCCTGCCCCCATTGCCAGAAGGTCAACCTCCGCTCCGCCTATTCAATCGCCGATCCCTTAGGGGCAGCAATCGAGACACGCGGACGCGAGGCTTCGGCGAATCCAGCGGCCGGCGAGATCAATTTCGATTGCCCAGGCTGCGGGGCGGTAATGGTGGCTCCTGTGAAGGCGGATGTTGTGCGCTGCGAGTGCTGCGGGGAAAGCGTGGTGCCGCCTGATCGCGCCCGCGGGCGGGAGCCGATGCTGTTTGAAGCGATGCTTTCCCTGCTCAGGCAAGACATCGCACCGAGCATCCGGCCTTCGACCGATCCCCCGGCGTCGCCCCGAACGGAAGGCGGGTCCATTCTGGCGCGGCTGAGGACGGGGGAGCGCCCCGCGCCAGAGGAAGGCGATGTGAAACCGGCGGTTCGGCACCAGATCGTCCGAAATCCGAACCCCACCTTCGTCGAGCGACCGCCGGTGACCGCTGACGCCGAAGCCGAGTGGGACAGGGCTCCGGTCCCGCAAAAGCGGGGTCACGGACACACGGTCCGGTGGATGCTCGCAGCGGCGACGGGTGCGGCGGCGGCGGTGATTGCGCTGGTCGGCTGGCAATTCGGGGCGGACCGCGGCTGGGTCTCACTTCCAGATCTCGGCAAAGCGGGCGGCGGCGGCGCGACGGGCAGCGCCCGCACCCGGGCCTCGGCGGTGGGCGATCTGGACGAGCAGTCCGCCGAACGCCAGGCGACGATCAAGGCGGCGACCGACGCGGCGGAGCGCTTTCTCACCGCGCAATCCACCGAGGATCGCCTCGCCTGGACCTACCAGCCCTCGATCCACCGCGACGGCGTGATCGCCTACCACCTTGAGCGGGGCAACGTCCCGCCGAAGCTCCTCCAGCTCCGCCATATCCAATTCTACGAGGACAAAGCGGCCGGCATGGCGGTCAACCTATTCCGCGCCCAGACCGCCGACTCGTCCGGCTTTTTCGCCGTCGCGGTCCACGAAACGCCGTCCGGCCCGCGGGTGGACTGGCCGTTTTTTCTCCAATTCCGGCTCGGCACCTTCGCGGACTTTCTCAGCGAAAGACCAGAGGGGGCCAAGCGCTTCAAGCTGATCGCCGAGCGCGCCCATCGCGGGGATGGGGTCTCGCCCTCTAGCGGCGACTATATCTGCGTGCGGGTGCAGGGTGCCGATGCGGAGATAGCCGCCCCAGCCTATGTGTTTATCCCTAGCGATTCCGACGCCGGGCGTTCGGTTGAGAAGGGGCTGCGGTGGAGCGAGCGCCAGGCGCTGACCGCCAAGCTCTCCTGGCAGGAGGACGACAGCGGTCAGCCGATCCTTGTGATGACCGACGTCGAACGCTTCGGCTGGTAGCGGAGTTGTGGGCGGCCTGCCCATTCGGTCGCGGCTTGCCATAGCGCCCGCCCTGCGGCATGGGAATCAGCGAATTTCCCTCCCCCATGCCGCTCTCGATCCAGCTCACCCTCCCGGACCTCTGGCAGGCGGACGCGGTGCGGGCGTTGAAGGCGGGGCGCGATGTGATTTTGGATGCGCCGACCGGCGCGGGGAAGACGTTTGTCTTCGAGCAGTATGCGAAAGGCGGCGTGAAAGGCGGGCAGGCGATCTACACGGTGCCGACCCGCGCCTTGGCCAACGACAAGCGGGCAGAGTGGCGCGAGAAGGGCTGGAACGTCGGGATCGCCACCGGCGATGTGGCGGAGGACCTCGACGCACCGGTCATCGTGGCGACGCTCGAAACGCAGCGGGAGCGCCTGATCCAAGGGCGCGGCCCGGCATTGCTGGCGGTGGACGAATACCAGCTCATCGCCGACCGCGCGCGCGGGCTGAACTACGAGCTGGCGCTCGCCCTCGCCCCGCCCAGCACCCAGCTCCTCCTGCTCAGCGGCAGCGTGGCGAATCCGGATGATGTCGCGGCGTGGCTGCGGCGGCTGGGCGCGAGGTCGATGTGGTGCGGACCGCCGAGCGCCCGGTGCCGCTCGACGAACTCGGCATCGAACAATTTCCGTATCCGGTGCCGAAGGAGATCCAAGGCTTCTGGCGCGGCTGGCGGTCGGCGCCTTGATGGCGGACGCCGGTGCCGCGATTTTCGCTCCGCAGCGGTCCGGCGCGGAGAAGATCGCGCGGAAGATCATGCGGCGTGCTGCCGCCCGCCAACATCCGGCTGACCCCGCCGCAGAGCTAGCGTGCGGCAAGGAACTGGCGGCGATGATCGCGCGCGGCGTCGCCTTCCACCACAGCGGGCTGCCCTACGCCGCCCGCGCCGGGGCCGTCGAGCCGCTGGCCAAAGCCGGGCAACTCCGCGTCGTGGTCGCCACCATGGGGCTGGCGGCCGGGATCAATTTCTCGACTCGCTCGGTCATGATCGCCGACACGCGGTATTTTGACGGTACCTCATGAGCGGATCATCGCGCCCGACGAATTGCTCCAGATGTTCGGTCGCGCGGGCAGGCGCGGCTTGGACGAGGTCGGGTTCGCCGTGGTGACGAAGTCGTCGCCGCGCCTGCTGGACGCCGCGCCGAAGCGGCTGCGGCGGGCGAACGAAATCGACTGGCCGACGCTGATCCGGGTGATGCGGGCGGCGGCGGAGCGCGGGGCGAATCCATTCGATGCGGCGCGCGACCTGTGCGGCAGCCTCTTTAGCGAACAGCGGATCGTGCTCGGGTTCTCCGGCGCCGCCCCGTCGCAAGGCGCGACCCCGGCGGCGGGCAAAGCGATGTTCGAGAACCGGCGCGACGAAGACCGAGGTGCGCGATTCAACCGGCGCGTGGGTCGAGTTCCGCGCCGACCGCGTGCGGCGCGCGCCGCTCAGCCAGGCGATGCATCGCGGCAAGCCAGCCAACCGCTCCGCCAAACTGATCGAGTCCGCGTTTTCCATCGGGCGCGTCTGCCGCATCCTACTCAATGGCGAGGGCGGCGAGGGCGGCGATTTCCACTACGGCCGGGAGGTGGCGCTGGCGCGGGAGACGCGGCGCGGCAGCGGCGAATTCATGCTCACCCATCTGGCGCGGCGGGCGGCGGGCGCGAAAAAAGCGGACCGCTTTGACGCGGCGGAGGTCGAAGCGCTGGTCGCGCCGGCGATGGCTCCGCATCTGGAGGGCGGCTCCGGCGCGGGCATCGTGCGCCGCGGTCCGCTGCTCTGCCTGCAGGTCGATTTCTCCGGCGCGCCGATCGAGTGCTACGCGGATGATCGCGGCGCGCTGCTCGCCGATCCGGAGACCCGCGAGCAAGCCGCCGAGGGCACGCCCGACCTGGTCGATCCGGAGAGCGGCGAGGAATTCCGCGCCCAGCCAGGCACCGCCGCCTTCGCCTGGCGGAAGCTCGACCTGATCGGCAAATCGGGCTCCCCCACCCGGCGCGGCGCGATCTTCAGCTTCTTCCAAGGCGGCGAGGGACTCGCCATCGCCGCCGCGCTGGAAGATCCGACTTATCCGCCGGACGAGATCGCCGACCACCTGGCGAACCTGCGGGGCGGGCATCGGTTCGACCGCGATGGGTCGGAGTCGGAAAGCGCCCGCCTCGCCGTCTGCTGCCGCAGCGCTTTTGGCACCGTTGACTACGAAGGATACCTCGAACTCGGGCTGCCGCCGAATTTCGGGGAGGGAGCCGCCGAGGCGATCGCCGATTACTACCTGGGGAAAAAGCCGCTGCCCTCGGGCATCGACGCAGACTTCGGGCAAGGCGATGTCGAGCGCGCGTTTTCCGAATGGGTCAGCCTGCTCCGGCACCTCAGCCACGCCCCGGATTTTGACTGGGACCGGTGGCGCGCCCTCAAGCTGGCCGCCGGCGACCGCCTCCAGCGCTTCGGGAAATCCGCGTCCCTCGCCGCCACCCTGCCCGAGGTCCCCGCCGACCAGCGCCGCCGCCCGCCCACGGTGCGGGTGACGGCGCGTGATCTGCGGGGCTGAGGGCTATCGGGCGCTATTTGATGTCGCCCGGGATATCGAGCGCTCCGCCCTGATCTGCGGCCGCCGCCTTGGCGTCCTCGATCATCTTCTTCAAATCCGCCGGCATGTTCGCCTTCACTTTGGCGACCTCCGCCTTGTAATCGAAGAGCGGATCGCCCGCCTTAAAGGCGACTTTGACCTCCTTCGCGCCGTAGATCTTTTCCAGGATCTCCGGCGGAGGCGCCTCGCCCGACTGGTCGCCCAACTGACCTTTCGCGGCCAGCTTGCGCATCAGCTCGTCGTCCATCATCGCTTTCTCCATCCCATTGAGGAGATCGGTGCCGGTGAACGCCATCGAGGCGACGTTCGAATCCGTCTTCTTGAACGCTTCGGCGGCGGTGATCTCGCCGCCAACCTTGAGGCTGACCGCTGTCTTGAAGCCGCCGAGGATGCCCGCCATCATCGCTTTGCCCTGCTGGAACTCCGCCCGCGCCTTCTTGATCTCCGCGTCGATGTCCGCCGGCGGCTCGCCCGGTTTCGCCTCTTCGGCGGCTCCCATCGGGGAAAACGAAAGGGTGACCGTGTCGCCTTCTTTCTTCATCGTCCAACCTTTCTCACCGCCCTCCATCGTCATGCCCCCGCCGCTCATCGAGCCGACCGAGTATTTGGTGATATCGGGGAAGTAGGCGATCCCGCTGAATTCGGTCATCCCTTCGTCGTTGACCTCATATTTGACATCCGACCACGCCTCGACGCCAGAGGCACCGCCGAGCAGGCCCATCGCGGTCTGCTTCGCCATCTCGTCGAGGTTCGGTTTCTCTCCCGCGCCGCCGAATCCGAGCGGACCGCCGCCGGCGATCTTGATTTTGACGAGCGATTTGCCCGACCCATCCGGGTTGAGCATCACTTTTTCGTCGGAGTCGATACAGCTCGCCAGCGAGAGGGCAGCGCCCGCCGCAGCGAACGGGAGGAACATGGATTTGATTCGTTTCATTTGTCTTTTGGGTGTGGGTTTGGGTTTAATGACGCGAGGATCGTATCAGATTCGCCCGGCGAACCCAATTACAATCGCGAGGCGCGTTTCTCACCGCCCCGCACCGACCCAAAAAACTTATCTAGACTCATTGCCAAAAACAATATTGCGGGAATCGGCAGCCCAACAGGCGCTGTTCTGCTTTGGTTCAGATGAGGCTGAGCGGCGCGCCGCAAGCCCCCTCCTGGGAGGGGATTTAGGGGTGAGCAGATGAGGTGTATAGCCCTTGATTTCAACGGATTGCAACAAGACCAGCGCTTGGCGGACCGATCCCGCAAGCGGTCGTCCGCTGCTCGCTGACCCACCCCCGACCCCTCCCGAGAGGAGACTGGATTCGCGACGCCCGGATTGCGCGGCACCCTTTGGCTCGCAAGACATGGCGGGTTTTAAATAATTAGATAAACAGGCGTAAACCTCTTTGGCAATCAGTCTAACTTATTCCTTGCCGCCCTCTCTCTCCTTCTCCGCCTCGTCGAGCAGACTTTTGAAATCGGCGGTCATTGCCGCATTCACCTTGGACGACCTCCGCCCTGTAATCGAAAAGCGCCTGTCCCGGCACGAATCGGATTTCAAAAACGCTGCCGCCATAGAGGCGCTCGAAGACTTCTCTGGGAGGGGTTGCCTGATCCCCTTCGGCGAACGCCCCCTTTGCGGTCAGCTCTCTCACCAGCTTATCGTCCATCAAAACCTCCTCGATAGCATCGACCAAGCCTTCGCCTGAATAGGCGATCGAAGCCACGTCTTTGCCAAGTTTTTCGAAGGTCATCACCGATTGGATCTCCCCCGCTACTTTGATCCCCATCTTCCCATTGTAATCCGCGAGCAGCCGCTTCATGACCAGCTCGCTCTCCCGGAAGTTCTCCCGCATCTCGGCAACCTTTTCGCCGACATCAGCAGGCGGCTCACCAAAAGCCGCCCCGTCTTCAAAGGACGGCGGAATGTAGGAGAGGAGGATCGCGCCGCCATCGGCAGACATCTTCCAGCCCGACTTTTCATTTCCCGACACCGGATCCCCGCCCCCCATCGAACCGGCTGAGAACTGATTGAGATCTGAAAAATAGGCGATCCCGCTGAATTCGAGATCCCCCTTTTCATTTTGCGAATAGGCGACGTTAAACCAGGCATCGACCCCTCGGCTGACGCGATGGTCTTCACGGCGAACTGCCTCGCCATGTCAGAAGCTTCCTCCCGTTTTTCGCCGAACCCAATGTTCAGCGCGGTCGAACGTCTTCACTTTGATCAACGCTTTGCCGGAACCGTCTGGGTTCAGCATGATCTTCTCTTCCGTATCAAGGCAGCCCGAGGAACGCGACCAGCGGCGATCGGCTGGCTAGAAATCGATGGGGTTTCATCTCGGAGACCTGGCAGCTATGGGCGGGCGGGGTTCATGCGGCGGGCTTCAACTCTAGATTCGTCAGGTGCAGGATGAGCGCGTATTTGTCGCCCTCGGTCCTGCCTTCTAGAAAGCCGCGGTAGGTGGAGCCGCCGCGCCGGAAGTCGAGCGGTTCGCCTTCGCGCTCCGACCAGCATCATCTTCTTTTCCTCCAGCTCTTTCGCCATCTGGAGGAAATCGGTCAGCCCGCTGACGGGTGACTTGACCCTTGGAGGAAAGACGAACTTCCGGATCGCGTCCCCTTTTTCATCATCTTACCGGTCCACTTCGGATTGGTGTTGAACTCGGCGACCTTCGGGCGGCGTTCTTTTCCGCCGTCCGGCGCGGACGATCTCGAAAAGGGCGACGCGGTGGACGATCTCGCGCTTCGGTTGATATAAACGCGGGAGGTCTCGCCGAAGCTTCCATGTCGATCTCCGGGGCGAACGCCTCCGGATCGTCGTCCCCACCTGCGCCTGCAGGCATCGGGTCGCGGTCGAGCGTGGCGCAGGATCTTGCGGCTCTCCGCCTGCGCGCCTTCGGCATCCAGCCAGCGCACCTCGGACGGGCGGGTCACGCTTTCCCCGGCGACGACGGCGTCGCGTCCCTTGGCATCGGCGATATTGAGATCGGGCATCGTTTTATTTGATTCGGGATTACTTCGTCAGGCCGGCGCGCTTGAGCCAGCCGAGGAGGACTGGCTCCCAGGTGTCGTTTTGCTTCATATTCGGACCGTGGCCGCCTTTTTTGTAGATGTGCATTTCGGCGTCCACGCCCTTGGCGAGCAGCGCCTGGAAAAAGCGGATGCTGTTCTCGGGAAGGACGACCCGGTCGTCGGCGGCAAGCATCAAGAACGTGGTCGGGTTCTTCTCGCTGACCTGCTTTTCCAGCGAGTAGCGGTCGAGGAGTCCGGCGGCCGGTTCTTTGCCGAGCAAATTGGCGCGCGACCCGCCGTGGGTCACGCCTTCCTCCATCGAGATCACCGGATACGACAGGATGCTGAAGTCGGGGCGGCTGCTGTGGCGCTCGACCGGGTCCTCGGCGTCCGGCTTGCCCGGCTCATGCAGCGTCGAGGCGGTCGCCGCGAGGTGGCCGCCGGCGGAGAACCCCCAGATGCCGACCTTGTCCGGCGAAAACCCCCATTCTTTGGCGCGCTCCCGCGCCGTCCGGATCGCGCGCGCCGCATCGGCTCCGGGGATGTGGTGGTGGCCGTTGGGCAGCCGGTATTTCAAAACGATGCCGCAGATGCCGTGCGCGGCCAGCCACTTCGCCGGATCGACGCCCTCCGACTCATAGCACTCGACGCCATAGCCGCCGCCGGGCGTCAACACCACCGCCGCGCCGGTCGCCTTCTCCGGATCGGCGGGAAAGACCGTCAGCGTCGCCTCCGAGATATTTCCGATGCAGCCGCCGGGCTTCTCCGGCCCGGTCAAGCCATTCGCATCCGGCGCGCCCTGCGGCCAGAGCGGGAAAACGTTCGGCTCGCCCGCAATCGCAATCGCGGGCGCGGCAACAAAGGCGAGGGCGGCAAAGGCAAGGGAAGCGAGGAACGTGCGCATAGGCGAAATGGCTATCCGCTGCCGGGCGGCGCGCAACGCCGAAACGCGCGGGCGGCGCCTCGCTACTCCCCGTCCAAATAATCGCTGAGCGCGTCGCGGAGTTGGGTGCGGGCGCGGAAGAGGAGGCTCTTGACGGCGGGGATGCTTAGTTTGAGCACCTTGCCGATCTCGTCGTAGGGCATGTCCTCGTAGCGGCGGAGGACGACGGCCATGCGGGCTTTATTGGGCAGGCTTTCGATCGCCTTGTCGATGGCTGCCTCGAATTCGCTTTGCTTGGCGGCGGAGTCCGGGGTGGGCGCGCCGCTGGGGGTCTGGAGGTGGTGTTCCTCCTCGCGCTCATCCATCGAGACCTGGTAGCGGCGGGAGGCGCGGCGCATTTCGTTGAAGACGAGGTTGCGCGTGATGGTGAACAGCCAGGTCGTAAACTTCGCCTTGGGCTCGTAGCGCGGCGCGGATTTCCACACGCGGACGAAGACTTGCTGGGCGATGTCGTGCGCCTCATCAACATCGCCGAGCATCTTGGCGACGGTCCCGATGACCGCGCTCTGGTGGCGCTCGACGAGTTTTTCGAAGGCTCCCATGTCGCCCTCTCGCACGCGGAGCATCAGCGCGACATCCTCGGCGGCAGCGGCAGCCGCCGCTTCATCGGCGGGCGACTGAGATTGGCCGGCAGCCGGGCGCGGGCGCTCGTCGCGTTGCTCCATCGGGCGGAAGTAGGGAAGGTCGGATGCTGTGAGGGCGGCGGCAGCCATGGGGGAGAAAACCGATCCGCCGCCGAAAAGTTTCGCCCCCAACGAAATTAAGCCCGGCGCGGCTATGGCAGCGCGAGCAGCCAATCGGCGAGCCGGTTGCCCCAGTCGCCGACCACCGTGCCGCCCGGCCCGCGCGGGAGCAGACCGTAGCCATGCCCGCCTTTCGCCGCGATGTGCAGCTCGGCGGCGACCCCGCTTTTCTTCAGCCCGAGGTAGTAGGCGATGCAGCCCTCGACCGGCAGCCCGTCGTCGGTCGTCTGGAAGAGAAACGTCGGCGGCGTGTCGCGGCTGACCTGCACGTCGTCGAGCAGCTTGAGGAGATCGCCTTTTTTATCGACCAGATAGGCGGGGTAGATGAGGGCGGCGAAATCTGGGCGGGCTTCGAGCTGGTCGGCATCGTCCACGTTGTCGTACATGCCGCGCGGCGCGTTGCTGGTGATCGCGGTCAGGTTGCCGCCGGCGGAGAAGCCCATCAGCCCGACTTTCTTTTTGTCGTAGCCGAGTTCGTTCGCCTTGGACCGGGCGAGGCGGATGGCGCGCTGGGCGTCTTCGAGCGGCGCCTGGGTGCGCGGGTCGTCGCCGTCCTTGGGCAGGCGGTATTTCAGGACGAAGGCGTGGATGCCGCGGGCGGCGAGGAATTCCGCGATGTCGCCGCCCTCGTGGGTGATGGCGAGGATGCGGTAGCCGCCGCCGGGCGCGATGATGATCGCCTTGTCGGTCGCCTTGTCCGCCGGCGGCGGGTAATAGGCGATCGTCGGCTCGTTGACGTTGCTCACCCTGGTGATGTCGCCATCGACCTTGGCGACCTCATCGCCTTCGACCGCCCAGCCGCCGGGATTCCCGGAGGGCCAGAGCTTGTAGGTGGCGGCGGGATCGCCCGCGCAGGCGGCGTGGGGCGAGGCGAGGGCCGCGAGGGAGAGCGCGGCGGCGGCGAAAAGGGAAACGGGCGTGCGGGGATTCATCGGCTTCATCATCGCCCACTAAGGCGGAAGAACGAAGCCGGACAACGGAAAATTCGGCGGCGGTCCTTCTCCCACCAACGATCCGGCGCGCCGATCACCGAAGCTAGCGCAGCCCCAGCCGCGCAAAAAACCGGGTCGCCTCACCGTAGGGCACGCGGGCAAAATCGAGAACCCGCCCCCGACAGCGGGTCCTCCTGGAGCGTCGCGCCCTGGGCGATCCCCACCCTGCCAGGTCGTCGCTGGCATAGAGCTGGGCGACGATCCCATAATCTTTGGCATCGCGCCGCCATTCGAGGTAGAGCGCGTCGCCGTCATCGCCGGCCAACCGCACCGGCGGCTGGTCGGCGGCATTCGGGTCGGTCCCGTGATAAGCCTCCGCCTTGTTCACGATGCGGTCGCCGTCCGGGTCCGCGTCCAGCCCCCACAGGACCGGCTCCTGCGACGGAAGTTCGACCGCCGCGCCGAAATTCCGGGTCTGCCACGCCTCCAGCGCGGTGGCGTCGAGGTCGTAGGCATAGACGCCGCCGCCATTCGACACGAACCCCTGGAAGCCGCGCGAGCCGACGATGGCGGCGTCGCCCGCCAGGGCGACCGAGATCCCGAATTCCGCACCCGCATTGGACACCGATGGCTCCAGCGATTTGGAGAAGACGAAAAAGCCCGCCGGGGACGGGCGCTGAAAGAGATAGGCGTCGCCGGTCGCCGCGCCGCCGCCCGGCGCGCCCACGACCACCGCATTGCCCGACACCGCCACCGAATCGCCGAACTCGCCCTCGACGGCGGGGACCGGCGCGGTCAGGCGCGACCGGTGCGTCCACACGCTGGTCGCCCCGGTGAAGGGTGCGCCGATCCTGCACAGGTCGCGTTTTGGCTGTCGCCGGGCGCCGCCGATGACGAGCACGCCGCCGCCGAGCGCTACCGAGCTGCCGTAGCGCCGCGGATGCCGAGGATGAACGTCCGGCGCGGCGACCTGCAGCCATGAGTCCGCGATGTCGCTGCCGGTGAAGACGAGGGCGCGCCGCGCGGTCGGTCAGCGCGCCCGCATCGTAGGCGGGTGACCCGACCACCGCGACAGATCCCTCCAGCGCCACCGCCGAGCCGAACTGCTCGCCGCCCGCCGGGGCCGTCGCGGGTTCGAGCTGATCGATCTCCACCCAATCGTTCGGCGCGCGGCGGACGAAGACCCAGGCGCGCCCGTTGCGCGTGTTCGCGCCCGGCTCGCCGATGACCACGCGGTTGCCGCTGATCGCCACCGACCAGCCGAAAAATCCGCGAAAGGCGGGGTCCGGCGGCTTCGATCGATCGTCGCTCGACCATCCTGCCAAGGTGCGCCGGTAGAGGTGGACGACGCCCGAGTCCTGCTGTCCGGCGTCTTCCAGATACGCGCCGACCGCCGCGCTGACGCCATCGGTCGCAACCGACCAGCCGAAGGCGGTGACGCCCAGGCGGAAGTCGCCGGCAGAGTTCCCCCACGAACGACCAGGTGCGCCCCGACGCGCTGCGGCGGAACGCATAGACCCGCTGGGAGCCGAGCGAATCGGTCGCCGCCGCGATCAATTCGTTGTTGGCGAGCGCCACCGCATGGCCGAAGCGCCCGCGCGCGTCCAGGCTCGGCGGCGGAAACCGCCACGCCTCGCAGATCGCGTCTTGGGCAACGCCCGCCGCCGCCGCGGCGAGCACTATCCAGGCTGTGAGAATCGTCTTGATCGAATCAGGGGGAAGATCGCCCCACCACTGCGTTCGATTCCCACCCGTGTCAACGCCACCGCGTCCGCAGCGGGCGCAAAGCGGCTGCCGATCGCGCTTGCGGCACGCCCTTCCGCCAGTCGATTCACCCAAATCCTCCACCACCACCACCGATGCTCACTCCCGCCCACGACCAACGCCTCGTCCGACTCGCCCAGCGCCTGATCGACCAAGACGCCGCCCGCGTCCTCGTCCCGCCGCAGCAGAACGCCGACGGCTTCTGGTTCGGCGGCGGCAACCTGGTCGTCGATGACGATGGCGCGCTCCTGCTCTGCGGCCGCTACCGGAACTACGGCGATTCGCGGACCGGCGTCGGCGCGGGCGAGCGGGCTTGGAGTTTGCGATCTTTCGCGCGGCGGCCGGATCGCCGCTCGGGCCGTGGGAGAAGGTGAAGGCGTTCAGCAAGGCGGAGCTGGGCGAAGCGACCGGCTCTCGCGTGGTCTCGATCGAAGGCGGCGGCTTGCTCCGGCGCGGCAGCCGCTGGGAATTGTATGTCTCGACCGAGAAGGCGCAGCCCTACCCGGAGGAATTTGCCGAGTTCCAAAAACCGGGCACCGGCGTGTGGAGCATCGACGTGCTCGCCGCCGATTCGGTCGGCGCGCTGGAGGCAGCCTCCGCCGAGCCGGTGATTCCGCCGGGGGCACCGCATGCGTTGCACGCCAAGGACCCGGTGCCGTTCTTGCTGACGGACAGCGCGCCGCGCTGATTTTGCACGCATCCATTTTGCTGGTCGAGCAGCGGCTCGGCGCTGGCGCTGGAGGGCGAAGGCGGGAACCTCGCGCCCGCCGAGGAATCGATCCTCGCCCGCGGTCCGGCATGGGACATCGCCGCGACCCGCGTGACCGAGCGCCTCGCCGTGCCGAAGCTCGGGATCTTTGCCGATGCGCCGGACTGCGCGCTTTATTTCTACGACGGCGCGGAATGCCTGCGTCCGCTCGATGAAAACCCGAAGGCGGTCCGCCGCCCGCGCGGCTATTCGTGCGAGGAAATCGGGGGCGTCGCCGCCTGCGCCGATGGCGAATTCCCGAGGCTGCGCCGCCTCTCGGTCAACTTCCCGCTCTTCGTCTCGCCGCACGGCACCGGCTGCAGCCGCTACGTCTCGGCCATCGCGCTGGAGGGCGGCATCATCGCCGCGTGGCAGCAGGGTCAAGCCGACGGATCCCAGCCGCTGGTCGGCACCTTCACGCCGATGGATGAGGTCGCGCGGATTTTGTCATAGTCACTGAAGATGGAAGAAGAACCCCTCGTTCCCAAGCACGGCGGATACCGGAGGCTCAAAAGCTTCGAGGTCGCCCAGCTGAGCTACGATGTGACGATCGGTTTTGCGATAAATACATCGATCCGCGCAGCCGGACCCACGACCAAATGGTCCAGGCAGCGAGGAGCGGCGTTCAAAACATCGCGGAAGGCAGCAAGATGAGCGGGACCTCCAAAAAGATGGAGATCAAATTGACGAACGTCGCCAGGGCGAGCCTAGAGGAACTCAAGCTCGACTATGAAGACTACCTCCGGCACCGGGGAAACCACTTTGGTACAGACGCAGACCCCCGGCGCGAAGGAATTGGTCCGCCGCCGCTGCCAGACGAGTGAGCAGGTGGCACTGTGGATTCGCGAAGTTAGGGGACGGCATGGACAGGATGGACCGCTAGCGAAGGAAGGGGATTCGGATCAGTCCATCCCGTCCATCCCGTCCAAAGCGCCACGCTATGACGAACTGGTCCAATGCCGCCCATGTTCTCGTCGGCGTGGCGTGCGTACTAGACCGCCAGATCGAAGCCCAAGCCAAGGCGTTGACTGAGGAAGGCGGATTCACCGAACGGCTCTATCGTGTCAGGATATCCCGACGCCGCCAACAGCAACAGCAACAGCAGCCCCCAAAACGCCCCGATTGATTCACCTTATGACCCGATCATTCATCGCCCTTTTTCTTGCCGCCGCCTGCCTTTGGCGCGACCGGCTTTCGTTCAAACCTGGCGAGTTCGCCTTCCCTGATGCCGGGCACCTCGATGCCGCTGCGCCCGGCGGCTGGCAGCTTCGGCAGGCAAGGCCAGAGGGGTGCCGCGTGGGACGGCGGAGCCGCCAATGGCACCAGCCGCGCTCGCGCCGGGGACCACCGCATGCCGAGTTCGCCCTGCCGCCGCTCGACGAACGCGAATCCAAGGCGATGGGCGATTGGACGCTCGTCATCACCGCCGACCTGATCGGGTCCGCCAACGGCAAGCCGGCGACGCTCGCGCTCGCCGCCCTCGATCCGGCGACCGGCGATTCGGTGGCGGGCGGCTCCGCATCCGCCG
Organism: Verrucomicrobiales bacterium; assembly: GCA_041395145.1. Lineage (GTDB taxonomy): Bacteria > Verrucomicrobiota > Verrucomicrobiia > Verrucomicrobiales > DEV007 > JAWLBD01. Next base: position 36,790 of record JAWLBD010000027.1, on the reverse strand, counting down.
CCGCGCAGGCTCCGGCGTTTCCGCGCCTGCGGGTCTCCGCCGACAATGCGCAGCCGGGGCACGGCGTGGAAAACGCGACCGACGGCGATCCGGAATCGATCTGGCACACGGCGTGGTCGCCGCAACCCGCGCCGCTGCCGCACCACATTCAGTTCAGCTTTGGCAAAGCGCGGAAGCTCACCGGGTTCGTCTATCTGCCGAGGCAAAGCGGCAGCCACAACGGGACCGCCGCCGAATTCAAAGCGGAGGTCAGCGGCGATGGCAAAACGTGGCGGGAGGCGGCATCGGGCAGCTTCAAATACACCGCCGGGAACCGCGACCGGCAGGAGATCGCGTTCGCCAAGCCGGAGGAGGCGCGCTTCGCCCGCCTGGTCATCACGCGCGAGGTCAGCGGCCAGGCGTTCGCCTCCGCCGCCGAGGTCGCCTTCACCGGACCGGGTCTGGAAAAGCCGGAGGAAGACACCGCGCCGCGCGCCAAGGTCGCCCGCGCCTATGCGGTGCTCCCGCCCGAGGCGCTCGCCAAACTCGGCGGCAAAGTGGTGATCCAGATCGGGGCGGAGGAAGGCGCGCCGGTCGTCGCGGCGGTCAGCGTCGCGCGCGTCCACGAGAAGCCGAGCGGCAAGCTGTTCGGCAGGTCGAATGGCGGGCTCGGGCCGGACAAGCTCGGCTGCGGCGCGCTGGGCTTTGACGCCCTGACCGAACACGGGCAGCGCCTGCTCACCGCCATGGCGGTGCGCCCGGATTCGCCCGCCAGCCGCGCGGGCTTGCGCGAGGGCGACATCATCGCCGAGATCAACAACGCGCCGCTGCCGGAAAATGACCTCGCCCCCGGCTGGCGCTGGCTGGCGCAAAGCCACGAGGCGACGCTCGGCCACGCGATCGCCGCCGCCTACGCGCCGGACCGCAAGCCCGAATTCCGCGGCGCGGTCCGGCTCACCGTGCTGCGGGGCGGCAAGCCGGAGCACCTCACCTTGACCGCCGCGCAGCCTGGCGCGCTTGGCGGCATGGAGCCGGACGGCGCGGCGGCCAAGGCGCTGCACGCCGACCTGATCGCCTATCTGGTGCGGGAGCAGCGGGCGGACGGAAGCTGGGGCGACAGCCCGATCCGCACCGCGCTCGGCGCGCTCGCCCTGCTGGCGACGCGCGACACCGGGCACGCGCCGCGCATCAAATCGGCGGTCGATTGGATGCTCAACCGCTACCCGAATGCGGAGGATTTCGGCAACCTCGGGTTCTGGTTTTGCGGCTACGCCGGCATCCTCTACGGCGAATACCACCTCGCCACCGGAGACCCGCGCGTCCTGCCCCGCATGGAGGCGATGCTCGAATGGCCGATGACCGGGCTGCATACCTCGAAGTGGAACACGCCCGCGCTCGGGCATGGACCAAGCGGCTTGCCCTACGGCCAGAAAGCGCTCGTCGCCCCGGCCATCCACCTGCTCGTCTTCGAGAGCCTCGCCCAGCGCTGCGGGTTGAAATCGCGGATCTGGGAGGCGCTCGCGCCCTACATGGAAAGCGCCTGGTCGGACCCCGCGCAGGGCGGCCATGGCGCGATGGGCTACAACGCGTCCTACAAAGACCTCGAAGAATTCTGGTCGCGCAGCGGATTGTTCGCCGCCGCCTGCCTGATCCGCGGCGAGCGCGCCGACATGGCTGAGGCGATGGGCAAGGTGATGCGCGAGCGCCATCCGTGGATCCGCAACAGCCACGCCTACGGCGAACCCGGCGGCGCGCTCGGATTGGTCGGGCTGCACGCCGCCGATCCCGCCGCCTACCGCGACGTGCTCGCCCAATACGCCTGGTGGTTCCACCTCGCCTGGGAACCCGGCTACGGGCTGCGCTTCACCACCCCGCACATGGGCGCGCCCTACATGGGCGAGGACGAATTGCTCGCCGCCGGCTACGGTGTGGCGCTCGCCGCCCACCGCCGGTCGCTCCACCTGACCGGCGCCAAGGACCGCGGCTGGCTCGATGTCTCGAACCTCCCGACCGCCGCCAGCGGCGTCCTCATCCGCCGGGCCGGCGACGCGGTGACGCTCGCGCCACGCGTGCCCGGCGTCGCCGTCCGCTACACGCTCGACGGCTCCGAGCCAACCGACCGGTCGCCGCTCTATGAATCGCCGGTCCCGCTGCCGCGCGGCGGCGAGGTCAAGGCGCGCGCGTTCGGCTCCGACGGCGCGCCCGGCGCGGTCGCCGCCGCCACCTTCGGGCTCGCCAAATCAAAATGGCGGATCGTCAATGCGAGCGGCTCCGCCGAGCCAGCCGACGCCACGCGCCGCGCGGCGTATGCCATCGACGGCGACCCGGCGCTCGCCTGGTTCGCGGATGTCGGCGAAGGCGCGGGCGGGTTCCCGCATCACCTGGTGATCGACCTCGGCGAAAGCGTGCCGCTCGCCGCCGTCGAACTCGAATTCATGAACGCCGGCACCGCGCCGGACGCCGCCAAGGCCCGGATCGCCGACTCGCCCGAAGCGCTGGAGAAGGCGGAGCCGGTCGCCGCAACGTTCGGCAACTTCCAAGCGCAGCAGCGCATCGAATTCGGCTCCAAAATGTCCGGTCGCTACCTGCGCCTCGACTTCGATGCCACCGGCGACAAAGGCGGATTCGTCCTCCGCGAGATCGATGCGTTCTAGGCGGAGGGGCGGAGCCTTCCGGCAAGTCGCGAGTGCTTGCCAAACACACTCATTCCCATCAAAATCATGGGTGTGACCGAGTCCCCCAACCCCGCCTTTCCCGCCACCCGTTGGAGCCTTGTCGCCGCCGCCGCGAGCGATGGTCCCGCCGCGAGCCGCGCGCTGGAAGAGCTGTGCCAAGCATATTGGTTCCCGATCTACTCGTATGCGAGGCGGCGCGGGCTTTCCCCGGCGGATGCCGAGGACCAGACGCAGTCGTTCTTCGCCCAGCTCTTGGAAAAAGGCGGGCTGAAATTCGCGTCGCCGGACAAGGGGCGGATGCGGACGTTTCTCCTCACCGCCATGCAGCGGTCGCTCGCCAACCAGCGCCGCCACGACGGCGCGATCAAGCGCGGCGGGCGCGCCGCCATTGTCTCGATCGATGTCGAGCAGGCGGAGCAGCAGCTCGAACGCGAGCTGGCGACCGACGAATCCCCCGACCGGGCATTCGAGCGAAGCTGGGCCAATGCGGTGGTCGCCTCGGTGCACCGGCGGCTCGAAGCGTATTTCAGCGGCTCCGGGCAGGCGAAGATCTTCGAGAAACTCAGCCCCTACCTGGCGTGGGGCGGCGGCGACCAACCCTACGCGGAGATCGCGGCAAAGCTGGGCATGAGCGAGCGCGCCGTGCGCACCGCCGTCCACCGGATGCGCGCCCGCTTCCGCGATTTCCTAGTCGCCGAGATCCGCGAGACGGTCGCCGATCCGCTGGAGGCGAAAGCGGAGGTCGATCACCTGAAACAGGTCCTCGCCGGGCGATGAGCGACCCGCAAAAGGCGACGACTTGCGCGACCTGCGGCTCGTCCGTCGATCCCACCGCCTTCGCCGGCTCATGCCCGACCTGCCTGCTCGCCGGGCTGTCGCTCGACGGCGGCGACGACGCGGCGCTCCGGCAGCGGCAGCACCCGGCGGCAGCGGCGGCGGCGGCCGCGCCATTTCTCGCCCCGACGGTAGAAGAGCTGGGCGAGGCGCTGCCGGAATACGAAGTTTTCGAGATGATCGGGCGCGGCGGCATGGGCGCGGTCTATCGCGCGCGCGATGTCGAGCTCGACCGGAGGTCGCCATCAAATTGATCGCCGCCGGCGGACCGGGCAGCTCGGCTCTGATCCGCGCGGCGGTCGCCCGCTTCGTCCGTGAGGCGCAGGTCACCGCCAAGCTGGACCACCCGTCGGTCGTCCCGGTTTACACGATGGGATGCGATGCGGACGGGCGAAGCTTCTACGCGATGCGTTTCGTCCGCGGGCGCGAACTCGGCGAGATCCTCCGCCTTGCCCGCCAGAGCGGCGAGGGCTGGAGCCTGAGCCGGGCGGCCGGCATCCTGATCCGGGTGTGCGAGGCGATCGCCTATGCCCATGGCAAGGGCGTCGTGCACCGCGACCTCAAGCCGTCGAACATCATGGTCGGCGCCTTCGGCGAAGTTTACGTCATGGATTGGGGCGTCGCCAAGATGGCCGGCACCGCCGACCTCGCCTCGGTCCGCCTCCAGCTCGGGGACGCCGGTTTGCCCGCCGATGCGCTCCAGACGATCGCCGAGAGCCAATCGCTCCAGACCATCGATGGATCGGTCGTCGGCACACCCGCCTACATGGCACCGGAGCAGGCGCGCGGCGATCTGGCGGTGGTCGATCAACTCTCCGACGTCTATTCGATCGGGCGCGATCCTCTACGAGCTGCTCGCCGGGCATCCGCCCTACATGCCGGACGGACAGGAAACCACGCCCGCCCAGGTCCTCACCGCCGTGCAGGAAAGCGACGCCGATTTTGGGCTGACCGGAAAGACGCCGGGCGGCAGCGAGCTGGCCGCGATCTGCGCCAAAGCGATGGCGCGGGAGCGCGGCGCGCGCTACGCCACCGCGCTGGACCTCGCCCGCGACCTGCAGGCGTATCTCGACGGCCGCGTCGTCCGCGCCCACGAAAGCGGCGCGCTCGCCGCCGCGCGAAAGTGGGTGCTGCGCAACAAGGCGCTCGCCGCCACCGGCTTCGCCACCGCCGCGAGCATCGTCGCCGGCCTCGCCGCCGTCGCCATCATCCAGACCAAGTCAAAAAACAAAGTCGAGGGCGCGCTGGCGCAAGAAACCGCCGCCAAGGAATCGGCGATCAAGACGCTGGCGGATTCGTTTTTGAACTCCGGGATCTACGAAGGCGATGCCGACCGCCCGGATCGCGCCGCGCTCTGGTTCGCCGAAGCCGCCCGGCTCAACCCGGCCGGCAGCGAGCTGGCCGCGCTCAACCGCGCGCGCGCCGCCGAATTCACCTACGCTGCGGCCGCCCCCGTCCGCGCGTTGCAAGGGTCGAAGGATCGCACCGCCGCCCTCGATTTCAGCGGCGGCGGGCGCTACCTCCTCCGCGCCACCATCAAACGCGAGATCGAATTGTTCGACCTGGAAACGGAAAGGCGGCTCGCGCTCCCCCATCCGGTGACGGCGGCGGCGTTTCTCCCGGGCGACCCGCGCCTCGCCGTTTCCGCCAGCCCCGGCATGGTCGAGATCCTCGCGCTTCCCGGATTCGAAAGCCTCCAGACGATCCGGATGGGCGAGGCGATCGGTCCGATCACCGGGCTCGGCATTTCGGACGACGGCACGCTCATGTTCGTGGGCGCAGACGCCTCCTACCTGTGGAATCTCGCCGATGGCCGGATGGAAAGCGACGCGATCCCGGCATTCCCCAACCTCGCCTGCGCCGCCACATTCTCCCCGTCAAAACGAGAGCTGGCCGCCAATTCGTGGAGGGGGCAAAACGACCACTATACGTTTTCCCGCGACCGTCCCAGCGACGGCTGGGTTTTGCTCAAGGGCGGTGCCAGCCACGGCGAGCTCGACCGCGCCAACCCGAACGCCGGGTTCCCGATGCTCCCTGACGGCTCCGGCTTCATCCATCTCCTTTCGCAAACGATCAATCGGGAGGGCTATGCGCCGAGGAAGTTCGGCGGCAGGCAGTTCAACGGGATCGCGATTTCCGGCGACGGGCGCCTGGTAGCGGCCGCTTCGTTCGAAGCGCTGATCCAGGTCTGGGAGATCGAAGCGCCGCCCCGCCATTGGTTTATCCCGCAGCCCATCGCCGGCCCCATCCGCCCGGTCTTCAGCCCGGACGGCAAGCGGGTGCTCCCCACCGGGCTCCGCTGCGAGTCATCCCTCGATTCGGCGCGCAATAACCTAGTCGCCACCCGCGCCTACGACCTCGCCTCGGGCCGCGAAGCCGGCTCCCTCTGCGACGCCGGAGCCCCGATCCTAGACGCTAGTTTTTCGCCGGACGGCGGGATGCTTGCCTTCGCCGCCGGCCACGCGGAGCGGACGCGGGAAACGATGTTTTTGGGCGATGGCAGCGCCGGCCAGATCCAGCTCTGGGATTGGCAAAACGGGACGCGCCTCGGCGAGCCGATCCCGATGCCGTCCGAGCCGCGCACCGTCAGATTCCACCCTTCCGGCGATTGGCTCGCCGTCGCCTGCGCCGGGCATCACATTATGCGGATCGATCTCGAAAGCCGCGCGGTCACCCAGCTTTTCCGCGGCGGCGGGCGGCGGACCAACCACGGCGGCAACAACCACGAATCCTACTACGGCCCCGGCAGGGTCGCCTTCGCCTCGGGCGGCGACTATCTGCTCGCCTGGGACATCGGCGACGCCGCTTACGTCTGGGATGTGAACCGCGGGGACTTTGCCTTTCCCCCGATCGGCACCGGCAGCAGCCCGAACGCGATGGCGGTGCGCGGCGATACGCTGCTGACCACCGGACTCTTCACCCACGACCAATTCGGCTGGTTCCGCAGCCTGTCGTCGGGCGAAATCCTCGACGCCGGGATTCAAAAGCGGCTCGACATCAACGCTGGGGCGCTCGACCAATCCGGCGACCTGCTCCTCCTCTCCGGGCTGGGAAATTTCCTCGCCATCCACCAGTGGCGGCTGCCCGGCTCGCCGCCCGCCTGCCCCGACATCGCAGTCGGGACCCGCAGTTGGTGCGACGCCGAATTCCTCGATCCCCAGCCGCTGGTCATGGCGGTCGCCAGCCCCGACGACCAGCCGCCCTACGCCCAGATCTGGGATCACCGCACCGGCCGCGCGCTGCGCCCCCGGTTTTCGCCGCCCGGCGGCTACCAGGTCGAATTCCTCGAAGTCGCCCCCGGCTCCGCCTTCGCCGCCGCCTCCTGAGCGCCCTACGGGATCGCCGTCTGGGATCTCCGGCAGCTCGGCAGCGACCTCGATTCGCTCCCGCCCGACGACCTCCGCCTCCTCACCGAAATCAACGCCGTCGCCCGCGTCGAGGACGGCATGCTCATCAACCTAACCACGCCGGATTGGCTCGCCCGCTGGCAGGGCATTCCGCCGCCGCCAACCATCGTTTCACCAGCTCAGTTGGTCGCCTGAGGAAACCGCCCGCTTCCACCAGATCCGGGCGCACGAATTGACGATCCAGCGCAACGAAGCGGCGGCAAGCTGGCACCGGGAGAGGGCAAAGCTACTCATAGCCAGTAGGTTGTAGGCTTGCGCGAAAGGCGCATTTTTTGGAGAACAATTTCTGCCAAAGCGTGAAAACACAGGGTGAAGGGCATTCCGCCCGCCACCCGCTATGAAACTCCGACACCTCCTTACCCTCTTCGCCTTCCTCTCCGCCAGCGCGGCGGCATGCCCAACTGGCGATCCCGTCCTACACGATCGATGGCGGCGGCGGCACGAGTTCCGGCGGATCGTTTTCGGTCACCGGATCGGTCGGGCAACCCGACGCCGGGTTTTCCTCGGGCGGGAGCTTCTCGGTCGCCGAAGCGGATTCTGGGGCGGCAGCGGCGGCGCGGCAACGGGAGGCTACGCTGATTGGGCGGACGCAAATCTGCCCGCCGGGTCCGACAAATCGTTCGGCGGTGATGCCAATAACGACGGAATCCCAAACGGCGTCCACTACGCGTTCGGCGACACCGAGGTGAAGCAACTCGGCGCAGGCAAAGCCACCGCGCCCGCCGGCCCGGTCCCCGCCGACGTCATCCTGCGCTGGCAATTCGGGTCCGATCTGACGGGATGGGAAACCATCGCGAAGTGGGAAGGCGGCGTGTTCAGCACCCTCGTCCCCGATGAAGTCTCCGTTTCCGGCGGGGTCATCACCGACACCTACCGCGACCCGAGCGGGCGGGGCTTCTACCGCTGGGAAGCCACCTACCTCGGATCGTAACGCCATGTTCAAACTGCTCCGCCACAGCCTTTCTCAAAAACAAACGCACGCCACTATGAAACTAAAACCTACCTGATCGCCATCGCGGCTGCCGCCTGCCTCGCGGGGGACGCCGCCGCCCAATCCACCGCCTTCACCTACCAGGGGACGCTCAACCAATCCGGGACGCCCGCCACCGGATCGTTCGATTTCCAATTCACGCTGAAAAACGCCGCGTCCGGCGGAGGCAACGTCGGCACCCCGGCGACGGTCACCGCCGCTGCGTCCCGGTCGTCGGCGGCACGTTTTCGGCGACGCTCGACTTCGGCTCCTCCGCCGGTGCCTTCGGCGGTGCCGACCGCTGGCTGGAGATCGCCGTGCGCCCGGCGGGTGCCGGCTCCTACACCACGCTGTCCCCGCGCCAGCCCGTCACCCCGACGCCCGCCGCGCTCTACGCCACCGCGACCAGCGACCTCGGCGTGATTGCGGCAAAGGCGGTCAACCTGCCCAACACGAACGTCCCGGCACATGGCACGGCGGGCGTCTCCGGCTCTGCCCTCTATGTCCGGACCGCGCCCTCAGGGTCTGCCGTGGGTCGGGGCGGGATCGTCCACCACCAGGATTCGAACTTTGCCATCCGGGAAACGGCGACTAACACAGGAACGGCGGACGGTGCCCGGCTAGAGTATGATGCCGTCTCCCGCGCCAACCCGGAAAGCGTTGCGAAAGAGGACATCCTCGTCCTGCGCGGCGACGGAAATGTAGGCATCGGGACCAATTCTCCGGCGGCAACACTCGACGTTCGCGGCGATATTCGGTCGAACAACAATCCGATCTACTTCCGCACTTCAGGCGACAACTATCACGGATCGCCCACAAAAATGCTGTTTCGGATGATTTTAGTTCTGACAATACCAGCGGCTTCGACGGACCGATCCTGTGGGGGTATGACGGCGGGGCGCTGGGCAGCCTCAACCAAGGCGGGGACAGCATCGCCCTCAGCTGGAAAAACAATGGGAGCGTCGAAATTCCATCCGACAACATCGACGTCCAAAACGGCGGGCTTCTGAGCATCGGCGACCGAGGATTATTCCACATCGCCTTGAGCAATACCGATATCCAAACCTATGACGGGAGCACCCCAAACATCCTCCACCTCAATCCGAATGGCGGGCAAGTGGAGATCGGGCACTCCAGCTCATCGGTGACCGCGAAAGGAACCTTCTACGCATCGGGCGCCTCCGCGCCAACGGCGGCTTCTTCGTAAAGACTCCGGCGCATTGCCCCAGAGTTTCGCGACCGGGGTCCGCGTCCTCTATGATCCATCGCAAAGCGCCGGACAAATCTATACCTACGACTATACCAACAACACAGGGAAGCAGCTGAAACTGGGTGTTCCCGGCGGAGGGGCGGGCTACGACCCTGGGATTGTCTTTTCCGACCCTATTGTATCAGATGCAATCTTCAAGGAAGACATCTTCCTCGAAGGCTATCTTTATAATTGGTGGGATGGGGCATACCGAACCCTCAGCCGCGACTCTATCACAGGCAATGCCCATTGGAGCGACGAGAGGCTAAAGGAAGAGATCGCGACGATCCCCGATGCGCTTTCGACCCTCCACCAGCTGCGCGGCGTCAAGTTCCAGTGGAACGAGGAGGGCATTTCACGCCTGACCAGCAACATCGAAACAGAGTACCGATCCAAATCCGGAACCAAAGAAGACAACGAAGCGTTGTGGGCGGAAAAGCGGGCGGAGGCGGAGGAAAAGCTGAGCCAAACCCAATATGGCTTCATCGCCCAAGAGCTTGAAAAAGTATTCCCCGATTGGGTGCTGACCGGCGAGGACGGCTACAAAAAGATCAACGTCGAGCAGATGACCGGCGTGATCGTCCAAGGCGTCAACGAACTCAACGAGCGGACCACCGCGCAGGCGGCGACGATCGCGGACCTGCAGTCCGAAAACGCATCGCTCAAATCGCAGCTCGCCGCGCTGGAAAAACAGATCGCCGACCAGGCGGCGCTCGACGCGAAGATCGAGGCGCGGCTCGCCCGATTGGAGAAGGCTGCCGACACCAAAAAGCAGACTGTCTCGCTCAAGTAGCGCCGCCGAAATCCTCAGTGACCTCCGCCCACGACGCGGACCGAGAAAATGCCGAAGCCGGCCGGGCAGCGACGTCCCGGCCGGCTTTTGGTTTTCGCCGAACGCCATGCCCGCCAACCAATCCACCCTCAAAGGTCACCTGACCCTCCATCTGATCGTCGCGATCTTCCTCGCCGTTCCCGTCGCGGTGACCTGGCAGCTTCCGACGACGTGGATCTCGCTGGACCGGGCGGGCGGCGGGGTGTCGCTCAAAGCGCGGGTCTGCCTGCTCTTCGCCATCCCCTTCCGGACCGTCGAACTCAGCGACGTCGAGGCGGTCGATTCCTATCTAGCACCCGGACCACCTCCGCAGCGCACCACCCGGCGGATTCGCTCAAGGGCCATTCCGATGGGAACCGTCGTCGTCAGCGGACCCGGCGGCGAGGCGGAATTTCCGGTCGCCGCGAAGAACATCGGCCCGCTCAAAGAGCGCCTCGGCGGCTTCCTCGCCGATCCATCCGCCCGTGATCTATCATTCGTCTTCACCGCGCATCGGGGCATCAGCGTGTTCTGCGGCGTCTGGGCCACCATCTTTATCGGCATCTATGCGATCTACGTCCTCTCGTGGATCATCCCCCAGCAGATCCAGTGGCGATTCGTCGATTGGGTCTTTCGCTTGCTTCCGGCCAAAGGGCGGCGGCAGGTGGCGGAATCGATCCGCGCGGCAGCGGCGGAGCGGAGCGACCAATAGCTCTAGCTTCTACACCCGCGCCCGCACCTTGCAGCCCAGCGGATTGCCGCGATACTGCGCGCTATGGCAAATCCGAAAACTCTAGCCCTTTCCGCCTTTTCCCTGCTCCTCGGAGCCTCCGCCCTGCGCGCGGAGTCGCTGTTTGATTCGGCATGGGAAGCGTGCTGCGAGAAGCACCGGCTTTTCCCGACCGCCGGACCGGGCGATGCGGGAGGCGGGGACGTCGATCCGCGGAAGTACGCGCCGGACCGGCTGGTCGATATCGGGCATCTGAAGCTCGACATCACGCCGGACTTCGACGCGCAGACGCTGGCGGGCCGCGCGGAGTTGCGTTTCAAACCGATCGCCAAGCCGCTCGCCTCGCTCAGCCTTCACGCGGTGGACCTCGACGTGCAGGAGGTCGGGGCGACCCGCGAGATCGCCGCCTATCAGAACACCGGCAAGGCGATCGAGGTCACGTTTAAAGATCCGGTCCCGGCGGGCAAAGAAGTGCGGCTGTGGGTCGATTACCGGGCGGAGCCGAAGGGCGGGTTTTACTTCCGCACGCCGGCGATGGGCTACCCGGAGGGCGACACGCATTGCTGGACGCAGGGCGAGCCGGAGCTGCACCGCAATTGGTTCCCGAGCCACGACTACCCGAACGAGAAGTTCACCACCGAAGTGATCTGCCGCGTGCCTGCGGGGATGGAGGCGCTGTCCAACGGCCGCCTGCTCTCGTCCCAGCGCGACGCGAAGACCGGGCTGACCGCCTGGCATTGGCTGCAGGACAAGCCGCACGTCAACTACCTGGTCGCCGTCGCCGCCGGTTACTTCGCCAAAGTCGAGGACACGTTCGCGGGCAAGCCGATCGCGTTCTACGTGCCGAAGAGCGAGGCGGCGCAGGCGGCGAATTCGTTCGCCGACACCAAGCAGATCCTCGCATTCTATGAGAAAGAAATCGGCGTGCCCTACCCGTGGGACAAATACTTCAGCGCCTGCGTGCAAGACTTCATCACCGGCGGCATGGAGAACACCACGCTCACGCTGCTGATGGATCGCACGTTGTTCACGGCAGACACCGAGAACCTGCGCACCACGCGGCGGCTGGACGCGCACGAGATCGCGCACCAGTGGTTCGGCGATCTGGTCACCTGCAAAGACTGGTCCCACCTGTGGCTGAACGAGGGCTTCGCGACCTACTACACGCATCTCTATGAAGGGCACAAATTCGGGCGCGACGCCACCCTCTACGGCTTGTGGCGGGATGCGCAGGGCTTCCTCGGCAACAACGACGAAACCCCGATCGTCTGGCGCGAATACAAGTCGCCGTGGGAGCAATTCGGCTATCGCGCTTACCCAAAAGGAAGCTGGGTGCTCCACATGCTCCGCGCAGCTCGGCGACGATCTGTTCCGCAAAGCGATCAAACAGTATCTCGAAACGCACCGCTACGACGTGGTCGTGACCGCCGACCTGCTCGCCGCCGCCGAAGACGTGTCGGGGCGTTCGTTCGACCGGTTCTTCGACCAGTGGGTCTATCACGCCCGGCATCCGCAACTCAAGATCAGCTACGCCTGGGACGAGGGCGCGAAGCTGGCGAAACTGAATGTGCGACAGGCGCAGAAGACGGGCGACAAAGTGATGCTCTTCGAGTTTCCCGCCAAGGTCCGCTTTGGCAAAGCGGGCGCGGGCCAGGAATTCGAGTTCACCGTGCGCGAGGCGGAGGAGGACTTTTACTTCAAGCTGCCGAAGGCTCCCGAGATCGCCCGCTTCGACCCGGATCTCACCGTGCTCGCCGATGTCGATTTCAACAAACCCGGTCCGATGATCAACGCGCAGGCGGATGACGCCGGGGACGCCATCGGGCGCATCCTCGCGATCAAGGCGCTGGAAAAACAGAACAGCGCCGCCGCCGTGGCAAAGCTCGCCGCCATCGCCCAAAACGATGCGTTCTACGGCTGCCGCGAGGAGGCGGTCAAGGCGCTGCGCCGCCTGCATAGCGACGCCGCCTTCGACGCGCTGATCGCCTCGCAAAATCAGGGCGACGCCCGCATCCGCGAGGAGGTCGTCGGCGCGATCGCCGGGTTCTACCGACCCGAGGCGCGCGAGGCATTGCTCGCGGTTTTGGAGGGCGAGCAAAACCCGGCCATCGTAGCGACCGCCGCGCGCGGTCTCGGCAAGTTCCCGCGCACCGACGTCCAGGTGCCGCTCCTCCGCCTGCTCGCGCGCCCGAGCTACCGCAACGAAATCGCCGACGCGGCGATCGATGCGATGAAGGACCAGGGCGACCCCGCCTACGCCTCCGCGATCCTCGATACGCTGCGCGCGCGGGAAAGCGAATTCACGACGCGGGGCTACGGCGCGGCGCTGAACACGCTCGCCTTCCTGCTCCGGCACGAAGACGACCGGTCCGAGGCGCGCGAATTCCTCCAAAGCAAGCTCGCCTCGCCCAAGGACGGCGTGCGCACCGGCGCGATCCGCGCGCTCGGCACCCTCAACGACCCGCGCGCGCTCGCCGCGCTCCAGACATTCGCCGGAGCCCAAGATGGCAGCCCCGAACGACGCGCCGCCGACGCCGCCATCCAATCGCTCAACGCCGCCAAAGCGCCCGCCCAAGAACTCGGCGACCTGCGCAAGGAGGTGCTCGATTTGCAAAAGAAGATCGAGTCGATGGACAGACAGATCGAGGACTTCAAGAAGCGCGGCGAGGCGCAGTAGCCCGCGATTGATCCCCTAGGATCAAGGGTTGATCGCCCCGTTGCTGCGCCTATGGCTTCGGCATGAAGCAGCGTCTCACGATCCTATTCCTGTTCGCCGCGCTGGCGGGGCACTGCGCCGCCGGGCGGATCACGGTAGAGTTCGAGGCGGTCGCCCGGACGGTGGTCGGGACGCCGTTTGGCGCGCCGGTGCCGCTCGACACGCAGGTGCGCGGCTACTTCGCCTACGAAACCGACACGCCCGATACGGTCGCGGACTCGATGGTCGGCGACTTTCGCCACGCGGGCACCAGCGAGTTCTGCGCCGAGTTCCTCGATTTCACGGTCACCGGATCGGGCGATGCGGTGGGCGGCACCAACCTATTTGGCTCGCCGACGTTCCGCCTGTTCGACGGGGCGGGGCATCCGTTCGCCGGCAACATGCGGGTCAACGGCGAGATCTCGGAGAGCGCCGCCTTCACGTTCGCGATCAGCGGCACCGCCGAGGATTTGCCCACCGATTCGATGCCGGATCCGTTCCGCTTTGGCGGCGCGCCGACCACGTTTTCGATTTCCGACGCCAGCGGCACCCTCTTGCTCCGGGCGACCCGGCTCCGGGAATTCGCCCCGGCGCCGGTCGCGATCGCCAAGCGCGGCGATGTGGTCGAGATCGAATTCCGGTCGGTCAAAGACCGCGTGTTCGAGATCTGGTTCGGCACCGATTTGACCGGGTGGACGCGGATCGCCGGCGCGCATCCGTCCGCCGGACTGAGGACGACCTACACCGACGACCTCGCCGCCCGACATGAAGGCGGCGCGATTCCCGAGGCGGGGTTTTACCGGATTGCGGAGCGGACCGGCGGCGGATAAGGCGGCTTGATCTTGCGCCTGCCATGCCGTTTCCTCCCCGCCATGAAATTCGCCCCCCTCGCCGCCCCGCTCCTCGCCGCCGCTGCCGCCGCCACGCTGGCGATCGCCGCCGATGATAAACCAGCGGCTCCAACGCCCGAGCCAGTCACCGCGCCGCCGGCGGAATTGGTGGAGAAGTTCGGGTTGAAGCCGTTTTACAAAAAGCACCTGATGGCCGGCGAGATGCCGATCGTGGCGTCGGACAAGGTCGCCGATGCGGCGCTGCGGGAGGCGGCATACCTGATCCGGCAGATGCTGGAGGGGCGCGACGATGTGCTGGCGCAACTGGCGAAGAACAACGTGCGATTCACCGTCATGGGGCATGACGAATGGACGACCGAGGTGCCCGAGCACAGCGATCTGGAGCCGAAAGATTATTGGGACCGCCGCGCGCGCGGGCTGGGTGCCACCAAGGCGCGCCCCAGCGTGAGCTGCGGCGCGGAGAACCTGCTCTGCTTCCCCGGCGATCCCTACAAGACGGAGAACATCCTGATCCACGAATTCGCCCACGCCATCCACGAGATGGGGCTGAACTACCTCGACCCCGAATTCGACGACCGGCTCGCCGGGATCTACCGCCGCGCGATGGAGAAAGGTTTGTGGAAAGACAAATACGCCGCGACCAACCGGATGGAATACTGGGCGGAGGGCGTGCAGTCGTATTTCAACACGAACCGGGAGAACGACCACGACCACAACCACGTCAACACGCGCGAGGAGCTGAAGGAATACGATCCCGAGCTGTTCGGGATCATCGACGCCGAATTCCGCAACAAGGGATTCTCCTACCAGCGCCCCGCCGAACGAGATGAAGCGGCTCGCGCCCACCTCGCCGATTGGGATCCTGCCAAATCGCTTAAGGTTCGCCCGTACCCGAGCGCCTGACCAAAGGGCCGCCGAAACGCGACTGCTGAGCGGCATCCGCAGGCTAAGGCGCGAGCGAATACAGATACGCCCAGTTCGACTTGCCCGACGATCACTTCAGCCGCCGTTCTGGCAGCCAGATTAGTTCCGAATTCATCGCCGGGCACCGCATTGCTCGCCTGGAGCGTCCCGGCGAAACGCCAGGCGGGAACCGCTGGATCGAATCGGTAGAGATAGATGCTCCCCGGCTCAAGCCCCCTCGAAACATAGGGGTTGGCGACGAGCGCGACATCGCCATCGACGGCAACGCTCCAGCCGAAGGCGGGCATCGGCTCGGGGCTCCGGCAGCGCAGGGTGAAGGGCGGCGAGCTTGATCATCAAGTCACAGGCATAGGCGATCCCTGCTCCGCGCTCCTGGCCACTTTCATCGATCCCCGGCGCCTGGATCACCGCCCACTGGGCGGATCGCCCAAGGGCTGTGCTGGCGGCGAATCTGACACCGACCGGGAGATCGCCTGGCGGATCGATCGATCCCGCCTCGCTCCAATCCCCGTTTGGATTTCGCCGAAAAACCACCGCCCGCCCTCCTCCGGGAATCAATGCCGCCTCACCCCGAATCGAGACGCCCTCGCGCCCAAAGATTCCCTCGCCCACCGGTTCTTCCTCCAAAGCGCCGCTTCCACCCCATTCGAGAATCCGGCAATCTCGATTCCACGAGACAAGCAGGCGCGCCCCATCGCCAACGATCTCCATCACGCCCGCTACGGGGATACGCCGCGCCACTCTCCCAACGCCCGCCAATCTTCTCGAATCCAAGCACCTGCTCGCCAGAGGTCGACCAAAATCGCTCCCGCCGCTGACACTGCGGCGACATAGGAAAAGCTGCCGCTGGGACAGGCGGGGCGGATCGCTCGGGGGCGGATCTTCGACCCAGCCGGTCCCACCAGTTTTGCGAAGAACCGTCAACCTCGCCGCCGTAGGCGCGCGAATCGATGCCTGGGCGTGCCGACCACCGCCAATCGCCGATCAAACGTCTGATCCCAAGGTAAAAGTCGGCGGCTTGGTCGCGAATCGTTGCTTCAAAACGCGGAAGCGCAACCGGGTAGGGCACAGCGCCCGGCACGCGGCCGACATGACCGATCTGATGCGCCAGGATCCGGCGCGATGCCATCCGATATTTTCGGAGCTGAAGGCTGAACTGGTTCCTTCCGGCGCCGTTCCTCCACAGGTTGAACTTCCGCCTCCGCTGCTGATAATCCGGCACCTGGCGCGTGGAGAGCAGGTCCGGCACCGCCATCAGAACCGAGATCGCCAACTGGTCCGCTCATCTGCGAACAACGGAGAACGCCTGCCGCAACATACCTCTGGAACACGATCGCGATCGCCGATCCGACCGCCGAGATGCCGAATCCGCCCGCTCTGCCTTGCTCAACGCCGCCGCTACTGATGCCGGGATCGCCGCCTGGGATTGCAATACCACTACCGGTTCTGGCGCCCGATCCAGGCGATCCCCCGCGCCGCCGAAGACACCAACGCCGCGACCGAAGCCGATCCGGCGTGGCAGGCGCTGCTCGAAGCCCCGCCGCACCCGGAATATCCGTCCGGCCACAGCACGTTCACCGGCGCGGGCTGCGCGGTGCTCGAGCACTTCCTCGGCAAAGGCGAGACGCCGTTCGAGATCGGGAGCGACTCGCTCGCCGGGGCGACCCGCCGCTACCGATCCGTCCGCCAATGCGCCGACGAGATCGGGCGCAGCCGGATCTACGGCGGCATCCACTTTCAATTCAGCAATGCGCAGGGCAAGGCCCTTGGAGAGCGGGTCGCGGTTGAGGCACTTGAGGCGATCGTGCTCCAGCGCTCCGCTCACTAGCCCGCAATGCGTTTGAACTTCCATCTCAGACGCTTAAAGCCAAGTCTCACACTCCTAAACAAAAGCAGGTACATTTTGAAGCGATGAAACCATTTTCAATCCTACCCCTCCTATTTGCGCTACCGCTTTCCTTTGTAGCGGTCGTCTCAACAGCCGCCCCGCCGCCGAATGATGATTTCGAGAACCGGACCGCCCTGGGGTCGGCTGTCCCCGCCACAGACAACGGGACGTTCGACGAGTCCGCCGACGAATCGATCTGGTGGGAATGGTCGGCGCCGTCGGCGGGTTGGTATCGGTTTCACCTCGATGGGACTCCATTCGGCTACCTGAATCTTTCGGTGGGATCGGCGGAAGCGGCGCTGCGCCGCCTTGGGACCAGCGAATGCGGCGGTCCCAATATCGACATGGATGTCTATTGCGAGGCGGGCCAGACCTTGGTCATCGAAGGGCGTGGCGACTGCAACAACGCGGACGGCGGACCAGCGAATCTTTCCATCACCTCGGTGGCGGCACCGTTCTTCAGCCTCCGCGATGTCACCGTCAACCCGGCATCTGTGGATGTGACCGACGCCGCGCAGCAGATCGAAGTGACGTTTCGCCTCGTCGGGACCGAGGCGGTGAACGCGGAGTTTGGTGGATTTCCCGCATTCATCGGATACGTCCACTGCGCTGGCGGATACGTCGAGGTGAGCTCCAGCGACCGGATCTCTGGCGACCGCAATGATGGGACCTACCGCGTTAATCTAAATCTCCAACGCTTCCTCAAGCCGGGCGACTACGACGTGTTCTTCGAATTGTTTGGCGAGGATATCGCTTCGCTGGGCGACGGCGGCGGCTATGGGACTCGCCCGCCGGCGGGCGTTCTGGTGGTATCGGTCGCCAATACCGGGATCGCGGATTGTGATCCGCCGGTCTTGACCGGCATGCAGATCGATCCCGACTCGGTCGATCTCTCGGACGGCTCCCAAACCGTTACGGTATCGGTTTCCGTCACCGACGATGTGCTCGGCGTCGCCGACGGGTGGATCACGATCTTCGATGAGAGCGGGGACTGGGTCGCCAACGGGTTCATCGATTCGGCACCGTTGTCTTCGGGCACGGCGGCGGATGGGACCTTCGCCGTCGAGGTCGAAATCCCGGCGGGAACGCCTACGCAGACGCTACAAGTGGTTGAGGTCACCTTGATCGACGGGATCGGCAGGCAGTCCGAATACAGCCCCTTATTTGCGGGCGATGAACCATTTCCCCCCGGCGTCGAAACCGACATCGCCGTCTCGTATTCGCGCCCAAAACTGACCATCACGGCGAATGGGGGCACCGTGGACATCAGCCCGGACAAGGCGGAGTACAGCCCCGGCGAGCAGGTGACCCTGACCGCAACGCCTGACGGGGATAATATTTTTGCCGGCTGGGGCGGCGCCGCCTCGGGTTCGGAAAACCCGCTGACCATCACGATGGATTCGTCGAAATCGATCAGCGCCTTTTTTGGGGCGACGCTGCCGGGTTCTGCCGTGGAAGATGGCGCGATGCCGTGGGTGACCGGCGGCGACGCGTTCTGGTTCGTGCAATCGAATACTTCCCATGCCGGAGGGAGCGCCTTCCAAAGCGGGGACATCGATGATGTGGAAGGCGGGCAACAGACCTTCGTGGAGACAACGGTGAATGGTCCGGGAACGCTCACGTTTTGGTGGAAGGTCAGCTCCGAGGAAGGCTGGGATTTCCTAACGTTCTCGGTTGATGGGAGCGATGAAGCCGAGATTTCCGGGGACGAAGATTGGCAGCAGGTGTCATTCATGGTCGAGGGCGCGGGACCACACGTCGTCAGGTGGACCTATGAGAAAGACGATGGCGTCAGCAATTTCGACGACACCGCTTGGCTCGATCACGTCGGATGGACGCCGGGCAGCGGTGCCCCGACCTATGCCGAATTCGCCGCCGCCAACGGGCTGCCTGCCGACCCCGCCCAGGCGGGAAGCGACAACAACGGGAACGGCCATGCCGATGTGTTCGACTACGCCTTCGATCTGACCGGCGGCACAGCGCCTGCCACGCTCACCGCCCCGCATCCCGCCGGACCAGATACCAACCCCGGCATCAGTTTTCGCCTTCCCGCCGACGGTCGCCCGGATGCCATCATCGAAGCGCAGATCACCGCCAGCCTCGGCGGAGGCTGGCAAACGATCGCGACCAAAGACGGCAGCGGCGCATGGAGCGGGGACGCGACCGTGGTCGAAAGCCCGAACGGCGACGGCACGGTGACGGTGACGATTGCCGAGCCGGATTCGGTCGGCGGGGACGCCTGTTTCCTCCGCCTCAAAGCGCGGCTCCGCCAACCTTAGCCGGGCCGCTAGCAGCCCGCCATCGCGCCGACGAGTTCGCCCAACTCGCCTTCCACCTGATCGGGGTCGGCGACGGTTTCGGCGATCTCGTCGCGGAGGATCTGGTGGAATCGTTTTCGCAGGCGGAAGACGGCGACTCTAGCGGTGCCCTCGGCGACGCCGAGGCGGGCGGCGACGGTGGCGTAGGATTCGCCATCCGGAATGCCGGTGAGAAACGGGGAGAGCGCCTCGACGCGGGCGGCCTCGGACTCGCCTTTCGTCTCGGCGTCTTTGTGGAGGCGGCGCACGGCGCGCTCCACCACGGTGAGCGCCCAGCGGCGGTGGAACTCGCGCTCGGGGTCACCTTCTGCGGAGGCGAAGTCGGCGGCGAACTGCCGTTCGGCGGCGGCGGCGTCGATCGGCAGGATCGTGGCCTTGCCGCCCCGCTTTTCGGCGCGCGCCTTCCGGTGCTCGCCCGCGATCAGGTTGCGGAAGGAGGTGAGGAGGAACGAACGCAGCTTCCCGACTTTCGGGTCGGCTTTGGAAAAGACAGCCTTTTCCACCAGGTGGGCGAAGAACTGCTGGGTCAGATCTTCGGCGTCCTGCGGTGAGTGGCCGCACCGCCGGGCGTAGGCGTAAAGCGGGAGCCAATAGGCGCGGCAGAGTTCCTCCAGCGCGCGGCGGCGGCGGGTATCGCCACCGCGCAGGTCCACCACCAGGGTCCAGCGGGTCTGGGGGAAGCCCGCATTGCCCTCCTGCTGCTGGGCTGATTTGCTCATGCGGTCGCGAGGCGGCGGCGGCGGACGAGGAACGCGGTCCCGGCGAGCGCGAGCAAGGCGGCACCGGCCGGCTCGGGCACCGGACCGGCGGCGAAGTTGTCGAACGTCACGTCGCCGGTGCCGTCCCCGAGGTCGGAGTTGTCAAAAACGAAAAGCCCCGGGTTACCGCCGGCATACCGGCTGTCCGGATCATCGACCGTCAGCGAAACGATGGGAGCGGCGAGGTTGGCGAGATCGAAGACCGATCCGGTGAACTGATTGCCGCGCCCCTCGACATTGATCCGCACCCAGCCAGCATCATCGCCATCATTGAAGTCATCTTGGATCGCGATCTGGGCGTGGGCGGCGGCAGCCATGGCGATCGTCGCAACTGGGGCCGCCAAACAGGGGGCAAAGGGGACTTTAAACATGCGGGTTCGAATAATGTTCGCCGGGGGGAATTGCAAGCGCGATACCGCCTCATGCCCAACCCACCCTAGCCGTTGAAAATCCGCCAATTACAACGCCTCGGTGGAGCGAGGTCACCGCCGCCATTAAAAAAATATGTAACGATCTACGGAAAAGCTTGTGGAACCGGGACAACACCGTTCCCGATCATCATGAGAAGCGCCATTCCTACCCTCGCCGCCGCAACCGCCGCCTTGGCAGCACCTGCTTTCGCCGCGCCCTTCGGCCCGAACTTGCTCCACCGCCCTGCGCAGGACCCTGCCTTGCCCAAGGAGACGTCCCGCGCGCTGACCGATCTCACCGCCGAACAACAGGCTCCCGCCGTCGAATTGGCGGCCAAGTTCCAGGAGCGGCGCGACCGCGTGGCGGCGTGGCGGCTGGCGCACGGCGCCGATGCAGCGTTCGCCGAGGAGGCGGGCATGGTGCTGCGAGATGTGGTCGGCGGGCACCCGATCTTCGATTCCATCAATAACGAGAACGCGGCGATATCCAGCAACACGCAACTGGTCCGCTCACAAGAGGCGTTCGGCAGCCCGGCCGGCGCCGGATTCACGATCGGCGTGTGGGAGCCTGGCGGCGGAAACTGGAACGGGCATGCCGACTGGGGGGCGCAGTTCACCTTCGCCGACAGCGCCAACGGTGTGGCGCGCTCCGCGTTTCACGCTACCCATGTCGTCGGCACCCTGATCGCGCAGGGCGGCGATCCGCTCGCCCTTGGCATGGCGCCGTCCGCATCGGTCGATCTCTACAATTCGACCAACGACACCGATGAAATGCTGACCGCCGGGGCGGGATCGTCGTTCGGCTTTCAAAACGGCAGCATCCTGCTCTCCAACCATTCCTATGGCACCGCAGTGGGATGGCACACGTCCAACGGATCGACGACCTGGAATGGACCGTGGCCGGGTGCCGAAGATCCGAAGTTTGGCCAATACAACGCGGACGCGGCCGAGTGGGATGATGTCTGCTGGCGCCGCCCGTATTTCTTGCCCTTCAAATCGGCGGGTAACGACCGCTCAAATGGACCGCCGGCCGCCGGCGGGGCATTTTCCTACAACGACGGCACGGGCTGGCAGACGGCGAACTTCAACGCCCAGATCCACCCCCCCTCCGACGCGAGCTTCGACGGCGGCTACGACACGCTACCGACATACGGCAACGCGAAGAACATCATGACCGTCGGCGCGGTCGAGGACGCGGTGCTCGACCTCACCGGAAACACCGGACTCTTCGCGGGCGGGAAATCTCGCTGGATTTTCAACCTGCAGACAACCACATTCTCCAGCTGGGGACCGAGCGACGACGGCCGGATCAAGCCGGACATCGTCGCCAACGGGCGTGACCTCTATTCGACGATGAACCAGTGGCCGAACAACAACAGGGTCGATACCTACGGAAATCTGAGCGGCACGAGCATGGCGTCGCCGACCGCCCAGCTCCGCCGTCCTGCTCCAAGAATTGTTCCTCGAGCGCTTTGCAGTCCCCGCAACCTGATGCGCGCGGCGACGTCAAGGGACTGATCATCCAATATGGCGTGTGGGACGATGTCGGCAACGCGGACCGACTACCAGTTCGGCTGGGGCTTGATGAATACGCTGACCGCCGCCGGAGCAGATCGAAAAGGCATTACCAGGAGCCGGACAACGACCACCTCTACGAAGGCGCGCAGGGAGCCGCCGCGCAAACGTTCACTTACTGGGATGAGATGTCGCCGGAGATCCGCGCGACGCTTTTACACTGACCGTGCCGGGACGGCGAAGACCGGCTTCTGGACAATGCGGCGCGCGCGCTGGTCAACGACCTAGACATCGAGATCGAAGGCCCGGCGGCATCACCTATCGCCCGTTTGCGATGGGACCCGGCGAACCCCGCCAACCTCGCTTACGACCGGCGACAACGACGTGGACAATGTCGAGCAGATCCTCATCGAGGCTCCGGCCCCGGACTCTACACGCTGACCCTGAGCGCGGAGGGCGCGACTACCGGCGGCGCGCAGCAGTTCTCGCTGATCTCTCGGCAACTCGGCGTCTGATCCCGCCGGGCGGTCCCGCAGCTTGTGCGGGTCGCCGACCAGCCGTTCACGGAACCCTTCGACACCTTGCCCTACGCGGCGCAGGGCTGGAAATACGAACTACCAACGCGGGGCGCATCACCCATACCGGCACAGCGATCCAGATGGACGACGCCTCCAGCACGACGGCAGATTACGCGCTGAACATGGCGACGCTGCACCCTCGCCGCTGACCTCGCCGGGCAACGTCCGCCTGGGTGTGGTGGACCGACCACAGCGACGAAGACCACAGCCTGCCCGCCGGGAACTTCACCGGCACGCCCGACGGCGACGGCGTGGCGATCAGCCCCGACGGCGTGACATGTGGCGCAAGCGGTCGCCGACCTGCATCGACGAGACGGGTTGCTCGGACTCCTGATCATCGACCTAGACCCGACCAGGGCGGCGTTTCTACTTAGCTACAACAGCGACTTTCGCGTCCGCATCTCCCAGTATGATAACGCGAATATCCGACCGACGGCATCTCGCCCAACGCGGTCAACGCCTACATCAAATCGCCGGGGCAACTGCGCATGGAACTCGCCGAGGCATCGGTGGAGGAAGGCGATACGATCGACCTAAACGTAATGCGGGAGAACGGCGTGGACGGCACAGTGACCTGCCGGTATTCGACGATCGCCGACACGGCGGCGGGGCACTACACGATCACGACCGGGGAGCTCACGTTCGGACCGGGACAAACGGAGAAGACCATCAGCGTGCCGACGATCGAAAACGCCTCGCTAGACGGAACGCGGCGCTTCCGCATGCGCATCTACAACCCCGGCGGCGGCGCGACCATCGGGTCGCCCAACGAAACCGAAATCACCATCATCGACGACGACCGCGTCGCGGAACTCGCCGTCAGCCCCGCGCACCTGCGCCCCACCGCGCTCGCCGGGACCGACGCGCCGCCGCAGACGCTGGCGATCATCAACGGCGGCGGTGCCAAGCTAAACTACGAAGTGACCGCCTCGCCCTCCTGGATCGTGGCGAACGCGACCAGCGGCGTTCTGGGCGGGGCGTCGGAGTTGCTCACGATTTCGTATAAAACGCGATTCCGGCCGCCGGGCCGCTACCGTGGGACGGTCACCGTCACCGACCTCGACGGCAATCTACCCACCGTCGAGATCCCGGTCACGCTGACCCTCGGCTATCCCGGCGAATCCTACACCGCCGAATTCAACAGCGACACCGACTTACCCGCCGGACCGGGCGAAGCGGTCGCCTCCCGCTACCCGCTCACCTTTTCGCTGCCGCCGCTCGACGGCCGCGTCTCGAATTCGCTGCTCGTCTTCAGCGCGCTGGAACACGGGCAGCCGGCGGACCTCGATGCCGCGCTGGTGCCGCCGGGGGGCGGAGCCGGCGTGCTGGCGATGTCAGATTGCCTGAAGAACGCGACCGATCCGATGAAGTTCGCCATCGCGGATGGCGGCGCGCCACTGCCCAGCGCGGGACCGGCGGACTTCGCCGCCTACGCGCCGACCAACTATGGATCCGGGAACGATGGGTTTAAGTTCCCCGGGCCCGAAGGTCCCCAGCTCGCGCGGATGGCCGACCTCAACGGCATCGCCTCCGAGGGCGGCTGGAATCTCTACCTCATGGACGACAACGACCTCGGCGGTAGCGGCGTCTTGACCGGCGCCGCGCTGCGGATCGAAACCGTGGCGCTCGACGACGGGATCGTCGAGATCTTCGACGCCGACCATCCATTCGATCTGCCGCGGCATTCGTTTCTCTACACGCCCTCGGACACGGCGGGCGGCTACGACATTTTCCACTGCCAGCTCAGCGGGCTACCGGCTCCGGTAGGCGGCGATAAAATCGAACCCGCCCCCGACGGCTATGTGCCATACGCGCTGAAGAACGACGAGGTCATCTTTTTCTACGGTCAGAAATATGGCGTGGTCTGGATCGGCGAAGACGGCACCATCGCCTTTGTCGATCCCGCTGGCGCGGCGGGCGCACCGGGTCTCGCCACCCACCTCGCGCTGCCACGCATCAGCGGATTCTTCGCCGACCTCAAGCTCGCGGACGGAAACATCTGGGCGCAGCAACTCGGCGACCGCCTGGTGGTGACGTGGAACAATGTCGAGGACGCCGCCACCGGCGAAGACGTGACGTTTCAAATCGAGATCTTCTTCGACGACCGCATCCGCATCACCTATGCCGCGATCGGCAAGACCGCGCCGCTCGTCGGGCTGAGCCGGGGCTGGGGCGAAGCATTCGCCGCCCGGCAGATCGACTTCTCCGCCATCCAGAACACCGGATTGATGATCCGCGGGCACGATTTGAACCCCGGCGCGATGTCGTCGCTGATCTGGACCAGCCAGCCGAACCTGCTCTACGAGATCCAGTGGACCGATTCGTTCAAAACCTGGAAGCGCGTCAAGACCGTGCCGGGCGGCTCCGGCGCGACCACCGAATCTTCGTTCCTCGACAGCGGCGGGCGCGCCGGATTCTACCGCGTGTTTAAAACCGGGACCGTGGAGTAGGCGGGGCGGCGGAATCGGGGCGGGCGCAACCGGGCTTTGCGCCCGCGCGGATTCGCCGCCATCATCCGCCTCCATCCCCCCACCCCATGCGCCTCGAAGTCATCAACACCGGGACCGAGCTCCTGCTCGGCGAAGTCGTCAACACCCACGCCGCCTACTTTGGGCAGCAGCTCTTCGCCTGCGGGCTGCGCGTCCAGCGGCAGGTCACCATCCCGGATGGCGAGGTGATCGGCGAGGCGCTGCGCGAAGCCTTCCCGCGCTGCGACGCGCTCCTCATCACCGGCGGGCTGGGACCGACGCCCGACGACATCACGCGCGAGGTCATCGCCGCGATGCTCGACCTGCCGCTCGAGGAGGACGGATCGATCCTCGACCACATCCGCGGCTTCCTCAGCCAGCGCAAAGCGGAGGTCAACGCCGACAACCGGCGCCAGGCGATGCTCCCGCGCGGCGCAAAAATCCTAACCAACCCACATGGCACCGCGCCGGGCCTCTACGTGCCGGACGGCGTCGGCGGCGCGCACCCGCACCTCTTTCTCATGCCCGGTCCGCCCCGCGAGCTCAAGCCGATGTTCGAGGGGCAAGTCCTGCCCGCCCTCAAGTCGCTGGCCGGGCACGAGCTCGACCAGCGCCCGTGCAAGATCCTGCGCATCTACGGCGTGGGCGAATCGACCATCTCCAACCGGTTGTTCGACCTCAATGCGATGCCGGGGCTGGAGCTCGGCTACTGCCTGTCCGGCGGTTCGGTCAACGTCCGCCTCATCGGCGAGAACGCCGCCGTCGAGCAAGCCGCGCAATCGGTGCGCGGCGCATTCGGATCCGCCGTGGTCAGCGAGGACGGAGCCTCGATGGAACAGATCGTCGTCGGTCTGCTCAAGGATCGCGGGGCGACTGCCGCGACCGCCGAGTCCTGCACCGGCGGGCTGATCGCCAATCGCCTGACCGATGTGCCCGGAGCCTCCGCCGTCTTCGGGCGCGGCTTCGTCACCTATTCGAACGAGGCGAAAGCCGAATTGCTCGGCGTGCCAAAATCCGATCTCGAAAATCACGGCGCGGTCAGCGAGCCGGTCGCCCGCGCGATGGCGGAAGGTGCCTTGAAAGCCGCCCGCGCCGACTTCGCCGTCGCCGTCACCGGGATCGCCGGTCCGACCGGCGGCACGCCCGACAAGCCGGTCGGCACCGTCTTCATCGCCGCCGCCAAAAAGGGCGGCGCGACCGCCGTGGAGAAAGCATTCTACCCGCGCGGGCGCGACCGCTTTAAACTGCTGACCAGCGAGGCAGCGCTGAACCTGCTCCGCCTCCAGATCCTCGGGTCCCCGTCCGCCGGACTAGGGATCGATGCCGCCCCGCAGCTCGCCTCCAGCGCCGCCACGCGCCGCTCTTGTTCCGCCGCGCGCGCTGCTCAGATGCCTCCGCGCGGTCGGCCAGTTCGCCGTAGGATTCGAAGCGCTTCCCGTCTGGGCGGATTGCGATCAACGCCAAGCCGTCGAGCTGAAACGTCACGCCGGTCAACTCGCTGCGCCAGCCGTTGGCGTCCTCGACCGCCCGCCAGTCGCTGGCTTCGTCCCGCACCAGGACGTCGAGCGCCCCATGGTCCGGATCGTAGATGACGTATTCCTTCACGCCATATTTCAGATACATCGCGGCTTTCGCCCCCATCTCCGCCGGGCGGTTTCCCGGCGAGAGCACCTCGATGACAAACTCGGGCGCGATGCCGCCTTCCTCCCACTGCTTGTAGGATCCGCGCTCCCCCTTCGGCCGCCCAAAGGCGATCAGCACATCCGGCGCGACGCGGATCTTCGGGTGGCCTTGGACCGGATACCAGAGCAGATCCCCGGCGACGAAGATGTCCTCCCGGTCCTTGAACAAATTGTCGAACCCGAGTTTCAGCAGGACGATATAGCGGAACTGGAGCGTATTGTCTGCCATCGGTTTGCCATCGCTGTCAGGATAAAGTGGGTCCGCGTTGAAGATCGACGCCTCTTGAACTTCGCCTTCGGCTTGCCACGGCTCCCGCGCGCCTGCCTCTTGGGCGGCGAATCGGCGGCGGTGCTGGGCGGTGGCGGCGTCATTTTTCGGCAATAAGCTACGGCATTCTGGGCGATGTCAAAGTCGCGGATTCGAGGGTCTTCCCGCTTTCCCCCGCGCAGATCCGCATAGAATGCCATCGATTCCATGCAGATCCTAACCCCCGCCGCGCTCTACCTCGCCGCCCTCGCGATCATCCTGATCGCGCTCTATTTCTTTCCGCCGGAAATCGAAGACGGTGAAGGTGAGCACGCTGGTGTTTTTAAATCGCTGACCGCGAGCACCGCGAGAGCGCCTGGCTGCGCCACCTCAAAAAATTGCTCAGCCTCCTGCTCACGCTCCTCATTTTCCGGCGCGATCTTTTGCGCTGACCCGGTTCGTCTTTTCGCCGGAGGCGGCGTCGCTCAAAGGCGTGGTGATCCTGCTGACCGCTCCGCCTCCATGGCGTTTCAAAGATGACTCCGGCGTCGCCCGCTTCGATGCGGCGAAGGATGAACTGCGCGCGCGCCTCGCCGCGCTGCCCGATGGCGTGCCGGTCGCCCTCATCGCCTACGACTCGCGCCCGGAGGTCGTTTTGCCCCGCACCGAAAATCGCCGCGCCCTGCCCGCGCGCTCGACGACCTCGCCCTGCGCCCGCTGGAGGACGACGCCACCGGCGCGCTGAACACGCGGCGAAGATCGCGGCGCTCGACACGCCGAGCGAGATCTGGCGCGTGTCGGACTCCCCGCTCCACGACCCCCGCTCCGCCCCCGCCGGTCAATCCGCCGAGCCAGGCGGCGATGCTGCCGATGCGGATGGCGGGGACGCCGCTGCCGAATCCGGTGGTCCCCAAGGTCCCGCCTTGCCGGAAGGCGTCGCGCTCGCCGAGATCCGCGTCGCCTTGCCCGAGCCGGTCAATGCGGGGATCACCGCGTTCCAGGTGCGCCCGGTCCCGCTCCAGCACGCCAAGTTCGAGGCTTACGTCCAGGTCTCGCTCTCGTCCTCCGCGCCGCAGGGCACCGAGGTGAAGCTCGAAGTCCAGGTCGGCGCGGGCGTGCCGCTGCCGCGCTACCTCGACCTCGCGCCGGGCGGCAGCGCCGGGTTTTCGCTGCCGGTCGAAGGTGCCGCCGGCCAGGACCTAAAGATCGCGGTGCGCGTGGAAGGCGATTGCTTTGCGCTCGACAACGAGGTGATCGCCCGGCTGCCGGCCGCGCGCCCGATCATCGCGCACTGGATCACCGAGGATGCCGACCCGTTCACCCGGCTCGCCTTGCAATCGATCGCCGAACAGGGCGAACTCGAAATCTGGGGCGGCGGTCCCGACGCCTGGCCGCCGCAGGACGCCGTCGATGTCGTGATCTTCGACGGCTGGCTGCCCGACGAATGGCCGAAGGACATTCCCGCCATCGCCATCAATCCGCCCAAGTCAGTCGGTCCGGTCAGCGCCGTCCACCTCGACCGCCCCGTGCCGCATGACAATGTCCGCGTCGCCAACGAAAACCACCCGGTCCTGTTCCGCGTCAGCAGCGGCCGCGTCGCGGTCACCCAAACCGCCGTGATCGAGGCGTCGGGATCGCTGGAACCGCTGTGGTTCTCCGGCAGCGAGCCGCTCCTCGCGGCGGGCGAAGTCGCCGGCCAGCGCCTCGTCCTCATGGCATTCAGCCCGCAGAAAAGCGAAAGCCTCCCGCTGATGGCATCCTACCCGCTACTCATCGGCAACGCGCTGTTCTGGTGCGCCGAATCGCAGATCGCCCAAGAACGCCCGCAAAACCTGACCGCCGGTGCCGTCATCCCGACCGGCGGCCAGGCGGTCGCCTGGGAGAAACTCCTGCCCGCCTCACCCAAAAAAGCCGACGCCGAATCCGCGCCCGGCCCGATGGCCGAACTCGACCAGCTCGGCCTGTGGAAAACCGCCGACGGCCGCCACGGCAGCGCCTTGCTCCTCTCCTCCCGCGAATCGCTCCTCCTGCCCGGCGAAGCGATCGACGCCGAAGGCGGCACCGAACCCGCCGCCGCGTCCCGCCTCTTCCGCGGCGAAATCACCTGGCTCTTCATCTGGGCCATCCTCGCCGCCCTAGTCATCGAAAGCTGGCTGTTCCACCGCCACGCGGTGTATTAGGGCACGTTAACATTATCGCCTGCAGAGTGATTGTCCGCGCCTAGTCTTATGTCCAGACGAAACTGATGGGGATGGCCGGCGCCGTTTTTGCCTTGCATCAGCGGTGGTGAACTGCCCTTTGACCGGGGTGGCGGACTGGTTCCTGCGGGCGGAGCCGGCGGCGGCGCGGCGGGAGAGGGCGGAGATCTCGATCTCGGCGATGTTTAGCCAACTGCCGTGTTTCGGGGTGAGGTGGGGCTGGATGCGGCGCGCGCACCTCGGAGAGCAGTTGCTTGCAGGACTCGGAGAGGCAGACCAGGGGTTCCGCAGGTCTGGCGGCATCGCGTAGAGGTCGCGGATGCCCTCCATCGCCGCCACGAAGGCGGCGTCCTGCTCCGGCGGGATGCACCAGCATTCCTGCCGCCAGGGCCTGAGGCCGTTTTTCTTAGGCACTGGCGCACCGACTCGCGCGAGGGAACCCAGCAGCCCTAGCTCCATCACCCGGCAGGCGACGAGCCGCAGCGTCCAGCCCGGGCGCCCCTCCGGCGGCCCCGAGAAGGCTGATCGATCAACGCGATGGGTGCCCGGATGCCGCCGCTTTGCGCTGGCGGGAGATCTTCCCGAAGAGATTCCTCTCCTCGGAATCCAACTTGAGGTGATGCTTTTTGTTAGGCATCACCCAACAAATCGGCAAAAGATAAGAGTACAATTATGGAAATGACAACCCGTCAGTTTAGTCTGGACTGACCACTAGCCCCCAACGAACGGATCGGCATGCAGGGGGGATAAGGCATCGTCTCATCGAGGTAGGGACCGCGTCCGGGTCACTCCGCCGCCGCATAGACTTCCGCGCCTTTGTCGCGGAATTCCTTCGCCTTTTCCGCCATGCCTTGTTCGAGCGCCTCCTGGTCGGTGACGCCTTGTTTGGCGGCGTATTCGCGGACTTCTTCGGTGATTTTCATCGAGCAGAACGTGGGTCCGCACATCGAGCAGAAGTGGGCGGTCTTGGCTCCCTCTTGGGGCAGCGTCTCGTCGTGGAAGGCGCGCGCCTTGTCGGGGTCGAGCCCGAGGTTGAACTGGTCTTCCCAGCGGAATTCGAAGCGCGCCTTGCTCAGCGCGTTGTCGCGGTGCTGGGCGGCGGGGTGACCTTTGGCCAGGTCGGCGGCGTGGGCGGCGAGTTTGTAGGTGACCACGCCTTCGCGGACGTCGTCGCGGTTGGGCAGGCCGAGGTGTTCCTTGGGCGTGACGTAGCAGAGCATGGCGCAGCCATACCAGCCGATCATCGCCGCGCCGATCCCGCTGGTGATGTGGTCGTAGCCCGGCGCGATGTCGGTGGTCAGCGGCCCGAGCGTGTAGAACGGCGCCTCGTGGCACCACGCGATCTGCTTTTCCATGTTCTCCTTGATCATGTGCATCGGGACGTGGCCCGGACCTTCGTTCATGACCTGCACGCCCTTCGCCCACGCCGCCTTGGTCAGGTCGCCCTGCACCTCCAGCTCGCCGAACTGCGCCGCGTCGTTGGCATCCGCCACCGAGCCGGGGCGCAGCCCGTCGCCGATCGAGAAGCTCACGTCGTAGGCCGCCATGATGTCGCAGATGTCGTCCCAGTGCGTGTAGAGGAAGTTTTCCTTGTGGTGGGAGAGGCACCACTTCGCCATGATCGAGCCGCCGCGGCTGACGATCCCGGTCATGCGGCCGGCGGTCAGCGGGACAAAGCGGAGCAGCACCCCGGCATGGATCGTGAAGTAGTCGACGCCTTGCTCCGCCTGCTCGATCAGCGTGTCGCGGAAGACCTCCCAGCACAAGTCCTCGACCCGGCCGTTGACCTTTTCGAGCGCCTGGTAGATCGGCACCGTCCCGATCGGGACCGGCGCGTTGCGCATGATCCACTCGCGGGTCGCGTGGATGTTTTTGCCGGTGGACAGGTCCATCACGGTGTCCGCCCCCCACTTCGTCGCCCAGCGCATCTTCTCGACCTCCTCGTCGATGGTGCTGGCCACCGCGCTGTTGCCGATGTTGGCGTTGATCTTGACCAGGAAATTGCGCCCGATGATCATCGGCTCGCTCTCCGGGTGGTTCACGTTCGCCGGGATGATGGCGCGCCCGCGGGCGACCTCGTCCCGCACGAACTCCGGCGTGATGAATTCCGGGATCGCCGCGCCGAACGATTCGCCCGGATGCTGGAAGTTGAGCAGGTTGCGCGGTCCCTTGCCGTCCTTGATCGCTTTGAAGGCGGCCTCGCGCCCGAGGTTCTCGCGGATGGCGATGAATTCCATCTCCGGGGTGACGATGCCCTGCTGCGCATACCACATCTGGGTCACGGCGTGCCCGGCGCTGGCTCGCAGCGGCTGGCGCTTGAGCCCCGGATATTCCTTCAGCTTGTTCTTGGCGGACTTGCCCTGGTTGTAGCGGCTGGCGTGTTCGTCGGACAGATAGCCGTTGTCCTCCGGCTTGACCGAGCGCCCGGCGTATTCCTCCACATCGCCCCGCGCGAGGATCCAGTCGCGGCGCAGCGCCGGCAGCCCGTTCTCGACATCGCCGTCGAAGGCGGGATCGCCCCACGGACCCGACGCATCATAGACGCGGACCGGCGCGTTTTCCTCCACGCGCCCGCTCGGGTGGTTGGTGGGCGAAAGCGCGATCTCCCGCAGCGGGACGCGCACCGACGGGTGGAGCGTGCCGCTGACATAGACGCGGCGGCTGTTCGGGAACTGGCTCGTGCCCGCGTTTTCGCCGACACCGGATTCGCTGGGGCTGATCATGGCTGTGGGGAGGTTGGATGGTTGGTTGAAAGTGAAATCGCTGCGAAAAAAACGAAAGCCGCGCTGCGGAAAAAGGCAGGCGCGGCCGGATTGCATGGTGGCGATCGGTCGGCTCCCTGCGGCGGCATTACCCGCATCAGGTTCGAAGGGTTCCCGGAGATAGCACCGGAATCTCAGCCAAGCCGCATCAAAACGATGCCGCCCAGCGCCCCTGCCTTTTAAGATTACGAGCCTAGGGGCGCAGCCGGACAAGTCAAGGGTGGGGGAGGGAGGATTGCCCCATTGAAAAAGACACCGAAGGATTGGGACCCCGGACCCGAATGGGGCAACGCCATGCGAGAGGCAGGGACCCTTCTCCGAATGGTTCGGCGGCGCGAGGCATCGAGCGATCCTTTAACGCCGGTATCTTTAGCGACACGCCATCTGCCTGGCGGCGCGGAGAGCCGTCGCTGCGTGACGCCACCCGCTCGCTTTCGCGTCAAGATCCTTTGAGGAAGCGGGCAACCTCGATCCCAAGGGCGAAAGCCCCTGGACTGCGGCAGCCTTCCGCCGCTTGCGACCTGTCGCCGGGATGGTGGGTCATTTTGAAAAAGCAGCCTCTCCCCCTCGATGTAAGTGTCCCATCAACCTACTCGCGATTTCCCAACAGGCGGAAGAGGAAGTAGAGCAGGTAGAGGAGCGAGGTCAGGAAGGCGGCGACGTAGGTCCACGCGGCGGCGTTGAGGACTTTGTGCATGCCTTCGGTCTCGGGACCAGGCGCGATCATGCCGGATCCAGTCAGGAGCTTCTTCGCCCGCGCGGTGGCGTCGAATTCGACCGGCAGGGTGATCAGGTTGAAGAGCATGATGATGCCCCAGCCGATGCAGATAATGACCAAGGCGGTCTTCATGTGGATCAGCCCGGACATCGCGCCGAGGAACGGCAGCCAGCCGACCATGCCGCTGGCGATCCGGGTGACGCCGACCGCCGCCATCCGCAGGTGCAGCGGTTTGTAGTGCGCCTGGTGCTGGAGCGCGTGCCCCGCCTCGTGGGCGGCGACGCCGAGCGCGGCGACCGACTGACCGAAGTAGTTTTCCTCGCACAAGACCAGCCGCTTGTTCATCGGGTCGTAGTGGTCGGACAGTTCGCCCTGGGTCGGCACGACTTGGACGTCGTTGATCCCGGCGGCGCTCAGGATGCGCTGGGCGGCCTGCGCGCCGCTCAGCCCGGAGGTCGCGCGCACCTTGCTGAATTCGCGGAACTTGGATTTCACGCGATACGACGCCCACAGCGAAAGGATGGTGGTGAATGCGAAGATGGCAATGTAAAGGATCATGGCAGATGGTAGCTTGCCCATTCTACGGGCGAATCGCACCGCCGAGACAAAATCGGCGGCTTCTACCGCGAGAATTTTGGGAAGGCTCGATCCGTTTGTTCTCACCCGCCTTCCGCGATGCCGCTCGGCTAAGCGTTGCCTGCGGCGGCGGCTCCCGCGCTCCGGTTTCTCCGCCAAAACGGGAGATAGAGTAGGGAATAGAGGGCAAGGGCGAGGAGTTCGAGGCTGATGATGTAATACGGCCCACGGACCGAGGAGGTCGAGCAGGCTGCCGTTCTCGGGCTTCTCGCGGAGAAACCCGTGGTTTTCGTCGAAGAGCCAGCCGCCCAGCGCCGCGACGGCGACGTAGGCTTGGGTCCAGAGAAAGGCGCGGAGCGGCGCGCCGGGGCGGGGACAAAGCGCAGCCCGATCACGAGGTAGAGCGCCATGGCGACGACGCCGCAGTGCAGCGCGAAAACGCGAAAAACGCCGCTACCCGGAAACCCGATGCGCAACGCGGGCGTCAGCAGCCCCTGGATGGTGCCCGCCATCCCCCAAAAATAGGTCAGCTCGCAGAAGATCGGTTTGCGCGTCAGCATGGCGGCGACCCCGGCAAAGGCGGCGAAATCGCAGAGATGCAGCGGCGGCGCAAAATCGTAGTCCAGATCGACACACGACCAGGCTCCGAACACGAAGTGGCTGAGCGTAATGGCGGCCAGCGCGATGCCGGGCATCTTGCTTGCCGCCGGCGCGCCTTGCTTCGCCCGGCGGCTCAAAAACCAGACCGCCGCCGCCGTCAGGGCGAGGGCGGTCAGATGCGGGGTGCCATAGATTTCAAAGCGAGGCACATGGGGCGGATCTCTTTGACCATGGGGATGAGGCAAAATCTGACGCCATCCGCCCCGCTGCCGCAATCAAAAACGCCGAAGCGAGCGCTCCTTAATTCAGGCTGAAGAGCAGCATATCCACCTCATCGTCCTCCAATTCGGAAGCGTCTTTGACGGCGAGGAGCGATTCGTATTGCACGAGCGACTCGATTTCGGACTCGAAATCGACGACCTGGATGCGCTCCACGCTTTCCGACGCCTTATCGCCCGAATCAGTGGCGATGTTCGGCTTCACGATATCGTCCTCGCCTTGGCTGGCGGCGAAGAACACGGCGGCAGCCGCCGTGGCGGCAGCGGCGGCACCCCAGGCGAGGCGCGGCGGGGTGAAGATGCCCGCCAGCCACGCGCCGAAGCCGGGGCGCTCCTGCGCCTCTGCCCCCAGCTTCCGAACTTCGCGCAACACATTCTGGGTGAAGGCGGGTTCGACGCGCGCGGGGCGGGCTTTTTTCAGGAGATCCCAGGTGGGATCGTGCTGTTCGTTCTCAGGATTCATGGAATGGATCGCCGTTAGGGTGGCGAGGAAGTCACCCATTTCAACCCGGAGTCTGCCCCGCAGTTGCGCCGAAATTTAGGCTTTCTGAAAGGCAACGGATTTGTTGCACTAGGGGGGGCAACTAGGTGGGCAGAGGAATTCTTGGGAACCATGGGCTGCGGCAACCTGTAGAGACGGCGCTCCTGCCGTCTTGGACCTGCGGCATCGCTAGCCCTCTGAGTCGCCCTCGCGGCGCGCTTCGACTTCGCCATTGGCGAGGACGAGCGGCTTTTTCTTTTTGCGGACCGGCAGGGCGGCGGGACCGTTGGCATTTGGCTCGGGGTCGGGTTCGGCGATGGCGTCGGCTCCGGACATTTTCATGCCCACGCGCTTGGAGACGCCGAATTCTTCCATGGTGACGCCGTAGATGACATCGGCGCGGTTCATCGTCCGCTTGTTGTGGGTCACGATGACGAACTGGCTCTTGCCGACGTTTTCCTCGGTGCCCACGCCTTCCGGCAGGGCGACGAATTGCTCGAGCATCTTGAGGAAGCGCCCGATGTTCGATTCGTCGAGCGGCGCATCCAATTCGTCGAGCACGCAGAAGGGCGACGGTTTGACCTTGTAGATCGCGAAGAGCAGGGCGACCGCCGTCATCGAACGCTCGCCGCCAGAGAGCAGCGTGATGCTCTGCAGTTGCTTGCCGGGCGGCTTGGCGATGATCTCGATGCCGCTTTCCAACGGGTCGCTCTCGTCCATCAGGATGAGGTTCGCCTTGGCCTGCGGCCCGAAGAGCTGGCGGAAGATCTCTTTAAAGTTCTCGCGCACCACGCCGAACGTGTCGGCGAACATGACCTTGGTCTCGCGGTTGATCTTCTGGATGATCTGCAGCAGATCTTCCTTCGCTTTGGTCAGGTCGTTTTGCTCGCGCTGGAGGAATTCGTAGCGCTCTTCGAGTTCCTCGAACTCTTGGATCGCGTCGAGGTTGACCGATCCCATCGAGTCGAGCCGCTGGCGAAGTTCGGCGACGGCTTGGCCGACGAAATCCCAGTCCGGACCTTCGTCGCCGGGGATTTCCATCTCATCGGTTTCCGCCTCCGCGTCGATATCCGCGCCCGCCTCGTCGCTGGCGTCCTGGGCGGATTCGTCTGCCTCGTCGCCGTCTTCTTTGGCGGCGATGGTGGCGCGGCGCTTCGCGAGGCGCTGGCTGGCTTTGCGTTGTTCGGCGATGGCGGCGAGCAGGACGTGCGAGTCCGGCTCGAAGTTCTCCAGCTCGATCTGGTAGCGCTGGCGGATCGCCTCGGTCAGGTTTTCGAGGCGCAGGTCGATCTGGGTCGCCTTGACCTCCTCGCGGCCGCGCTGTTCGTTGGCGCGCTGGAATTCGCGGCGGGCGTCGCCCAGCGCGGTTTCGACTTCGCGGATCTGGTTGGCGACCTCGCGGCGCCTCTCGGTCATTTCGCCGAGGTCTTTGTCGAGGCGCTCGACCTCGATGCGCGCGGCGTTGATCACATCGCCGAGGCGGCGGCTCTCTTCGGCGGCCGAGGCGATCTTCTCCTGGTAGGAATCGACCTCTGCCTCGCGGCGGGCGACGAGTTCCTCCAGCTCCTTCATGCGCTGCGCCATCGGCTCGCGCTGCTGGACGATCGCCTGCTCGGCGCGCTGCTCGACGGCGAGCGCAGTGCGCACTTCGTTGACGTATTCGGCGCTCTCCGTCTCCTGCCGCCGGGCGGCCTCCAATTCGGAATCGAGCTGGATGATCCGGTCGTGCCGGCTCTGCAACTGCTCCTCGGTATCGGTCTGCGTTTTGCGCAATTCCTCGACCTGGCGCTCCTGCTGCTCGACGCGCTTGAAGAGTTCGCCCTGCTCCCACTTCACGCCTTCCAGCTTGTTGACGAGCTGCGCCATCTCGCGCTGGACCATCGAGATCTGCGCCTGGAGCGTCGATTCGGCGACCTTTGCGCCTTGCAGCCGCTCGCGGATTTCGTCCACCGAGTTGCGGACGGCGAGGATGTGCTGGTTCAAGGCGTCGCGCTCGCCTTGTTTGGCGACCTGCTCTTGTTCGAGCTTCTCGGTGTCGATTTCGAGCTGCCGGATCTCGGCTTGGCGCTTGAGCACCGAGCCGCCGTCGCCGCTGGCGCGGCCGCCCCGGATGATGCCGTCGGCGGAGATGACCTCGCCACGCAGGGTGGCGAACGTGATGCCGCCCATCTGCGGGCGCAGCGCCAGC
>JAWLBD010000026.1:0-85416 GCA_041395145.1 Verrucomicrobiales bacterium | reverse complement strand
CGGATCGAGCGCGTCAATGATCGTCTTGTCGCCGGGCTTGGCTCCGCCGCGCTTCATCACGCCTTCCAATCCCTCGTTGAGAAAGGCTCCGAGCGCCGCGCCGTCCAGCGATCCGCTGCCGGCGAGCGCTTTGCCGCCGTTGCGGAAAAGCGTGCCAAACACCGCGCCGGACGCGCCGCCCATCGAGCTGATCATCGCCATGCCGACCGCCTTGAACGCCGCATCCAGCGTCTCGTGCCCCTCTCCCAGCGCCTCCTTGGCCGCCTCGAACCCGCGCTTGATCCCGATGCCGTGGTCGCCATCGCCGATCGCTCGGTCCGCATCCGTCAGAAGCGGTTCGCTGGCAATCATGCCGTCGCAGACGTGGGTGAGCATTTCGACGGCTTCTGCCGGGGTGAGGGAATCTTTCATGAACGAAGGGTCGGGTTTGGTGAAAAAATTGGGTCCGGTAAATAAGCCAGACCCGCGCGGAGGCAAGGCGAAAGGAAACCTAGTCCAGATCCGCAATGGAGCCTTTCTTCGTAGCCGCAAAGATGATGCCGAAGATGGAGGTGACAAACTTGACCAAGCCGAATATACCGGTCCCGATCGTCAGAAAAAGGAGCCCGCGGGAGATCCCTCCCAGGCGATACCAGAAGAATGCCCAAATCCCGAATCCGGCGACAGCCAACGCAAATCCCATCGCCGCCTTGCGAAGACACATCCCTCGGATCGTGGCGAGGCGCTCCCCTCTCGCTTGTGCGTAAATCTCTTCGGCGGCAGCGCCTTCAATCCCATTTATCCTGAGCTTGTGGAGGGCATCCTCCTTGCTCTCGCCCCAGAGAACCATTTTTAACACGATTCCGTAGATTTTTTCTTCGCGATCAGCTTGCATAGGAAAGCTCGTACTAAAGCGGCAGCTTGCCCGCCT
Organism: Verrucomicrobiales bacterium; assembly: GCA_041395145.1. Taxonomy (GTDB): domain Bacteria; phylum Verrucomicrobiota; class Verrucomicrobiia; order Verrucomicrobiales; family DEV007; genus JAWLBD01. Next base: position 84,506 of record JAWLBD010000026.1, on the reverse strand, counting down.
CATACCAGTTCGGCAGTTCTAGCTCCGGCTGTTCGACAGTTTCGAGCCGCCAGCTCCACGGCGTCCAGCTTTGCTTTTTCCAGACGAAGACGAACGGTTCTTTGAGGCGCTGAACCTCCGGGATGACGAAACTGGCGGCGGGACCGCTGCCCTTCAGCGTCAGTTTGCCTTTAACCGTGCCGGTTCCGTCGGCGACCTCGAACGATTTTTCTTCGAAGGTGACGTCGAGCATGAGAAAGCGCTGGCCGAGATCCTGGAGAGCCTGCCTGGCGGAATCGCGGTTGAACCCCCAGCGGTCCGAATACGAATCCGCCATGAGCGCGCGGCATTTCTGCCATTTCTTGTCGCTGGCCGCCTCGATAAACGCCTCTTGTTTGGCGCGGACCTGGTTCTCCGGCGTCCACTTGACGAAGAAAAGCCAGAGCAGGACGCAGGCGGCAACGAGACCGCCTAGCCGGATGAGAAAAGGTCGCGATAGCATACCTCTAGGACGCTTCCGGCTGGCAATTTGTTAGAATTTTGCGCGGCGCGGCGGCGGATCTAGTTGCGCCGCAGAAAGATGCGGAGGAACAAGCGGTTGCCCGGGGCGATGGCGGTATTGTGGCGGATCGTCACGATGTCGGTGCCGTTCGGACCGGCTCCTAGGTCGGTCGAGACGACCGTGATATTCGTGCCGCGGGTCCATGTCACCATATCCGGCGAGTGCTCCACAAAGTAGCTGATGCCGTTGACGGTATAGCCATTGCCGACCGTGCCGGTGCCGCCGGGGATCTGGGCAAACCGGATCGCCGGGTAGTCGTTGGGTCCGACGGTGGCAACGGCAGACTGCGGGAGCAGGTGGGCGTCGGGCACCTCCGGATCCATGCCGAAGGCGGCTTCTGCCAGGCCGTTGGCTCCATCCCGGTCCACATCGGTCTGGTCGTTGAGCGGCGTGGCGATGTAGTTGTGCGATCCCGGCGTGGCTTTCGCCGCAGTCGTGGGCAGGTTGAACTTATCGGTGGAGTCGTAGTCGTAGGAAGTCCCGCCCGCCCCGCTGAGCTGACCGCCATACCATGCCCCCGCAGAGTTGACCGAGAAATTGCCGGCGGTTCGGGCGACGCTTTCCGGCTCGAAGTCGATGCGGCTCAGGTCTGCCAAGGCGTAGGTGATCGAATCATAGTCCATCAGCGAGGCATCGTAGTTCTTGTAGCCAACGCTATCGACAACCTGCTGCCATGGCGGATTCTGGTCGAGGATACCATCGTCATTCGCGTCATAATCGACGCCGACAGCACCGCGGAATCCCGACACCAGCAGCATCGTGAACGAATTGTCGTCGGTCAGGTCTCCGGTGCCCATCCGCTTCGGATCCGCAAACGAAGTGCCAACCGCAACCGCCGCCTCGTGAGGTCCGCCTTTCGGCTCGACATCATAGCCGTCGCCGAGGAGGAGCAGCCCGTTGGTGCCGGTTTTAAAACTATCAAGCTCCCAGGCATCGAGGACAGTGCCTACATCGCCGCCGGTCGTGTCGAAAACGAGCAGGGTCAGCCCGTTCGTGCTTTGTTCCGTCAATCCCGAACTGATCAGCTCGACAAACTCAAAGTTCTCGTCGGGCCCTGGGGGATTGATGTGGACCTCATTGATCAAAATGCTGCCGATCCCCGGCTGCGCCGCATGGTTGAGGGCGGCTGGCGATCCGCCGCCGACATATCCGCCAAAGGCGGTCTCCGGGTTGTAGGTCGTCGAAAACGCGGTGCCGACCAATTCACCGCCGGTCCAGGAGACGGCGGAGTTGGTCGCCAAATCGCGGGGTCGCCGCGCGATGTTGTCCGGAGCCGCGACGGGAAGAACCCCGTAAGGCGCACCCAGCCCAACCCCGTAGCCGACGCTATCCAGCAGCGCGCCCCATGGCTGGAGATCGATGCTCCCGCCGCCGGAATTGAGGCTGGTGATCGGCTTGCCCGAACCGATCGCGCCGACGTCGGCCGACAATCCCGAAACGAGGACGAGCAACATTCCCGACTCGGGTCCGATATCGCCTTGCTCGAAGCCATCGACATCATCCATCGAGGAATCCGGGCGCATGCCTTCGAACGGCGAAATCGTATCGTAGTTGTCGCCGAAGATAAAAATCCCATTCGGGCCGGTCGAATAAGGGCTGAGCGACCAGACTTCCCGGATATCGCCGACCGATCCAGGGGTGGCCGAAACAACCAGAACATGGAGGCCATTCAGCGGGGTGATAAGCCCGGAGGGGGCCAGTAGTTCGACAAATTCCGCCGAACTTCCGCCGTCCGGCCCCGGGGGGTCGATGTTGACCTCATTGATCAAAACGGTGCCTGGGGCAGCCGGGGCGAGCGCCGCCGACAGATTCGGATTCCCTGGCGTAGCCGTTCCCCTGAAGCCCCCAAAGAAATCCTTTTCGGAATAGCCGATGCCAAATCCCTCCGAGGAACCAAAGTCGCCGCCATACCAGGCGGCGAATGAATTCGCCGTCGTATTGCCGAGCAGGCGAGAGAGGTTATCTGGGTGATAGCCACTCGGAATCGGGGCCGGCTGGGCGAGGTCCACCCCCGCGTAGGTCTGCGAGACGATCGCCTCTTGATTGACGTCTAGCTGGCTGAACCCGACGCTATCGATCAACTCCGCCCAGGGGCTAGAGTCAAGGATTCCATCGTCGCCCGCATCAAGGTCGGTATTGACGGCCGCACCGGCGGTTGGGTTGCGAACCAGCAGAAGCGTGAAGCCTAGGTTCTCCGCCTCATCCACCTTCCCGCCGACATCGCCGCCACCAAATCCGGCGGGGTCCGCCAATCCGGTATCCGGGCTGACAAAATCGTCGTAGGGCGTGTCCGGCGTGCTGGCGGTATCATACCCATCGCCGATCAGGACAAGACCATTCGGACCGGTGACGAAAGCGGAGAGGTCCCAGTTTTCGACGACCATCCCGCGATTGCCGCCCGCGTTGGTCTCGATGACCAGCAGCGAATAGCCCGTCAGCCCAACGGCGGCAGGCTGCCCATCCGAATAGGCGATCAGCTCGATGTATTCGAAGTTGCCGTCAGGTCCGGGCGGGTTCACGTTTACCTCGTTGATCAGAAGGGTGATATTCGACGGCGGCGCAATGTTCGCTTTGCCCGGCGTCGCCTGACCGGCAAAGTCGCCGATGAAAGCTTCGGGATCGTAACCCGTGCTCGAAAACCCGGTCGTGTTCAAGATCTCGCCTCCATACCAGGCATCCGCGCTTTTCGCCGTGAGATTTCCGCCCAGCCGGGAGATGTTGTCCGGCGAGAAAACCGATGCCGTGCCGACATTCGCACCATACGGGTGATCGCCGTAGGCGACGCTATCCACAATCGTCGTCCAAGGCACAGAATTATTTAGGGTGCCGTTGTCATCGGAGTCCAAATCCAAGTTGGCAGGGGTGGAGTATCCGCTTACCAAAAGCACGGTCATCCCGCCGTTCGGGTCCAGCTCGCCCCGCGCAAACCCGCTGAAAAATGCCGTGTTCGTATCGACGACCGCGCTAAAGACGCCGCCGGCCGGGGCGGATTCAAAACTGGGGCCGATGTAGAGAAGCCCGTTCGACCCAGTCGATTTGCCGTTGAGACTAATCGCCTTATTGATGTTTCCGACCGATCCGCCGTTGGAATCGATGATGAGGATCGTCAGCCCGTTGGTGGACTCGACGCCCCCGGTTGTGCTGATCACCTCGATATACTCGGCATTCGCCGTCGATTCATCCCCCGGCGGATTGATGTGGATTTCGTTAAGCCGGAGCGCAGCGGGGGCGGAAACGCAGACGACGGAGGCGAAGGCGGCGGTAAGGAGGGTTCTCTTCATTTCCCGTGGGGATGGGTGGGGGTTGCGGGGAAAACGGGCGGTTTCTTAACGTAGGACGCACGGCGGGCCAAACTGTTTTGAAGCCGCCGGCTATGTTCGATGCATCCCCCCTCCAAGGGATTACCTTGACCCACTATCGTGCCATTTCGTAAAACCTCAATTCCGAAGTCAGGGGAATTTTGGCGATCCTGATTTCCAAGGCACGGCGCAGGGGCGGCGAGGCGGGAGGCGTTTGGTCGCGCCCGATGGGAAGCTCGGGGAAACCACGGCGGCGAGACGATTGGCAAACCTAGACTTTTTCTTCCCACGTCCGGGGAGAGTTGCTATGCTGGAGCCATGAGAAGCCCGATCAACCCCAACGTGAAAATGGCATCGTGCGAGCTGGAGCCCGGCCTGGCCGCCTTCCGCTGCCCGGAGTCCGGCGGCACCTACATCCCGCAGGCAAACTACTGGAAGTGGCTGCACTCGTCGAAACCGGAGATGCCCGACCCGGCGCTGCCGGAGGGCTATCAGCCGGAGCAGGCGGCTCCCTCCGCCACCCGCCGCGCGTTGCTTTGCCCGGAGAGCGGGCGGATCATGACGCGCTACCGGGTCGGGCACGGGTTGGACTTTTCGATCGACCGCAGCCCGACCGGCGGCATCTGGCTGGACCAGGGCGAGTGGGAGGCGCTGCGCGCGCACGGCCTGCACCGGGAACTCCACTACATCTTCACCAGCTCGTATCAGCACAAACGCATCGACGAAGAAGCCGACGCGAAGCTGCGCGAGCATTTTCGAGAGCGGATCGGCGCGGACCGGCTGGAGAAAGCGGACGAGTTCCGGGACTGGCTCGCCGCGCAGCCCAATGCCTGGGACATCCTCTGCTACGTGCGGGAGGGCATCGGAAAGACTAGTGCCGAAACTGCCCGATGCCCCGACCCGCCCGCCCCAGCGTTCCCCGTATCCGTGGCGCATCCTCGCCTACGAGAATTGCCGTGGTGATCTGTGTTCGCAGACATCTACTTGCTTCCAGGTCCGCTCTACGACTTCATCACCGCCCCGGCGACAAAGTCCCAGCAGATCCGGGAGCGCGGGCTGCGCGAGGTGGGTCGCCATGGTCAATGCGAAACCCATCGCAGCGCAGGTCGATGCAGAGGTGGATCGGCAGCTCTATCGCCGGGGAAAAGATGCCCTCGACCTGCCTGCGACGGAGCACTTTAACCTGAGGGTGATCGCCCTCGATGCCCTGATCAATACGGTCTTCGCACATTCGCCCTTGGCAATCCATTGGCAGGCGAGACGCCTCCCGAGGAATTTGCTTCGCGGATCAAGCCCGCCTTCGGGACCGCCGATGAATTCGATGCCGCCTTGGCAGCACGGGGCGAGGACGCCGATTCTCGGCGTCCGACGGTAAAGGAACGCGCGGTAGTTCAACGCTGGGCAGAGGCGAAGATCGCGGCTGCGGTCGAACCCACCGATTCCGAGGTTGCCGCCTGGTTCTCCGAAAACGGCAAGAGCATGGCGCTGCCCGAAGCGCCGCCAGATCCGCTACCTATTTCTCTCCCGAGCGGCGGGTGCCGACCGCCGGGCGGAGATGAGCGATCCGCGCACGCATCACCGGCGGGGAACTCGACCTCGCCGCCGCCGCGCCCGGCGATTCTCCGACTGACCCGAACGCGAAGGCGACCGGGGCGACCTCATCGTCGCGCAAAACCGGCTACCGAAGACTTCGCCAAAGTACTTTCGCCGCAGAGCCAGGCGCTTCACCGGCACCGTGGAGACAAGCTGGGCTGGCACCTGATCCTTGCGGAAAGACGCTGCCGCCCGCCCCCTCCAGATTTGCCGAAGCAAAGGCGGAGGTGTGCCGCGCTCGCCAACAGCCGCCGGGGCCGGCGCTCGCCTCCATGATGCGGGATCTCCGCGAGCGGGCGAATATCAAAACGGACTGGGACCGGCTTCCGGCAGCTCAGCGAGGCAACCGGCGACGATCAAGCGGAGAGGTAACTTTTTCAAAAGGCTGGTCGCCCGCCTGCGCCTCCGGCATGCTCATCGCGGACATCGCCAGGGTAGGTATCGGGCGAAAGTCCTGCCGCTGGGAGCAGCCATTGGGATCACTCGGACACCGCCCACGCGCCGGGCTTGACCGCCAGTTTTGCGCCGTCCGGAAAACGGCGGCTTGAGTCATTGGATGCGGCAGGCATTGAGCGGCGTAGCGGCGGTGGTAAACGGCGTTTTTGAAGGCGGCGTAGAGCGGGGAGTCGGCGGTCACCGATCGGTCCACCTGCCCGAGTTCGCGCAAGTTGCCGATCCAGTGGATCGTGTTTGCAGCGGTGTTGCCGGAATCGATTTTGACAAGGCGGCGATCTTCTCCCAGCGCTGGCGGGCGGAATCGGCATCGTAGAGCACCTCTGCCATGATCAGGATCGTCAGTAGGTTTCCCACTCCAGTTCCGCCGCGCCGGTCCGCCGCCCAAGGTCAGATTGCGCCGGAGGTAATCCGGATAGCGAGTAGGGTAGGCGAGCCGTGGACGGGCAGAAAATTGATGGAAGTGCTTGTGCTCCGGCTTGGCGGAAAACCACGTCTCATAGCCACCCTTGCCGCCCCAGATCATCGTGGCGGTCGGCGGCGTGAAGGCATCCGGATAGTTGTCGCCGCGGGCGTCGAACCAATATTCCTCGATCGCCGACAGCTCGGTCGCGAACAGATAGACGCCAAGGTCGCGCAGCACGGGCTGGTGGTGAATTCCGCCCACAAGACCAGCCCCCGCCCAAGCGGTATCGCCTCGGACGACGACTCGTTGTTGTTGCCGTCGGCGAATTTCACGGCGGACGCCCAGGTGTGGCCGGCGTAGGGATCGAAGTTTCGCAAGAACGGATAGCGGGCATCGCCCCGGTCCGGGCAGGCGATGTCGCGGATCAATTCGCCGACCATGCCGCCCCACCCATTTGCCCACGCCGGATCGCGGCGGGCGACCTCGGCGGCGGCGCGCAAAAAGTAGCCGTAGTGGAAGTGGTGGTCGTTGAGCTGGTCCTCGCTGCCGTAGCTCGCCGGGTAGCCGATCAGCGTCCCCAATTCGGCTCGTAGGCGAAGAGCGCGCCATCGCCCGCGCCGCCCGCCGTGAACGGTCAGCGCTTCTCCTTGAGCCGGTCGCGCATCGCGCCTACGCCTTGCCATCGCCCGCCTGCTCGGCGATCGGCGCGGCGCTGGCCAGCGCGCCCAGCTTCTTGCCGCCCCAATACGTGTCGGCGGTCGCGAAATCCTCGGCGGCGAGCTTTTCGAGGTCCGGCTTCACGCCATCGACCGGAAGCGGGAGCGCGGGCAAGACGCCGGGAAACGCGGAGGCGGTCGCGAACGAATCGCCTTCCAGCAGCCGCATCTCGCCGCGCACGCTGCGGTAGGTCGGCGCGAGCAGCTTCGCCTCAGTCCGCTTCCACTGGTGCGGATAGAGCGCCATCAGCGTTCCGTCGCCGCGCCTTCCTTCGCCTGGGTCCGCACCGTGAACGTGGTCTCGACGCGGCTGCCGGTCACCTTCCACGACACGCGAGAATCGGTGACGTGGGCGTGCACATAGCGGCGGAAAAGCGCGAGCGTCTCCGGCTTGTCGTCCGGCGAAACCGCGACCGAAAAATAGGTTTTGCCGCCGAGATCGCTGGTCCAGCGCGCGCCGCCTGGCTTTTTCAAGCCGCGCCCGACGGCAGGGAAAATCCGTAGTGGCTGCCGCCCGCCGTGGTCACGCCCGCCCCATCGCCCCACACCTTGAGCGGCTTTTTCAAAAGCGACCGACAGCGCCGCCGCCGCCGCATTCGACGAAGACGAACGGGCTGCCGTGGTAATAGTGCAACGCAGCGACTTGGTACCGTCCGCGAACCGCGCGCTCACAAACCAATCGCTAAAACCATCCTGGCCGCGCCTCCGCAAATGGGTACGCCGGTATGCCCGATCACCAGGTCGCGGTTCTCCACGCCCGGCATCGTGGCGACCATCGCCACCTCGTGGCCGTGCAGGCGCGGTACGTCGTAGGACGCCTGGCCCGCCGGGCTCCGCTTTGACCGAACAGCGGATGCGGATAGTGCGGGCTCGACAGCTTCTCCCAAACGAGCGAACTCCACCAATCGTTGGTCGGCACCGGTCCGATCACCTTCTCGGTGCGATAGATCTCGGAAGGCGGCCCCTTCGCCCCATCGGGCAGTTGATTGGCAAAGCTCCCCTCCCCGACCGGGGTCGAGTCGGCGGCGCAAAGCGAGGCGGAAGTGGCGAGAATATAGATGGGGCTAATGCGAAGGATCATCGCGCCACTTTTCGCCCCGGCGCGACGCAGGGCCAACCGATTCTGCTCGGTCTCCGGCTGGATTTGACCGGGTCCATTTCCCTTCCCCCCCCGCTTGCCCAGGCGTGCGACCGCATTGGATATGCGAAAGGCGGACATTTCAGCGAGGCGCGGCTTGCCGCCGGAAATACAACAACGCCGTTTCCCCTTTTCACCGCGACTTGGAAGTTAGACTCATTGCCAAAAACAATGGCGGGAATCGGCAGCCCAAAACGCGCTGTTTTGCTCTGGCTTAGATGAGGCTGAGCGTCGCGCCGCAACTTAAGGGTGGGTAAATGAGGTGCATAGCCCTTGTTTTCAACGGTTGGAACAAGACCAGCGCTTGGCGGACCGATCCCGCCGTGGTCGTCCGCTGCTCGCATTTCACCCCGACCCCTCCTAGGAGGAGATTGGATTCGCGACGCCCGGATTGCGCGGCACCCTGTGGCTCGCAAGATATGGCGGGAGTTTTAAAAAAATAGGCGCAAATCTCTTTGGCAATCAGTCTAATGGCTCCGGTTCGTAGCCCCGGAGACTTTTGCCCTGCTCAAACAAATTCCGGAAAATAGACAGCGCCACGCGGGGATTGAATGGTTACAACCGCCCGATACCCCCTTGCCCAAGAGAAAACGGCGCAGGTCTGGCACTAGGGTAACGCGCGCGTCAGGCAGTTACCGCAGCAGTCCCTCTCCTCCATAAAGTTGCCGGGGGCGTTCCGGCACGCGGCTCCCAGCGGCGAGTGCCGCATCAAATTGCCGCGCCAAAGAATAATTCTTGCCGATTGGTAGATCCGGCAGGAGCTTTCGCTCGCGGAGGCCGGCGTTTCGCTCAGCGGCTGCACTACGCCGCGTGGCTTTACGTACTGAACTCCTTCATTTTCTGAAGAAACGAAAAACTGGTGCCCAGGGCACAGCCGTCATCGCTTGCGTTACCACGGTCCCTTCATTCGCGAATCCCTCCGCGAAAACAGTGCGCCCGAACGGGCGGCGAGCGCATCCCGGCGCGGAGCGCACTCGCGGGACGAGACCCCTGAGTCTCGGCGGGACCGGACACGTCAGTTGCCGACCGGGAATCCGATCGGCAAGCCAGCGCGCATTCCCCGGCGCGGGCAGCGGATCTGCCCGAAACCTGGCACCAGGTCCCGCTCGGCGGGAGACGCTGCGGGGATCGGCATCCGATTCCGCATGGGCGGGCGGAATCGGCGGTCTTCCCGGTCTTCGGTCTCGCCGTTCCGCTTCCCGGACCGACCGCCGGGTGGTACGGCTTGCCCGGTCCCCTTGCGCCGCTTCCGCAGGATGCGCCCTTCCGCGCGCTCGGCGCGAACGGCAAGTACGCAGGCGGAGATCAACGCGCTCATCGACGGCATCGACGACGGGCGCTGGCGAGCCATCGAGCAGGTCTGATCAAGAGCAGGTCTTCGGCGATTCCCTGCCGCTGGTGGGCGACAGGCTGGCGGTGGCGGCGGGACAGAACGTGGCGCTCTCACCTGCTCGGCGTGCGCGACGCGATCCACGGCGGGCTTGCCACCTCGGGGATCGGTACCCTACACCAAGGCGCAGGTCGAGCAGGCGGTCGCCAGACGCCCTCGCCGCCGCCTCGATCACGCTGGTAAGTCACCCTCGACGCCACGAACCCGAACGACCTCAAGCTCTCGGTCAACACGACGCGCCTTCGCCGCGGTGTCGCTGCCGCTCGACGGCGGGTTCGGGATGCCGGGGCAGGGCTGGAGACGGAAGGCGCGGCAGACATCACGCTGACTACACCGTCGCCCTCGCCATCGGCGTGGACCAAAGCGGCTTTTACCTGAACACCAACAACGCCTCCTCGCTCTCGCTCGCCTTCACACCACCATCCCCGGCTTCGACGCCACCGCCATGCTCTCGCGGCTGCGGCACCACATCGCAAACGAATCCGGCACCGACGGCGCGACAGCGTGCCGCCCACCTCATTCGGCGGCACCTTCGCGGTCGATCTCCTCGACCCCAGCGGCGCAGACAACCGGCTGCGCCTGGGCGAACTCACCGGCGACCTGCTCGACGCCACGCTCACCGGGGCAGCCGCCATCAACCTCAACCTCGCCAGCGACCTCGGCTCCGCGCGATTCCCCGCCATCTCCGCCGATCTGAATTTCGCGTGGAGTTTCACCAGCGTAATATCGTGACCGACGACCTGAACGAGCTTCGGCGCGCGCCCGACGCGGCGTTCGAACGTGACGCTCGACCTGGGCCGTTTTTTCTCGTTTCGCCAAGCCGGTGCTGGAGGAGTGCGCGAGGTCTCCGAACCCGTGCAGCCCTGGTAGCCGCGATCAAAGAACCCATACCCCTGCTGGTAGGTTGCACGGGTTCAATGCGTCGGTGCCGCAATCGCTCTTGGAGATGGTAGCGTCGCCAACGGCAGCATCACGCAGGCGCGAGCCCGGACCGCTTCGACGTGCTGGTCAAAGTGATCGAGATCAGCAATTCCATCGAACCCGGCGACGGAAATTCAATGTCACGATCGACCTCGGCGACTTCGACCTCGGCACCGCCGACCCGCGCTTGCCGGATTTTGAACTCGCCGGCATCACGCCGAACAAAATCCGCACCGCCGCGCTCGCCGCGCTGCAAAACCCAATCGTGCAGGAGTTCCTCCAGCAGGTGGATGGCTTCCCCAAGGAGGTGCTGCCCGACTCCTCGTTCAGCAAGGGCATCGAGTTCCCGATCCTCGAAAATCCCGAGACCGCCTTCGGCTTGCTCCTCGGCAGGGACGTCGACCTTTTCACGATGGACAATGCGACGCAGAATCTCCCGCTCTACGACATCGACAAGTTCATCCGCCTCGTCGGTCCGTTCGGTTTCCGCTTCAAGGGAATGGGCAATGTGCGGCTCGACTTTGATTTTGGCTTCGACACCAAAGGGCTGATCGATTTCGCCTCCAGCGGCGAGCCGCTCGACATCCTCAATGGCTTCTACGTCCTCGTCCCGCTCGACGAAAACGATCAGCCGATCTCGATGGCGGAACTCAACGCCGACATGCGGGCGAGCGTGGCGGCCAACGCATTTGTGGCGGAAGTGGGCGCGGGCGGCAGCCTCTTTGCCAACGCGCAAGCCACCCTGACCGACTCAGATGCCAACGGCCGTGTCCACCTCGACGAATTCATCGAAAACTTCGACCAGTCGCCGCTCTGCGTGCTGATGGCGAGCGGCAGCCTCGACTTTGGGCTGCAAGCCTACGTGACCATCGGGATCGGATTGTTTTCCTACACCCATGACTATGATTTCCCGGTGGGGCGCGTCTTCGATTTCTCGCACGCCTGCGAGGATGCTCCCGAGCCGGTGCTCGCGCATCTGGAGTCGGGCCAGGCGTTTCTCCACATCGGTCCCGACGCGCCGCTCCGGGTGGCGGGCTACCTCGGGGATGGTTCGGAGACATTTGAGATCGCGCATCGCTCGGGCGCGGCGGGCAGCGAGGAAATCGGCATCGCCTTCTCCGGCAACGGCGGCACGGCGGGCGGGCCGGGCTCAACCGCCTACGGCGCGGTGAGCGGAGCCATCCGCGGATCGGGCGGCGAGAACAACGACACGATCCGCCTCGCGCCGGACGTGCTCTCGCCCGCCATCCTGGATGGAACGCGGGTATCGACCGGCTGGTCGGCGGCAGGGCGACGATATTCTTCCCGGCGGCAGCGAGCGCGACTTCCTCTACGGCAACGGCGGTGCCGACACGCTGGTCATACGGTCGGACGTGCTGCAAGGCGCGTTTCGCAGGCGACCTCCATGACGGCGGACCCGGCATGGACATGGTCTCCTTCGCCGACTCCACGGCTGCGGGGGGTCAACTCGACCACCGGCGTCCACTCGGGCGACGCCGCCGCGAGGCCTACGTCGCGGTCGAGCAATTCGAGGGATCGCCCCAGGCGACACGCTCACCGGGGACGCCGAAGCCCGTCCAGTTCTTCGGCTTCGCGGGCGACGACCGGCTGGAGGGGCGCGACGGAGACGACGCGCTCGAAGGCGGTTTCGGCGCGGACATGCTCCTCGGGGCAAATCTACCGCGACTTCACCAGCCACTTTTCTCCCGAGGCGTGAACGTCAACCTCGCCACTGGCGCACGGTACCGGCGGCGATGCCGAGGGCGACTTCGATTCCACCGAAGACATCGTCGGTCGCTGGAATTCGGCGACACCCTCACTGGTTCGGCAGCTGCCAACACGATGGCTGGACTCGGCGGCGATGACACCATCGACGCGGGTGACGGCGAGGATTTCGTGCAGGGCGGCGAGGGCAGGGACACGATCACCGGCGGCAGCGGCGATGACACGCTCTACGGCGAGGGCTCGACACGCCCGGCTACGACGGTCCGCCGGACTTCGACGATCTGGCCAGGTATCGCCTACCTGTTGGACCAGCAGGACACCATCCACGGCGGCGACGGCAACAATTTCATCGACGGCGGTGCATCGGGGCGGACACGATCACGGCGGATCCGGCGACGATTCCGGTCCTTGGCGGAGACGGCGGAGGATGACATCCACCGGCGCGGGCGATGATCAGCGTGACTGGGGGAAGGCTTCACCGACACCGACGACTCGGCGACGGGGATTACCGGTGTTGGTCGTCCAGCCGACATCGCCTTCTCCGCCCGGACCAGCCCTGCCCTTTTCCCAGAACATCCAGCCCGCGCTTCTTGCTCAATGTTTTGGGGCGGCACCATGGTCGTGAATTGGGGGCGACCACCCTCCAGGGCGGCTGGCATCGACACGGTGGGACTCAGCGCGATGAAGGTGCCGGGATGGACGAGCCTGACCGCCTTCGCCGAGTTCGGCACACGTGAACCTCCTCAAACCGGCGAGACGGGCAATGGCGCGGTGAATGTGTCATCCTTTATTTCGAAACATCATCGGCACCGATGCCGCCGATTCCCTGACCGGGACGGACGGGCCGAACATCTTCACCCGCCGGGTGGGCGGCGGAGTTGTTCAGCCTGGTTCACCGGGGCCCAGACTATATCGATGGATCGGGCGGATTGGACACGCTGGTCGATTTCTCCCGCGCCGACCTCGCCGCCGCGCCCGGGGTCACGACCAACGCGAACCGATGGCGCGGTCCGGCTACGACGGCTATCTACGCCATCGAAAGGATGCAGGTCACCGGCGCGAGCAAGAACGACCAGATCCACGTCCGGTGGACGGGCAAGACGACATTCTGATCGGGATGGGCGGCAACGACTTCCTCGGCGGGCGCGGCGGCCTTGACCGGCTGGAGGGCGGCGAGGGCGACGACACGCTCGGCGCTTCTACGGAAGACCAATCTCAACACCAACACCGGCGGCGTTTCACGACATCCTGCTCGGCGCTTCGGCAACGACCTGCTCGACGACCTCGCCCTCCTGGAACAACGGAAACTACCAGGGTCTGCAAAGGCGGCGTATGGCCTTCGAGATCGACGGCGGCGAGGGCTTCGACCAATTCGCGGTCGATTTTTCCAACCAGACCGCCCCCATCACCTCGAACGACGCCGCGCCCGTCAACCTGGAATTCGCCAACGGCACCTACGTCCGCAACTGCGAGCAGATGCTGCGCATCTTCACCGGCTCCGGAACGACGACATCGCGGCTGCCCCGCGCACGAACAACTGGATCGCCACCGGTCCCGGCGACGACATCATCCGTCCCGGCCTGGCCGACACCGCCGGCGGCACCGGCGACGACCTGCTGGTGCTCGATTTCTCCGCCGACGACCAGCCTGGCTACGCCGGTGCCTATGTGAACGGCGGCTACCGGCGCAACCTCGCCGCCGCGCCCTTCACGCTGGTCGACGAGATCCGCTTCTTCGAGTTCGAGCGCTATCACGTGACCGGCACCGGCAAGACGTGCCGTTGGGCGGGGAAGGCGACGACATCCTCACGCCTCGATGGCGACGACACGATCACGGGCTACGGCGGCAACGATATCCTCACCGGCGATTTCCCGGCGCTGATGTGATCCGCATCGCAACACCCAACCAGGTCTTCCAGCCGATCGACGCCAGCCCTGGCGACGACCGTTTCGACCTCGCCACTCGGCGCGCCGTTTTTCAGCGGCGTCGGCTATGGCAACGACGAGGTCGCCCTCGGCGAGGGCAACGACCTCATGGTGGCGCTCTGGTTTGATCTCAACAATGGGCGGACCTCGGATGCCGCTACCAGATCCAGCGTTACGACGGCGATCAGGCTACGACACCGGCTCGGCGGACTTCGGCAAAAAGCCGATGCCGGTCGAGTTTGGTCTTACCGCGACAACGTGATCACCCTGACGGCAGCTATTTCCGACACTTCGAGAACGTCCGCTACTTCACCTCCGGGGATGGCGGCGATCGCCTTGTGTTCAACCCGCCCGCGAGACGCAGGAGATCTCCCTCGGCGGCGGCAACGACCGCCAGCGGGCTTCGGCGTCGATAAGGTCTTCGGCGCCCTGGCGAGGACACGCTCGTCGCGGACTGTTCGCGCATGACGCGGCGGATGTCGCTGGCATTTTCAACGGCTACGCGCCCGTGCGCGGAACACCACCACTGGCGGCATGCTGACTGACGGCGTTCTAGAGTTCGAGCACTCTACTTCACCGGCGGCAGCGGGCGGGGACACTATCTGATGGACCCAGCACGGTCAACCTCTGGGCGGCATCGGCGCGGCAATGACACCATCGGCTCCTTCGAGGGCAACGATTTTTACCGTAGGCTGCGAGACCACTGGCGCGCGGGGAGCAGCGGAGATCGACCAGATCACCACCGGCGGAGGAACGATGTCATCGTGCTCGGCGACGTGAACTACTACCACGACGACGGCACGCCCGGCACCCCTTACCATGGAGGCTACGCGAATCACCGACTTCAACCCGGCACAGGACCGCTCGCGCCTTTTCGGCGGCGGCTACCTGCTCGGTCCCTCGCCCGTCTCCGGCGTCAGCGGCACCGCACTTTTCCACGACAGCGATGGCAACGGCACGCTCGACCTGGACGCCGACGAATTGATCGGTGACCCTGGCACCGCCGCGATCACCGCCGCCAACACCCTCGATACTGCCGAATCACCGGCACCCATGGGACATCGCGCGGGCAGGGATCGGCGACATCGCGACAAGCATCGGGCCAGATGGGAGCTTCCGTGTCACCTTCACCGCGAACGCCAGCCTGCCCGCCGGACTCATCCTCGAACTCGAGACCAGCCGCGACCTCGGCGCTCGCTGATCCGTGGCATCCCGTCGCCACCTCGCTCGGCGACGCCACCGGTATGCAATTTCGGCGAGATCGACCGTCGCCCTTGAAGCCGAGCGGAGGGAAGGCGGAGGTGACCCTGAGCCTTCCCAAACCCGCTTACGATCTCGGCAGGGCGTTCGCCCGGTTCCGCTGCGGGAGGGATAGCCAAGTAGGCCGACATCCGTACTACGGCCGCAGCACGCCACGATAGAATCCTGCCTGCCCGCCACAGTCTGCCCGCGTCCGTATCTTCGAATTTAATTTCGTCACATCCGAAGCGATGACGCTCCAGCCGCTTTCTTGAGCGCTGTCGAATACTGGATATCAAACGCCTTGCCCGGCGGCAGGATGATCCGGAAGCCGCCGTCCATCGGTTCGAGCTGATGACCGAACTGGCTGCGCCGCCGGGATCGCTTTCAAACCGATAGCTGCCCGCCCACGCGCCAAAAGAGAGCGAGGTGATCCCGTGCGCCTCCGAACCGGCGAAGCCAGTCGATACCCCAACACCGCCACCGACACGACGCCGGATTCCCCGGCAGCGAGAACGGCCATGACGGCGGCGACTACCAGCGGCGAGTCGTCGGTATAATGCCGGTGCCCCAGATGCTGCCTTCCGACCCCACACCGTCAGCGAGAATCCTGGAACGACTCCCGCCCTGTCCCGGTAATGGTTTGTTCTCCGGTCCCGCAGGGAAGCAGTGCCGCGAAGCTGCTGACGGTCAGGCGACAGGTTCGGGTGGTAACGTCTTCCGCCGTGACGAGAATGTCGTATCAACGCTCATGCAAAAGTTACCCAGTAGCGATCACCGAAAACTGACCCACCTGACCACACAGGGATATCGCCGCAGGGCGGCGAGGGCGAAATCCCCGCCCCGCTCCCCGGAGGGCGCGCCAGATGCCAGGAGTTTAGGGAGTATAAATGAAGAAACGAACCGTCGCGCCCTCCCATCATCTACGAATTTCGATCAGCTGATCTAAACCGTTGGCGACCCTACGAGGCTGGGTCTTTCCGTCGCTCGCGGGAAAAACCGTCGGCGGTCGCAACGGGCTTTCGGGCAAATTCCGCCGGATCATGGAGGCGGCAAGGATCGACAATGGCATCATCAAAAAGAAGGGAGCGAAAGGCAAAAACAAATCCGTTCTGTCCTTCCACTCGCTCAGACACTCGTTTAATTCAGCGATGGCGAATGCCGGTATTCCCAAGAGATCCGGCAGCGGCTCACCGCAGTTGTTTCGAAAGCGGTCAATGACCGCTATACTCACGCGGAGCTTGAGACCTTGCGCCGGGCGGTTGAGGTCGTCCAGTGGTCGAGCTGGACTCACCTCTGTAGGAACTAAGAACTAAGGGGTTGGCTCGATTCAATCCAATCACGGAACGCCGATCATATCATCGATCATCGATCAGCACCTCGGCAGTTGTTGTGTACAAGCCGACCCGAGGGACCGTGGCTGTTTTACCCTTGTGATTCATTCGCCATTTAAGGGCTGTCAGGCACCCTCCCCGACCTTCAAGAAATATCTGTACTGGGGTTTGGGTCGGGGATTGTGATCTGGAGCCACACCTGCCTGAATTGCCATCATACTCGATGAGCTGTGGGCTTCCGGTAGGTGTCGGTCATGGTCGCGGGAGTTTTGCCGCCCACGACGACCCAGTCCCTCCCAAGTACTTCTGCCAGACGGCAATTATTCGCCCGGTGCGCTTGGTGCCGGTTATTTTGATCCCGCGTTCTGCGTCCACGCCGATGCCGGTATGTACAAAGCTGATCCAATACGCCATTTGGTATTGTCGCTCTCGTCCCAGCTTAACCCCGGATGAGGCGGAGGCGTTTCCGCATCTGACGACGGCTGTCTCCCTGACAGCCTGACGGCGTAACCAAACCCGTCATCCTCATCCCGGTAGGTCGCCAGGACCTTGCGTTGTTGTACTCAAAGGTTGACCACGGGGATCGTAGGCAAAGAAATAGGCAGCCCCCATATTTTCTGGCGGGTTCGATATCGTAGCCCCCTGTCCGCCCACCGCGCGCCCACTGCAAGCGCATCGCCGTCTAGCGCCACACTAAAACCGAAATGCTCGCCATCACCCTGATCCGATGCCGTGACAGTGTCTTGCCGCTTCCAAGAGCCGGCCCCTGTCCTTTTCGGGCTGTGGCTCCGCCACTAACTGCCCAGCCTCCTGAAAGCACCGACGGTCGAACTAATGGCGGAGACGCTTAATACACCCAAAAATAGGTAGTAGGAGGCGTTGGGAGGCTTGATGTAGGCGGTGCTGCTACCACTGCCGAGTTTTTCGATCGCGCTCGAAGACACATACCGCCTCGCAACTGTCGCTGATGCGAGGCATAAGGTCAGGTCGATGCCGGTTCCCTCCAAGTCTTCATACTCGCCCCAACCGCAACGATTTCCCGTAGTCACTGGCGACAGCCTCCCCGAAATGTTGGATGGTGGCGGGATTCGCGTGCGGTTTTGCAGGTAGTCCACTCCCGCCAGGGACCGCCTACAAAATCGCGCTCAAAGACATAGGCGGCACCGCTCCCGTTTCGATGCCGTTGTCCTGTGGATTCAAAATTGCTCGGGAATCTGCTCGTCGAACGAGCGCACCCAGTCGATGAAACAATTCCCATCGATTGCCACCGAGTCGCCGAATCGATCATGCCGGTCAGCGTTCGACGCCTTGATGTATGAGTCGAACGCCCATGCCTGGTCTCTGGGTCACGGTTGAAGACGAAGACCGCCCCCGAATTCCTCGCCGTTTCAAAATCCCAGTCGGAAATCGGCGCATTGGACGCCCTCCCCGCCCCTGATCGCCAACGGCTCCGACCACAACGTACTCTGGAGATACTGAATCCACCCGCCGAAACCACTTATCAAATGGTGGAACCTTTCAACAAGCCTGCTGGCTCCAAAGTTGCCTTCGTCATCCCTTACGAAAAACGTATGCTGCGCCTGAATGCCCCCAGTCGTTGTTCGACTGGTCGCCGTCACGCCCAACGCATAACCACGTCACTTGATGCACCTATCGATGATCGAAATGCCATCGATGTCCACAGCATGTCCAAACATGTCTCCGTATTGTTTTCCAGGAATTGCGGAAGGATCGGCTTCGCCTTCAGATACGCCTGCTTCACGATCGGGTCGATGGTGATCGGGTAGGCGGCTTTCGACCATCCACCTCGATGGCGATTCGTCTTTGGGGTATGGGGCGAAGCGGGCGGTCAGGGGCGTCCTGTTGGCGTCCCTACCTCTTAGGTTTTCGTAGGTCAGGGTGGTCTTACCGGTCTGCGGTTCGGAATTCGACCGCTGTGCTGCAGCGTCAGATCTGGGTGCCAGCTCGCCCGGATGCCGAGACGTAGGGTCAGCGCTGCCAGGCTGTCGCCGCCCCGGATTGCGGCGGGCGCTCGCGGAGCGTCCAGCCTTGCTCCAGCCTCCAGGGTTGGTGAACCACTCTTGAGCACGCCGTCCCACTTCGTATTCCACCCGGTTGCCGTCGTGGCCAACCGATGCCTCGCCCTCGATCTCCTCTCGTCCTGGGAATCCAGCTTTTCAGGTCTAGCCCCCACTGCCATGCCGTCATTTGGGCCCAGCCAGACGCTGCCTGTCGAAGCGCGACCGTAGCTCCTTGGCCAGGCGGCAGGCTGCCCCTGTCCGGCTGGGGGAAGGCGCGGTGCCTGCCCGCTCCCGTAGGCGGTGGTGATCCCCCGCCAATCAGCCTCCGGGCAGCGAAGCGATGAGCAGCTTGCTGACTGGTGAGGACGCGGCGCTCGGTCCAGATCAAACCGCACGGGCGGTTGCGGTCGCGGCCATCAGCACGCGATCTGCCCGCAGGCGAGCAACACGGCAACGAGGGGGAAACGCCAGTCATTCTGCATATCGGAAGTTTAGCGAAAATCGCCTGATCGGGAAGGAAAGCATGCCCCCTCTAGCTTCAATCGGATTCGCCAAGACCCATCTCACGCCACCGCCTCGCGGCGGAGGTCGCGCAGCGTTCGCAGCCTGCCCCATTCGGCGCTGCGCATCTTCGGCCTGGTACGCCTTCGCCGAACTCGCCACCGCTGCTTCTCGAACAGGTCGTTGACGAACGCGGCGCTGTCGTAGCACGGCCGCCGCAGGCGTAGCGTTCCGGCACCGTAGATTCCCGGGCATGAAAGCTTGCCGCCGCGCGCGACCTCGCGCAACGCGCGCGCTCGCGGCCGATCCCGCGCCTCGCTTTGCCCGCGGGCATCGCCGATGCGGGCACCGCCAGCGATTCGCCGGGCGCTTCGCCTTTCCTGTGCCAGCAGCCGGTAGCGCGGCGCCATCTGCTTCCACGTCGCCTGACCCCTTCGCTTCGCGGACTTCGCCGCACGGGGCTGTCGCGATCCGCACAGCCCGGCGCGGGCGCGGCGACCTCCGGCGACGGCTTCGGCATACCGCACCAGCGGTAGTTCGGCTCCCGCACAACCTGCGCACGATTCAGGTCGATAGCGCGCCGACGGTCAGCAATCGCCGCTTCGCTTCCTTCGACCAGCACGCTCTTGAACCGGTCCTCCCACGTGCTCCGCCGACCGACACTACCAAGAGACTGGTAAAACGCCGCTTCAAGTCTTTGAGAAAGATGAGATGTCGCCGCGCGCGCCTCGAACCGGGCGAGGATGTCCGCCAGCCAGCGCCCGTCCCTGCCGCTCGCGCGCCGATGTCCTTGGCGATACCGCACCTGGTCGCGACCGTAGACAGCGGCAGCGCGTCGAGCAATCCGGCGACGTCCAGCGGCGCGATGTCGGCGCGGCGGGCACGCGCACGAGGATGTGGAAGTGGTTGGACATCAGCAGTAGGTGACGAATTTCCAACCTCCGCAAAACCGCTCCAGCCGCCGCATCCA
This sequence comes from Verrucomicrobiales bacterium, assembly GCA_041395145.1. Classification (GTDB taxonomy): domain Bacteria; phylum Verrucomicrobiota; class Verrucomicrobiia; order Verrucomicrobiales; family DEV007; genus JAWLBD01. Next base: position 64,334 of record JAWLBD010000026.1, on the reverse strand, counting down.
GTGCAGGAAAACCGCCCGTCGTCAAAAATAAACCGCCGGTCCAGCAACGGGACATGCAGTGATAAAGCGCTGTCGGCGGCAAAGGATGCGGGAGCGTCTCATGCGTATCTGGCGGGTGGCGTTGGGGGTGTCAACCGCTTTTTAATAAAAGGTCCGTCCCTATTTGCGCCCGGTTGAAGGAGATCGAGCGCAGGAGCAGCAGACGACGAGAAGCTGCAAAACACGATCCAGCACTCGCCCAAACTGCGGATGGTGGCGGCGATGTGCAAAAGAAGGCTGGAAGATCGCCCGGCCTCATGTCGAACGAAGTGCTGCCCTACAAAGCGCAATTCATCATCCGGGCGTGGGACGCCGACAAGGCGGGGCTGCGCGCCAAGCTCGCCGCCCTGCGCAGCGCGATCAGCAAGATGAACGGCGCGAAATACTACGACCCGGCGCTGCCGACCAGCGCCCGCAACTACTTCTACGCCAGCGTGCCGGGCTGGTGCTGGGACAAATACGACGACTACGCCCACTACATCGAGGACGCCAACCTGGCGAACCTGCTCCCGATCTCGCACGCCCACGGCGGACCTCGCCCAAGCCGAGGCGCTCTACGACGGGGCGAACGGCAACCTGATCGGGGTGAAAACCTTCGCCGGGATGAACGGATCGAGCAGCCCGCAACACGGCGTCATGTTCGGGATGAGCGGGGCGGGGAAATCGGTCAACATGGTCGATCTGCTCACCCAGACCGACCCCTACTACGACTACACCGTGCTCGTCGAGGAAGGGCTGAGCTACGGCGGCTACACGCCGACGGTCGAACCCGGCGCGCAACCGATCATCCTCCAGCCCAACGGCACCCTAACCTTCAACTACCCACCGGCGCTCGCCGCTGACGCCCCACCATTCGGCCGCAACGCCACCGCGCTGTGCGCCTTGTTAGTCGGGCATCACCGCGACGAAGACAAGAACCGGATGCGCGCCGCCCACCTGACCTCTTGCCTGCAACAGCTCTACCGGGATTTCTTCGAAGACTGGGCGCGCAAACACCCTGACAAAATCGATGCCGCGCGGCTCGCCCTGACATTGCAAGATTGGTTAGGCAAACTGCCGCCCGGATCGACTCTGATGGATGCCTTCATCGACTTCCGCGACTGGCGAAAAGCGGGCAACCAAGACGGTGCTGGAAACGCTGTTAGAAGGCATCGACGAAGGCAAAGTCCAGCGCCCTGAGCGACCTCGGCGCTTCCCAACACGTCTTCCAAGTCGCCTTCGCCGCCATGGGTCCCAGCGAAATGCCGACCCATGGGCATCTGCAAGAATTGATGGCGCTGGAGAGCCACTACCAGCACGGCGAAGAAATCCGTTACCTCGCCAAGCTGCCAGAGCGTGGTGCGCCCACGGCAGCTACGGGGCGATCCTCGACGGCGAGAACAATGTGAACATGAAAGGGCGCATCGCCCATTTCGAGCTCGGCTACATCCCCGAGTCGGCGCAAGACCTGCGGGCGGTGGCGGCCTTCCTCATCACCAACCACGCGCGGACCGAAGTGATGAACGCTCGAGGGCAAGCCGGAAGCGGATCATCCTCGAAGAGCTGAGCGCCTTCCGAGCATCCCGAACGGCGAGCGGATCACCCGCGAATTCTACGAGCGGATGCGCAAATATCGGTGCTGGGTGATGTCGATCATCCAGCAATACGAACGCTTCCGCGACAGCCCGGTGCGCAGCAGCGTGATGGGCAACTCGCGGCTCCTGTTCCTGCTCAAGCAGCGCGACCGGATCGACCTCGACCACATCGCCGAAAGCTTCCCGCTGCCCGAAGTGACGAAAGCCGCCATCGGCGGCTTCCCCGAACCCGGCGGCGACGGCGGCAAACGCCACCGAACTTCGCCTACTACCGGGTGGCGGACGGCAAGCCCAGGTTGGCGATCGAAAACGAGGCGACCAGGGCGATGCTGGGAGCGGCGGCGGGGGATGCACGTTGAAAGGTAATGGGGTGACCCGGGGCAGTCTCAGCAGCCTGTTGAAATAGCCCACTTTGGGCGGGTCTCGGAAGAGGCGGGGCGAAAATCGCACCAATCCGCCAACAGCACGGCAAATTCGAGCCGGGAAACGTCCGCATCCGTTCGGGCGGCGACCTGCATACTCGACAGAGCCGCCGACAGAGCCGCCGACAGAGCCGCCGACAGAGCCGAAAAACACGCCTGCCTTACCATCCGGTTGCCCGCCCGGCATTGCTTGACGGTGCCGTATCCGGTCAGGTGCCGCATCAGCAGCGAAAGGTTGTGCGTGAAGCTACCGCCGCAAGCTGCCGCTTGGTCAGGTTCACCCGCCCGCGCGGGCGCGCTTCCGCCGCTGCTTCCCGTGGTCGAGCACATGGCAGAAGCTCCGTTCGAGCGCTCGCTCACGCAGCAGCGCCTTGCCGCTCGGCTCTACCGCGCGCTTCGGTTTGAAAAGCACCTGCTTGACCGTGCCGTCGGCTTGTCCTTGCGCCGCTGACTCGTGCGGGTCGCCGGTTGATGACCACCGCACCCGCTCGCCCCAGGCAGCAGACTTCCCTCCACGCCAAGTAGCCCCTGCCTACCGTCAGGCTGGCGAGGACCTTCTCCCACGATCATCGTGAACCTGGCAGCGAGTACCTCGCCATACCAGCACTTTCGCGGCGAGATCCTCCGTGTCGCTCCCTGGTCGCCCGGAACCGGCACCACGATGGCTCCAAACGAGACCGGTGGCAGGCTCCGGCTTGTGATGCTCGCGGCTCTGCTTATCATGCCGCTTTACGTCGGGTCGGCATTGACTACTCCGTTGCCATCTGCCGCGTTTCTTATCGAATCGGCGCGGCGCCGTCGCCGGAACATGCCAATGCGGCGGCGAGGCGTTTCGCAGCATCCCCGGAACCACTGCTCGCCCTCGGTGGGTGCAGGCCTGCGTGCAGCGAGGGCGTTGCCGCGACTGGCTGCTTGACGATGCCGGTATTGCGCCCTGATAGGCCGAAGCCTGCAGCCGGCAGCCTGTTCGAGTGCCGCCGCCGACAGCATCCCGAGCTTGAACACCGTGATGATGCCAGCTGCCTGATGACGAGCGGCCGCCTCGCTCGGTGAAACAGCCGAGGAACGCCAGCGCATCGAGAGAGTCCGCGCAGCGCGCGGCGATGGCGCGTTCGCTCGGCAGGTTCTCGAAAACCCGATCATGAGCATCTTGAAATAGACCGCCGGGTCGATGCCTGGGGCGCCCGCTCCTCGGCGGTATCCGCGTAGCGGGCGGCAGACCTCGCGCACACCCGCCGCGAATCCTATGGAATCGAGCGTCTCATCGAGCTTGCGATAGAATAGGTGTTGGCGGTCGCCTGTGGCAGGCGGCGGGTCTCGACCCAGGAACTCCGCCGATCTCGGCGGCGGCTTGGCGGGTCTCGAACATGTGGCGGGGGAATTCAAGCAGACCCACCGGACGTTTTTCAACAGGCTGTTAGTCACCTTCATGATTTCGTCCACCGGATCCGAATTGTGAAAATCGACAACGATATCAGCGCCAAAGCGCTTCGAGATCTCGATCCGCTCCGGGATCGCTTCCACGGCGATGACGGTGGCGGCAGCGGAGTCGCGCGCCCGCCGTCGCGCACAGACCGATGGGACCGGGCAAAGACCGCTACCGTGTCAAAGCCGATAGTGATGTTTCCCGATTCCGCACCAGCGAAGCCGGTAGACATAATATCGGGGCACATCAACACCTGTTCGTCTGTAAGCCCATCTGGCACCGGCGCTAGATTGACCATGGTGTCTGGCACCGCAAAGATATTCCGCCTGCATCCGTCAATGGTATTTCCGAACCGCCAGCCTCCCAGTTTCTGATACCATGCGATGAGCACTGCCCATCCTGGGCGTGTAAACCAGCGAGACTGGCGTTTGAGTAGCCGCTTGGGCAGATTGCCCCCACATGCGTTGCCCTTCGCGGTAGCCGCGACGCTTCACCCGAGTTTCTCAATGACGCCTACAGGTTCGTGACCAACGGTTAACCCCTTGGCGACGGGGGCATCGCCCTTCAATATGTGGACATCGGTCCCGCATATGGTCGTTGTGGTAATCTCAATGAGAGCATCGCTTGGACCTACATCCGGGATGGGCTTTTCATCGAGAATAATCCGACCGGGTTCAATGAAAATGGCTGCTTTCATGAGTCTTGATTCAGTCAATCGGAAAAGGAATTACGGTGAAAGATACGTGTAATTACATGCATGCTATGCAATTTTGTTTTGAATTACTCTTGTTTTGCAGGCACGATCCGGGCTGATGAGCACCCCGTGCCAGTCCAGGCCGCCTTGGGATTGCTTGTTGCGCAGCTTTTGAAAACGAGTAAGCTGCGATGGTTTGCTATTGCCTCCGCCAACTAGGGCGTGTTAACTTTAATGGTTGCAGAGTGATCGTCCGCGCCTAGTTTGGCGCGCCATGCATATCACCCCAGACGACTACCAGAAAGCGCATCGCCCACTGTTTCCCTAAACCCCGCGGCAAGCTCACGTTTGACAACCTATTGGTTATGAATGCCTTGATCTACGTCATCGAGAACTCGTGCAAGTGGCGCAGGCTCCCTGAGCGCTTTGGCAATCAGTACACGATTGACACCCGCGTAAACCGTTGGGCGAAGGCGGGCGTGCTGGAACGCGTGTTCCGGGAGATGCAGTCCCTGTGTTTGATATCGGCAAAATCGAGTCGGTGTCGCTCGACAGCACCTCGATCAAGGTCCACCCGGACGGCACGGGCTTTAAAAAAAACGGTCCGCATACCATCGGCAAGTCCTGCGTAAGGGGTGGAACATCAAGCTCACATGGTTGCCGGAAATGCCGTGTTCCTGATCAAGTTCAGCCTCTCGCCCGTAGGGCAGGACGGCGACGCCCCGAGGGGCAGGGAGCTGATGGCTTCGCTCGACGTTTCCCGATCTCTTCAAGTCACTGGGGGTGAGGTATGTGGTGATGGATAAGGCGTGGCGAGGGCGACGAGACCCGTGCAGCCTGGCGCCTGGATCTCACTTCGGAGCCGGTGGTGCCGCCCAAGGCAAACCGCAAGGCTCCTGGAGCCTCAACGAGGCGGTCTACAAGACCCGCAACGAGTGTGAGCGCCTCTTCCAGCGCATCAAGGGGCATCAGTGGCTGTTCACGCGTTTCGAGAAGCTCGACGTCGCGTTCATCGCCTATCTCCACCTTGGCGGCAGTGGTGGGGAAAGCGCAAGGGCGGGAGCCTAACTTGTTGACTTGCTAGACCCTCGCCCCGTGTCCTCAAAAACAAAAAATCCCCCCTTCAACCTGGGCAGGCGACCGCATCACGTCCCCAGAAACCGTCGCCGGTCGAGGCGCCAAACTCGCCCCTCAGCCTATCGCGCTCTCCCGGAGCGGCAGTCAAATGGGCAGTATCGGCCAAAAGGTCCGTGTGCCGCCGCTCCTCGAAAAGTCCGCCGGAGCGGGGCGCGGCTCCCCCCGATTCGCACGCACCCGATTTTTTTCTGTAACCCGCCCCTCGCCGCCCCGTCTTGAACTCAGCCCATTACAAATTAGTCAGGTAAACAGGTGAGCAAATTTGCCGTCACGGGTGCGGTCAGCTCGGTCCGCCTGGGGAAATCCCTCCCCGGTTTAGACTGCTCCGTGGCGGCAATCCCTGCCAATGGGATGGGCGGTGTTGCGGGGGAATGCTCCCGCAGGAGATCGACAAGGCATGAAAAACTCTTGCAAATGGCGATAATTTATGGTTTTTATATATCTATGATAGAATAGTGCTTAACAGCCATAGCAAACGATGAGAAGAGATCCCGCAGCCGAGGGCTGGCAGTGGCGGCTCCCGCCGCCGGCCCACCCGAGTGAAGCCGCTCCGGCTGCCTTTTTCGCGGCGGGCGGCGAAGATTTCGACGACACCCTCTTTGCGGGTAGCACCCACGATATCAAACTGCTATTAGGGAGGCTGCGGCGGGTCGGGTTCGGGCCGTTCCTATCGCTCCTGCCGATCGGACCGGGCAGGGAGTGGGACCGCCTCTCGCTTGGGGGCGCGGAGGCGCTCTTCGCCATCGAGGCGGTCGCGGCGGGCGGGGGACGCCCGTCGGCAAGCCCGCGATTGGCCGCCCTGCTCGGGCTGACGGGGACGATCCCCGAGGTCCCTCTGGAGCTGGTCGATGCGATGGTCGATTCCATCGGGTTCGCGATGGAGCAGATCCACGCCTTCCCCGAACGGAACGGCGTCGGGGCTGAGGGGCTGGACCGCGCCCTCGCCTCAGGCATACTCATGCGAGAGCGGGTGTCTGGGCTGAGGGGCTAAGAATCTCCCACCGAACGGCGCAATGCCCCAAAGCGTGCCCCCAGCCAGTCGGAGACTGGGGACACGCCAATCGGACCACAGGGCACACACTGCCCAAACCAAAGCATCAAAAAGTTGGTTGAGAAGCTTCCACCCAGACAGGCGACGCTCGAACCAAACTCTTGATAGCAAATACCAATATTGTCTAATCCCACAACAACCAATTACAGAATTTGTGATAGATATTAATAATTTATCAAGATTACCATTTCCGGGCGGGTGGATTGCGTGTGTGTGAGGGAGCGCCCCGCAGACATTCCCCGCGCGAGACCGGGGTGGAGATCAGGTGTGAGTTCTTGAGTGGAGCCAAGACGGCGGGGTAGATGGAGGCGGGAAGGATCAATGCTAGAGGGAAGGAAGACGCTATGGTGGCGAGGCAGCCTACGAATTGCTCCGCGCGCACCACCGATGCCCGTAAGAGCGGAAGATTTCGACGCCATGTTGGTTCGATCCCCAAAGCGGGGGCAGACCAGTGATAGGCGGGGAAGTCGCACTGGAAAAGAGAGCGCTCCCGATTAATGCAAGCCGAGGAAGCGAGCCAGGTCCTTGGTGGCTGGAGCCGCGCGGTGCCCGCGCGCTACCTTGCGGCCGATGACTTCGAGCCGGCCCGCCTTGCGGTCGGCCTTCGGGTTAACGTGGCCGACCAAGGCATCGCCGCTGAGAAGGGGCAGGGCGTAGTAACCACGCACGCGCTTGGCAGCAGGCGTATAGACCTCCCAGGTGTATTCGAAATCCCAGATCCGCGCGGCTACCTTGCGGTCATAGACCAGCGGGTCGAGCGGCGCGAGGAGACGTGGCGACGCCGAAGGCGGCACCGCCTGCGCGCGATCGACCAGGTGAAGGTCGCTCTTGAGGCAGTGGAAAATGCTTGCGACGCCCTCGATGCGCACCGGCTCAACGATATCTTCGATTAGCGGGAGTTCCTTCTTTGGCACGAGGGCGAGGCGGCGCTGGCGGAGCCGGAGCGCGGCCAGCCAGCGCGCGGAAACCTCCTGCGATGCGGTCGGCAACGCCAGCGTCTCCGCCGGGATGACGCGCTCCGGTAGATCGTAGATCCGCCGGAACTTGCGGCGCGAGGCGATGCCCACCCGCCCGTGGATGAAGAGCTTTTCGAGGACCGTCTTCACCGCGCGGGCTTCGGTCCCCCAAGCGGTGAGGGCGCGCCCATCGTGGTCGATCTCGTCGGAGGAAAGCGGGCCGCGTTCCCTCAATTCGGCGAGGATGCGGCGGGCGAGGCTTTCCTCCTCCGGCGTGAGTTTGCGGGCGTAGCCGCGGGCGCGATCTCGGCGTGCTCGCATGTGGGGCACCAGATAGGGCCACGCCTCGTGCCCGAAGGCGACGAGGATGCCCGCGCCCGGGAGGTAGTGCTCGAACCCCACCGGGTCATCCCCGGCCAAGGCTACGTGGAGCGCACCTTCCTCGTAGCCTTCGACGCGAGGTCTCAAGATGAGGTCGTGCATGCGCCCGCACACATTGATCGGATCGATCTGGACATAGCCCAAATGCGCGAGCGCCTCGCCCACCGAGGAGAACGGGGCGTCCAACCCGAGCGCATGGGCATGAAATCGGCGGGCTTGGGAGGGAGTCAGGCGAAGCATGGGAAGAGTTAACTCTGAGGGTGGACGAACGCGCACCCCGCGCAAGCCAAGACCACCTAAGGAATACTAGGGTGCGTTCGAAAACTGCTTTTTCGTTGGATCTGGGGTGGTTTTGTGATATTGTTAACTCATGTCTAAAATATACCAATCCGAAACCGATAGGCGCCGTGTCGAACGGCTAAAAAAATTAACTTAATGCGGAAAGCGAAAGTGGCTGGAATGATTCTTGCTGCGGGCGACCCCGGTGCGATCTGGACACGATCCTGTCCGCCATTTTATACCGGTTAAGGGAGGGCTGCTCCTGGCGCTCGCTCTCCATTTTCGCCCCCTACACGACAATCTATGGGTGGTGGAAGCTTTGGAGCGATAGCGGCTTGTGGGATCGCATCCTGGCCAAGGCCAGCGAGGGGGCTGGGGGGAAGCTATTCGGGATTGATTCGACTTGCGCAAAGGTCCACAAGCACGGTCTTTGCCACAGGCAATGCGCTGATAATCAATACATCGCGAGGACCCGGGGCGGGGCGAACACGAAGGTGCATGCGATTGTCGATGCCAGGGGCCGCCCCATCAGGATCATCCTGTCGGCCGGGACCACCCACGACAGCCTGCTTGCCGGGGAGCTCGTGGAAAGGCTCACCGATCGGACCATTCTCGCCGACAAGGCCTACGACACGGATGCGTTTCGGGCGCTGCTCGAGGAAAGCAACCTGGGGGCTTGCATACCCCCAAAAGCGAACCGGAAGAACCCGGCAAAATACAACAAGGGATATTATAAAAAACGCCACCACGTCGAGAACTTCTTTCAAAAAATAAAAGAGTTTCGCGCCGTGGCGACCAGGTATGAAAAGCTCGACTCCAGGTTTCGTTCCTTTTGCGTTCTAGCTTCAATTATTCAATGGATATAGGTTTTCGAACGCACCCTAGAGGACATTCTGGGGAGGAGGCGGTTCCGATACCGCAGGTCCATGACGGCGGGAGTGCCGCCTCTGCGGGGCTGGCGCAGCCCACGGTTCCCGCCTGGCGCATCGGACGCCAAATCGTTGGCGGCTGGGCTACTCGTCGCACGCCCCCGGCTCCCACGAGGCGCAGCCGGAGCCGAACTTGATGCAGAAGCCGAGGACATCGCTCTCGAACTGGCAGTTGCTCGCGCTGTCGTAGGTTAGGGAAACAGGATGGGGCAAGACGCAGAACTGCCCGCGCATCGAGCCATTCACGTTGGTGCCGTCGATGCCAAATGAAATGTCGTGCAGCGGGCAGCCCGGCAAAAACACGATCTCCGCCGCGATGTCGAATCTGATGTCGCCGCTCTGGCGGCTCAGTTGGATGAAATTGTCCGCCTTCACGCCGGTCGCCGGCTTGCTCAACGCGATGCCGTCGAAGCTAAACGAAGGCAGCGAGACCTTGCCGGTGTCGAAGTCGCCGCCGGTATCGAATTCGATGCCGGGGATGTTTAACCCCGCCGCCGGGAAGCCTGGCGCGGTGCTGTGCAGGACGAGGTCCGGCAGGTGCAGCTTCAGCTCCGGAACCAAGCCCGGCTTCAGCCCCAAGACGATGCCGCTCTCCGCCGCCGAGCGCCGCTTCACGCTGAATCGCCCGCCGGACAGCAGGTCGACCGAGTCGCCCGCGCCGAGGTCCGCCTCGAATTCGAACGCGCCGCTCGCGCCGACCTCGGCGTCCACCTCAACCACGTCGCTCCCGTAAACGCTGAGCATGACATCATTGGCGCGGAGCGTGAAATCGCTGCCGCTGCGCCCGATCCGCACGTCGCCCCACGCGACCTCGAACGGTCCGATCTCGACCAGGCTGTCGGGCGCGAGCAACCCGAGGACGCCATCGAGGCTCAGCTCGAATGCCGGCGTGGCCAGCGCGATGTCCACCGTCTCGTCGATCGCCCAGCTTTGGTCCGGCAGGCGCAGCACGCGGATGCCGCCGCCGAGATCGAGCGAGAGCGCGCCGTCGTATTCGAGCCGGACGCCGCCGGCTTTGAACTCGAGCAGATTGGGCAGCGGCTTGAAGTCGTTCTCCAGCGTGAAGGCGAGCGCGTAGTGGCTGGAGCCGGGCTGCGCCTCAAAGCAAACCTGGCCGTCGGGCACGACATCGAAGCCGAGCAGCGCCAGGCTGGGCGGGTGCGCTTTGAGCGTCACGTCGCCGCCCGCTTCAAAATCGAGCAGCCAATCGCTCTGCCCGACCTCGATGAACTTGTCGCCCGGCGCGTCCGGGAAGGCGATCGCCGCGCTGGTCAGGCTTGCGTAGAGACGGTGCAGGCTGAGGAACATCTCGCCTTCGATGGCGAAACCGGTGCCGAGATTCGGGATGGTCAGGCTGCCCTCCGTCAGCCGGAGGAACGGACCTTGCCCGGTTCCGGCGAGCGCCTGGGCGATATTGAATCCGGCTTTCTCGCCGCCTCCGCCCGGCTTCTTCTTCGCCGCCGCCGGGGCGATGATCGGCGCGGGCGGCGCTACGGCTTCACCCACCACATAGGTCGCGACGTAGGTCTGCTGCGCGGACGAGGCATCGACGATGATCTCGCGCCCCGGCGCCGCATCCCAGCCGCCGAACCGGTATTCCAGCGTGTTCCCGCCATCCGCCGCGATGGATTCCGCATCTGGCACCGAGACGGTGTGCGCCGATCCTTCGCACCACTCGCGCTCGCTCCGCGCGGTGGACCCGACGCTGAACGAAACCGGCGACGCGTATTCCAGCCCGTCCACGGTGACCGGCAGCCCCGCCGGCACGGTCTGGAACGTGACGAGCCGGCGCTCGTCCGCGACGCGGGCGCGCAGCCCGATCTCGCGGCGGCCATCCTCGGAGCCGGAATTGATCGCGAGCGTCGCCTGGTGGTCGCCGGCTAGCGGGGACTTGGCGGCGAGGCGCTGGATCTCAGATTCGCTCAAGGCGCGCTGGAAGATGGCGAAGTCGTCGATCGATCCAGTCAGGTGGTCGTTGCGGTTGGTCGCGCTGTCCCAGTCCGCGCCGAGTGTCCACGGCTTGCCCGGGATGCTGCCGGCCACCGCATTGAGCGTCGTCTCCCAGAGCGGATCGCCATCTTGATAAAACGTGACCTGGGTGGTGGTGCCGAGGTTGCGGCAGACGACGGCGATGTGCTGCCAGCCGGTGCGGCGCGTCCCGGCGGAGAACGTCTGCTCGCGGACGTTGAAGTAATAGCCCGCGCCATACAGACCGCAGAGGATCAGGTTTCCGCCGCCCGCGCTGTGTTTGCCGAAGAAGGCGCGCTGCCCGGAGGTCGAGCGCGGGTTCACCCAGAGCGAGAACGAATAGTCGCCGGGCAGCGCATCGATGCCCGCGATCTCGGCATAGTCGTTGCCCCGGAAGTCGAGGTGCCAATCGCGGGCGCCATTGTCCTGCTGGATAATGGCTTGGTCGGCGGGATCCGGCGGCGCGTTGCCGTGCCGCGCGTGGCGGGAGCAATCGTAGTAGGTCGTCGCGCCGGGCTGCTGCTCAAAGCGGAGGAAGACCTCGGCGTCGAGATCCGCCGGCGTGAACGGTTCGGGTGCCGCCTCAAACCGGATCGGCAGCACGACCGAGCCGCCCGCATTGATCGAAGTCGGAATCCCGCCCGGCAGGCGGAAGCGGGCGACGGCGTCCGGCGAATCGACCGCGATCTGGTGGATGGCGAGCGGCGCGTTCCCGATGTTCTGCAGCACGACATTGCGCGTCGCCGAGCCGCCGGGCGATGCAGGGTTGAAGAACTCGAGGTCGTTGGCGGCGAGGATGCCGGCATTGACCGCCGGAGCCGCCCGGTAGCGCCAGACGACCGCGCGGGTCTCCAGCGAGCCGCCGGTGTAGGCGACGGTCGCCGACTGCGTGTGGACATCGTTGATCTGCGCGGACAAGCCGGCGTCAAAATGCAGATCCCAACTGCGCCCGCCATCCGCCGATTTAAAGATCCGCGACTCGCCGACGACCCAGCCGTGGTCGGCGTCATAAAACGAAACGCCGCGCAGATCGGTGGTGCCGAACACCTCCGCATTCGGCGCGGGATACCACTTCGCCCCGAGCGGCGTGTTCGGGTCAAATCGCCAGAACAAGCCCTGGTCGCCGACGATCCACCCGAAATCGGGGATGAAGTTTTGCAGCGGATCGTCGTAGAAGCTGAAGGCGCGGATGTGTTGCGCGGGATTAAATTCGAGCGCCTTGTTGACGGTCTCGAGGCTGTAGTTGTTCTGCCAATACCGGCTGAAGAGCGTGCTCCCATCGCTCGCCAAGACGAGCGATAGATCTTGGTTCGACGAATGTGCCACGATGCCGGTCACCTCGCCTTGGAAGTCGCTCGACGGGCGGTTCGTTTTCGTCTGCCATGACGCGCCGATGTTGTCGGAATACCAGACGTCCGGCGTCCCGCCGCCCGCCGTGTTCGCGGTGGTGGCGATGATCCGCCCGGAGGAACTTGGGTTCACCGAGATATCGACCATCGCCGGCACCGCCCCGGTCAAGATCTGGGCAGGTGTGATGTCGTTCCAGGTCGATCCGCTGTTCGCCGAGTGCAGCGCGACGTTGCGCTTAAAGTTCCCCATCCCATCGGTCTGGTAGCCGCACAGGTATCCGCGCGAGCCATTGCTCGTCCCCCAATCCATGCCGGTCAGGCGGAGGTCGGGCAGCGGCAGGTTGATCCGCGTGTAGTTCAGTCCGCCGTCCTGGCTCCGGTAAAAAAAGGTCTCCGCCGGCGTATCGACCAACACATAGACGCGACCGCCCGAGCGCGATTCCACATCGAGCACCTCGCCGTCCACCCCGACCGCGACCGCCTGCCAATCGCGCTCTGAGGCGCGCCCGACCAGCGAGGCACTCCACTCCTCGCCTCCCGCTTCGATCGTGAGCGCGCCCGCGTCGTAGGCGGAGGCGGCGGTCGGGCGATAGCGGACTTGCAAGGTCGCGCGCCCGCCCGGCGGGATGCGTTCGACATCGCCAAGCACGAGGCTGAATCCGGTGCCGGTGATCCTTAGATCGTCGATCTGCAGGTCGGCTCCGCCGCGGTTGGCGATCTCCAGCGGCAGCGTCCGGCTGTTGCCGAGAATCAAAAACCCGAAGTCGAGCTCGCCGGGGTGGAAGGTGAGGAACGGACCGGACGGCGCGGTCCTCGGACGGTAGCTGATGGCGTGATCCTCGCCGACCGCCCACGCCTCGTAAACGGAGAACGAAGTTCCCCGGTCCACGTCGATGGCGCGCATGTTGCCCTCTAGCCCATCGTCCACGAGTTGCCAGTCTGCGCCGTTGTTGGTGCTGGTCATGTAGGTGCCATTGTCGCCGACCACATGGAGTTCAGGGTTCAAGCCGCTTTCGTAGGTGACGCCGCGCAGGTCCTCGGTGGTCAATCCATGATTAACCGGCAAGGGCACCGTATTGTCTGCCCGCATGATGGCGCCGCCTTGCCCGACGGCGACGTAGTCTTCCGCGCCGATCGGATAGAAAGTCGCGAGGTCATAGAGCGGGACGCCCGCCGTGGCATTCCCGTGGCGATACCAGGTGAAGTCAGGCGGGTCGCCTTCGAGCAAATAGCCGCTCTCCGCCGCCGCGAAGACACCGCCCAGCTCATCCAGCGCATGGATCGGTTCGTTCGCGCCGCTGCCTGCCGAGATATCGAACTCGACTTCGTCAAACTCGTCGCCGTCGTAAAAATCTTCGAGCATGACGATCCGGTCGCCGCCGTTCTTCTCGCCGCCGAGGATCACCTTCGTGGACGAATCCATCGTGACCGCATTCCAGTTGATGTCGTCGAACCGCCCGAACCGCGAGCGCCATCCGAGCACATTGTTGTCGGCGAGCTGCGCCCAGTTCGAGCCGCCGGTGTAGGATTCGAAAACCATCCCGGAATCGCCGGCGAGCAGCATCCGCAGGCTCGCGGTCTCCCCGCGCAGGTAGTTGCGCTCGCCAGAGTTGATCTCTCCGGCGAAGAAGTAAACCTCGTCGATGTCACCGTCGAGGAAGTCCGAGCGCGATCCGCCATCCCATTCGTTGCCGAGCGTCCACGGGCGGCTCGACCCATGGCTAGCCGGAAGGCGGCCGCTGAAATTGAAGTCGAAGATCTGCGTGCCGTCGCGGTAGATGCGGACCCGCGTTTCGTCGCTGCCGCTCAAATAAAGCGCCGTGAGCACAAGATGCTGCCAGCCGGTCGCCGGTGTTCCTTGGGTGGCTTGCTGCCCGTCGAAATTGACGTGGTAGCCGCCAGCGTAAATCCCAAAGAGCAATTCGTTGTCGCCGGAAGCCGAATTCTTCCCGACAAAAACCTGCCCGTTGGCGGTCGAGTGCGGGTTCACCCAAAGCGAGATCGAAAAGCTGTCTGGCACTGGGAAGGCTGTGAAATCGACCCAGTCGTCGATCCCGTCGAAACGCAATCCGCTGCCAAAATGCCCATAGGCATAGCCAGCCGATGGCGCCGCCAAGCCGGAGGTCGATCCGTGGCGGCCGTGGCCGGAGTCGTCTTGGAAGCTCGTCGCGCCAGCCGGTTCCTCAAAGTGGAGTTCGGCGAGCACTTCGTTGTCGAAGAGGCGGAAGCGCAGGGCGATGTCGTTGAGGTCGAAGTTGGTGATCTCATGCGGGATCCACGAGCGCCCGCCATTCTGGGTTTCCAGCAGCGTGCCGTTGTCGCCGGCGACCCAGCCGCGGCGGCGGTCGATCATCCGGATGCTGTTCAAGTCGGAGGCGCTGCCCGCCGTCTGCGCATCGAGCAGGGTGAGCCAGCGCGACTGCGTGCCCGCGCCGAACAGCGAGACATGATGCGTCCCTTGCCCCGCCGTCTGCACCGTGATCGATTCGGCGTAACTCTGGAGCGCGGTCGGGCTGAACGTCACGGTGAGCAGCCGCGAGTCGCCCGGCGGGATGATCGCCCCGCCCGCCGGGGAGACGCTGAACGGCGCGCCGCTCGACGACACGTTGACCAGCGTCAGCGGCGCGGTGCCCGAGTTGCCGACCAAGACGGTCGCCTTGCCCTCGCCGCCCACCACCGTGTCGGCGAAGCGTATCGTCTCGAGGCTTTGAAAATACTTCGGCACGGCAACGCCGGAGCCAATTAGGTTGATCGGGATGGAAGGCGAATCCGGATCATTGCTCAGCACCTGCAGGCTGCCGTCGCGCGCGCCCGCCGCCGACGGGTGGAAGATCACGCCGATGCTCTGGCTCTCGCCGGGACCGAGCTGGAAGCCGCCGCCCGCCAACGTGTAGTCGCTGTTCGGCGACGCATTGAACCCGACGGACGCCGCCGACGTCCCGTCGTTGATGACCGTGACCGTCGCCGCCGCGCTCTCGCCCAGATCGACCGATCCAAAGTTGACCGAGGTGCCGGGGACGGCGCGGACATCCGGGGCGTCGCCCGCCGGGTTGTAGCCGAATTCGAGCCGCGCGCGGCGGTCAGCGCGCCGGGCAAATCGATGCCGTCTTGCTGGTCGAAGTCCGCATACATCCGCCCGGTGCTGTCGAGGTAGAACGTGAAGAACCCGGTGCCGCCGAAGATCGCCGACGCCTCGGTTTCCTGCCCGGGAAGGCGGTCGCGGCAAGCCCGCCGGGATCTGCAGCTCGATCGCAAACGAATCCAAGCCGACGCCGGTGATCGTGCCGCAGACGCGGTCGTTCGGCGTGAAGGTGAGCAGGCATGGTCCCTGCGGATCGAACGGGTCGCAGATCTCAAGGTCGGCGGGTCCTCCGGATCGCGCGCGCTGGTCAGGCAGATCGACGCGCTCCACGGCTCGCCCGCCGCCGTGCTGAAACTAAACTCGGTGAAGCTGCCCGGCTTCGGCTCGTCGCCAAACACGGTGATGGCGATGTCCTGCCCGAGCGAGCCGCAGCGACGCGCTCATCGGATCGACGATGAGGCGGACGCCGTTGTTGCCCGGCAGGCTGTCGTCGCGGTAGATCGGCAGCCGCCCGCCGATCGTGCCGCGCGGGTCGATCGAATCGAAGGCGAGAAGGTCATCGCGCGCGCCGGGGAGCCGGAACCCGAATGGCGTGAGGTGGCCCTCCACCGCGATGTAGGTTTCGCCGTCGGCGGGCGATGAGTTGAACGTCAGTTCGCCGCCGGTCAGCTCGGGCAAGAACGGGACATTGACCTCGACATCGCGCAGCGTGCCGGCCAGCGCGGGGAACAACGCGGTATTGGCATCCGGGGTGATCGCAAACGAGGCATTCGGCACGCTGATCTCGATCGGCTGCCCCGACGGCGGAAAGTATCCGAGCTCGAAATTGCCCATCAGCCCGACGCCGCCGCGCCGCCGGGCGATGGCGTAGGGCGTGTCGTCCGCCGGCAGATAGCCGGGTTCATAGGCGAGCGAAAAGCCGAAGAGCTTCAGCCCGGTCGAGGCGCTGACGTTGAAGACGCCCTCCAGCTCCGGCGGAACCTGGACGCTGGCCGCCGCCTCGAAGCTGCCGCGCGGCAGGTAGTCGCGCAGCGAATTGACCGTGTCACCCACGATCCCCTCCGCATTCGCCTGCACGTCGGCGGGGTCGAGCGATTGGAGGGCGGCGAGCCGCGCGTTGAGCTTGTCGGCGAAGCTTTCGTCCGACGATCCGCCGTCGAGATAGCGCGGGTTTTTGATCTCGATGTCGAGCGTGCCGCTGGCGAAGTCGCTCAGCCACGTGCCGTCCGGGATCTCGGCATGGGCGACGAAGCATTGCCGCGCGTTGTCGAATTCCATAAATCCCTGCGCCACCGGCATGCCGAGGATCGGGACGTCGAGCCAGCCGGAGAGCAAGATCTGATCGGTCGGATAGATGCCGGCGGGCAGCGAGCGGCTGGCCAGCGCATCGAAGTCCAACTGGGTGATGGCGGTCTGCAAGTCGGCGAGCGACGCGTTCTCAAAATCAAAAGGCACCGGATCGCCGCCGGGTTCGAGCGGCGGGAGCTGGACCGGGTTCGGCGCAGGCAGGTAGAACGCCATCTGCCCGACGCAGGTCGTCGCGGTCAGGTAGTTCGCGAAGATATCCTGCGCGTTGGCCAGCCACGCCTGCGCGGTGTTGAGGTCCGACGGGACGTTGAAAATCTCGACCACATTCGGCGGCGGAAGCTCGGCGATGAAATTCGGCAGCGAGATCTCTGCGCCGCCGATCATCCCGCCGTGCGGGAAATAATCGCCCGCAAAACTCAGCGCTTCCATCTGCCCCTGGTCAAGGCGGTCGCGGACGACATCGACGAGGTATTCGCAGCTCCCTTCGGTCGGCTCATATCCGTTTTCGCCTTCGTTCGCCTCGCCCCAGAACAGCTCGTCAAGCTCGCCGGCGCTTCCCTTCCACGTCGGATCCTGCAGCCGACCTTTGTTCAAGGCGGCGAGGATCAGCTCCATGCGGGTGGCGACGGCGTCGCCGGCGGGCAGCGCCCAATTCACGCCGGGGCGGGTCGGGTGCGAGGCGAGGCGCGGCATGATGATGCGCCCCTGCCCGTTCCCCAGCCGCAGCCCCAGCGGCTGGAATTGGTAGCCGAACGAAACGACCGCGTCCTCGACCATCGTCTGGAATTGGTCCGCCGCGAATGCCGCCGGATCATCGAGCGCCTGGCCGACGACTTCCGGCGTGAAGGCGGGGATCCGGTAGGAATACGAAAGCGACGCCTGATCGGTGGCCGGCACCACATAGGCGGCGCTCCCCAGGGCGGCGGCGGCCAGCATGTAGCTGGGCGAAAAGTCCATCGTGGCAACGATTTCCTGGAAGTCTTCGCCCAGCGCATTGTCGTGGATGCGCGAGTAGAGGAAGCCGGCTCCGACCAGGTTTCCCGCGCCCCCGGTCAGCGGGAACCCGAAGAGCTTGGGCCCGACCTGGCCGCTGAAGCAAATCGTCGGGTTCACGTTCGACAGCACCGTCGAAAGGAAGGCGCGGAAGTGCCCCATGAGCTCGGAGAACGTCTGCGGCGAGATCGTCCCGGCGACCGGGCTGCTCTGGCCGGCGGCGATGATGTTGACGATGTTGAAGACGCTCGACACAAAGGCGAGCCGCTGCGAATCGGACGGCAGGTTCGCGAAGTGCGCGCCCGCGCCGATCCCCGGATCGCGCGGCGCGCCCTCCGGCAATGCCACATCCATCAGGGCGACGAAGAATTCGTTCAGCTCCGGCGAGAATGTATTGGCGCCGTCGGCGAGCATCACCGTGAACGCATCCATGACCGCCACGTAACAGCCGTCGCAGCCGATCGCCGCGCTCATCTCGCCCAGCTCCAGCGGACCGAGCCCGACGCGGGCGAGCGCGCCGAACGATGGGTCGATATCGCCTTGGCTGTTGGTCAGCGAAAACGCGAACGTGCCGTTGGCGACCGGGATGCCGATCAGGTTGATCGACCCATCCAACACTGAGGTGCCGGTCGTCGATACCGTCGCGCCGACAGTGCCGCTCAAGACGCTGGAAATCGCGGTGTGCGAAAACGTGCCGGACAGCCGCAGCGTGATGTCAAAGCACGGGATGCCCGCTTCGCCGACCTCGAGCACGACGTCGTAGAAATCGGTGTTTGGGTCGATGCCGGTCGCTTCCTCGAAGGCGGCGCCGATCACATTTCGCGCGGCGTCCTCCATCATGTCGGCGAGTTCGTTGACCTTCTGCGTGTAGAAGGCCGCCGCGTTTTGGTCGGTGCCGCCGGGGATCGCGTTGATCAGGTTCGCGGCGATGTCGCGCCCCGGCTGGGTCACCCTTTCCACCGCCCAATCGATCTTCTCCTGCGTGTTGCCGGGCGGCACGGAAGCGCGGGTGAAGCCGAGTTGGTTGAGCTCCGTCTCGTCTAGCTCGGTGCCTTTGAAGATGACGCGCCCTTCGTAGGGACCGCCGGCGACTTCCGCGCCGCTGTGGAATTCGCAGAGCGGGTTGATCGTGCTCGGCGGGAACGTGCCCTCGATGCAATTGATGGTCAGATCTTTGGCTTCCGCATCGATCTTGGCGGCGTTTTCTACCCGCACCTCGCCGCCGGCATCGCGAACCACGGCGAGCCGCTCCTCGGCGGCATCGACCGCATCGGCGAGCTTTTTCTTTTTGTTCGCGGCGGCGAGCTGGTCCCAGCCGAACGGCTTCGCCCAGAGCTGCCCGGCGGCGATCGCCTTGTCGTCCGTAGCCGGGAAGGTCGTCGGGTTGTCCGGGTCGTCGACCGGCTTCATCTGGCCGTCGGCGGGATCCGTCTCCAGTTGCACGTAGCTGCTGAAGTCGCACGGGTCGGCGAATCCGTTGTTGAAGTGCAAGCCGCCCTCCCCGCCGGTCAGCAGGATGCCGCCGAGCGACCCGCCATCGAGCGGGATGCCCGCCGGACCGGCGCTCAGCGAGAAGCACGCGCCGATGATCCCGTCGCGCCGCAACGCGATGAGCACCTCTGCGCCGATGTCGTTGACCCGGCCGCCGACCACCCCGGCAAAGTAAAGCTCCTCCGGGTAGTTGAGGTTGCCGACGTAGATCCCGCCGGTGATCGCGCCGATCGGCCCGAGTTCCAGATTCTGGATCTGCATCCCAAATCCATTCAGCTTAAACTCGGGCAGAAATCCGCCGCTGCCATTGGGCGCGAGCGTCACCTCCAAGTCCTCGACTTGCCCGGAGATGCCGGGGCTTCCCGAATCGATCGCCTGCTTGTTCGGCAGATTGATCGCCCCGCTGATGATGAACGTCAGGTTGGTGTAGTCGAACAATCCGACCTCGCCTTCCGCCGTAAGCAGGAGCGGCAGCGAGCCGTCCGCAAACCGGATGCCCGCCTTGCTCACATACATCGGCAAAAACTCGTACGTACCAGCTCGACCGATTGGTCGCCGAGGTCCGCCTGGAACCCGCCCGGCTCGAACCGCGGCAAGAGTTCGCCCTCCCAGATGAATGCGGTATCGACCAGCCCGAACTTCACGAAGTTGGCGACATCCATCGCGCCATCGACCACGATCTTGAACGGCGTCTGCGGCGTCTGCATGAAGATGTTCTCGACGCCGATGATGCGGATGGTGGCGAGTTCGCCTTCCTCGACGCCGGTGATGCCAACGCCGCTTTCGCCGCCGATCCGGAATCGCCCGGCGAGCTCCAGCACATCGATCGAAAACTGCGGCACCGATCCCGGCGACCAGGTGAGCGAGCCGCAGGTGGTGATCGCGAACCGATCGCCGGTGCCGCTGTCGTAGAGCAGATCCCCATCCATGAACGCGCGCACGCCGCCGACCAGGGTGAACTCGGTCTCCAGCGCGCCGCCGACCTCTTGCGAGGTGAACGACAGCCGCGTCTGGCATTCCGGCAGCTCGGAGTTCCCCCCTAACAGATCCACATCAAACCCGTCGAAATCGACGACGCGCAGGTTCGTGGCGAGCGCGATGGACGCCTCGCTCGGGAAGCCGTCAAGCTTCCAGTCGACCGCCTCGACGGTGACGAGTTCCTCGCGGTCCTTGGCGGGATCGCTGGCGTCGGTGCCCGGCAGCGGCACGTGGAGCGAGGCATCGAGATTGCGCAGCACCGGGAATTGGTCGCCGAACAATTCGAGCGTCGCGTTTTCGAACCTCGACGACAAAATCATCCAAGCCCGGGATGGCGAACGCGATGTTGTCGGCGGTCAGCGTGTAGGGATCGCCTTCCTCGCCGCAGAAGAAGAGCCCTTCATCGAAGTCGAGGCGGAGGCAAAGCGTGCCGTCCAGCGCGATCGTGGCGGGCGTGTCGTCGCCCAGCTCTGAGAAGATGTCGGGCGGCAGCGTGAGCGTGCCGCCGGTCAGCTCCGCGGTGAAGTCCTCGGCGGTGAAGGCGAAGGTCGCCGGGTTGATGTCGAGGACGAGCCAGAAGTCTTCCTCGGTCAGCGGGCGGTCCTCCGGCAGCGGCTTTTCGCGCGCGATCAGCCCGAGCTTGCCGGATACCGTGAGCGCGCCCTCCAGGTGGCTCGTCGAAAAATCGACGCCGACCTGCGCGGCGAGCAAGGCGACGTCTTGGGCGAGGATCAGGTTGAGGTTGTCGCTTTGCCCATCGACTCGGAGCAAGCCGGTGCCGGAACTGTAATCGACGCCCACGTCGAACGACCGCGTCACCCCGCCATCGTCGGTGTAGCCGATCGTCCCCGCGCCATTGAACACAAAGGGGCCGCCCGGTCCGCTGGATGCCTGCAGCGTCGGCACATCGAAGGCGATCCGCCCGGTGTCGCCGATGCCGAACTCTCCCTCGGTGCTCATCGAAATCGCGAAGCTGCCGTCGTTGGCGACGGTCGCCTCCTCTAGGTCGAGCAAGAAATTGCTGTCCGGGATCGCGAAGGTGCCGCCGAAGCTTCCCTCCAAGAATCCGGTCTCCGCATTGTAGAACAACCGACCGTAGACGCGGCGGATCTGGCCGCCGCCCGGCAGGGTGAACTCGAATGGGTTGAACGTGTCCAAAAACGAGCCGCCGCTCAGCGCGAGCTGCTCCGAGCCGGACAGCGATTCCGCCGCCGCTGCGCCGAGGACGTCGAAAAACGGGTCGCGTTCATCCGGCTGCCCTTTCTCGCCTTTTTTCTTGGCGAGGAGCGGCTGGTTGGGCGCGTCGTCTGGCAGCTTCAATTGTTCCAATTCAATCGCCCGCCGCGCGGCGAAGATCGCGTCGTTAAACAGATTGAGATAGTGGCTGTTGCCCAGGGCGAGCGAAGTGTCGCGCACCTTGCTGGCAAGCGCCGCCGCCTTCGCGCTCAGCGCCGCCTTGTCGGCAGCGGGCGGCACCGCCGTGAACTGATCTTTGGCGATCCGCGAGATTTCGAGCAATTCGTAGATCCGCTCCGGCGCGCGGCGCAGGTCCGCCGCCGTCCAGTTTCGCTGGAGCGCGGCGTCGAGCAGATCGAGCGCGGCGGTGAGGCGCGGGAGGCGCGGGCCGCGGGCGTTCGCGATCCGCTCCTCCTTCATCGCCTCGAGCAAAAACGCATTCTCCCGCTTCGTCATCAGCCCTTGCTGCGGCGCCTCCTCGGCGATCTGCGCATAGATCTCCGCCGCATACGCCACGAAGTCAGGGCGCAGGTCGGAGGTTTCGGTAAACGTATTCGTGCCGCGCGAATCCTCGTAGGTAACCAGTCCGCGCAGGATGACAAAGCGTTCCTCCCAGCGGCGCGGCGAGCGCGTGCCGCCTTCGTCGATGCGCTTTTTGAGCTGGGGGATGAAGAAGACATCTTTGTAGCGGTTGAGCTGCCCGAACGTGTTGAAGTCGAGCTCCGTCTTGCCTTCGAACTCGGCAAGCCCCTGGAACGGGATCGCTTTGCCCAAGCCGTTGAGCAGGCTCGCCGCCTCCACCAGATCATCGGGGAACGTCACGTCGCCGGTCTCTTTGTCGAGCACCCGGTCGAGCACTTGCTTCAAGATGTTGTCGCCGTGCCGGGCGAGGAGTTCATTGTTGATCGGGCGCTCGCTGCCCAAGGCAGCCGCCTGCCCGACGCGGTCGAGGTAATCGTCCAGCAGATCCTCGCTCTCCGCCACGGTCTTCGATTCGATCTTCCCGACATCAAACGAGCCGTCTTCCTTCACCCCGAAGTCTTTCTCCCGCTGGTCGAGCGCCGCATCGATCACCTCGGTCACCTTGGCGAGCGCCGCATCATCCGCGCCCAGCGATCCGGCGAGCGCCGAATTGTCGAGGATGTCTTTGGCGAGTTCTTCGACGGAATCGTCGCTGCGCAGAAACTCGGGATTGTCTTTGGCGGCGTCCGCCAGATCCGCCAGCCCTTGCCCGACCTTCTCGGTCGCCTCGATCATCTTGCCGGTCAGCGCGGCGCATTTTTCGACGATGTCGGGCGGCAGGTTTTCTTTGGCGCAGAGCATTTTTAGCTGCTCGGCGGACGCCTCGATGTCGTCCTTGCTTTGACCGATGTCTTCGCCCGCCTCCCGCATGACGCGCTTCAGTTCGCTTTGGTCGAGCGTCACCGGGCGGGTCAGCCGCTGGTTCGCGTTTTCGTAGATGATCTCCAAGGTCTCGCCGGGGACCGGCAGCAGTTCAAAGTCCGCGCGGAACTCGAAGTTCGATGCGCTGAGCGGGATCAGGTTAGTGAATTCCTTGAGGACCTGGCCGCCGCTTTCGACCGCCACGCGGGTGACGTGGGCGGCGGTCAGGCGAAAGCGGACCGGATCGCCGAGCGCGATCGAGGTGGGATCGACGACGGTGTCGATCTCTAGAGGAGCCGCCGGGGCGATCTGGATCGCATTGATCCTGCCCGGCTTCTGCGCCTCGCTCTGGCAGGCGACGACCAGCGAATCGTTCGCCGCCGCGGTGACCGGGAGCAGCGCGTAGTTGTCGCCCGCCGACCAGACCGCGCGCCCCACGCCGGTGAGGAATCCTTCGATCATGGCGGGCGAATCGATGTCTGATGATGTGCCCGCCCAGAGCCGGTAGCCATCGTCGGCGAGCGTCGAGTTCGCCACGCACGGCATCACGTAGTAGAAGCCGGCGCCCAGCCCCGTGATGCGGACGCCCACCTTGTCCTTCGCGCTGTTCTCCGCATCCGTTCCGTGCCCGGCGATGTAGTCGCCCATCACCTCGGTGGCGAGGACGCCCGCCCCGCGCGAGCCGGGCGGGATGAAGCCGTGCTCGGGTTCGCGCGCCCAATCGATCACCGCGCCTTCGCGACCGTTGCTCCGCCCGAAGTCAACCGTGATGTTCCGGGTCAAGGCGGGATCGAGGATCGTGTCGCCGCTCACGTTCCAGAAGATCGCGAAATCGCCGGCGACGCCCGGCGTGCCATTGCGCACATGGTTCCAGCCGCGGATCTCGTTCAGGCCCGGCACGAACGCGCGCAGCCCGCGGGCGGCGGATTCGCCCGGCGTGGCGGCGGCGGTGCCTTGCACGTTGAAGCCCGGATCGATGTTGAGCGAGAGCGCCTCGCCGATCCCGCCGGTCCACGGACCGATCTGGAGATCCCCGAGCGCCTTTTGGTTGGCCGCTTTGTTTTTCAATCCGCTCAGGTCGGCGATCGCGCCGTCGAGCGCCGGGATCATTTCGTTGAGCCGCGTTTCGATGGCGTCGAGCGCCTTGCGGTGCAGGTCTTCATCCACCGCCGGCAAGCCGCCGTTCTTGGCGCCGAGCGGGGCGGGCGCGCTGTAGAGCGAATCGAGCGCGGCGAGCGCCCCGAACGACCGGAGCGCGGACGAGGAACTCGCCCCGCCGTTGCCGGTGTAAAAGGCATCGCCTTCGATCAGCGACGGATCGTTGTCGCTCGCCAACTGCACCGAGCTGTAGCTGGAGAGCAAGCCGCCGTAAAAGTTGTGCCAGAGCTGGAGTTCATCCAGATCATACTCGCCGTCCTGCACGAACGAGGCGGCGGCGGGGAACGACGGGATCGAGGTCGCGAGGTCTTTGACCAGATCGAATTCGAGGTCGCCCGCCTCTAGCTCGATCTCGTAGATCGGCGGCTGATAGCGGATCGCGCCCTTAAAGAACAATCCGTTGTCGAAGGCGATCTCGGCGGCGGAGTCGAGCCGGAAGCCGTCGCGCCGATCCCAACTGACATGCAGCGGGCGCAAGGCGGGGATCGAGATGGTGGCGATCGGGTCGTCGAACGGCAGGCTGATCGAGCCGAAGGCATTGAGGTCAAAGGCTCCGTCCGTCGAGAACGAGGCGTTTTGGATCGTGAGCGTCGCGTTGAACCTCGGCATCGCCAACTCGCCCTGCACGCTGCCTTCCACCTCGCCGCTGCGCGCATCGTAGCGAAAGCTGCCCGCCGCGCTTTCCACGGTGAAGCCATCGACCAATTCCAATCCCGCCAGCGGCGCGGCATCCCGGTCCGGCGCGCCCGCCTGCCACAGCGCTCGGGCGATCTGCGCTTGCCCGCCAGCGAGCGCCGCGATTTGGGCGAGCATGTCGCGCTTCGCCGCGCCATGCTGCGCGGCGTCGATCCGCCTGGCGTCCTCCAGCAACTGCGCGGCGGCGTGCCCGAGGACGGCACCATCCCGGCGGCCGGCGGCGATTTCATTGAGGCGCCCGGCCAGCCGGGGCAGCCGCACGCTCCCCCAATCTTCCAGAGGCGCGACGCCGAGATGCCGGCCCATCCTCGCGTGCGCCATACCGGCGAGAATGAGATCGGCCAGCTCGCTCGCCGATTCGACCGAAGGCAGATTCGCGGCGGCGGAGGCTTGCCCGAGCGCCTGGTCGAGATCGCCGAACAACGCCGAGGCGGCGGCGGGATCGGAGGGCGAGTAGTTGCCGCCCCCGATGGCGTCGAGCACCTCACCGGCGGCGGCGATGGCGATCCCGAGGCGCGCGGCGCTCGCCCCCGATCCGGCGGCGGCCTGCGCAGCGATCCACGCATCGAGGAAGCTGTCGAGCTCGGCGGCATCCGGGAACGCATCCCATCCGGCGACCGGCGGGAATGGGTTGCCCGCCTTCAACTGCGCGAGCTGCGCCAACCCGCGCGCGGCGAAAATCATCGCGTCCGGATCGCCCGCCGCCTGCGCCTCCTGAAAGCCGGTGCGCAGCGCCGCGTTCGCCCGCGCGCCGAGCTGGCCGAAGGCTTCCGCGAACGGCGCGCCGAGGGAGGCTCCGGCTCCGAGGAGGTCGAGCTTGCGCCGGAGCGCGAAGAGCTGGCGGAGGTTTTCGGCGGCTTCGCCTGCCGCCATGGCGGCGACCGCCGGGTTATTGTTAGGGTCGCTCTCGCCGCTGCGATGCCGAGCTCCGCGATCCGGCGGGCGGCGATGGCATCGGCGACCGGCTCCCACGCCGCGACCAGATCGCCGAGGCGCGCCGCCGGGAAATCGCTATTGTACTGCAGCGCGCATGGCATCGGCGACCGCCTGCGCGGTCGGCAGCCCGCCGGATTCCGCCGGGTCGCCGAGCGCGCGGAGGGCGGCGCGGAACGCGCGCTCCGCCGAGTCCGCCAGCGTGGCGTCGCCGTTTGGGGTAGATGTTAGGGTGCCTGCCGCGACCTGCTGCCGGAGCGCGTAGGCGAGCTGCAGGTTCGCGGCGATCGAGGCGGGGTCTTTGCTGGCGAGCGCCCCGCCGCCGATCTTGCCGAGGGCGGCACCGATTTGATCGAAGAATCCGGCGGGCAGCGAGGCGGCGGCGGATCCTTCGCCGAGCAAGGCGAGCGCCTGCGCGCCGAGGTTCGGGGCACCCGGCCATTCCGGGGACGACTTTGCCTCCGGTGCCGCATTGCCCGACGCCCCGCGGAACCCAGCCTCTTGCGCGGCGATCGCGTTGAGCCGCGCTACCGAATCGCCGAACGCCGCGAGCCGGTCGAGCGCCGCATCGATCTCCGCCGCCGGCGCGCCGCCTCCGGGCAACAGGGCAGCGGGATCGGGCGGCAGCGCGCCGAGCAACCCGCCGGCGAGCGGCGAGTCCTCCGCGCCGAATCCAAGCGAAAGCTCGTAGACCGGGTCGTCGAACGAAAACGAAAAGCGGAAGCGCAGGCCGTTGGGCATCGCCAGCTCTGCCGCGCCGCTGGCGGAGACGGTGCCGTCGGCGCACAGCGTGATCTGGAGCGGCGCGGTGGCGGGGATCGTGGCGACCGCCTCGCCCGCGCCGCCGGCGAGCGGCAGCGAAAACTGGCCGCTGAACGGCAGCGTCACCGCGCGGGCATTTTCAAAGCGCAGCTCCTGCTCGGGGAAGATCGCGCTCTCCGGCGGCAGCGGCAGCCCGAACGCTGAGGCATCGGGGCGGAAGCAGCCGCCGAGGATCCCGGTGTCGGTCAGCGTGCCAGCCATCCAGCGGAGCGGAAAGCGGTCGAACAAAACCATCGGCACACCGGCGGCGGGATCGATGCCCAGCGCGCGGGCGACCGAGGCTTGGTCGGCGATCTCCATCGAGAGGAGGCGCGGCGAGGAAAACGCGGCAGCGAAGGCGCCATCGGGGATCGGCAGCGGATCGCCGAGCGCTTTGTCCGCCTCGCCCAGATCCGGTTGGGCGAAGGCGAGCGCCGCACCATCGCCGAAGCTGGCGGCGACCTCGGCGTATTCGATGTAGTTCTGGCCGTCGATCTCGACGAGCCGGCCGCCTTGCGGAAAATAGAAGATGAGCCCCGAGGCGCTGCCCGCCCCGCCGCCGCCGGACTGGGGCGGCTTGTAGGCGAACGGCGTGAGCGAGCCGTCCGGGTTCATGCCGACGATGCCGCCGCTATCGATGCCGCCATCGGGGTCGAGCGGCTGGATCGGCTGCGAGATTAAATCGGGGTCGAAGATATAGATCGGCGAGAACCCGACGTTGCCCGCCGCGTCAGACGCCTGCGCCTGGAACTCGCGGGTCTCGCCGCTTTGCGGATCGAACGGCACGATCCGCGACCAAGTCAGCGCATCGCCGGTCGTCGCCGCGCCGAGGAACCCGCCGCCCTCGGTATAGGCGACCGCCACGACGCCGACGTTGTCTTCGGCGCGGACCTTGAGTTCGAGCGCCGCGCTGCCGCCGTCGTCGATCTGCCGCACCGAGATGATCGAGACGACCGGCGCGGAAAGATCGGAGCCGGTCGCCCGCCAGCACGCGCCAAAACGTGCGCTTCGCGGTGCCGACCCCCGCATCGGTCGCGGTCGTCTCCACCGAGTCTGCGACGAGGGTGGCAACATCGTCCCAGTCGTCGAGATCGATGCTGCGCTGGAGCTTGTATTGGGTGCCGGGCACGCTTTCCCACGTAAGCTGCCACTGGCCCGGAGCGGTCCGCTCGGCGCTAAACGCCGGGGGCGTATCGCCCGCCTGACCGCCCCCGTGGTTTGGCAGGCTCAGCGCGGCGGTGAAGATAAACAAATAGAACAGCCATCTTCCGGGTCCTGGGTGGGGCTCGGACATAGGGCTGGTTTTACCGGGTTTCCCCCGATGGGGTCAAGGATAAACCGGGCGGCGGTCGCGGGAGTCCCCGCCCGGCAGAATGCATCTTGCAAGGGTTCTCCGCCTTGACCATCGCCCCGATCGAATCGACGTTCCGCCCCATGAACATCCAACGCCAATCATGGAAAATCTCCCGCCGCACCGCGCTCAAAGGAGCCGGCGCGCTGCTCGGTCTGCCGCTGCTTGAAGCGATGGTGCCGCTGCGCGCGACCGCCGCCGGCGCGGCGAAAGCCCCGGTCCGCATGGCCTGCCTGTTTTTCCCCAACGGCGTGAATCCCTCGCAGTGGACGCCGAAGGGCGAGGGCAGCAAATTCGAGCTGTCGCCGATCCTCCAGCCGCTCGCCGAGCACCGCGGCGATATCAACGTGCTGACCAACCTCTGGAACAAAACGTCGAACGGCGGCGACGGCCACTACGCCAAGGTCGCCAACTGGCTGACCTGCCTGCCGGTCGCCAAGACGACGGGCAAAGACCTCAACGTCGGCGGTCCCTCGGTCGATCAGGTCGCCGCCAAGGCGGTCGGCGGCGAGACGATCCTGCCGTCCATGGAACTCGGCGTGGACCCGGTGGCGACCGGCGTGGACACCAACGTGAACTACACGCGGCTCTACGCCTCCCACATCGCGTGGAGCTCGCCCACCACCCCGCTGCCGTGCGAGATCAACCCGCGCCTCGCCTTCGACCGGATCTTCCGCCAGCAGGCGCGCTCCGGCCAGCGCAGCGCCGACGACAAGAGCGTGCTCGATCTCGTGCTGGATGACGCCAAGCGCCTGCGCGGCCAGCTCGGCAGCGGCGACCAGCAGAAGCTCGACCAATATCTCGAATCGGTCCGCGCGGTGGAAAAACGCATCGAGGCGGACGAGAAGCGGATCAGCGCCGGGGACAATGTCGATCCCGCCGCGCAGAAGGCGGTCGAGGCGCTCAACGCGCGCATCAACAAGGCGTTCGGCAACGACGACGCCAAGGCGCAGCTCGGCTCGATGCCGCGCTTCGACCACACCGAGCACTGCCAGCTCATGCTCGACCTCATCGCCCTCGCCTTCTGGACCGACTCGACCCGCGTCTCGACCTTCATGTTCGGCAATGCGGTGAGCGGCAAAAACTTTTCGTTCCTCGACGGCGTGCAGGGCGCGCACCACGAGATCTCGCACCACAAAGACGACGCCAAACAGCTCGACATGTATGCGAAGATCAACGCGTGGCACACCGCGCAATACGCCTACCTGCTCAACCAGCTCAAAGCCATGAAGGAGGGCAGCGGCACCGTCTTGGACAACAGCATGGTGCTCTTCGGCTCCGCCATCCGCGACGGAAACCAGCACAACCCGCACAACATCCCGGTCGTCCTCGCCGGCAAAGGCGGCGGCGCGATCCAGACCGGCCGGCACCTCGTTTACGACAACGACACCCCGCTCGCCAACCTCTACGTCGCCATGCTCAAAGCCATGGGCGTCAACTCCGGGAAATTCGGCGACAGCGAGGGAGCGCTGCCGCGAATTTAATTGCGCTACTCCGCCGCTCCCTTCTCCGCGCCGTCGACTTCGCCGAACTTCCGCACGGTGATCTCCTCTGCTTTGGATGCGTTGTCGGTGATGATGACGGTGGTGCGGCGCGCCGGGTGGAATCCCCACACCGCGCTATAGATCACTTTCGTCTCGCGGCGCACCTCGCGGCGGATCTTTACGTCCAGGCTCCGGTATTCGCCGAGGCGCCCCGGCTTGCGGATGACGGTCGCCTCGCCGGGCTTGGCGGCGAAGCTGACGCCGCCGAGCGTGCCGCTGACCGGGAGTTTGCTCAGGTTGAGGATGCGGTATCCGCCCTCCGGCATCCGCGCCTCGTCGTTGGGAAAGGCGCGGACCGAGAGCTTGCCCGGCGCGCTTTCGTCTGGCGCGAAGAGCAGGAGCACCTTCTTCGCGCCGGCGGGCAGCTTGGCGGTCGCCGCCGGTTGTTTGCCCTCCTCGATCGGACCTGGAAAAAGCGGATCTCGGACGACTCGCGGTATGGGGTCGCCGGGGCGATGCCGCGCGCGTAGGCGTCGAGCTTGGCGACTTCGCCCGCGTTGAGGTAGCTGGGATCCTTGATGTTTTCGCCCAGCGCCAAGGCGCGGATCTCGACCGGAGGCGCCGCCTGGTCCTGCGCCGGCCGCACGAGGACGCCCGCCACCGCGACGGAGGCAATGGCGGCGGCAGCAGCGAGGCGGGATCGAATCAGGGGAAAACGCGGCACGCCCCAGTGGAGCACCGCTAGGGCAGGGTGACAAGGCGGCACCGCGCGGGCGGGATGTAAATGAAAGTGAAGGGCGAAGCCGCCTCCGCCCTCATAGAACCAAAATAAACAGATGGCTGCGTTCTGAATTTGTTCCATCGGGTTAGACTCATTGCCAAAAACCAGGGCGCCTTTCGGGACCGATCCTAGCAGGGTCGTCCGCTGCCCGCTGACCCACCCCCGACCCCTCCTCGGAGGGGAGATTGGATTCGCGACGCCCGGATGGCGCGGCGCCCCGTGGCTCGCCGGCCATGGCTGGTATCAAAGAAGGCGCAATTCTCTTTGGCAAACAGGTCAAATCCCTTTTCGATCATCGGGATGGGTTGATGCCAACCGCGAAGCGGTTATGCCCCCTAGCCCAGGGTTACGAGGAACGAGCTACCCTGGGTTTCCGCCCCGGCGAGGATTCAACCCTGAAGGGGTTGTGCCCTTCCCGCCAGGTGCGCGCCGACCACGAATATCTTTTAACGCCCCGCGCGGGCCACGCAAGGATTCACCGTGACTCTGCCGGCTCGCGATCCGCCTCGGTCAGGCGCTTGAGGATGTCCGACGCGCCCACGATCCCTAGCGGCCGGCCGCCTTTCCCGTCCGGATAGATCGCCGCCAGCGGGATGCCGATGCGCCGCAGCCGGAGCAGGACCGAGAGCGCGGAGTCGTCCGGCTTTGCCCGCAAGATGCGCTTCTGGAAGTCTGCGGCGGTCGCCCCGGTGCCGGGGACGCGCCGCAGGACATCGATGACAAGGACGAGCCCGGCGTAGTTTCCCTGCGGGTCCATGACCGGGAATTGGTCCAGCCCGGTGGAGCGAGAGAGGTCGAAGATCGCGTCTGCGGCCATGCCGGGCTGCACGGCGGTCACCCGGCCGGCCGGCACCATCAGGTCGCGGGCGGGCAGCTCGCGCAGGGCGACGGCGTTGCGGATGAGCCGCGCCTCGACCCGCCCCAGCGCGCCGTCCTTTTCGATCGTCTCGGCAAGGCGCAAAAATTCCGCGCGGGCATCGCCGTTCTCGCGGTCCACGCTTTGCCCCGGCGAGGAAAAGAGCCGGGCGATCCCGAGCACCGGCGCCAGCCCCCCATCGATCAGCCGGAGCAGCGGCAGGAAGAACGTGAGCAGCCGATACGGGAACTGGCGGAAGAGCGACTTCGGCACCATCTCGACCCACAGCAGATAGACGCCGACCCCGATGCCGAAGGCCAGCGCGTAGCCGCGCCAGCCGTCCACGTGCCGCACGCATTCGCGCGTGATCAAGGCGTAGCTGGCGAGCGCAAACGCATTGGCGCCAGCAGCAGCGCGGGAAAAACCGGTCCGGCTTGGCGAGCAGCGCCTCCAGCCGCCGCGCGGCCGGGTCGCCGACCTTCGCCTGGTGGCGCAGCCGCACCTTGCTGACCGATAGCGCCGCGCTCTCCAGCCCCGAGGCAGGGCGTACCATGACGAGGCAGATGGCGAGGGCGGCGATCAAGTTACCGGTCCACCTAACACGCGGCGCGCCGGTAAGCGATTCGCGGCGAGAAATCTCGCGTTGCCCTGCGCCGCATCGGGCGCATTCTTCCGCGCCATGCCCGCGCTCCACGTCTCCGCCCACCCGATCATCCGCGCCTCGCTCAACCAGCTCCGCGACAAGGCATCGCCGCCCGCCGTCTTCCGCGACGCCCTGACCCGGATCACCCGCCTGCTCGCCTACGAGGCGACCGCCGCCCTGGAAACCGTGCCGCAGCCGGTCGAGACGCCGCTCGCCGTCGCCGCCGGCTGCCGCCTCGCCCGCCCCGTCGCCCTGATCCCGATCCTGCGCGCCGGCCTCGGCATGGTGCCCGGCTTTCTCGATGTCATCCCAGATACCAGCGCCTCACGTCGGGCTGCTATTCGGGACGAGGCGACCGCCTTGGCGCACCGCTACTACTGCAAGCTGCCGCCGAACCTGCCCGAGTGCGACGCCATCATCCTCGACCCGATGCTCGCCACCGGCGGGTCACGCCGCCGCCGCCACTTTGCTCAAGGAAAACGGTGCCCGATCGATCCGGCTCGCCTGCCTCGTCGCCGCCCCGCCCGGCGTCGATGCCTTGCGGCAAAGCCACCCCGACCTCCCGATCTGCGCCGCCGCCCTCGACGATGGTCTCGACGAACGCGCCTACATCGCACCCGGATTGGGAGACGCGGCGACCGGTTCTTCGGCACCATTTAGCGCCCGCCCGACGGCAACCAGTAGAGACGGCACTCCTGCCGTCTTCGCCCTGCGGCATCGCCTTCGCCTTTAGTCCATGCCTCCAACCGATGGCGGACGTACAACCGCAGCCCCATGGACTGCGGCGTTCGCTGCCGCTATCGGCATGGGCGGTTCTGCCGCCGGGAGGTACCGACTCCCCAAAAGCGGCGGGCGAGCGCTTGACCTTCTCCGAAAGGTCCGGCGGTGAGAAGCAGCGGCTCGCCATGGGCGTCGGATTGCGGGGCGCTTGGGGAGCTCGACATTTTACGGAGACCGGCGCGCCAACTGCCGGACGGCTCGGAGACATCCCTGCTGCCCGCCGGGCGGCAACCAGTAGAGACGGCACTCCCGTCTTCGACCCGCGGCATCGGCATCGCCTTCAATCCATCCTCAAACCGATGGCGACGCGCTCAACCGCAGCCCTACGGACTGCGGGCCGCTGCCGCTATCGGCATCGGGTACTTGCCGCCGGAAGGTGGCACCGATTCCTCAAAATGCGGCGGGCGAGAAGGCAGGGACCTTTCTCCGAAAGGTCCGGCGGTGAAAAGCAGCGGCACGCCATGGGCGTCGGATTGCGGGGCGCTTGGAGGGTTCGCCATTTTGCGGGAGACCGGCGCGCCAACCGCCGGACGGCTCGGAGAGCCATCCCTGCCGCCCGCCAGTAGAGACGGCACTCCTGCCGTCTTCGCCCCGCAGCATCGCCTTCGCCTTTAATCCATGCTTCCAACCGATGGCGGACGCGGCCAACCGCAAACTCAGGGGCGGCGGATCCCATGGACTGCGGCAGCCTGCTGCCGCTATCGGCATCGGGCGGCCTGCCGCCGGAAGGTGGCACCGATTCCTCAAAATGCGGCGGACGAGAAAGGCAGGGACCTTTCTCCGAAAGGTCCAGCGGTGCGACGCAGCGGCACGCCATGGGCGTCGGATTGCGGGGCGCTTGGTGGGTTCGCCATTTTGTGGGAGACCGGCGCGCCAACCGCCGGACGGCTCGGAGAGCCATCCCTGCCGCCCGCCAGTAGAGACGGCACTCCTGCCGTCTTCGACCCGCAGTATCGCCTTCGCCTTCATGCTCTCGACCTCGCGCAGCCGATGGCGGATGCGGGCGTCCGGGCACCCAAGCGCGGCGATTTCTGCAATCCTCTGCATCATTCGTTTTACTCGTTTCAGCGAGTCGAGCCGGCAGATCGAGGACGGCGTTCGCCTCCGCCCCCAATGGAAAAAAAATCCGTGCTGCTTCGGCAACCTGCTTCATCGCGCGTTCCGCGCGCTTGATCCGATCTGCGGAAACCCGTAGCATCGCGGCGCGGGCGCAAGCCCCAAGCCGGCCCGGCGGCGGAAACGCCGCCCCGCCTCTCCGGGGCAACCCCGGGGTATCCCGAAATCCAGCTATCGCGCCGCACGGGCGTCCCGGCGCTCCGCGCCGAATGGCCCGCGCCAGGCGAGACCCGTTGGGAGCTTGCGCCCGCCTCCACTTTTCCCACGACCAGCCCGATGCCCGCCCAGAGAGATGTCGTCCGCGCGATCGCCAAGGCATTTGCCGCCGGTCCCGCCGACCCTGCGGCGACCGCCGAGCGGCTGAAGTCGGTGCTCGCGCTGGGCGGATCGACGCGCTGGCTCGCGCCGTTTTGCGCGCGCCTGGCGAAGGCGTTTCCGCGCGGGCAGCCGAGCGATTTCGCGGTGCGCCGATTCATCGCGGCGGACGATGGCTTCGCCAGCGCTTGGGCGATGCCGGACCGGAAGATCGCGCTGGCCGCGGGCTCGCTGCCGCCCGCCATGGGCGAGCCACCCGCAGGCTGGGCGGTGCCGCCGCTCGCCACGCTGGGCGACCTCGCCGGCTGGCTGCGGCTCGACCTCGCCGAACTCGATTGGTATGCGGACCCGCATTCGCTCGAGCGCCGCGTCGCCTCCGCCAAGCTCCGGCACTACACCTATCGCTGGCTGCCGAAGCGGCGCGGCGGCGCGCGATTGATCGAGGTGCCGAAGCCGAACCTGAAGGCGCTCCAGCGGCAGATCGCGCGCGGCATCTTGGCGGGCATCCCGCCGCATCCCGCCGCCCACGGGTTCGTCGCCGGGCGCTCGATCCGGACGAATGCGGAGCCGCACTGCGGGCAGGCGGCGGTGCTCAAGCTCGACCTCTCCGATTTTTTCCCGTCGGTCACCCGGGCGCGCGCCGCCGGGCTGCTGCGCCGCGCCGGATATCCCGATCCCGTCGCCCAGCGGATCGCCGCGCTTTGCACCAACGCGCTGCCGCCAGCCGCCCGGCTCGACGCCCCGCCCGGCGTGCCGCGCGAATCGCTCGACCGGCTCCGGCTCCCGCACCTGCCCCAGGGCGCGCCCACCTCGCCGGCGCTCGCCAACCTCTGCGCGTTCCGCCTCGACTGCCGCCTCGGGGGCCTCGCCGCAGCGGCGGGCGCGCGCTACACCCGCTACGCGGACGACCTCGCCTTCTCCGGCGATGCCGCATTCGCCCGCGCGGCACCGCGCTTTGCGGTCAAAGCGATGGCGGTCTGCCTCGAAGAAGGCTTTGCCCCAAATGCGCGGAAGACCCGCCTGATGCGCCGCGCAACCCGGCAGCAAATCGCCGGCGTGGTGGCCAACGAAAAGCCGAACCTCAGCCGCCGCGACTACGACCGGCTCAAGGCGATCCTCCACCGCTGCGCCCGCGCCGCCGACCCCGCCTCGGAGAACCGCGGCGGGCACGGGGACTTCGCCGGGCATCTGTTAGGGCGGATCGCCCACGCCGCATTCCTCAATCCGGCACGGGGCGAAAAGCTCCGCGCGCTCTTCGCGCAGATCCGCTGGTAGTTCTGGCGCGGAGGGAGCGGCGATGCGACAATCTAGCCGCATCCTCTCACGCGGCGGAGTTGGAGGTGGCTCCGCGCGTCGGACGCGAAGCCGATTCCTTATAACCAAGACGGCAAGATACCGTCTCTACACCGCAAGGGGCTACTTCTTCATCGGGCGGAAATTCCACTCCGGGCTGCCCTTCGGATCGGGCATGGCGGGCGTTTTGCCCAAGCCGAAGTCGGCGGGGACTTTGTTCGCTTCCTTCCAGTATTCCTTGTCGTTGATGAAGCCATAGAAGCTCGGGAAATAGGGATCCACGTATTCGACATCCGCCTTTTCCGGAACGTCCAGCCCGGTCAGGTGAAAGGCGGCGTTGACCACGAGGCGGCGCAGGTCTTCGCTGACCAGATCGACGGACGCCCCCATCGTGGTGCAGAAGCTCTTGCCCTTCGCCTTGCCGTCGGGCGAATCGTATTCGTGCAGCCAGGCGAGCGGCTGCATCGGATCGTTCTTCTTGCCTTCGACGGGCTTGGAGGCGGGGTCGAGGGTCTCGGTCACCGCGCCGCGCAGCAGGATCGTATCGGCGTCGGTCAGGTGGATGACGCCATAGACATCGCTCGGACCGAAGACATCTTTGACGCCATTGAGGATCGCGTGGTTGGCGTTGGCTTCCTCGATCACGCCGCGGGCTCCCTCGCGCTTGTGCCCGCCGTGGTGGTTGACCCACTGCTCGCCGAGCACCTTGCGCCCGAACTCGCCGAATTTGATGTCGCCGAAGCTGCCGTTCCCGTTGAAGGCGTGGGTCGCGGTGCGCAGCCCGATGACCGGCTTTCCGGCATTGAGGAATTTCGTGACGTGCGCCGCCTCCTCGTCATTCGGCCGGAAGCGTGGCAGCCGATCATCAGATCCGCCTCGTCCAGCGCCGCCAGCCGGCGAGAAGCCCCGCCTGGTTGTTCGGGTCGATGTAGGTGCCGTCGGCGCTCCACGAGAAAACCACGGTGCAGTCGAAGCCGTGGCGCTGCGACAGGATCTTGCCGAGCATCGGCAGCCCTTCCTCCGACCGATATTCTTCATCGCCGGAGACGAGGACGATTTTCTTGCCTTTGCCCGGACCGTCCTTGCCTTCGAAGGTCAGCGTTTTGTGGTGATCGGCAAAGGCGGGTGCGGCGAGCGCGGCGGCGGCGGCGGAGAGCGTGGATAGGCGCATGGGATTGGGTTTGTTAGGATTTGGCGGAAGCAAAGGCGGGATCGCGGGCAGGCAGCGATTTTTGGGCGCCGCTCCGGTTTGCCGGATACGCGGTTAGAGGCATTTTCCGCCGATGGAAAAACATCTCCCCTGGCTCCTCCCGCTCATCTTTCCCACCGTCTTCATCGGCTTCACGGTGCCTGGTCTCATGGCTGCTGGCGAACCTCGGCGGCTGGGCGCGGCTCGCCCAGACCTACCGCGCGCAGCCAGGGCGGCGGATCATAGGCGCAACCCACTTCGGCATGGCGAGCGCGCGTCGGCAGGTCAGCTACAACAACTGCCTGATCCTCGACGCCTCGCCGGGCTTGCGCCTCGCCATCTGGTAAGAATCTTTCCGTTCCACCCGCCGCTCTGGCTCCCGCGCGAGGCGATTCAACTGGTAAGCGTTTCCAAGGTCCTCTGGATCAGTGGCGCGGGTCGAGGTCGGCGCCCAGCGGCAAAAAATCCGCCTGCCCCGCAAATTCATCGCGCCGCTCGCGCTGGAGGACGCCCGCTAGCTAATCGGCGCGCCGCAGGCGCATCCGCCGATCGCTTTGCCCTGCAGCCAGTGCCGCTCGAAGTCGGTCTCCGGATGAAAAATGCATCGTCCGGTAACCGAGCGGCTCGAATCCCGGGTAGCTGCGGCGATGACGCGCTGCGCCAGCAGGTAATCCGGGTGATCGATCTTGAAGAACAACTCGCCGCCGGGCTTTAAAACGCGGCGCGCGGCGTCGAGGAACGGCTCTTGGAAAATCCGGCGGCGCCAGTGCTTCTGCTGTGCAGGTCCGGGCAGAGCAAGGTGGAAGACCAGTCGGCGCAGGCGGCGGGCGGCAACCACCCGATCGCGTATCCGCTCTCCAGCCGGAGGACGCGCAGGTTTTCCAGACCGCGCTCGCCCGCCAGCCGGCACACCTTGCGCACGCGCCCGAGCAGCCGCTCGACCCCCAAAAAATTCCGCTCCGGAAAGTGCGCCGCCATCCGCAGCAAAAACCGCCCGTCCCCGCAGCCCAGGTCAGGTCTCCAGCGGATGGTCATCGGCCTTGTAAAGATCGCCGAGACCGGCAGCGCGCGAGAGTAATCGCGGGAGCGACCTCGCGCGCGAAGAACTCGCGCCGCGGATAGTCGGCGATAGCGGCAACGGCAAGGCGCGGGTCAGGGGCGCTGTCGAAGAAATCAGGCATTTCGAAGGCGGGCGGCTTTCCTGTCACAACCTGCCGCCCCGCGCAAGGGAGCATCGGCAACCTGCCGATCGTCGAGCCAGAGGCGCAACCGCTGATCGATTCTGGCAGCGCTGTAGAACAGCACTCTGCCGTCTTCGGACCGCGGCACCGGCTCGCCAGCGATCCGGCGACTAGACGATTGCCAAAGTGACTTGCGCCGACTTTGATACCAGCCACAACTGGCAAGCCACCGGGGTGCCGCGCAATCCGGGCGTCGCGAATCCCACTCTCCCCTCCTGGGAGGGTCGGGGGTGGGTCAGCGCAGCGGACGACCTTGCTAGGATCGGTCCCGAAAGGCGCCCTAGTTTTTGGTAATCCTTTGGTTTCCGAGATATACCTCATCTACCCACCCCTAAATCCCCTCCCGGGAGGGGACTTGCGGCGCGACCGGCCTCATCTGAGCCGGAGCAAAGCACCAGCGCGTTTTGGGCTGCCGATTCCCGCCATTGTTTTTGGCAATCAGCCTAAAATCCGCGCCTGCCGCGCCATGGTGATTCGCACCCCTACGGCGACCGAATTCTCGAGCGGCTCCGCCGTTGACCGCAGGCCAGTCGACAGGATGCCGATGCTACGTGATTCGCCAACCCTGCTTAGAGACGGCACTCCTGCCGTCTTCCGGACCACGGCACCGGCTCGCCTGAGATCCGGAGAGAAAAATCCCGTGCTGGGCGCGCCCTGAAAATTCGCTCCCACGCGAGCGATCGATCTTTTCGTGCGGCTTCGCCGTTGATCGTAGATGATCAACCAGAATGCTGATGCTACGTGAGTGCGGCGCCCCTGTTGAGATGGCGACCTTGCCGATCATCCGAACCCATCGACGCAGCCGCTGAACGATCCGGAGGCGCAATGCCGCCCGGCGCGTAGCCTGCCGCAAACCGTAAGCGATGCCCCGAAGGTGAGAGAGGCGATACCGCAGGTCAAGGCGGCAAGAGTGCCGCCTCTACAGCCGTACCGCTTCGGTCTGGGCTGACGGCGACGCCCCTGCCGGTGGAGACGGCGATGCCCAACGGCGGAGCCGCTGACTGAAATGGGAGAGTTTTCCAAATGGTCAAAAGCTCCGCAAAGGGCGCGGCAAACCGCCCGCATCCCGGAGGGATGCATTCCGATAGCGGTGGTTGTGCGCAGCGACACTACCGGAACACCCTCGATTTCGGAGCATTCCGGAGGGATGCCAGCCGCGCCCGAATATCGTTCAACATCGTCTAGCCTCCAAAGACAGCCGCTGTTCGTCCGGGTTAAGACAATTCAAGCAGCGTGATCTCAGGCGGGCAATTGAACCGAAAATGGTGATCCACCGTGCCCGATCCCGCGATTGACGCTACAAATAGCGACCGCCGCGCGCCGGTAAAGACCGCTTTGGTATTTTTGCCCCCAGCTTGGTAATTCCAGCGCCCCATAGGAATGGCACGCGGATCTGTCCGCCGTGCGTGTGCCTGAAGCTGGAGCGCAATGCGCGCATCGGTGTGATCGTCGAATGGGTCCGGCTCGTGGCAGAGGAGGATGTGCTTTGCATCGGCGAAGACTCGGTCGAGGCCACCGGGGTCCGGCTTCCCTCCCCAATAGCTCTCCAATCCCGTCACGAACCAGTTCTCGCAGCCGGGGATCCGCGCGGACCGGTTTGCCAGGACAGCGACACCGTCTCCGCCAACCCCCAGGCAACCTTCTCCGCCCCGACCCAGTGATCGTGGTTTCCCAGCGCCGCAAACGAGCCGAGCCGAGGCGGCTGCGTCAGGATCGCCAAAGCTCGCCCGCCCGGTCGGCGGAATGCGTGAAGAAGTCGCCAGTATGGAAGATCAAATCCGGGCTGAGGCGGTTGACTTCTCCATCCACGCGGCGCAGGAAGTCTGCCTCGTATAGCGGATCAAAATGGAGATCGCTGAGCATCGCCGCCCGGAGCAGGGCGAGAACAGCAAGTCGAGCGACCGCCTTTCCGGACCGCGGCACCGGCTCGCCTGAGATCCGGAGAGAAAAAATCCCGTGCTGGGCGCGCCCTGAAAATTCGCTCCCACGCGGGCGATCGATCTTTTCGTGCGGCTTCGCCGTTGATCGTAGATGATCGGCAGGACGCCGATGCTACGTGACCCGAAAAAAGTTCCGGCGTTGCAAATTTCCGCGAAGCCTGCATTCTTTGCGCCTTTGCCGCCACCGGACCCCAAGAATACCAATATTGCCCCCTAGATTGACCCTGCACCATGGGAAAGACCCTTATCATCGCCGAGAAACCAAGCGTAGCCACCGACCTATCCCGCGCCCTGGCCAAGGAGCCGGGCATCGGTAAGTTCCAGAAGGACAAGGACTTTTTCGAGAGCGAGAGCACGATCATCTCCTCGGCGATCGGGCACCTGGTGGAGCTGGGGATGCCGATGCAGGGCGCGAAGAAGCTGCCGTGGAAGTTCGATGTGCTGCCGCACATGCCGGACAAATTCGACCTCCAGCCGATCGACAAGACGAAATCTCGCCTGAACCTGCTGATCCGGCTGATGAAGCGCAAAGACGTCGATTTGATCGTCAATGCGTGCGACGCCGGGCGCGAGGGGGAGCTGATTTTCCGCTACGTGATGGACTTCGCCGGGATCAAGAAGCCGATCAAGCGGATGTGGATGCAGTCGATGACCCAGGGTTCGATCCTCGACGCGTGGCGGCACCTGCGGGACGGCTCCGAGATGATGCCGCTGGCCGATGCGGCGGTCTGCCGGAGCGAGAGCGACTGGCTGGTCGGGCTGAACGGAACCCGCGCGCTGACCGCGTTCAACTCGCGCCACGGCGGCTTTAACAAAACGCCGGTCGGGCGCGTGCAGACGCCGACGCTGACGATCCTGGTGAAGCGCGAAAAAGAGATCCAGAGCTTTGTCCCGCGCGACTACTGGGAGGTCCACGGCACCTTCGGCATCGCGGCGGGCAGCTACCTCGGCCGCTGGTTTGACCAGAATTGGAAAAAGGACGAAACCGACCCGCACAACCGCCCCGAGCGCCTGTGGGACCGGGCGAAAGCCGAGGCGATCAAGGCGCGCTGCGAGGGCAAGACCGGCGTGATCGAGGAGGAGAAGAAGCCGAGCAAGCAGGCTCCGCCGCTGCTCTACGACCTGACCAGCCTGCAGCGCGAAGCCTCCGGCCGCTTCGGGTTCTCCGCCCGGCGCACGCTCCAGCTCGCCCAGGCGCTCTACGAAAAGCACAAGGTCCTCACCTACCCGAGGACTGACTCGCGCTACCTGCCGGAGGACTACATCGGCAACGTCAAGGCGGCGCTCTCCGGCTTCTCTGACCTGACCGACGCCGGGCTGGGCAGCTTTCCGGCGAACCTGCGCGACTACGCGGGCGAGGCGCTCAAGCGCGTGGGACCGAACCGCCGGATTTTCGACAATAGCAAGGTGAGCGACCACTTTGCGATCATCCCGACCGGCCAGGTCCCGAAGGGGCTGGACGAGGCGGAGGCGAAGCTCTTCGACATGGTGGCGCGGCGCTTTGTCGCGGTGTTCTTCCCCGCCGCCGAGTGGGAGCTGACCCGCCGGATCACGCGGATCGGGGAGGATGCCTTCCGCACGGACGGCAAGGTGCTCCGCGTGCCGGGCTGGCTCGCGGTCTACGGCAAGCAGGCGCAGGACGAGGCGGCCGGCGAGGGCGGCGGCAAGGTGCTCGCGCCCGCCGAGCCGGGCGAGCCCGCCAAAACCGAGCGGATCGAGGTCAAAGACGAAACGACCAAGCCGCCGCCGCACTACAACGAAGCGACCCTGCTCTCCGCGATGGAGGGCGCGGGCAAATTGGTGGACGACGACGAGTTGCGCGAGGCGATGAGCGAGCGGGGGCTCGGCACGCCGGCCACCCGCGCGGCGATCATCGAGGGATTGATCCTCGACAACTACGTGGCCCGCGGCGGGCGCGAACTCGTCGCCACGCAGAAGGGCATCGCCTTGATCGACCAGATCGAAGAGATCGGGATCGACGCCTTGACCAGCCCAGAGATGACCGGCGACTGGGAATACAAGCTCAAGCAGATGGAGCACGGCAAGCTGGCGCGGAACGAATTCATGCGCGAGATCCGCAGCATGACGACCCGCGTGGTGGACCGGACCAAGGCGTTCGCCAACCACCAGGCTGCCCGCGTCTTCCCGGACTTCGACGCGACCTGCCCCGCCTGCGGCACCCGCCCGCTCAAGCAGGACGATTCGTCCTACTCCTGCGCCAACCCGGAGTGCGCGTTCCGCATGTATAAAAACCTCGCCGGCCGGATGTTTACCGAGGCGGAGGCCAAGGCGCTGGTCGGTGGCCGCGTGCTGGAAAACCTGACCGGGTTCCGCAGCAAGTTCGGCAAGGACTTCGACGCCGGTGTCGAGCTGACGAAAGATGAGAAGGGCAAGTGGAAGCTCGGCTTCATCTTCCCCGAAGACGAAGCCGCCAAGGAGGCGCTCGAAAACCTGAGCAGCGACATGGCGGTCTGCGAATGCCCGCTCTGCAAAAGCCAGGGGCGCGGCGACCAGAAGATCTACCAGACCGAAACCCACTACGCCTGCCGGAAGAACCTCGAAGGGAAGAAGTGCAAGGCGAAGCTCAGCCGCGAGCTGTGCAAGGTCGAGATCCCGCGCGAGCAGGCGCGCAAGTTCTTCCTCGAAGGCAAGACCGACATGATCGACAAGTTCATCTCCAAAAAAGGTCGCCCCTTCTCCGCCGAACTGCTCTTCGACCCCGACGGCAAACGCGGCGTGATGAACTGGAAATTCCCGCCCCGCGCACCGAAGAAAAAGGCGGCGGCGAAGGCGTAGGCACGGGGAGATGAAATCGGCGGCTTGACCCCTGCCCGCGCGCCGCTACTCCTTCGCGCATGTCAGACACTTCATCCCCCACCCCAGCGCCGGCCATCGGCATCATCGGCGGCTCCGGTCTTTACGATATCGACGGGTTCGAGAACCGCGAGGAGCTGCGGATGCAAACCCCGTTTGGCGAGCCGTCGGATGCGATCGTCGGCGGGACGCTGGCGGGGCGCCGGGTTTTCTTCTTGCCCCGGCACGGGCGCGGGCACCGCATTCTGCCGCACGAACTAAACCACCGCGCCAACATCTACGCGCTCCGCTCGCTCGGCGTGCGCTGGATCATCGCGGTCACCGCCGTGGGCAGCCTGAAGGCGGAATACGCGCCGCGCGACATCGTGCTGCCGGACCAATTCTTCGACCGGACGAGCCGGCGCGAGCACCACACGTTTTTCGGGCGGGGCATCGCGGCGCACATCGCCTTTGCCGACCCGATCAGCGCGGGGCTGCGGCAGATTTTGTTCGAGGCGGCGTCGGATATCCACGAGCACCGCGTCCACAATGGCGGCACCTACGTGAACATGGACGGCCCCGCCTTTTCCACCCGCGCGGAGTCGAACGCGAACCGCCAGCTCGGGTTCGACGTCATCGGCATGACGAATCTGCCCGAGGCGAAGCTGGCCCGCGAGGCGGAGATCGCGCTCTCGACCCTGGCGATGATCACCGACTACGACTGCTGGAAGGAAGACGAGGAACATGTGACCGCCGAGCTGGTCATCGGGCACCTCCTCGCCAACGCTGCCGCCGCCAAAAAAATCGTCGCCGCCGCGATCCCGCAGATCCCCGCCGCGCCAACCTGGCCGGAGCATCGCGCGCTCGACGGAGCCTTGGTCACCGACAAGTCGCTCTGGCCGGCGCAGACCGCGCAAGACCTCGCGCCGATCCTGAACGGTCGCTAATCGCCGGGCAGATCGCAACCATCCGCCCCTAATCTTTGCCGACCCGGCGGCAAGTTTGCTTGCGTTGGCGGCGAACCGAAGTTGATCGGGGGCATGTCAGGACTTTCCACCCAAGCCGAACCGCGCCGCGTGATCGCCGCCCTGCTGGAGCGCGGCGACAAGGACAAGCTGGCGACATACCTCGACCGGCTGCCGCCGGCGGAGGTCGCCCACGCGCTGCTGCGCCTGCCCGAGGACGACCGCGGGCGGCTGCTCGAATTGCTCGATCCGGAGGACGCCGCCGATGTGTTGCACGATCTGCCTTACGAGGAGGCGATCGCCCGCCTCGAAGATCTGGATGCCGAGGACGCCGCCGCCATCGTCAGCGAATTCGCCGGCACCGAGCGCGCGCAATACCTCGCCGAATTGGAAGACGAGGACGCCGAGCCGATCCTCGCCGCCTTGCCCGCCGACGAAGCCGCCGCCGCGCGCGCCCAGATGCGCTATGAGGAAAACTCGGCGGGGTATCTGATGGATGCCGCGTTCCTCGCCTATCCCGAGGGCAAGACGGTGGGCGAGATCCTCGCCGACATGCGGGCGAACGCCGAGCGCTACGCGGAATTCGACGTCCAATACGCCTATGTTTTGTCCGCTGGCGGCGCGCTGCGCGGCGTGCTGCGGCTGCGCGATCTGGTGCTGCGCCCGAGGGCGACGCCCGCCGCCGAGATCATGCTGCCAAACCCGGTCTCGGTCCGCGCCGATGCGCCGCTCGACACGCTGACCCAGCTCTTCGACCACCACTCGTATATCGGCGTACCGGTCGTCGATGCCGACGGGCACGCGGTCGGTGTGTTGCGCCGCCGCGCCGTGGCGGAAGCCGCCGAGGAACGCGCCGAGGGAGCCTTCATGAAACTGAGCGGGATCGTCGGCGGCGAGGAACTCCGCTCGATGCCGATGCTACAGCGCTCGCTGCGGCGGCTGGCGTGGCTCGGTCCGAACATTGTGCTCAACATGATCGCCGCCAGCGTGATCGCCGCCTTCCAGGGCACGCTGGAGGCCGTCATCGCGCTGGCCGTCTTCCTCCCGATCGTCTCTGACATGAGCGGCTGCTCCGGCAACCAGGCGGTCGCCGTCAGCATCCGCGAGCTCACCCTCGGCGTGCTCAAACCGACCGAATTCCTCCGCGTCTTCTTCAAAGAGGGCGGCTTGGGCATCCTCAACGGCACCATCCTCGGCGCGCTGCTCGGCGCGGTCGCCTGGCTGTGGAAGGGCAACCTCTGGCTCGGCGCCGTGGTCGGCGGCGCGCTCGCCCTCAACACCGTCCTCAGCGTCCTCCTCGGCGGTCTCGTCCCGCTCGTCCTCCGCCGGTTCAAAGTCGATCCCGCCCTCGCCTCTGGTCCGATCCTGACAACTTGCACCGACATGTGCGGCTTCTTCCTCGTCCTCGGGCTGGCCAGCGCGGTGCTCAGCAGGATCAGTCTTTAGATCAGCAAGGTAACATCGGTATCCTGCCGATCATCCACCCGAACGGCGAAGCCGGAAGAATTCGCGCTGCGGCGGACGCCTCGGCGAGGAGCCCCTTACTCGGCGTGCTCGCACGTCGCCCCGAAGGACACCCAGAATTGTATTTTATCTTTAAGAGCGCATCACCGACACTAGTCGCGGAAGAATCAATATTCCGACTGAAGATCTCATGAAAATCAAAATCTTGATCGCAATCGCGTCTGCAAATTTTTTGTATATCGCTTCACTGCCGATTCTGGTCTCCATCGACAAATCAGCCGGGGGACGGATCTTCTATCAAAGAATTGCCATTGTGAAGCGCACGTCGGACGATCCTGGCAAAATGCAGGCAAAAGTACTCGCGCCTCGACCCTGGGATACCATTTATTCACCCTTGCTAAAGTTATCAGTTTCTCGGAACGGGGAGCTGAATAGTTTTGGGAAGATCGTTCTCTGGCG
The DNA here is from genome assembly GCA_041395145.1 of Verrucomicrobiales bacterium. Lineage (GTDB taxonomy): Bacteria > Verrucomicrobiota > Verrucomicrobiia > Verrucomicrobiales > DEV007 > JAWLBD01. The sequence continues at coordinate 19,400 of JAWLBD010000026.1, read as the reverse complement.
CGCGAGATTTGGATTAATTTCCATTCATGACGACGACAGCTTTTCCGAGGTTGAGGAAGAATACATGAAGACAAAGACGCATGTCAGAACAGCCGCCCAGCTGGCGGATCAACCCAAACCCTACACCGGCTCCGGCATCAGGCGGTGCTGCCCTCGACCGAAGATAATGCGGGCAGAAACGCTGAGGTCGGGGAGCGTGGTTTTTGGTTGGCGTCGATGCCGAGGTTTTTATAGAGCGTGGCGAAGACTTCGCCGAAGTGGATTGGGGCATCGCCGGTTCGCCGCCGATCTTGTCGGTGGCTCCAGTAACAAGCCAAGTGCATTCCGCCAGCGAGCGAGCAGCGCGCACGAGGACGTTCGGTACGAGTGGTCGCGACCCGCCTCGGCGTTGATCTTTGGCGTCCTGCCGAATTCGCCCCAGGCGACGACCGAGACATCCTTGTCCATGCCGCGCTCGTGCAGGTCCTCGATCAGCGCGCTCAAGCCCTGGTCGAAGAGCGGCGCATGCTTCTTGCGCATCCAGCAAGTTCTGGCTGTGGAAATCCCAGCGCCCGAAATTGAGCGTCACGCAGCGCGCGCCCGCCTCGACCAGGCGGCGGGCGAGAAGAAAGTGTTCGAGGTTGCGCGGCGCGCCGTCGCCGAAGTTCTTCGGGTCGCCCTTGCCGTAGCGCTCGCGGACCTTGGGCGATTCGTTGTCGAGGTTGAGCGCCTCGGCGAGGCGGCTGGATGTGAGCATGCCGAACGCCTGCTGGTTGAACGCATCCATGCCCTCCATGCGGCCGCTTTGATCGACGGAGCGGCGGAAGTTATCGAAGGCGCCGAGCAGCCGCTCGCGGTCGCCGAGCCGGTCGAGCGTCACGCCGTTGAGCACCATGTCCTCCGCCCCGGTCCGGAGGGCTTGAACGCGCCGCAGGCCAGGACCGAGGAAGCCCGGCGCGCCGCGATGAACCATAGGGCGGGTGACCCGCGCAGGAGCCAAGCCAGAACGAATGCGGGGATTGCCAGGTCGCGCGACCCTTGCAGGGCGCAGGCACCGCTCCCATCGGTAAGCCGCCCGGCGGCTGCCCGCGCGAATCAGGCTCGACCCCGCCCGCCCGGTGTAGCACATGAACGAATCGTGGCTGCCGTTCGGCGCGCCATCAACCCGGATGAGGGCGAGCTTGTCGGTGATCTTGGCAGGGCGCGGAAGCAGCTCGCAGATCTCGATGCCGGGCACGTTCGTTTTGATCGGCGAAAACTCGCCGCGGATCTCGGAAGGCGCTTCTGTCTTGAGGTCGTAGAGGTCCTGGTGCGGCGGCGCGCCGGCCATGTAGATCATGATGATCGCCTTGCCCGACGAGCCGACCTTCGCCTTCTCCTCTGCCTGCAGCAGCCCCGGCAGCGCCAGCCCGCCCATGCCGAGCGATCCGATGCGCAGGAAGTCGCGGCGGGAAAAACCGTCGCAAAAGCGGGAGCGGGAGTGGCCGGCGATGGAGAGCATAGAGACCATTTAAACGCGAACGATCCCGCCGGTCTATCTCCGATTTCCCGCTCGGCGCTAGACTTTCACCCAATCGAATTCGACCACGAAGCCGCCGCCCTCGCGATTGTGGCAGCGCACTTTTCCGCCGCACGCCTCGGCGCAGGCTTTCACGATGGTGAGCCCGAGACCGGAGCCGCCCGACTCGCGCTCGCGGGCGAGCTGCGGCCGGTAAAACGGATCGAAGAGCTTCGGCAGATCCTCCTCCGGCACGCCCGGACCGCGGTCGGCGACCGCCAGCAAGATCGTGCCGCCCTCGCCGTCGCCGCCCGGCGCTTCATCGGCGCGGATCTCGATCGGACCGGAGGCGCTGGCGTAGCGCGCGGCATTGCGCAGCACGTTGGCGATGGCGCGGATAAGCAGCGATTCGTCGGCGTAAACGCTGAGGTTTTCGGGGATGTCGATGGCGGCTTCCTCGCCGCCGAGCTCGCGTTCGGCGGCGCGCTGGACGGCGGGGAGCAGCGCGACTTCGGAAAGCTGCGGCGCGGAGCGGATCGAGGCTTTCGAGAAGGCGAGCAATTCATCGACCAGATCGGACATGTGCTGCGCCTCCTCCTGCGCGTCATTGAGGTGCTCGCCGGCGGCGGCGCCCGCGCGCTGCTCGATCACGGCGAGCGCCATCTTGAGCCGGGCGATGGGCGAGCACAGCTCGTGCGCGATATCGCCGAGGAATCGCTTTTGCCCGGAGACGTAGCCTTCGAGGCGCCGCGCCATCCGGTTGATCGCGCGGCCGAGCCTGCCGAATTCGTCGCGGCGCGCATCGGCGGCCGAGCCGCTGAATTCGCCGGCGGCGATGCGCTCGGTCGCGGCGGTCAGTTGGCGCAGGTAGCGGGTGATGCCGCGGGCGAAGGGCAGCCAGACCAGCGCGCTGAGGACTAGCGCGCCGACGCCGCCGAGCAGCCACGGCTTCAGATCGAAGAGCAGCCCGCCGCCGGTCAGCGATTCGCTTTGCATCACCAGCACGCTCTCGCGCGGGATGCGCCCCGAGCCGCGACCGCCCGGCGCGATCCGGTGCGCCAGCCAATAGCCGCTTCGGTCAGAGGCGAGCGCCATCGGCGGCCCCGGCGACCGGCGCCCACCCTCGCCCCGCGGCGGCGGCGGTTCGTCGCCGCCGAAACCATCGGGCGGACCGCGGCGATCGTCCGGCGGTCCCGGACCGTTGTCTTCGCCGCCGGGCAAAAAGATCCGCATCCGGTCGCGGTCGCGCTCCGGTCGCTCGCCTTCCTCCGGTCCCTTGAGGCGCTCCCACAGATCGGGCGGAGGCTCGCCGGCGACTCCGCCGTTCTGGACCGCCGTGCCATCCACGGTGTAAACCGCATAGCGCACGCCATACGGCGCGCCGGCTTCGTCGAGGATCCGATCCCACTCGTCGCGCGGCGCATCGCGCAGGTCGTCTTCGATCAATCGCGCCGCCGTGCGGAATCGTTCCCCCGGCATGCCGGCGAGCAGCGACTCGGGGCGAAGCTGCGAGCGCACGAGAAAGAACCCGGCGGCGGCGAGCAGCGCGACATTGAGAAAGAACAGCAGCAGGATTTTGACATAGAGCGAGATACCGCGGCGCTGCGGCGCGCCCGGCGATGCCGGGTCCTCGACGAGCAGGCTGGTCCGCTGGCCGCCGCCGTTCATCGCGCGCCTCCTTCCTCCCGCGCCGGATCGATCAACATGTAGCCGACCGCCCCGGATCGTGCGGATCGAAGCCGGCTCCTTCGCGTCGTCGCCCAGCTTTTTGCGCAGCGCCAGAAACATGGACATTCGATCAGCCGGTCGAACGCATCGAAGTCCCGGTCGGCGACCTCCATGATCAGGGTCTCGCGCGTTTTGACGCGACCTTTGAGCCCGCATCGAAACGGCGAGCAGAGGCGAATTCGACCGGCGTCAGGTCGAGCGGCGCGTCGCCGAGCGTCGCCACGTGGGTGGCTTCGTTGAGGCGGAGCTTTCCGGCGAATAGGTCTTCGTCCGCCGGATCGCCGGGCGGCTTGGGCGACCGCGCCCGCCGGGTGACCGCGCGCAGCCGGGCGAGCAATTCGCGGGTCGAAAACGTCTTCGGCAAATAGTCGTCCGCCCCCATCTCAGCCCGACAGTCCGGTCCGGTTCCTCGCCCAGCGCAGTGAGCATGAGGACCGGCACGTTGCTCCGCTTGCGCAGCGCCCGGAGCACCTCAAAGCCATCCATCCCCGGCAGCATCACGTCGAGCAAGACGGCGTGCCACTCGCGTTCGGCAGAGCGCTCCAGCCCCTCCAATCGGTGTGCGCAAACTCGACCGCGAAGCCGAACTGTGAGGTAGTCGCGGATCAGGCGGCACAGCTTGCGGTCGTCATCGATCACCAGCAGCGGCTTCTTGGCGTGGTCGTTGCCTTGCATGAGCGCCAATTCTAGCCCGCGCGATGCGCGACCGCAGCCAGATTTACCGATCCTTTACAATATGCCCCGGGGCGCGGCGTAGCCGTTCAGGCCGGAGCGGAGCGGAGACGGGCGAAGTCAATTCGGGCGACCGGCAGTTGGCGGCGATGAAAGCCGTCTCCGACCCGCTGTCGATGCCGCCTTCCGGGAGTGGACGAAGCTAATTTGAGTAGCGCGTCTCCTGGGTGCCTCCCAAGCGCCGAAGGTGCAAAATAGAGATAGCCCAAGGCGCAGTGAGCCTAAGGCGAACGCAGCCCTGGGTTCCGGTCCCAAAATGCCATCCAGCCCTGAAGGGGCGCTCTCGGCATCGGTAAATCCGGCGCAGACCACCCCTTCCAGGCTTGGCTCTTCCTTTGCGCACTGGACCAGGGCGACGCTCGCCGAGGAAGCTCGCTCTGCCTGGGCTATCTCATCTCGCGCCCTTGGCGCTGGTTGGCGTCCGGTTTGCTGACCGACCGAATTCCCGGCGCCAGATTCGGGGTTGTGGTTGAGGATCCGCGACCCAACCCTTACGGATAGGTTTGTCTTCCCAAGAATTTGGGGTAAATGCCTGCGAAATTATCCGCAGAACGCGCCAACTTAAACTCATTCGCAATCCGAGCCGGCTCTTTTTTGAAGCAGCCATATTGTCTCTGCCAAATAAAGCGTCCCACCCATGAGCAACGAACTTCATGACCTGCTAGAGCAGCAAAAGGCGCTCCTTATCTCGGTCGCAACCGGCGGACCGCAGTTCAGGATAAACAGCACGAATATGCCGAACGCAGGCTTTATATCCGCGAGCATCTCGCGGAAGCTCAAATTTAGCTGATCCAATTCCATTTGGAGATCTTTTGGCAGTGGTATGGAAAATGGAGTGATGGAACTCTTCCCACTTACCAGTCGCGGCGCCAGTATATCGCGGAGCTTCTTCAACCGACAATTGATGCTCTTGCGAGCGGCGTGAAACCGCAAGTTCCAGACTCTCTGGTCGTTGCACATAATGCCGCGCCAGCCGAAACGCTTTCCCGACTAGATATTTTTGTCAGTCACAGCGGCGCGGACGCTGGGCTGGCTCGCCTACTGGCTGAGCTACTTCGCAATGCGCTCAATCTCGCGCCGGAGCGGATTCGCTGCACGAGTGTGGATGGTTACAGATTGGAGGTCGGCGCAGACACCAACGAGACGCTTCGCATAGAGGTCCGACAAGCGCGAGCATTCATCGCTCTTCTTACTCGCAACAGCATCGCTTCGACATACGTTTTGTTCGAGATGGGAGGGTTTCGTTGAAAGAGTTGCGGTAATACTTTGCGCCCGTTTTGGTAGAACGGTCAGGTGATACCAGGCACCAGTTTCGGGTTTGAATGTGCTCGATCTTGCATCACGGGCACAAGTCTCCAACTTCTTGAGAACCTTTCCGAAGAGCTTCGGATAGGTCTTGTTTCGAGGGCGGCCTTGGAAGCGGAACTGGCGGCACTGTCTGAGTCCGCCAGTCAAGCGATCTTTGATCCATTGTTACCACCGTTCTCAGTAGTTTCTGCGATGTGGGGTGCTCCCGGTAGTGAAATTGATGTCACCGACGCAGTTCGTTCACAAGTTCGAAACGGACGGCTAGCAGCGCAGGCTTACGGTCCAGCCCTCGCGCCAGACGACCCGGCGTAGGTAGACCAAAGCGACTCGTTTTGCGTTTTCTGCATGGAATACAAGAGAAAACAATCACAATTCCTGAGGGAGCGGCAGAATACGTTCCCTAACAGTAGCGAATCGGGTAGGAAGCGGGGTTTGAACCCGCTCCCCCCACAAAGTTTATGGCAAGGGATTGCCACAGATACCGGCTCCGCATCCGGCAGTTCCGATCCGCCATGCTATCTTTGGGCTTTTCGGACCGCCGGGATAGCGGATGGGCTGGTGTTGATTCAAAACGAACCCAGAATAATCGACGTTGCTTGGTTTGACGGCAAATAATATAAGAGGATAAGAATTCGGAGGAGGCGACGCCGAACCAGCCTCCTGTTCAATTCGGAGCTTCCACCGGCGACGCCTCTCGGCACGTTACCCCCCAAAATGATCTCCAAGCAGGAAATCGCGGAGCGTGACCGTTTGGGACCACCCGGTTTCGTCTAAAGGTATCTACGACACCCTAAGAGCAAAGGGATTTACCACCTGAACATCACCGCACAGAGCGAGGATCACAATGGGAGCAAGCTGGTCGTAGAGGGTCTGATTAAGAAGGATACTTCGAAAGTTTGAAGAACACTGGTCGGCGGCTCTGGAAAGATCGAGTATTATCCGATCGTCACCCGACATGAGGCAGCGTGGTGTATTCGTAGAGTATCAATCTTGGGTGGGACTATACGACCTCAGGTCCCAACTTCATTCTGCAGGCTTCCAACGAGATTTTTCGACCCGAGTTCTGGGCTAAAGAGCGGGCTAAGAATCCGATTTGCCAGGCAACCGCCGACACCAAAACCGAAGGCGAATGAGACTGTTACTCCTAACGCCTGAACCGCCTCAGTTTCAGCCAATTTGACCGCTACCACCCCAACCCGCGGGCGAAAGCTTTGAATGGCTGGGCTACAAATCGACCGCCGCCACGCGGCGAGTCGCAATCGAGTTGTCTAATCGCGCATCCTATCGGCACTCGCCGGGCTTCGGGCAGGCATTTTCCCGCGCGGCATTTGTCAGCAATCAGTCTAGATTTGTCACCCCTTGCCCGAACAGCCAGGCGTCGGACATTGCCATTGCTTTGTTGCTTTGCCTGGACACAGGAACCCACCGCGAAGCGGCGGACAGCAGAGCCTACTAGGGAACGCCCGCAACGAGGGACGCTACCGCGAAGCGGTTGGACAACCGCCGCAGTGCCTGCCGGGTGCAACCGTCCAGGGTTGGGCCCGTGCTGGGGCGCGAATCCCAGGGTAGCCTCGTGCCTCGGCAACCCTGGGCTTTGGGATGCAACCGCTTCGCGGTAAGGGGACCGCGAAAGCGGTAGCAAATCGTTTGTGGGTCGAGGGCAGGCGCCGCCGCCCGGATCTTCCGAGAACGCCGCCGCCCAACCCGGAGAGTTGGACCTCATCGGTTCCGCCGCCCCTGCCGGGGCGGTTCTGCACTTCCGCCCGATATCCGGTGGCTGCGTCGCTGGCGCTCCTGAAGTACCGGCTACGATCCGGCATCCCTCCGGGATAGGATGAGCCGCGTATCGGCATCGTTTTTGAGTCGTTGACCGATGGTCGCTACATCCGGAAGAGCGCTCGAGTTTTTTGCCGAGGAGCAGGCAAGCGCCGAGGATGGTGGCGGCGAGGAAGAGCATCGCCGAGCCGAGGGCGGCGGCGGTGCGGTAGCGTTGCCCAGGGCGCTGACCAGGCTGTAGATTGCGTTGGTGATCCGGGAAGTGTTCCTGCTGCTGGGCGAGGATGAGCGAGTCGGAGACTTCGAGCATCGAAGAAGGCGAAGGCGAGGAGCGCGCCGGCGATGAGGTTGGCGGCGATGAGCGGGAGCGTGATGCGCCAGACGGTGCGCCCCGGCGGGCAGCCTAGATTTTGCGCCGCCTCTTCGAGCGTCACGCTGGTCTGCTGGAAGCCGGCGGCGGCGGAGCGCACGACGTAGGGCAGGCGCCGCACCGCATAGGCGATGACGAGGAGGAGGATCGGGTTGTCGCCGAGCATGAGAAAGTCGAACGGCTGGCCTTTCCGGCTGAGGGCGAGATAGCCGAACGCGAGGACCAGCCCCGGCACGGCGAGCGGGAGCATCGAAAGCGCGTCGAGCAGCCCTCGCCCCGGCAACTGGGTGCGCTCGACGATCCAGGCGATGCCGACGCCGAGGGCGAGGCACAGCGCCATGGCGAGGAACGCGTATTGCACGCTGTTGCCGATGGCGGTGGTGGCGAGCGGGTTGCCGAGCGCGTCGCTGATGTGGTCGAGCGTCATTTTGCCCGGCAAGACGGTGGCATACCAGTCGGTCGAGACCGAGGTGAGCAGCACGCCGAGGTGCGGCAGCAGCGCGGCGAACGAAACCATGCCGAAGGCGGCGGCGCACGCCCAGCCGAGCTTGGGCGCAAGCGCGATCTCCGCGCGCCCCATGCTCGCCCGCCCGGCCCCCGCCGCGGCGCCGCGCCCGAAGGCGAGCTTACCGGCGGCGAAGACCAGCGTGCTGGCCAGCAGGGTGACGGCGACCAGGGCATACGGGAACGGATTGCCGCTCAGGTTTTTGATCTCCGAAAAGATCTGGACCGAGGTGACCCGCGTGTAGTCGAACATCAGGGGCACGCCGAGTTCGGTGAACGACCAGATGAAGACGATGGTGCCGCCGGCGAAGATGCCGGGCATGGCGAGCGGCAGCGTGATGCGCCAGAGCCGCCGCCACGGCGCGCAGCCCAGGTTTTCCGCCGCTTCCTCCATGGCGGGATCGAGGTTGGCGAGCGCGGCGGAGATATTGAGATACAAGATCGGGTAGAGGTGCAGCGCATTCATCAAGACGACGCCGGCGAGCCGCGACGCGCCGAGCCAATCGGTCGGGTCCGCCGCATCGGCGAGGCCAAGGGATTCGAGGAACGCATTGAGCGCGCCGCGCGGGCCGAGGATCGCGCGCATGCCGATCGCGCCGACGAACGGCGGCAGGATGAGCGGGACGAGGATCATCGAGGTGAGCACCGCCTTGCCGGGGAAGGCGTAGCGGCTGGCCAGCAGGGCGAGCGGCAGCGCCAACGCCAGCGCGCCGAGCGTGCTGAAGGCGGCGATCTTGAACGCGTTGAAGAGACCTTCCAGGTAGATCGGGTTGCGGAAGACCTCCCAAAAATAATCCATCGTCAGCTCGCCGCGCGCGACGAACGCGCCCTTCAGCGTCGCCCACACCGGGACCAAAAAGAACAGCGCGAAGAACCCCGCGCAGGCGAGGTAGATCAAGGTGGCTGGCTTGGGCAGGCGAGAGGGCACGCCGGAACGTGGCGGGGCGCGGCGGCCGCGCAAGCCGGGAGGCGCATTCTTTACCCTCTACAGGTGGCGCGGCAGCCCGGCGAGCTGCGCGACGAGGCTGACCAGCTTTTCGATCTCGAACGGCTTGGTGATCACGCCGGAGAAACCGTAGTCGCGGTAGTTGGCGAGCACTTCGTCGTCGATGTAGCCGGTGCAGATGATGGCGCGGGCGGACGGATGCTCGCGCCGGATCTCCTGGATCGCCTCGATGCCGCCCATCCCGCCGCGCACGTCGAGGTCGAAGAGCAGGACATCGAAGGGCGAGCCGAATTCGTGCGAGCGGCGGAAGACGGCGACGAGTGCTCCTCGCCGTCCTTGGCGGTGTAAACGTCGAACCCGTGGAATTTAGGATTTTTTCGACGACCGTGCGGACCATCTCTTCGTCGTCCATGAAGAGGACGCGCGCGGCCGGCTGCGTGGCGTCATCCCCCTCGCCGCCGCCGATGTCTGCGTTGGCGGGGCGCGGCGGGGATTTCGCCGCCGGGAGATAGAGGTGGAAGATCGCGCCGCCGCCGGCACCGGCTTCCGCCCGCAGGCAACCGGCGTGGGCTTGGGCAAAGCGCGCCGCGGTGGGCAAGCCAAGCCCCCGGCTTTTCGTGCGCGTCGTGAAATACGGGTCGAAGATCCGCCGGAGGTTTGCCGCCGGGATGCCCTCGCCTTCGTCGCGGAAGGCGATGCGCACATAGCGGCCCGGCTCGAGCGGCAGGCGGCCGCCGGGCGGGACCTCGACGTTGGCGCAGATGATTTCGAGCCGCCCGCCGCCGCCGGACTCCATCGCTTCGGCGGCGTTGGTGGTCAGGGCGCGGGCGGCGGCGGCGAATTGGGATTCGTCCGCCCGCACGCACCACAGGTCGGCGGGCACGTGGAAGTGCGGGCGCGTTTTCGTTTTGAGCAAGGAGAACTGCACCGCCTTCTCCAGCGTCGGGCGCAGATCGACGTCGGCGAGCCGCGGCACCGCGTGTTCGGCGAAGGCGGCCAGCGCGCGGGTCAGGTCGCGGGCGCGGGCGCAGCAGGCTTCGGCATCGGCAAGCAATTCCGCGCCGCGCGGGCTGACGAACGGCTGCTTGCCCATCAGCGCGATGTTGCCACTGATCCCGGTCAGGAGGTTGTTGAATTCGTCGGAAACGCCGCGGGCCAGGGCCCCGATGGTTTCCGCCTTGGCCGCTTGGATGCGGTCCTCCTCTTGCTCGCGGCGGCGCGTGGCGTCCATCAGCCGGATGAGCATTGCCGCCGAGCCGCCCCATTGCAGGCCGCTGCCCGCCGCGTCCAGCCAACTGCGCCGACCATCCGGTCCCTGGTAGGGCAGGCTTTCGGCAAAGGCGCTCGCGCCGCTGGTCAGGCGGCCGGACTCGAAGCCCTTCTGCTGGAAAAGGTCGGGGACGAGCAGCGAAAAATACCGGTCCGCCAGCCGGCCCGGTCCATAGCCGAGCAGCCGCTCCGCCGCCGGGTTCGCATCGAGGATGCGCCCTTCCTCCGCGCTGACGATGACCAGCGCGTCGGTCTGCTGCCGGAATGCGCCCTCGAACCGCGCCGATTCCAGCATCGCGCCCGGATCGCCGGTGCCGAATCCGCCGGTGTGCTCGCGCCGGCTCTGGATGGCCCGCCTTTCTGCGACCGCAAATCGCGCGCCCAATTCCGCCGCCCCGATCGGGCGCAGCATCACATCATCCGCGCCCAGCGCCAGCAGCGCCGAAAAGTCCGCCTTGGGATCTCCGGCGGCGATCAGCAGGGCCCCGGACTCCGCCTGCGCCCGATACCACCGGATCCACTGCGCGCCGCTGATCCCCGGCAGCGAAAGGTCGATCACGATCACATCAAAACTCCCAGCCTGACACGCTGCCATCGCCCGCTCGGCGGAATCCGCCAACTCGACCACATGCCCCTGCCGCGCCGCCGCGTCCCGCACCATCTGGCGCTCCTCGGCATTCGCCGAGATCACCAAGACGTTCAGGACAGACAGATCGACGCCCCCGGTCATCGGGGCGCGGCATGGCTGGGTGCTTCGCTGCGAATCATTTAGATTTGGTTTGGGCTTCGGGAATTTGCCCGCAGTCCCGAACTCTAGCATTGGCTAATATTTATGGCAATTATTAAAATTGAGAATCTTCCGGTTTGTTGTGGGTCAGTCGTTGACAGACCAAGGACACTCAGAGCTGTCTTCGCGGGGGGGAGGCACCTTCACGCTCGTCTGATCTGCTCCCAGCAGTATCTATCGCCCGCCTGAAGCTGAACGCTGCGTGCTACCCCTGGACTCTTCCCCGAAGAAATTAAATTTTGATAGAACCCAATCAGGTTCAGCGGACTAAGTATGAGAAATCTTGATAAATAGTATTAGATGTTAGAGGTGCATCTAAAAAATCCTCTGTTATAATAGGGCTTACCTAAATCCATGGGAGATCCAATTCAAGAGCTGACCGACCTTTTGCGGGGTCCGGTCCGCGCCCACCTCATCGGTGTGGCGGGGTCGGGCATGAGCGAGTACGTCGCTTTTGCTGGAGATGGGGCATGCGGTGACGGCTCCGACCGGGTGACGACGTTGGAGACGAGCGGCTGGAGAAGGCGGGATTGAGATTCACCTGCCCGCACACACCGAGGCGTGCGTGGCGGGCGCGGACCTGGTGATTTATTCCTCCGGCGATCCGCCCTGGGAATGCGGCGTATGACGCGGCGGTGCAGCGCGGCATCCGGCTGGTGCGGCGGGCGGAGGCGCTCGCCGCGATCATGGCGGGCAAGCGCGGGATCGTGATCGCCGGGACCACGGGAAAACGACGACTTCCGCGATGGCGGCGTATGCGCTGCGGGCGGGCGGCATCCATCCGAGCCACTACGTCGGCGCCGAGATCCCGATCCTCGGCACGAATGCGCACTGGGACCCGGCGGGCGAGCACATGGTGGCGGAGGGCGATGAGAGCGACGGCACGCTGGTGAACTTCCGCCCGGAGCACGCGATCATCTTGAACATCGAGCGGAGCACCTCGACCACTACGGCTCGCTGGAGGAAATCGTCGCCGTTTTCGCCAGCTGGTAAACCGAACGACCAGCACGATTTTCTACTGCCACGATGACAGCCGGCTCGCGAGCTGGGCGAATCGATTCCCCGGCGCGGTTTCGTTCGGCTTGACCGAAGGCGCGGCGGTCCGCGCGGCGGCGGTCAGACCGGGCGCGCGGCTCGGCATTTGTGATCGAACAAAATGGCGCGCGGATCGGCGGGGCGGAGCTGAGCATCCCCGGCGAACACAACGTGCAAAACGCGGCGGCGGTCGCGGCGCTGGCGCTGCACCTCGGCATCCCGTTCGAGGCGTTCCGCTCGGCGGTCGGCTCATTCCGCGGCGCGCGGCGCCGCTGACGTGAAATACGAATCGCCGAACTTCGCGGTCATCGACGACTACGGGCACCACCCGACCGAGATCCGGGCGACGCGCTCCGCGCGGCGCGCGCCTTCGCCGGACCGGGTCGGCGCATCGTCTGCCTGTTCCAGCCGCACCGCTACACGCGCACCCAATTGCTGTGCGCGGAATTCGCGACCGCCTTTGACGAAGCCGACGCGCTGTTCGTCGCCGACATCTATCCGGCCAGCGAGCCGCCGATCCCCGGCGTGACCGGCAAGCTGATCTCCGACGCGGTCGCCGAGGGCGGCGCGGTCGCGGAATCCGAATTCGCCGGACCCAAGGGAAATGCCCGGCTCCGCTGCGGCAACGCCCTGCGCCCCGGCGACGTTTTCATCACGCTCGGGGCCGGCGACATCCACGAGGTCGGCACGCGGATCGCCGCCGATTTGAAAAAGCTCGAAGCGATCCGCGCGGCGATGGATGATGCGGAGGGCAAGGTGAAACTCTATGAGCCGATGAGCCGCCACACCACGCTGCGGGTCGGCGGCCCGGCGGATTTTTGGATCGAGCCAGCGACCGAGAGCGGCTTCGCGCGGGCGGTCAAATTCCTGCGGGCCGAAGGCATCCCGCTGCGGGTCATCGGGCGCGGCTCCAACCTGCTGGTCAAAGACGGCGGCATCCGCGGCGCGGTGCTGCACCCGGGCAAAGGCGAATTCGAGTCCATCTCGGCGAGCGGCGACCAGATCTCCGCCGGGGTCGGCGCGCGGTTCAAGGCGGTCGCCTACGCCGCGCGCGAGGCGGGTCTCGGCGGGTTCGAGTGGATGGAAGGCATCCCCGGCAACGTCGGCGGCGGCTTGCGCATGAATGCCGGCGCGATGGGCGCGGAGACGTTCGACCAGGTCGTCAGCGTGCGTTACATCGACGGCGCGACCGGCGAGATCAAAGAAAAGACCGGAGCCGAATTCGCCTACCAGTATCGCTTTGTGCCAGACCTGCTGGAGAATTTCGCGGTGGCGGCTACCTTCTCCGGCGTGCCCGCCGAACGCGGCGGCATCGACGAAAAGTTGCTCGCCAGCCGGACCAAGCGGCGGGAAAGCCAGCCGGTCGCCCCGAGCGCGGGCTGCATTTTCAAAAACCCAGGCCCGATCCCCGCCGGCAAATTGGTCGACGAACTCGGGCTCAAGAACCGCCACGTGGGAGCCGCCCGCGTCTCGGAGGTCCACGGGAATTTCATCGTGAACGACGGCGGCGCGACCGCCGCCGACGTCCTCACCCTGATCGATCAGATCAAAGCCGCCGCCCGCGAGGCGCGCGGCATCGAACTCGAACCAAGTCCAAATCCTCGGCGAAGACACCGCCGACTCCTCCACTCCGCCATGAACCTCGAAGGAAAAAAATCGCCATCCTGATGGGTGGTAGGGCAGCGAACGCGAAGTCTCGCTCGCCTCGGCGGGCCGGCGTGGGCAAAGCGCTGCGGAGCATCGGGGCGATGACCAAAGACGTGGACGTGACCGGTCCGGATTTCACGTGCCGGAGGGCACCGACATCTGCTTCAACGTCATCGGCACATTGGCGAACGAGTAAAGCTCCAGCGGCTGCTCGATGCCCGCGAGAACCACCACCGGGAAATCAAGCGCGGAGACCAGCGGCTCGCCTTCCGACAAAGTGCTGAGCAAAAAGCGGTTCATCGAACAAGGCGTGCCGACGCCCGCCTTCGAGATCGCGGTGCTCGGCTCGGGCGAGCGCCCGGCGATGCCGCTGCCGTTCGTGGTCAAGCCGCCGCGCGAGGATCCAGCGTGGGCGTCCACATCGTGCGGGACGCCTGCTCGATCGACGCCGCCTTGGAGGACGCCCGCCAATACGACCGGCTCGCCCTCGTCGAAGAATGCATCGACGGCAAAGAGCTGACCGTCGGCGTGCTGGCGGGCGAGGCGCTGCCGATCATCCACATCCAGCCGCGCTCCGGATTCTACGACATGAGCAACAAATACCCGTGGATGAACAAGGGAGGCGGCACGGATTACTTTTGCCCGGCGGACCTGCCGGCGGACGTGACCGCCGGCGTGCAGGACGCCGCCGTCCGCGCCCATAACGCGCTGGGCATCGAGGTCTATTCCCGCGTCGATCTGCTGCTCGACGCCAACCGCAATTCTACGTGCTGGAGGTCAGCGATCCCCGGCATGACCGCCAGCAACCTGCTCCCCAAGCCCGCCGCCGCCCATGCGGCATCAGATTTCCGGATCTCTGCGCCCGTATCATCGAAGAGAGCCTCCGCCTCTGGGTGATCAAGACGATTCCAAGCTGCCAAGGGCAGATCACCAATAACAAATAACAAAACCCATGCGCTTCCTGCAACCGCCGCAAAAATCGGCGCGATGAGGACGACCGCGAAAACCGAGTACGCTCCGCGGTCGCCGCCGCCGCCGCGAGGAAGAACAGCGCCTTCCCGGCCTCAACGTAAGGACCGCCAAGTCCGACAAGGCGCGCCGCAACCTCGCCGCCAAACGCGCCCTGCAATGGGAGCGTGGCGCTCGAGGAACCGGGCTTGATCGCCTCATGCGGCCTGAAAGAGATGTGGAAGCGCATGTTGATCGAGAATCCGGAATACGACGCGCAGAACATCCGGGTGGCGTCTGACGGATCGATGCTACGCGAGATCTTGCGCGAGGCGAGCGCGGACCGAGGTCAACCTCCTCCCTGCTCGACCTCATCGACGTGCGCAAGCGGCTGGAGGCGCTCCCCAGATCAGCCGCGCCGATGTCGTCCGCCGCCTGCCGAGCTCCTGTCGATCTCGGTGAGCGAACGCCGCCGATCGCCTGGCTGCGCTGCCGCTCGCTGGGGATCGAGCAATACCAGGCGCAGGGCTACGTCATCGACTTGAACGGCGTCCCGTTTTCGCCCGGCGCGGTCATCACCGAATACTTCGCCCACTCCCGATCGTCGATGCGCCTTTCCTCAAAGCGATCACGCCGGGCGCGCCGGTCGATGACCCGCAGGTCCGCGCGGCGGTCAAGCTGCTGCGCGGCGGCGGCGGTGGGGATTGCTCGCCGACCAGCATCTGCACATCGACCGCATCCGGATCGAGAACGCCTACTCGGTGGTCGCCCTGCTCGACGACCAGAGCCGCGTCATCTTTTCGCTCCGCGACATCGAAGGGCAGCTCGCCACGCTCGGGCGCGTCCTCGCCGAAGCCGAGCAGCGCGGCTGGGCGATCGCCTCGCTCAACCTGATGATGAAGAAAAACATCCCGGTCACGTTCTTCGATGCGCCGCCGCCCGGCGACCACGCGCCCTCCCGACCCGTGCCGCCGCCGACCGAACCCACCGGCGACCAGCGGCTGCGCGACGCCAACGCCATCCTCAACCGGACCTGACCGGTATCCGCCTGGCGCGCCCCCCCAAAAAACCTCTCCCGCTCCGTTCCTCTCAATTCACCTACCTCATCACCATGGCAAAAGCGACTATCCACGTTGGCCTTGAGATCGGCACCAGCAAGGTTTGCGCCGTCGTCGGCGAGGCGCGCCCGGATGGCTCCGCCCGCATCCTCGGCGTCGGCCAGGCTCCGTCCCGCGGCGTCCGCAAAGGGGAGATCGTCGATTTTGAAACCGCGCAGATCTGCCTGCACGACGCGCTGGTCCGGGCGGAGGACCGCAGCGATGTGACGATCCGCAGCGTCTATCTCGCGGTCAGCGGCTCCCACATCGAAAGCCTGAACAACCGCGGCTGCATCCGCATCCCGGAAGGGCAGAGCGAGATCACCGTCGAGGACATCGACGAGGTCAAAGAGATGGCCCGCGAGGTCGCCATCCCGCAGCAGAACGTCTTCCTCCACTCGATCGTCCGGCATTACATCGTGGACGGGCAAGACCAGGTCCTCAACCCGGTCGGGATGCTCGGCCGGCGGCTGGAGGCGGACTACCACATCGTCCACGGCATCCGCACCCGGATCCAGAATTCGATCCGCTGCGTGCGGGAGATACCGCTGGAGGTCGAGGACGTCGTCTTCGCGCCGATCGCCGCCGCGCAGGTCGCCTTGACCCGCGAGCAAAAGGACCGCGGCGCGCTGCTCATCGACATGGGCGGCGGCACCACCGATTACCTGCTCTTCGCCGACGGCGCGCCCGCCCACAGCGGCAGCATCCCGCTGGGCGGCGACCACGTGACCAACGACCTGTCGATCGTCTTGAAAATCCCGCTGACCCGCGCCGAAAAACTCAAGGTCGAGGAAGGCAGCGTCGATTTCGAAAACGTCCGCGCCGACGACATGGTGCGGATCGAAGATGACAGCCGCTACGTGGGCAAAGAGGTCGAGCGCTCGATGGTCAACGAGGTCATCCACGCCCGCGTGCGCGAGACGCTCGAGCAGATCTACCGCCGGCTCGAACACACCGGCTACCTGGAAAAGGTCGGGGCCGGCGTCTTCCTGACCGGCGGCGCGAGCCTGCTCGGCGGCGTCGAATCGCTGGCGGAGTCGATCTTTGATTCCGCCGTCCACCGCGCGGCGACCGCGCCGATGAGCGGGCTGTCGGCCACGTTTGAAAACCCGCAATACGCGGTGCCGATCGGCTTGATCCGCTACGCCCAGCTCGTGCAGGCGGAACGCCCGTCCGGCTCCGCCATCGGGCGCCTGACGAAAAAACTCTC
Organism: Verrucomicrobiales bacterium; assembly: GCA_041395145.1. Taxonomy (GTDB): domain Bacteria; phylum Verrucomicrobiota; class Verrucomicrobiia; order Verrucomicrobiales; family DEV007; genus JAWLBD01. Next base: position 2,566 of record JAWLBD010000026.1, on the reverse strand, counting down.
CGGCATCTTCGGAGCCTCCCGCATGCTCCTCGGCTAAATCGGCTAAATCGGCTAAATCGCCCGATCCAAAACGAAAAACTCTCCTCAAACACAAACACCAACCTCACTTGCACCATGATCGAATTTAACAGACTCCAGGACGAATTCCCCGGCACCAACGGGCTCTCCATCTGCGTCGTCGGGCTGGGCGGAGCCGGGTCGAACGTCCTCGACCGCATCGCCTTGGAAGGGATGCAGGAAGCCGAGCTGATCTGCGCGAACACCGACATCCGCGCGCTGTCGAATTCGGTCGCCAACACGAAGGTGCAGCTCGGCAAGAAACTCACCCAAGGTCTGGGCTGCGGTGGCGATCCGGAGCTTGGGCTGGAGGCGGCGCAGGCGTCGGAAGACGAATTGCGCAAGCTGCTGCGCGGGCGCGTCATGGTCTTCGTCTGCGTCGGTCTGGGCGGCGGCACCGGGTCGGGGGCCGCCCCGCTGATCGCGAAGATCGCGCGGGAGGAAGGCGCGTTTGTGGTCGGGTTCGCGACCATGCCGTTCTCGTTTGAGGGGCGCCGCCGCCTGCGCCAAGCCGAGGCTTCGCTCGAAGAATTGCAGGAGGTCTGCAACGCGCTGGTCACCTTCGAGAACGACCGCATGGGGTCGCTCGTTTTGCCGAAGGAAGGCATCCAGCAAGCCTTTGCCGGGGCGGACAAATTGATCAGCCAGAGCGTGCGCTCGGTCACCAGCCTAGTCAGCCAGCCCGGTCTCATCCGCATCGGGATGGACGACCTCATCACCGCGCTGCGCAACCGCGACTCGCGCTGCCTCTTCGGCTATGGTCACGCAAGGGCGAAAACCGCGCCCAGGAGGCGCTCGCCCAGGCGCTCAAGTCCCCGCTGCTCGACAAGGGCGCGCTCCTCGAGGACGCCCGCAACGTCCTCGTCCACATCTGCGGCGGCGAATCGATGACGCTCTTCGAGGTCGAGCACCTCATGAACGAGCTGACCAAACACGTGCCCGATTCCGCGCAGATCCTCTTCGGTGCCTCGTCCGATGCGAAGATGGGCGCGAACCTCAGCGTGACGATCATCACGTCGCTCGGCATCGCCCCCGCCGCTGAACCAGACTTCGAAATCGGCGGCGAAGACGAATCCGCCGAGGCGGACCTGCCCGAGGCTGAAGAGGGCAGCGACTTCGATGCCGAAGCCACCGAGGAAGACGCCGCCGTCGCGGAGGAGGCGGAAGCCGAAGTCGTCGCCGAGATCGAGGAGGAAGAAGAAGTCGTCGCCGAGGTGATCGAAGAGGAAGAAATCGAACCTGCCGCCGCAGCGGAAGCCGATGAGAGCGCCGAGGCGGAGGACGAAGCGCCCCAGGCCAAAGAATCGAAGAAGCGCCGCGCGCCGAAACTCAAGACCAAGGGAGCCAAGGCGAAAGGAGCCGCCGCTGCGGCAGCCGCCGCCGCAACCGCAGACGTCGTCGCCGAGACGACCGAATTCGACCTCGAAGGTGCCGACCTAGAAGCCGCTGCCGATCTAGAGGTCGCGGAAGAGGTCGCTTCCGAAGAATCGGTCGTCGCCGAGATTACCGAGACCGAAGAGGAGGAGGATTTTGGCTGGCAGGAAGGCGAACCCGATGACATCGCCGCCGAAATCGAAGAAGAGGTGATCGCGGAAGCCGACGCCGATCCCGAAGAGGAGAACGAAGAAGAAGTCGTCGCCGAGGATGAAGAATCGGAGGATGTCATCGCGGAGGTCGAGGAAGAAGAATGGGAGGACGAGGAGGAAGGCGAGACCATCACTGCGGAAACCGCCGACGACGAAATCGAGGCGAATGACGAAATCGCCGCTGAAGCGGCCGCCGAAGAAGATGAGGAAGAAATCTGGGAGGAAGTCCTCGCCTACACCGCATCGGAGCCAGCTGCCGAGTCGCCTTTCTCTGTAAGCGGCGAAGTTGAAAAAGAGGAGGAGACGCGCGCCGAAGCCGAAGCCGACGAGGTCGAGGCGATCGATGAAGAAATCGCCGCCGAATGGGAGGAGGAGGAAGAGGTCGTCGCCGAGACGCCCGCCCCCGAATTCGATTCGGATCCCGAGCCGGTCGCCGAGCAATCCGATCCCGAGCCGGTCGCCGCCGAGCCGGAGCCGCGCAAACGCACCGTTTTGCCGCCGCCCCGCCGCGAGACACCCAAACCGAAACCCGCCGCCGCCCGCGCCGATCAGGATGACGACGGCGGCTACGTCTCGCCCTACAGCCGCCCCGAATTCATCGGCTCCGCCGAAGAAGACGCCGCCGCCGACCTCGAACCCGTCGGAGCCGGCGCCCGCGCCGGCGTCGCCGAAGCCCGCCAAGAAATGCTCCAGCTCGAGCCGCTATCTAGGGGGCGCTTCGACAAAAGCGAGCGCACCATCATCGACGGCGAAGACCTCGACGTCCCAACCTTCCTGCGCCGCAAGCGCTAGTTAGAGAGGCAGAATTCGCCACCCTGTAGAGACGGCACTCCGGCCGTCTTGGATCCGCAGCACCGCTTTCGCCTTCGGCGCAAAGCGTTCCATAATGATCGAATCGCGGCACCCCTGCTGCGCGCGGGCGG
>JAWLBD010000025.1:0-85702 GCA_041395145.1 Verrucomicrobiales bacterium | reverse complement strand
AGCAATGGGGCGGTGCACCTACCGCCTGCCAGTGGCGCGAGCAACGATCCGCTGACCGTAGCGGACTTGCTGCGGGTGATTCCGCCTGATTACGTTAAGGAAGGCGGATTGCCGGTGGAGCGGGAGGTGAGGCTACATCCTGATGATGTCAGGCGGGCGCAGATGAATGGCGGGATGATCCGGCTTTCCCAGATTTATCGCTCATGCCCAGCGCTGTTCGCCCGGGCGGTGACGCCCGACCAAGATCGCGAAGTAAAGCTGCCGAGCGCCCGGGGTGCGCAGCCGGCAAATCCGCATGAGGCGCCTAATATACCCCCGTTTCCAGCCACTGATACGGTGACCGGCACCGCTCCGGCAGGCGTGGGAGCGTTTCCTACCATCGATGCTATGAAAGACCAAGAAATCTTCAACTCCGGGGGCGGCGGCGCTAGTGCTGCCGTCTTTGACGCCGTTCCGCCCACCGGCAGCCGCAAGACGATCCTCCCGCCCAAACGGCGGGGTTCAGAAGATGAATTCGGTCCCGATATGGAAGGCGAAAACCAAGTCGCGCCGGCTGCGAATGGCGCGCCGCCCCAGGCTGGTGCCGCGGGAGATGACGACCAGCGGATCAAGCTTGGTCTCAAGGCGGTGCTGGAGCGTGTCCCGGACAACGCGCTTGGTTTTGATCCGGAGCAGATCCCGGATTCGGTGCAGGTAGAACTGCCGATGGGGCTGATCAAGCCGCAGCTCTCGACCGGTCGCGTTTCGGTCCCCCTGCACAAGATTATCGATGGCTGCGAAGAACGCGTCCGCCCCGCCTTCAGCCGGTCGAATGGCGCTGAGACAGTCAATATCCCTCTGCAAGAGATCTTCCACAACCTGCCTACGGGAGCTTTCGCTCCGCCGAGGCCAGCGGAAGGAGCCGCGCCCGCCGCGCCTGCCGGATCGCCGGTGGCGAAGTTTGAAACGCCCTTTTCGATCCATGGCTCTGGAGGGGAAGGGGCGAGTTCGCTGCCCGCCTCGCCTTTTGAAAGCGCGGCTCCCGCCCAGATGCCGATGCCGATGCCGCCGCCGCTTCGCCCCCGCCAAGATGCCGACGCGGGAGCGCCGACGGGCAATGCCCACACTGCGCCGCCCGTCTCGCCATTTTCGATGGAAGGCAAACTACCGTCTCCCTCAGGATCGCAAGCGCAAGCGCCGGCCGCGAATTCCGCGCCGGTGCCGCCACCGGCATCGCCGCTGGGAGCCGGGGGGCAGCCCAGCCCGTTCTCGCCGTTTGCGGCTAATTCTGGGGTAGACCTTCCGCTGCCCGACGTCCTGACATCCTCGCCGGCTTCGCCGTTCAAGGCAGCCACAGATCAAGCGTCGCCCCCCCAAAAACAATCGCAGGAAGTGCCGCTAGAGAATGCCCGGCAGGAGGAGCTGCCCAAATCACAAGCACCGGTGCCGGAACCGATAGCCAAGCCGGTGCAGGAGACGCCCGCCCACCCGCCGATCCCGGCTTCCGAAGGCGCTTTGCCCAATCACTCTGGGCGCGACGAAGCGCCCAGCCCTTTTGGTTCGCCGTTCTCACAATTTGCGAAGCCCGAAGGACCGCCGTCGTTTTTGGAAGCGGCCAACGTCCGCCCGCCCCAGTTCGGCGAATCTGATCAGGAATCGGAACCGCAGGCATCGGCTGAGTATTCCGCCGATCAGAGCCGTGAAGACGAGCCAGTCCGGGCAAAGCCGTTTACGTTGGAGTCGATCGCCGACCTGCTGGCCAAGAATGCCCAGCGTGGTGAGAACCCCGTGGTATCGCCTTTCCAGGCACTGCCCGATCAGCCGGTGGTTTCGCCATTTGCCATGCCCGCTGGGGAGGCGATGGCGGCGGGCGCGCCAATTCCGCCTCCTCCCACGCCTTCGGGGCAGCCTCGAGAGCGACCGCTAGAGCAGCCAAAGCCAGTCGCCGAATCGAAGCCAGAGATCCCCGAGCCAGCGCCGGAACCGCCTCAAGCGGAGGTTACCCCCGTGGAGGACGAGCGGGCGATGCCAGTCGGTCTCACCGAAGCGCCTGCCCCGATGCCCGCGCCGGTTTCGTCGCCGAGCGAGGCTGGGCTGCCGGTGGCCATGCCGCCGCTTGGATCGCCCCCCTTTGCGGAGGTTGAAAGATCTGCGCCTGCGCCGGTGTCGCCTTTCGCGATGCCTGAAGGGACACCCCCGATGCCGATGCGCTTCCCGGAGCCGGCGTCGTCACCCGCTGAGTTGGCTCCCGAGTCGCGCGCCGCCGTGCCGCCCGCCGCTGCGATCCCAGAGCCATCGCCGCTTCCGGTGGCCAAGAACCCGGAGCGCGAGGATGTCCAGCCGGCCGCGCCAGAACCCGCGCCGGTTCGCCCGGCAAATACGCTCCCCCCGGCACCGTTCGGGTCGATGTTTGTCGGGGAGCAGCAGCAATCGCCCTTCGCGGCCGCCCCCAAGCGCGAGACGCCTCCGGCGACCAGCGCGGTGGGCGGGCCGATGCCGGCGGTCGCCGAAGCCCCGAAGCCGCCAGCGATTCCCGAGCCTGAACCCGAATTTGCCCAGGCGGTTGAAGCTGTTTTGAGCGAGCCGCCGCCGCACCATCACTATCTACAGCAGCCCGAGGTTCCTGCGCCGGAGCCGATTCCCGCTGCCGCCGCGAATCCGGAGCCAGAGCCAGAGGACGAGCCTTCGGCACCGGTTGAAGCCGGGGCGGAAACGGTCCCGGTCCCGAGCGGGAATTCAGGTGCAGAAGCCGCCTCTTCTGATGCGGATTCACCCGCCGAAAATGCCAGTGCGGCACCCGAGGTTGCCGAGCATCGGGCTCCAACGCCAGAAGCGGTCCCGCCCCCGGCTGCCGCCCCTTCGCCGACGAAGCAGGTGTCGGCAGGTCCGTTCAATTTCGACTTTGGCGAGCAGATCAAACAGGTCGAATTGCGCGCCATTTTCGGCGTGTCCGAAGACCTCGACGCGGCGCGCGTCCTCGATCTCGCCAGCGGTCTTCCCGGCGTTGATGCCTGCGTCGCCTTGAAGGGCGGTTCGGTATGCCGGGGGGGGCGCCCCGCCGAAGGCGATAACGCCCAATACTTTTGCGAAAATGCCGCAGGCATCCACTCCCGCGTCTCGGGGCTCGCCGCCGACTTTGGGATCGAATGCCCTGAGACCTTCGGCATCCAGACCGCCCGCGGCAAAATGACCTTTTTCTCCTCACACGGGACCATCCTCGGCGTCTTGCATTCCGGGGACTTCGGTCCCGGCATCCGCGAGAAACTCCATGTCTGCGCCCGCGGCTTAGGCGAGATCCTCGCCTAGCGCTGCCGGGGCAGGCGGGAGAACCTCGCGAGGCGTTCGCGCCGCGCCTCGCCAAACAGACCCATGCCCCTCATCAACCACGGCGCCAAAGAGGCGCAATTCAAGATCGTCTATTGCGGCACGCCGATGGGCGGCAAGACGACAAATCTCCAGTATGCCCACCGCCAGTTGGGCAGCCAATACTGCGGCGAGATGGTCTCGCTCACCACCTCGACCGACCGCACGCTGTTTTTCGACCTGCTGCCGGTCTCGGGTTTTGATGTCCGGGGCTTCAAAGTGAAGCTCCAGCTCTACACGGTGCCGGGTCAGGTCTTCTACAATGCGACCCGCCAGCTCGTGCTCAAGGGCGCGGACGGCATCGTTTTCGTCGCCGATTCCCACCCCGACCGGATGGAGGATAACCTGCTCTCGCTGCGCAATCTCGAACAAATCCTCGGGCAGCAGGGGCGGTCGCTGGAGGAGATGCCCTCGATCCTCCAGCTCAACAAGCGCGACCTTCCGAACGCCGCGCCGGTCGATTTTATGCAATACCTGCTCAATGCGCGGCAAAAGCCGCTGCCGGTCATCGAGTCGGTCGCCAACCAGGGGCATAACGTTTTTCACACGCTCGACACGGTCACCCAGATGGTCTTGGCTGAGTTTGCCGCCAGCTTGCCCGCCGCTCAGGTCGGGGCGGACCTGCGCCGGGTTTCGGTCGCCGGTTCGCGGGGCGGACCCGCTCCTGTGCCGCGTTCTGGCGCCAAAGTTTCTGTCCCATGAACGCGATGGCTAGTGAGCTTCAGCGTTCATCGGTGCCGGCGGTCGCCGGATCGCCAGGCACGATCGCGTTCCGTGGCGAGGGCGGCTCCAACCCGCGTTTTCAGGTGGGGCTTGAGCAGGCGGATCTACCGGGCGGCAGCGGGTTCGCGCACTCGAACGCCCGCCAGGTGACCGCTGATGAATGGGGAGGCTCCGCGAATCCCTCCGTGCATTTCGCGAAGGCACGGCGGCCTGCTTCGCGGCGTTTGTCGATGGCTGCGGCTCGGTGCTCTGCGCCGACGGCGATGAAACCGGCGGCGCTGACGCGATCGGGGCGCTCGCCTCCGGCGCCATTGGCTCCGCCCAAGCGTTGGCCGGGATGCTGGGGGACCAGGGCGATGGCGCGCTGCTCTACCAGGGGCGGATCAAAAGCTTCTACGTCGTCCCCGTTGGCGGAGACCTCGTCTTGGCGGCAGCCTTTTCGACCCGCGCCGCACCAATCCGGGGATACTCAGGGCTGCCGTGGCGCGGATGCTCGGTCAGTAGCGCCTGACCCGAGTTAGCTAGCGGCGAAACCGGAAGGCGCGAACCTTTACGTGGGTGTGATTCACTCCCGATTTGCATTTGAGATACCAGTATCCGTCGTCGGGATCTCGATCATCGTCCGTTCGCCATAGCCGCGATATTGGCCGCCAACGGCTACGAAGGTACAGAATCCCTCGTTCGCGGGGATGAGCTTGATCTCGCCGGGTTGCCCGACCATCCAGTCAAAGTCCTCGTATTCATAGGTGATGCGGGCGGTCCTTTACTTCACTGATATTGGTGCACGTAGATCCTTGCTTCGGGGTGATCGGGCTGCCCGCCTTCTGCCCACCAGTAGCCATCGTCTTTGAGCGACACTTCAAAGTGCTCATCCGTTCCGAGGTGACCTCCTACGCCGCCGATGATCGCGATGCCTTCGTCCTTGTGGACGAGCCTGACACGTTTGTCTCGCGCCCGAAGCTCCACTGTCGAGATCTGCGCGTCGGAAAAGTCGACCGAAGGGTGGCTGTAGGTTACGCACCGGGCCGAGACATCCCCCTCGTTGTTTTTCTTCGAACGAAGTCTCCAAAGAGAGTCCCGATTCTTCGCCGGGCAAAACAGGCGGCTCTCCTCCGAACTGCCTTGGAAGAATCCCGCGAATCCGGAGAAAATGGCGGTTCCTTTGGGGGGCATATCTAAAATCTCAACGGTGGTGAGATGGGCGGAGTAGGGGTGCTGGTGTATTCGCGGGCCGCCCCTCCCTGGTCCGGCGTCGGACCTTCCATCTTTTCGCGGAAGGCGTCGAGGATCGCGGTGACTTCCTCGTCCCACATCTCGATGCGTCCTTCAAGGTCCGCGACAGCCTCCGTGACGTGGACCGCCTCTGGTTGCCGGTCGTTTGACTCAAGATCGGCGAGGAGCGCCTGAAACGACCCAATTTGGTTGCGCGTGAACTCGGCGGCAGCCGAAGCGCGTTTGACGGAGAGTTTGGCGGCGTGCTCGTGGTAGGTCTCCACCATCTTATCGACCTCGCCATGGGCGTAGGTCGGTCCGCTCTCCGCCAGGTCACCTTCTCCGAGTTTCTCGATCAAGTCGCGCTCGAGTTGGGTGGCGATCAATCCATCGGTATCGCCGCTCTGGCGAAATTTGTCCCCGAGGCGCCCGAGCGCCGCAAGGTATTTTGTGTTCAAATCGACCGCTTCCGCGACGTGCGGAGCCTCTAGCGCGACGAGGTCTTCCCTGAATTTCCCGATCAGCTTGGCAAGCTCTGGCGGCGGCTGCTCGGAGGCAGCCGCAGGCGCAGGGATCGGTGGATCAGCGGGCGGATCGCCGGAGGTCGCGAGTTCCGAATCGATCGGCATTAGTCCGGAAGGCTCGGCAGGGGCCGCTGGGGTCGGCTCCGGCTCCGGCTCCGGCGGCGCAGGATCTGTGCCTCGATCAGGGGGCGGCGACCCGGTTCCGATCCCGAATTTTTCGCCGCCCGGATCTTTGCCGCTACCCGAAGCGGTTCCGCCCTTTGGGCCAGAATCCCACGGTTTCCAAAGGAAGATTACGACACCGATCACGGCGGCGGCGGCGATGCCGATCATCAAGCCGCCAGAGGAGGAATCCGAGGTGGCGATCGGACGCCGCACGGGTGCCGGCGCCATGGCGCTCGCCGACGAAATGCCTCGAAAGGACGCCTGCGCCGGGTTTGGCTGCGTGCGGAGGGCGTGCTGGATCGCCGTCTTGAGCTTGTCGGCGCTCTCATAGCGTTCGCCGGCTTCCTTGCGCATCGCGCGCAAGATGACGGCATCGAGCAGCGGGCTGGAGCCGCAGATCTGGGATGGCGGCACCCAATTGGCGCGGTCCGGCGGCGGCGTTCCAGTCATCGCCTCATAGAGCAAGGCACCGAGCGCGTAGATGTCAGCGTGGTGATCTACGGTCGCACCGGGCACCATCACCTCCGGCGCGGTGTAGCCGGGCGTCCCGAGCACGACGCCGTCCTCTTCGGTATTGCGGGCAAAGTGCCCCTGATTGAGCAGGCGGGCCAACCCGAAATCCGCGACTTTGACCCCGCCTTCAGCGGGCAGCAGGATGTTGGCCGGCTTGATGTCACGGTGCGCCATCCCATGGTCATGCGCATATTGGATCGCATCGCAGACCAGGTAGATCGTGTCGATCACCTGGTCCAGCGACAAGGATTTCCGGTGGATCGCCTCGTGCATCGATTGCCCGTCCACCAATTCCATGACCATGTAGGGCAGCCCTTCCGAAGAGGTCCCGAAATCGTAGATCGAGACGATGCCGATGTGCTGGAGCTTTGCCATCGCCTTCGCCTCGGACTGAAATCTTTGGGCGAATTCCGGGCTGGCCATCGAGGAGGGCAGCACTTTGATCGCCACCTGCCGGTCGAGCCGGATCTGCACTGCCCGGTAGACCGCGCCCATGCCGCCCGCGGCGATCAGCGAGTGAACCTCGAAACCTTCGAGCTGAGCCGCCAATTCCTCTGGGGTAGGCGCATCGCCCACGATGCCATGACCTTGGGATGGTTTCGGGTTCGCGCTGCCGCCAGGCGCCGGAACCTCACTCTCGTGTGGTTTTATGGGATCTGGTTCTTCGCTCACTGCTTTGCCTCTGAATAATTGGGCGAATCTGCGTTGATGCGGGGAGATCGCAAACGGCTTTTGCCCGGCGCAATGCCGATTCCGCATGGCGGATCGGGGCAATCGCCGCTAGCTGTCCCGGCTATAACCCGCTTCCGCCCACAATGTTTCGCTCCGCTGCCGCCCTCCGCGTCCATCCCGCCGATGACCTTGTCGTTGCCCTCCGCGATCTCGCGGCCGGTGAGGCGGTCGAGGTCGGCGGCGAGCGCTTTGTCCTCGCCGGGCCGGTCGCGCAGAAGCACAAATTCGCCGCCCGCGATTTTGCCGAAGGCGACCTCGCCACCATGTATGGCGTGACCGTCGGGCGGGCGACCAAAGCGATCGCCCGCGGCGGGGCGGTAACGACCGGAAACCTCGCCCACGCCGCCGCAGAATACGGCGGGCGCTCCGGCGACTTCCGCTGGACGCCGCCGGACGCCTCGCGCTTCGCGGGGCGCACGTTCGACGGCATCCCGCGCGCCGACGGTCGGGTCGGCACCGCCAACCACTGGGTCGTCATCCCGCTCGTCTTTTGCGAGGAGCGCAACCTGCGGGCGATGCGCGAAAGCCTCGAAAGCACGCTCGGCTACGCCAAGCTCACCCGCTACCAGCGCTTCGCCGCACAGCTCGCCGACCGCCACCGCGCCGGGCTTTCGCTCGACGACCTGGCGGTCGAGGCGGAGCCGCCCGCGCCGCCCCGGCTCTTCCCCAACGTCGATGGCATCAAATTCCTGTCCCACGGCGCGGGCTGCGGCGAGATGCGCATCGATTCGCATGCGCTCTGCGCCCTGCTCGCCGGCTACGTCTGCCACCCGAATGTCGCCGGTGCCACGGTGCTGAGCCTCGGCTGCCAGCACGCCCAAGTCTCGATCCTCATGGAGGAGATCGCCAAACGTAGCCCGGACCACGGCAAGCCGGTCCTCGTCTTCGAGCAGCAGCGCAGCGAAAGCGAGCGCGCCATGCTGGAGCGCGCGATCAAAGATACGTTCCGGGGCATCGCCGCCGCCAATGACCTGAAACGGACGCCCGCGCCGCTCTCGAAACTCCTCCTCGGCATGGAATGCGGCGGCTCCGACGGCTTCTCCGGCATCTCCGCCAACCCCGCCATGGGGCGCGCCGCCGACCTGCTCGTCGCGCTCGGCGGCGGCGTCATTCTCTCCGAGTTCCCCGAACTCAACGGCGTCGAGCAAGAACTCGTCAACCGCTGTGCCAGCGACGCCGTCGCCGCCGAATTCGCCCGCATCATGCGGGCCTACTCCGCCCGCGCGGAGGCGCTCGGCGAGGGATTCTACAACAACCCGTCGCCCGGCAACATCGCCGACGGACTGATCACCGATGCGATCAAATCCGCCGGTGCCGCGAAAAAGGGCGGCACCTCGCCCGTCGCCGACGTGCTCGACTACCCCGGCTGGGCGACCAAGCCGGGGCTGACCCTGCTTTGCACGCCCGGCAACGACGTCGAGTCCACCACCGCGATGGCCGGAGCCGGCGCGAACCTCATGATGTTCTCCACCGGGCTCGGCACGCCAACCGGCAATCCCGTCGCCCCGGTCATCAAAGTCGCCTCCAACACCGAACTCGCCGACCGCCTGCCCGACATCATCGACTTCAACGCCGGCCCGATCATCCGCGGCGAGGCATCCATCGACGAAATGGGCGACCAACTCCTCGAGCTGGCCATCGCCGTCGCCTCTGGCAAAACGGTGCCCAAAGCCGTCGCGCTGGGGCAGGAGGATTTCTTGCCCTGGCGGCGCGGGCTGTCTTTGTGATCGATGGAGCCGATCGACAGAGCGCGGCTTTCCCTCGATGGGCTTAGCGTCGGTGATGCCTTCGGGCAGCAATTTTTCGGCGGCGAAGGCGAGATGCTGCGAAGGATCGAAAACCGCGAAGTTCCCGAGGCGCCGTGGTATTTGACCGATGATTCGATCATGGCGATCGCAGTCGTCGATGTGCTTGAAGACTATGGCGGGATTGACCAAGACGCGCTCGCCACCAAGTTCGCCGAATCTTACCAGCGCAACCCAAGCCGGGGATACGGAGGGACTGCACATCGTATCCTTCAAGCGCTGGCGCGAGCCGAGCCGTGGGGCGAGGTTTCGCGGTCGCTCTTTGATGGGATGGGTTCATACGGAAACGGCGCGGCGATGCGCGTCGCGCCGCTGGGCGCCTACTTCGCCGATGACCTCGATGTGCTCATCGAGAATGCGATCAGATCTGCCGCCGTGACCCACTCTCACCCGGAGGCGCAGGCTGGGGCAGTGGCGGTGGCGCTCGCCGCCGCTTGGGCTTGGCGGACGCGGTCGTCGAAATCTCCGGGGCGGGAACTTCTGGATTTTGTGGCGGGACACCTCGGCGAGTCGGAAACCCGGCGCATGATCAGCCGGGCGGCGGCGTTGCCCATCTCCCGACCAGCAGCGACCGCTGCACAGATGCTGGGAAACGGTGAGAAGATGTCGAGCCAAGACACGGTTCCGTTTTGCCTGTGGTGTGCCGCGCGCCATATCGATGATTTCGAGGAAGCGATTTGGACGGCGGCGAGCGGCTTGGGCGACCGCGATACCACCTGCGCGATCGCAGGCGGTATCGTGGCGATGCGCGCGGATACCGCGACGTTTCCCGCCGATTGGATAACACGGCGCGAATCTCTGGAAGATTGGGTGGCGAAGCCGGAGCGCTGGGGTTGACCGAAGGCGAATGTTGAGCGTGGACAACCTCTGTCGCCGGGGCGATTCCCGCAATCCCCGGCTTGCCCGGCGCGGCATCGCCGCCATAGTCCCGCCCCTTATTTTCGCTGCGGGCAGCGCCATCGCCCGCCAACCCATCGCTTTCCCATGGAAAATGAATCGCTTCGCACCATCCACATCGGCTTGGCCGGCTTCGGCAACGTCGGTGCGGGGGTGTATAAAAACCTGAAGAAAAATGCCGGGCTTCTGCGCGGGCGCACCGGCGTAGAGCTGTCGATCAAACGCGTGGCGGTCAAGGACCCGACCAAAGAACGCGGCATCGAACTGCCCGCCGGGCTGCTGACCGGGGACTGGCGCGAGCTGGTCGCCGACCCGGCGATCGGGGTCATCGTCGAGCTGATCGGCGGCGTGACCGAGGCATTCGAGCTGGTCAAAGCGGCGCTCCGGGCGAAGAAGGCGGTGGTCACGGGCAACAAGGCGCTGCTCGCGGAGCACGGCAAAGAATTGATCGCGCTGGCCGAGGAGGAAGACGTCCCGCTCTATCTCGAAGCGGCGGTCGCCGGCGGCATCCCGATCATCAAGGCGGTGCGCGAGGCGCTCATCGGCAACCACATCCTGTCGATCCACGGCATCATCAACGGGACCAGCAATTTCATCCTCACCCGCATGGACGAGGCCGGCATCTCGTTCGCCGACGCGCTCGCCGAGGCGCAGGCGCATGGCTATGCGGAGGCAGACCCCGCCTTGGACATCAACGGCTGGGACGCCGGGCACAAGGCGATCATCCTCGCCTGGCTCTCCTACGGGCTGTGGCTCAAGCCCGACGAGGTCCTGGTCGAAGGCATCGAAAACCTGCAGCTCGAAGACATCCGCAACGCCCGGCAACTCGGCTATGCGGTCGGCTGCTCGCCGTCATCCGGCTGGGCGAAAACGGGCGCGCCGAGGTCGCGTCGGTCCTCGCTCGGTGCCATCCGTGCACATCTTGGTAACGTCAACGGCGTGTTCAACGCGGTCGCCCTGCTGCGGCGACGTAGTGGGGGAGACGCTCTTTTACGGCAGCGGCGCCAAGGCAAGACGCGACCTCCAGCGCGGTCATCGCCGATCTGGCGGACGCCGCCGACAACCTCGTCAACCAGGCGGGCAACAATGGGTTCGCGCCCCACGGCCACTACGGCACCCCGATCCCGGCGGCGGAGACCGAGAGCGCCTACTACCTGCGGCTCAGCGTCGATGACGTCCCCGGCGTCCTCGCCAAAGTCGCCGCCGCCCTCGGCGGCGCGGCGTCGGCATCTCCAGCGTCATCCAGCGCGAGGCCGGCGGCGACGGCATCGCCCCGCTCATCCTGATGACCCACCGCGCCAAGCTCGGCACCATGCAGGATGCCGTCGCCGCGCTCACCGAGCAATCGTTTGTCAGAAAGGCACCGGTCTTGCTGCGGGTCGAGGTCGTTTGACCCATGCCGATATCTGGCGCCCGGAAACTGAATCGTTGCATCGGACTACGGTTTCGGGTTAATACCGGCGCTCACCTCTCCCTTCTGCCCTCCATGAACTCGCTCAAATCGCTCCTCCTCGCCGCTCTTGCCGCCGTTTTGTTTGCACCGCTGACCGCTTCGGCGGGGGAGGGTGATGGAGGGATCGATGCAGTGATCGATTCGGCATTGAAGCGATCGCATTGAGCGGACTCGATCATCTTTTTCTCGATCCCGATCGGGGACGCGAACCTTCCGGTCGTCTTGGTCCTGCTTGGATTTACCGCTGTTTTTCTCACGGTGTATTTCGGGTTCGTCAATATCCGGGGATTCGTTACCGCCTTGAAAACCGCGCGGGGAAAATACACGCCGCCAGACGCCCCCGGTCAGATCACCCACTTTCAGGCGCTCAGCGCCGCGCTTTCCGCCACGGTCGGGAACAAAGCAACATCGCGGGCGTCGCGGTCGCAATCGGGGCTCGGCGGTCCCGGCGCGACGTTTTGGATGATCGTGATGGGGCTGTGCGGGATGACGACGAAGTTCGTCGAGTGCACGCTCGGGGTGAAGTATCGGAAGATCGATCCGGATGGCACCGTCCGGGGCGGCGGGATGTATTATTTGAGCGAGGGCTTAAAATCGAAGGGCGCGGGCGGCTTAGGGATGTTTTTGGCGGTGTTCTTCGCGATCATGACCATCGGCGGGGCGATTGGGGCGGGCAACATGTTCCAGGTCAACCAAGCTCACGCGCAGTTTGCGGCCACGTTCGTCGATGTGCCGGGCTGGGCGTTTGGATTGGTTGTCGCCGTGCTCGTCGGCTTGGTCATCATCGGCGGGATCGTGTGGATCGCCCGGGTCACCTCATTCCTCGTGCCGTTCATGTGCATCACCTACGTGATCGCCTCGCTGGTCATTATCGGATTGCATCTCGAACACGTTCCAGACGCTTTCGCGCAGATCTTCAAGATGGCGTTTAGCCCAAGAAGTATCGGCGGCGGCATCATCGGGGTTTTGATCCAAGGGATCAAACGCGCCATAACTCTCGAGCGAGGCGGGGCTGGGGTCCGCGCCCATCGCGCACTCGGCGGTGAAGACGCAAGCCCGCCAGCGAGGGCTACGTCGCCCTGCTCGAGCCATTCGTCGATACCGTTGTCGTCTGCACGATGACCGCGCTCGTCGTCATCATCACCGGCACCTGGCAGGTCAACACGAAGGTCGGCGACGCGGGTGCCACGCTGCTGGCCGAGGCGAAGGAGGGTTCCGCCCAAGTGCAGGCGCTCGATGCCGGGCAATTTCTCCGCAAAGTTAAGGATCAGAAGGTAGGCGAATCTGATTGGCTCAACGTGAGGGTCCTCAAGGAAGAGGGTGCCGAATACTACGAGACAGGGGTCGAAGGCTGGATCCCCGCAGACCAGGCCACCGCCTTTACCGGCATCCCGGTGACCTCGCTCGCCTTCGAGGGCGTGATCGGATTTTTCCCGGCGATCCTCTCGATCGCGGTCATCCTGTTCGCCTTCTCGACGATGATTTCGTGGTCCTACTACGGTGAGCAGGGTGTGCTCTTTATCTTCAAGGGACTAGAGCCCGCAGGCCAGAAGACGGCGGTCTTGATCTACAAGATCGCCTTTTGCGGGATCGTCGTCGTCGGCGCGGCCGCGTCCCTCGGCAGCGTGCTCGTCTTGTCCGACGCCATGATTTTCGCCATGGTGTTCCCGAACCTGATCGGCGTCTATTGGCTGCTCAATGAGGTGAAGCGCGAGCAGAAGGATTTCCTCCAGCACGTCAAAGAAGTCGAAAGCGGCGACAACGCCGCCTAACGGATGCCCCGCGATTACACGCTCAAGCCGGGGCACACGGCGTCCCGGCACATCGACTACGCGGCGGAGCTGAACGAGCAGCAGCTCGCGGCGGTTTCGTCGCCGCCGGGGCAGGCGCTAGTCATCGCCGGAGCGGGATCGGGCAAGACGCGGACGCTGACCTACCGGGTCGCCTACCTGCTCGACAACGGCATCCTGCCCGACAACATCCTGCTGCTCACCTTCACGAACAAGGCGGCGCGGGAGATGGTCGAGCGCGTCGCCGCCCTGCTGCCGATGGAGACCTCGGGACTGTGGGGCGGCACGTTCCACTCGATCTGCGCGCGCATCCTCCGGCGCAATGCCGCTGCCATCGGATTCACGCCGGGCTTCACGATCCTGGACGCGGAAGACCAGCGCGACGTGATCGCGTCGGCGATCGCAGAATGCGATATCGACATCAAGCTGATGCGATTCCCGAAGCCGAACGTCTGCGCCGACATGTTTTCGTTCGCCGAGAACACCGGCCAGCCGCTGCGCTCGGTCGTCGCCGCCAAGTATCCGTATTTCGAGGAACTGTTGCCGCAGCTCGCCCAGGTGCGCGAGCGCTACGCCGAGAAGAAAGCGGAGGCGAACTCGATGGATTTCGACGACCTGCTCATCCAGACGATCCGGCTTTTCAAAGAAAACGCCGGCATCCGCGAGGGCTACCAGCACCAGTTCCAGTTCATCCTGGTGGACGAATACCAGGACACCAACCACGTGCAGAACGAGCTGATCGAAACCTTCGCCGGGCGGCACGGCAACATCATGGTGGTGGGCGATGACGCCCAGAGCATCTATTCGTGGCGCGGCGCGAACTTCCAGAACATCCTCGAATTCCCCAAACGCTACCCGAAGGCGCAGGTCTTTAAGATCGAGACGAACTACCGGAGCACGCCGGAGGTGCTCACGCTGGCCAATGCGGCGATCGCGGCGAATACCAGGCAGTTCGAGAAGACGCTGCGCCCGTCCCGCGACCTGCGCGACTTCCGCCCGGCGTTGGTCCCGCTGAGCGACGCGCGGATGCAGGCGTCGTTCGTCGCCCAGCGCATCCTCGAGCTGCGCGACGAAGGGATCGAGCTGGACGAGATCGCCGTGCTCTACCGCGCGCACTTCCACAGCATGGAGGTGCAGATGGAGCTGACCAACCGGGGCATCCCGTTCGCCATCACCAGCGGGCTGCGTTTTTTCGAGCAAGCCCACATCAAGGACCTCGCCGCCTTCATGAAATTCGCGACTAACCGGCGCGACGAGGTCGCCTTCAAACGCATGGTCCACATGCTGCCGGGGGTGGGGGGCAAATCGGCGCAGAAGCTCTGGCTCGGCTGGCTGAAGGGAGCCGGAGCCAAGACCGACCTGCCGCCGGATTCGTTTTCCGAGCATCTGCTCAGCCTGCCCGCGCCGAAAAAATCCGCCGCTGCGTGGCAGCAGCTCTGCTACACGCTAGACGAATTGGTCGAACCCGGCGGCAAGTTCGCCGCGCCCGCCGACATGATCACCTCGGTGCTGGAGGGCGTTTACGACGACTACATGCGGACCAAGTTCCCGAACTACGAGCAGCGCCGCGAGGACATCAATACGCTCCGCCGCTTCAGCGAGAGCTTCCCGAACGCCGTCGAATTCCTCGCCCAGCTCGCCCTCCTCGCCGGGGTCGACGGGCAGCCGGAGCAAAACGCGGCGCGGGATAGCGAGGCGGTCACGCTGTCGTCGATCCACCAGGCGAAGGGGCTCGAGTGGAAGGCGGTTTTCGTCATCTGGCTGGCCGAAGGCATGTTCCCGAACAACCGCGCGCTCGAAGAAGGCAGCGCCGAAGCCGTGGAGGAAGAGCGCCGGCTCTTCTACGTCGCCGTGACCCGCGCGATGGACGAGCTTTACCTGACGTATCCGCAGCTCCACTACAGCAGCTATCAAGGCGAGACGCTCCAGCAGCCCTCGCGGTTCCTCGAGGAATTGCCCAAGGACACGATGGAGGAATGGCGCGTCGGGCGCGGATGGTGAGGTCAACGGGCAGCGGGGGCACGCTCGTGTTTTTAAAAGGGCTGCCTGCCGGGGCAGGGATGGTCCCCGAGCCGTCCGGCGTCCGCCGGGAATCGGCGTCACCTCCGCGGCAGCAACCGCCCGCGCTGAAAGCGGCAGCAGGCTGCCGCAGTCTAAGGGATTCGCCGATCCTGACCGCGGACCGCTTGTGAAGGCGCTGCCGCAGGTCCAAAGCGGCAGGAATGCCGTCCTACGGCAGGGCTGGCATTCCGAGCCATGGATTTATACCCGTTGGCGTCTAGGCTTTCGCATGATCGCTAGCCCGCTTCACGCCACCGCCCTGCGGCTCCGCCCCGGGGATGACCTCCGCCGGTCGTTGCTGGAATTCGCCGCCGTCGAAAATCTCACCGCCGCCTGTATCCTGAGCGGGGTCGGCAGCCTCGCCGATCCGGTCCTCCGCTTCGCCGACCAACCCGAGGGGCGGCGGCTCTCCGGCAAATTCGAGATCATCGCGCTCTCCGGCACGCTGGGGGAAGGCGGTGCGCACCTCCATCTCGCCGTCGCCGATTCCGCTGGGGTGGTCAGCGCGGGACATCTGGTCGACGGCTCCCGTGTTTACACGACGGCGGAGATCGTGCTCGGCATCCTGCCGCAGCTCGCGTTCCGCCGGGTGCCCGATCCAGCGACGGGTTTCCGCGAATTGTTGGTGTCGGAGGCGTAGGCAGCGATTCCGGCCAGCTTCGCGGGCGGCGGGCGGACCGCTGGTTCGGCGCGCCGGTGCTTCGCCCTTGCTGCCGCCGATGCCCCGCGCTATCGGCAGTGATCCCCAAACGATCCTTCGCCATGCGCATCCTTCTCACCACCACGTCCTACCAAGATACCCCCGGCTCCCATCACGACCTGCTGGAAAGCGCAGGCTATGAGGTCCACCGCGAGCGCGGCCCGCTGCCAGAGTCCAAGATGCTCGAACTGGCTGGCGACTTCGACGGCTTCCTCTGCGGGGACGATGCTATCACGCGCGCGGTGATCGAAAAGTCGCTGCCGAGGCTCAAGGTGATCAGCAAATACGGGATCGGGCTGGACAAGATCGATGTCGGGGCGGCGACCGAGTTGAAGGTGCCGATCTGCTTCACGCCGGGCGTCAACCACACGACCGTCGCCGAGCATACGTTCGGTCTGCTCATCGCATTGGCCAAAAGGATCGTCGATGTGGCGGCGGCGGCGCGGGCCGGCGAGTGGAAACGCGTGACCGGTAACGAATTGCTGGGCAAGACGATGGCGATCATCGGGCTGGGGCGCATCGGGAAAGAGGTCGCCACCCGCGCCAAGGCATTCGGCATGGAGGTCGTCGCCTATGATGTTTACTGGGACGAGACGTTTGCCGGCGCCCACGGGATCCGGCGCTGCGAGACGATGGATGAGGCGCTCGCCGCCGGCGATGTGGTCTCGCTCCACTGCTTTCTCTCGGAGGAAACGCGCGGGCTGATCGACGCCCGGCGGATCGCGGCGATGCGGGACAACGCCTATGTCTTGAACTGCGCGCGGGGCGAACTGGTCGTCACCGCCGACATGGTCGCCGCGCTGGAGTCCGGCAAGATCGGCGGCTACGGCACCGACGTTCTCGACGAAGAGCCGCCGCCCGCCGACCACCCGCTGCTCCATGCTCCCAACTGCGTGGTGACCTCGCACATCGGGTCGCGCACGCATGAAAGCGTGAACCGCCAGGCGACGATGGCGACGGAGAATTTGATCCGCAAGCTCGCGGGCCGCGAACCGCTGGCGCAGGCCAACCAGGTGTAGCGCCGGGTGCGACCGCGGATTGTTTCGGGCAGATGCGCGGCGCTTGTCGGCGGCGGATTTGCCGCTTAGCATCGCCTATGATCCGCTCTCTCTCCCTCGCTCTCGCTCTCTCCCTCGCCATGTCTGCCGCCAGCGCCTCCGCCGGCGATGCCGCGCCTTCCGCCAAAGGTCCCATCGAGTGCTGCGACGTTTCCCTCGAACGCTACGAGCATTGGGAGGTCGATCTCGAAGCCGGGTATCTGTGGCGATTCAGGTCGGCAGATACGCCGCTCGACTACGAGATCGCGCCGGTCATGCTCACAGTCAAAGCGCCGCCGCATTTCATCGTCCACGCGTGGGGCAAGCCGCTCGTCGTCCGCCCGCGGATGAGCTTGCTCGCCGAAGCGATCACCGAGGGGCCGGAGAGCCACTACCTCGGGTTTTCGTGGGCGCCGGAGGCGGCGCTGTGGATCACCGAGGACACCAACCTATTCTTCAGCGCGGGTGGCGGCATCGGCTGGATCGATAGCGGCGATGTCGAGGGCGGGCAGGGGCAGGACATGACGCTCAATTGGTTCATCCACGGCGGCGTCCGCCATTTTCTGTCCGATGACTTCTGCGTCTCCGCCGGATTTTATTTCCAACACAATTCCAACGGCGGGCGAACCGATCCGAACCCCGGATTGGACACCCTGGGCGCGATGGTGGGCGTGGGCTGGACGTTTTGAGGACGTGGCGGAAAGACGGCGCTCCAGCCGCTTTCGGCGAGGGTGGTCAGCCAAGTAGAGACGGCACTCCTGCCGTCTTCGTCTGCGGATCGAAAGCCCCCGTGCAATCGGGCGAACCGGTCGCATCGGAGCCGGGAGGGAAATGCGACAAGAGTGTCGCATCTACATGGGAGCGGCAACGCCCGACGAAAAATCGCGCGCTAAGTAGAGACGGCACTCCTGCCGTCTTCGTCTGCGGATCGAAAGCCCCCGTTCAATCGGGCGAACCGGTCGCATCGGAGCCGGAGGGAAATGCGACAAGAGTGTCGCATCTTCATGGGAGCGGCAACGCCCGGCGAAAAATCGCGAGCCAGGTAGAGACGGCACTCCTGCCGTCTTAGACCTGCGGGATTGTCTCCACCCTCAGGTTACAAACCCGCCGGTTGTCGGGGCGGCGATTGGGTGATAAAGCTTCTTACCATCAGCCCCAAAATACCATGAGCGATACTGACGATCAGCCAAAAGAAGACAAGACCCCCGGAATTTTTCGTGGCGCGAATTGATGACCCGGGACCCGGAGGGCAGCCAATTTTACGGCGAGATGTTTGGTTGGACGACCGATGAGATGCAGGTCGGTCCGGTGACCTACACGTTCTTCAACCTCGGCGAGCGCCCGGTCGGGGGGATGATCGGGATCACCGATGAGATGCAGATGAAGGACGCGCCGCCCCACTGGCTCAACTACATCACCGTCGAGGATGTCGCCGCGTCGGTCGAGAGGGCGAAGGCGCTCGGGGCGACCGTCTGCAAAGACGTTACCGAGCTTCCGATGGGCAAGTTCGCGGTGCTGATCGACCCACAAGGCGCGGTCATCGCGCTGTGGGAGTTTGGCGAGGGTTCCTGCTAGATCGGTGGCTGATCCGCCTACGGATTGAGGTCCGTCATCTCCAGCAGGTAAAATCCCATGTCCGCGATCCCGGCGGGATCGAGGTTCATGACATCCTGGGTGTCCGGATCGCCATCCACGTCGCCGTCGGGGTCGACGACGATGCTCCATGCTTCCTGCGGCAGGTCGAGCCAGGTCGCGGCGGCGAGGTCCGGCGCGGCGAGGATTTGGAAGCCGACCTCTGGGATGGCGTGGACGTTGCGCCGGTAGGTGATCGCGGGGTAGTCGATGTCCGCGACGCGCCGCACGCTGATGGTTAAGCCGGGGCCGTCGCCGCGGGACGGGTCGCGGTCGAGCGCCCATTCGAAAAGGTTCTTCCGGCCATCGCCGTCGGGGTCGGCATCGCGCCCGATGATCGCCGGATCGGTTTCGTTGCCGAAGTGGACTTGGATGAAGCCGTCGTAGTGGTCGCCGACGACGAAGATCGAGACCGTGTCCGAATCCTCGAACTCGCCGTCCGAGGCGACGAACGTGATCGGGTAGAAGCCGGTCTGCGCGGCGCCGGGCGTCCAGGTCAGTTGCCCGGTGTTGTTGCCGAAGTCTTGGAAGGCGGCGCCGGCGGGCAATCCGGTGGCGCGCAGCGCGAGCGCATCCGCATCGGGATCGGCGGCGACCACGACCATCGAGTGCGCGGTGTTGGTCAGGAAAATGCGGTCGCCGAGCGCATCCATGACCGGCGGGCGATTCGGGAAGACAGGTTCGGCGTATTCCAGGATGTAAGGCGCGCCGGACGGGTTGCCGGTGTCGAAGAGGTTGACGTAGTAATCGTAGTCGCCGGCGTCTTTGTCGTAGGTCTTGGACAGCCAGAAATTTTCCGGCGGCAGCGACTTGCCGTCGGCGCGCAGGACCGAGGCGATCAGGCGCGACCCGGCGCGCGGGTCGCTCACCTGGATGTAGCCCAGCCCGGTGACCGGATCGGCTTCGACCAACAGATTGGTGCCGCCATCGGTCAGCGCCGCGCCGCCCGAAAGGTCGTTGACCGGCGTATCGACATTGTCGGATTCGTAGGCGATCAGGTCGCCGGTCCCGCTGCCGGTCTCGTAGGCGAGGAAGTCGCGGACGTTGTCCCGGCCGGGCAAATCGACGCGGACATCATGGACCAGCGTGTGGGTGAAGACATCCTCGATCAGCGAGGTCAGCTTGCCGCCCAGGTCATCGGCGTGGGAAAACGTGGCGGTGAATTCGGTGAAGCGGCCGTAGAGGCTGGACGTCATGATCCAGCGGGCGGTGCCGGCTTCGCCCGCCGCGATGTCGCCAAAATCGACCAGCAGGGTGGGCGCGCTACTCGCCGTTGACCTCGCTGCCAGTGATCAGAAAGCTGACCAGCAATCCCTGCCGGTTGTCCACGATGCGCGGTGGCTCGACTCGATCTTCATCGACTTTGCTCGCCCCGGAGCCGTTGTTCTGACGCGGACGCCGAGCGAGAACGGCTCTGGTTCCTCGACGAACGCGGTGAACGGATCGTCGCCGTTGACCTCCAGCGGCAGGAAGTAGTCGAGCGTCAGCGCGGGCATCGGGCGCACCGTGATCGTGTCGGGGCTGACGGTCACCGTCTCCGGCTCGCTGTTGATCTCATAGGTCAGCGTTGCGCCGACCTGGAGCGCTGTACCGCCGTCTCGCGCCGCTCGCGCCGCGCGCCGGGATGATCAGCCATTTGATCGAGGCGTCGTCCTGCCGCATGATCGTACCGGGGATGCTGGACCCATCTTGCAGCCGGATGAAAAAATCGGCGCTCGTGTTGTCTGGGTCGGAGGTCGCGGCGACCGGGTTGCCCGCCTCGTCGGCGAAGCTCACCGCGATCGCGACGTTCGCCAAGTCGGTGGTCGGCAGCCCGTTGCTGATCGTCATGCGCGCCTCGAAGGCTGCGCGCTCGAGCGTGAGTTCTTGCTCGATCTCGATTTTGACCTGGGCGCAGATGCTATCCTGCGCGCGGGCGGCGGCAGCGGCGGCGACTAGCGCGAGGGCGGCGAGGAGGTGGCGGAGAATCGGTTTCATCGCTGGGAAAATTTAAGGCGTTCGGGCTATTGGCATCCGGAGGTCTGGGCTTGCCAGAAGACATGTTTCCAGGTCCGGGTGAAGCCGCCCTCTTGGTTGGCTCCCTCGTTGTCGGACTTGGCGATAAAGCTCACCGCGAAATCGACGAAGATCTCGCCCTTGAGGCATTTCTTGGTGGTGGCCGGCGACGGCATGAAGCATCGCTCGATGTAAACCTCGGCGGCTCCGCCCGCCCTCGCCGATGCCGAGACGGTGAACCCGGGGAGGTCGGCGGTTCCGGTGAGCGATCCGCCGAGGAAGATCGCGCCCGACATCTTCAGGCAGATCTTGCCGCTCTCCTTTCCGGTGCACGGATCTTTTTCGTAGGAGCCGGCCAGGGTTCCGCCGACCGAGCCGGTGAAGGTGAGCCCACCCTTTAGCTCGATCGGTCCCGGGATTTTGAAGCTGCTCGCCTCGGCGGTGATCGAGACCGCGCCCGATCCCTCGACGGACTGTTTGGTCTTCACCTGCGAGCCGCAGCAGGTGGGCGTGTCCTTGTAAACGAGCTTGGCCTCGCCCGCGACCTGCCAGGTCACCTGGAGCGGGATCTCCGGCGAGGTGATCTTGTAATTGACCTCGCGGGTCGATTCTTTGCCGATGTCGCAGGGCGGCGGCGGCTGGTCTGGCTTCAGGCTGGCCTCGCCGAACGGATCGACCCAGCGCACCGGGTTGTTTTCGACAAAGGCATAGAGGTTCGCGCCGCCGAGCTCGCCGACCGGATCGCGCTGGAGGTAGCGCCCGAGCGCCGGGTGGTAGTAGCGGGCGTAGTTGTAGTGCAGCCCGGATTCGGCATCGAAGAACTGGGCGGAGGCGCGCAGCGGGATCGGGATCGCCGCTCCGGGGGCGACTTCCGCCTCGCCAAACGCATCGTATTCAGCCTGCCAGACGGCGGTGCCATCCCCGGCGAAAAGCGCGTGCGGCGTGCCGAGGTGGTCGTTGGCGAAAAAGTAAAACGAGCCGTTCGCCTCGCACAGCACGGGTTCGATGCCGAGGCTGCTGCCGGGCATGAATCCATATTCGCGGATCGCATTGCCGGCCGCGTCGTATTCGCCGACCATGCCCTCGCTGGTGTGGTGGAAGTAGGTCTTGGCGGCTCCGACCTCCTTCCAGATCCGGCGGCCGTAGCCGTCGTAGCCGTAGCGGGCGACCGTCGCCGCCGCGCCGTCTTGCACCTCGACGAGCAGCCCGCGCGCATCGTAGATCAGATTGAGATCCTGCGCGCCGCCCGCGATCTGGGTGACACGGCCGCTGCCATCGTAGGCGAGCGCCAGCGCGCCGTAGGCGGTGACGCGGTCGCCGGCGGCGGTCGCGATCGCCGGGTCGCCCGGAGCCGCCGTCCGGTTGCCGGCCGCATCGTAGTTGTAAAGCCCGGTCGCCATGCCGGGGAGATCGGAGGTGACGCCGACGAGCCGCCCGACGCTGTCGTAGTGGTAGGTCGCGCCGCCCCGGTCGGTGTCCCGGAAGGTGACGAGTTGGTCGGCGTTGCGCGCGTAGCTCTCCCGCCAGAGCAATTGGTCCGCGCCGTCCGTGAATGCGATCGACTCGACCGCCATCAGCGGCGTGTAGGCGACGGACTTTTGGATGCCGCCCGGATACGTGATCTGGGTCGGCTTGTGCCACAGGTATTCGTTATAGGCGATCGTGCCCATGCCCGGTGCGGAGATGCTCGCCAGGCTGTTGGCGCCATCGTAGGTGTAGGTGAACGTCGTGCCGCCGGGCGAGGTATAGGTTTTCTTCGTCCCGTTTTGGTAGTAGGTGTAATGGTGCGCCAACGTCGGGCCGCCGGCGTGCGCGACGGTGTAGTCGAGGACCCTGCCCATCGGATCGTAGGCGATGGTGGTCGTCGCCTCCGGCGTGGTCTCGCCCGTCATCCGGTGGGTGTTGTCGTAGGTTCGGGTGAATGTCTGCTCCGGTGCAGCATCCGCTTCATCCGCGTAGAAATCGACCGCGGTCGCGCGGCCGCCGCCGTCGTAGGTGCGCTCGCGTTTGCGCCCCTCGCCATCGACGATCGACTTGACGCGGCCCGCCGGGGTGTAGGTGATCCGCTCCTCGTCGCCGCCGGGGAATTCCTTGCGCGTCAGCCGGTCGTTGAGGTCATATTCGAAGAGGGTTTGCTCGCCGTTGGGGCTGATGAAGCGCACCATGTTGCCGCGCTCGTCGAAGGCGGTGCCGATCGCGTTTTCGCCGCCGCCGGTCTGGATCGCCTCGCGGGTCGGACGCCCCAGCGCGTCCGATTCAAACAACGTCTGGACGCCGAGCGGGTCGGTGAAGCTCGCGGTCCTGCCGCGCCCGTCGAAGCTCCGGGACAGGCTCACGCTTTGCCCCCCGGCGGCGGTCGATTCGCCGATCCGGTTGCCGCCCGCGTCATAGGAGAACGATTGCTCGAAGGTCGGGTGGATGATCTTCGTCATCCGCTCCGCCCCGCCGCCGTCGTAGGTCGCCCCGCGCGGGTCGAACTGGTATTCGGTGCGCACGCCGCGCCCGTTGATCACCGCGACGCGGCGGCGATGCGAATCGTGGACGAACTGGGTGACTTTGCCTTCGGGGTCAGTCGTTTTCAATAGCAGCCCCTCCTGGTCAAAGTCGAACGCCGTCGCACCGCCGTCCGCATTGGTCTGCACGACCTGCCCGGCGAATATGCCCGCGTCAGGCTGCCCCTTCGCCGTTGGTAAGCGGACCAGCCGCCCGAGCGAATCGTATTCGTATTCGATGTCGAACCCGAGCGGGCTGATCTCGCGGACGAGGTCGCCGGTCGCCGGATCGTATTCGTATTCCATCTCCAGGCCATCGCCTTCGACCATCTTGCTGACCCTCCCCTGGGCGTCGTACTCGCGCCGGATCTCGATGCCGGTCGGGCTGGTCGCTTTCTCCAGCCTGCCGAGCGCATCGTAGGTGAACGTCGTCGTCGCCGCGCCTGCGCCGCCCGCGCCTTGATCGTCTGGGTCGCCGCCAAGCCCGAGCGCGTTGATGTAACGGATCGATTGCTCCTCGGGTTCGCCCGCCGCGCGGGTTACCCGGATCGGGCGGTTTTGGTCGTCGTATTCGTATTCGGTGGCGAAGCCGGCGCGGTCCACGCGGCGGAGCAGGCGCCCGTTCTCGCTTTCCTCGCGCAGCTCGGTGCCGTCGGGGAATTCGACCACGCGGGTGCGCCCGGCGTCTTCGGTTCGCGCACGACGGTGACGTTCGCCAGGCCCATCTTCGGTGCGGACCTCGCGGTCGCTCACCACGGTCGTCTTTTTCGACGCGCACGCCATCGACGATGACCTCGGCGCGCACGCGGCGCTTGTCGAAGTAGCTCTCGGTGACTTTGCCCGCCGTGGTGGTGATCTTGCAGTAGGATTCGCCGGTCGCGTTGTTTTGCGAGAACTCGTAGAACGTGCCGCGCTTGTTCTCATCGAGCACGCTTTGCACAAACCCATACTGGGAATCATAGGTGATCGTAACCAGCGCGGGTCCGGGCAGGTCTTTGTGGATCAGGCGCCCCTCGCCATCATAGGTGTAGGTCGTGACCTCGCCCCGGATGTCGTTGACCGTCGCCAGCCGATCCTCCGCGTTGAAGCCGTAGAGCTTGCCTCGGCGCCGCCTGGCGGCTGGTGATGCGGATGAGGCGGTCGGACCCATCGTATTCAAGGTCGCCGCGCCGCGCGCGCCGTCTTGAATCGCCGCCAGCTTGCCGCCCGCATAGGTCATCTGCGCGGTGGTCACCGCGCCAGTCCTTGGCGGCGATCTGGTAGGAGGCGTTGAACTCCGCCCAGTCCTGGGTGAGCGAATTGTCGTAGCGGTAGCCGCCGGGGATGACCGGATCGCCGCGCTGCCCGAGCCGTTGGTGAAGGTCTCGAAGCCGCCTTCGAACGTGTCGTTCCGTTCGAGGCAGTCACCTGGGGCAGGTCGGTGCCGGCGTCGAACTTCTGCCGGATGTCCGCGAAGGGAATCGAACGACCAGCCGCCGCCACTATAGGTGCGGTTCATGGCGATCTGGTCGGCGGGCAGCCGGATGATCAAGTCGGTGATCTTATCGCTGTAGGCACCCGTGATCTGATCGACCTCACTCTTCGCCTTCGACTTGCTGTCTTGCAATCGCGGCACGGCTTGCAATCGCAGGGCGGCGGCTCGCACCACTTGCCTTCGATCGGGCGCGGGCGGGGCGATGCGCTGCTGCCGCCTCCGCCGCCCCCGCCACCTCCGCCGCCGTAGCGCGCTTCATCGGGCGGGCAGCTCCCGCTGGTGTAGGAGCCGCAGATCGTTCCTGAGATGACCACTTTTTCGCCCCACGGGCATTCGTAGCAAACCTCGTGCGGCACGCAGCGCGAGTAGCGCGTGCAGCCGCCGCCATTCGCCTGCGCGAGCATCGCCGCAGCGGCGACCACGCCAAAATTCTGCGGCGTCATCGTGGGCAGCATCATGCCGAGCGCCGGGGCGGTCGGGCAGTTGCCGGGCAGCGCCTGCAGCGCGGTGATCCGATAGGGGACGACGACGGTTTGCCCGGCCCGATCGGCGTCGGGCACCGCGGCGAGCAGCTCGTAGCGGAAGTATTGGTCGCTGCCGGGAACCCGAAGCTGAATTCGTCGCGCGGATCTGACGCACCCGGTTGGTGAAAGCGAATTCGCCGTAGAGCACATCATGCGGCGCACATCTGCGGGATCGTGATGATCGGCGTGACGGTGATGTTGAGCGCGGGCACGTTGGTCTCGAACGTCGCCTCCAAGACGATTTCGTAGCGGTCCTCGATCGTGATCGGGACGACCTCCCACTCGACGGTGACGAATCGATTGATGAGCAGCGGGTTGGCGGTCGCAGTGACGCCGGGGCGGATCTCGACCCGCCCGATCAGGCTGTCGTGACCGTCGGCGGTGATCCGGTATTTATAGCGGCCGGCGGGCAGGTCCATCGCGCCGCCGTCGCCGAGGAAGTCCGCCTCGCCATAGCCGTCGGTGAACTTGACCCGCGTGATGCTGGTCACCGCTTCGTTCTGCAATTCGATGCGCGCATTGAACACACCCTGGTAGTTCGGCTCGGGATGCGCCGCGTTGCCGGGCGCGACGTAGTCCGGATCCGGCGTGAGGGTGAGCAGATCGACGACCTTGAACAAGACGTTGCCCTCGCCCGCGTCGGTGACCGCGACATAGATCGGCACGCTGATGTCGGGATGGTTGTCCGCCGCCATGGTGAGGCGGAATTCGTAGTCGCCGACCGGGACGGCGGGCGCCTCGGGCTGGAAGTTGACGCCGACCGGCAATTCGTCGCCGACCGCCATCGTGCCGACCTGCGCGCCGACCAGCAGGCTGACCCACGGCGGCGGCGCCACCGCATCGCCGCCCGCGATCTGATGCAGGCTGAGCCGCACGTTTTCCAGCGGCACCACGCCGAGGCTGCGCAGCGTGACCGTCTCCGCCGCCGGCTCGCCGCGCTTCACCCCGGTGTCGATGGCGGTCGGGGCGAAGCGGGCGACGGCGGGCGCGTCGGAGAGCGTGTAGTTGACCGTCACGATGCCCCAGCCTTCGGCATCGTTTTCATCGCTCACGACCTTTAGCCGCAGCGTGCCGGCGGAGGGCGCGGTGTTGTCGCCGAGGAACGTAAACGGCAGGTTCGCCGCGCCGCCGCCGCTGATCGTGATGGGCGCGCCGGGGGTGATCGCGATGCCCGGCGTGAGCGCCGGCGGGCTTTGGTTCGCCGCCTCATAGACGAGCCGCAGATTCGTCGCGGACGTCCCCGCTGCCGCCTCCGCCCGCAGGTTGACCTGCTGCGGATAATTCTTCGCGGTGGAAAGCCGGATGGTGCCTGGCGTGACGATCACCTTGTTGATCACGAACGTATCTTGCGGCGTCTTGTCGTTCAGGTCCGGATGTGTCGCCCACACGCTGTAGATGCCGCCTTCGTTCGGCAGCGGCTGGAACGTGCGTGAAGTCCCCGCTGCTGTCGGACACCAGGTCCGCCACCCGGTCGAAGCCCCGCACCGTGATGCCGACCCGGACCGGCGCGCTGCGGGCGGGTTCCGCCGGGTTCGCGCGCAGCACCGCCTTGCCCGTGATCGTGATCGTCTGCCCGCCGGCGGATACCTCCGGCGTGGCATCGATGATCTGCGCGAGGTAGGTCGTCTCCGCGATCAATGCCGGCGCGCGCACCGTTGGCCCGGCGAGCGCGACTTCCTCCGGCGTGCCGCGTTTGGAGAAGACGGCGTCCACCGCGAATTGGACCGTCAGCTCGTCGGCAGCATCCTCGGGCACGTTGAGCTGGAACTCCGGGGACGTGTATTCTTCGCCCCCGGCGAGGCGCAGCACGCTCTCGCCATTGGCCAGCGTGACGATCGATTCGCCGAGATGCTGCAAGACGTCGGCTCCGTCGAGCAAGTTCTCGTCTTCATCGAGCAGATCGAAGCGCAGGTCGGGCGACGGCTGGGATCCGTTGGCGCGGGCGGTCAGGATCTCGATTGTCTCCGCCGCCGTGTTTTGAATGCGGTAGCGCACGCGCCCGATCCCGCCGCGCGCAAAGTCGCCGGGCAAGACCTGCACGACCAAGCCGCCTTCCTCCAGCGCGATGGATCCCTCGTGCGTGAAGGCAATCCGCTCGCCCGCCTGCGGACGGCTTTCCAGCTCGGCGGCAAAGCCCGCGCTGGTGCTGCCCGCCAGCGACGCATAGCCGCCGACGACCACGTTGACCTCGCGTTGATCGCCGGGGGCGAGGCTGAATGCGGCGCTCTGGTGCGCGATGCCGCCGACCGTCATTTTCATGACGGCGTTGGTCAGCGGATAGGTGGCAGACCGGTTGCGGACGATCCAGCGGACGCCATTCATCAAGCCGAGTTTGAGCGATTGGTCCGGCGCGAGATCGCAGGTTACGTCGGGCAAGGCGAGGCTGCGCGGCAGGCTCTCCATCGCATTGGTATCGAGCGTGACGACCGTGTAGAGCCGGTCGCCGCCGGCGTAGCTTTGGTCGGTGAAGGCGGTGCCCGGCAACAGTGCGGCGTTGAGCTTCACGCCGGTGTCGCGGTCGCCGCGATAGAGGTCGTAGCCGCTGATCGATGGCGAGTTGTTCGCCCACGAGATGGCGGGTGCTTGCCCCGCCGCCGCGGCGATCTCCAGCGCATTGACGGGAAAGAGATCGGCATTGAGCAACTCGGTGTTCGAGGGCGGCGATTCGTTGCCCGCCTCGTCCGCCGCCGTGATCGCGTAATACGGCTCCGCATGGGTCGGGGACGGATCGACTGCGCTGACGCTGGTCAAACCTTCGGCGAGCGGGCTGAGCGCCGAGACATCCGCGATCGGATCGGCGCTGCGGTAGAGGCGGTAGGTGATCGTCTCGGCGATCCCGGCGGGCGGCGCCCATTCATTCAGGATGCCGTTGCTCGCCAGCGTGAGCGGAGGTTGCGCGGCGCGCCGGGCGGGGTGGCGTCCGATGCGGCGGCGGCGGGCGGATCGCCTCCGGTCGCCCGGCACGGTCTGCCCGTTAGCGGTGCGCAGCGAGGCGATGGCGTAGTGGTAGATGCCCTCCGGCGACGGCGCGTCTGTGAACTCCAGCGTGCCGGGGTCGAGAATGTCTTGGATCGGGGCGAGCGTCGTGGGTCCGCCATCCGCCGCCGAGCGATAGAGCCGGTAGCCGCTCGCGTCGTGCACCATCGTCCAGCTCAATCCGACCGCGCCCCGGGCATCGGCGTGGCGGTCGGCCCGAACGGCGCGCCCAAACCGGGCAGCTCGCCTTGATAGACTTCGAACTGCGAGGGCGGGATGATCCGCGTCGATGTGTTGCCGAGGTCATCGGTCGCCGAGAATTCGAGGATCAGGTTCTCGATCGGGCAAGCTGGCATGCGGCGGGCAAGTCGAGCGTGCGCCGACCACGTCTGGGCGTCCGCGCCTGGGATCAATGTTAGGCGGCAGGCGATTGGGCGGACGCGAGCGCGCTGAGCCGCCACGTCAGCACAGGCTCTGCGGTAGGCGTTTCGTCGAGATGCAGATCGATGGCGACTTGCGTCGGGCTAGCCTGGTCGTTTTCGATCGGCGCGGCGGGACCGAGCGTCAGCCCGTCCGCCTGCGGTCCGGTCGTGTCGATCGTGATCGCGCTGTTGGCGGCGATGCCGGCTCCGCGGTTGCCGACGAGGTCGCGGGCGGAGAAGCTCGCCTGATAGGTTCCCGAGCCGGTGCTCTCGGTGATGGCGAGCGTCGCGGTGAACTGGGGGGCGATTGTGGGTGAGCGACAGCGGGATCGAAGCCGCCGCTTCCGGCGCGAGCGAGAGGAACGGCGTGGACGAAGCTACCGCTCAGCGTGGCGGTCACCGTGACGATGCCGGGCTCCGAAGCGCCCGCCCTTCAGCGTGTTTGGATTCTCCGGCGTGTAGCTGATCGCCGCCAGATCGGGCGGCGTGCGGTCGCTGGCGGCGCTCGCCAGATTCGACAGCGCGCTCATCGTGCCCGCCGCGTTGGTCGTGCGGATCCGGTAGTAGAACGTGCCGTCGGCAACCGGCAGGTCGTTGAAAATCGTATTGGCCCCCAGCGCAGGCGTGATCAGCGGGACCACGCCCGGATCGTCGGTCGCCGCGAATGGCGACGGCGCGCGGAAGATCGTGTAGGCGGCGACGTCGGTGTTGGTCGGCGGCAGCCAGATTAGCTGGATGCGAGGCTACCGCGGCGCACCTGCAGGTTGAGCGGCGGGTCGGGCACCGTCGTGTCTAGCGTGATCGTGCGGGCGTTGGACGCCGGACCTTACACGCGGCTGGTCGCGGCGGCGGTGAATGCGTTCGGTGCCTTCCTCCAGCGGCAGCGTGATCGCGAAGGCTCCGCTTTGATCCGGCAAGACCGTGCCGCCTACGGGCGTTCCGTTTTGGAAGATCGTAACCGTCGTGTTGGCGGGCGCGGTGCCGCGGACCGCCGCGATCGGGTCGTTGGTCGTCGCGCCATCCTCCGGCGCGGTCAGCGTCGGCGCGGGCGGCGGGGCCAGTGCGTTAGGGTGACGTCGCGCCGCCTCTGACATCGTGTTGAACCCATCGAAGGCGCGGGCGATCAACGTGTAGTTGCCGTCCGGCACGCCGCTGGCGATCCACGCGGCGGAGTAGCCATTGGAGCCGTCGGCGTCCTCGCCCAGCGGCACTTCGGCGCCGCCGCTCGGCTGATAGAAAAACGCAACCCGGCTCACGCCGCTCGGGTCTGCCGCGGCGACCGACACGACGCCGTCGCTGGCGATAGTCGCGCCGTTGCTGATCGGCTGCCCAGCGAAGGCGAAGCCGGTGATCGCCGGTCCGGTGTTATCGATGACATAGTCTTCGAACAAAGTGCCGCTCGCGTTCAGCCCGGCGGCGAAGGCGCGGGCGCGGAGCTGCGCATCGGCATTCACCGTGATCGGCGACGAATAAAGCGCGTCGCTTTCGTCCGGCGCGCTGCCGTCCAGCGTGTAGCGGATGGCGGCTCCGGGCGTGGCGCAGCTCAGCGCCACCACCGCGCTGCCCGGATAGCTTGCCCCGCCGGGCGTGGCCAGCGGCGTCGCCGCCATGGCGGGGTGGGGGAGCAGCGAGAAGAGCTGCGATGCCGGGATGGGTTGTTTTGTTAGGGTGAAGGTGCTGTAGCTCAGCGTGATGCTGGCGATGCCCGCGCGCTCGGCGTGTTCGACGCGGATCTTGTAGCGCTGACCTTTTTGCAAAGCGGCGGGCGCGCTGGCCGCCGCGCGGTTCCCGTCGTTCGGCCAGTCGTCGATGATCAATTCGCCGGGCAGGTCGAAGTCGCCGCTTTGGTCGAGGTCGAGATAGACGCGCGCCCCCGCATTGTGGTCGGTGTAAAACGTGTAGTCCTCGTCGTAGCGCGGCTGGAACTCGCCGTCCCACGCGCCGGAGAATGTCTCGCCGCCGATCCGCGGGTCGGGCGAGCCATTGCCGAAGTTGAAGGCGATCTGCGGGTCGATGCGCCGCACCGAGGTGCCGGTCAGGTTTTCGGTGTCGAAGAACTCCGCCGCCAAGCCATCGCCGCCGCCGGGTCCGTCGCCGACCGAAAACGCTTTTTCGGCGAGCAGGCTCGGGTTGAACCCGACCGCGAAGCCGCGCGCGCGGATGAGGGCGCTGGCGCTCAGCGCGACCGGTCCGGTGTAGAGCGTGCTGCTTTCATCCGGGTCGGATCCGTCGAGCGTGTAGCGGATCTCCGCGCCGGGGGTGGCGGTCGCGATCTCGACGTTCGCCGGGGCGACCAGCTCGCCGCCGTTCGGCGTGAAGGTCGGCAGCGCGACGGTCTGCATCTGGATGTTGTAGCGGTCGCGGATGACGCTTTCGATGATCTCGCGGTCGTTGTCGTCGAGCGCCGTTTTGAAAAGCATCAGCTCGGCGATCTGCCCTTGGAAGAAGGCGTCGTTACCCCAGTTGCTATCGCCGATGAAATTGTTGTAGCGCGTCGCCACCGGACCGAATCCGAATCCGGTTTGGGTGCGCTGGTGGACGCTATTCTTGAACCAGCGCGCCTCGGGCGAGCCGCCGTTCGGATCGTGGACGATGGCGAAGATCGCGTTGGTATCGAGATCGATCTGGTTGTCGGCGGTCCCGTTGTTTCCCCCGATCTGGCTGTAGTGGATCCCCGAACTGGTGCCGCTGCGGGTCCAGAAGATGTTCTGCGAATTCGCGCCATTGCCGAGGTCAAAATACCGCTGCCAATTCCCGGCGTTGGTGTGGCGCACCACGATGATCGCGGTCAGCCCGCCGGTGAAGTCACCGAAGCCGGGCGGCAGGCGGAAGTAGTCGCTGGTGCCGTCGAACTGGAGGGCGGGCAACCCATTGATGTCCGAGGCGGGGAGCAAGGCGGGCTGGTTCGCCTCGCTGGGCGCGTAGGCGTTCGTGCCGCTCCCGCTTTGGTCGAGCCACGCCGCCACGCCGGAGCCTTCGTCCGCCGCGCCCAGATCGCCGCGAAACCAGAATAGCATATCCCCGCGATGCGGGATCGCCGGGGCGAGCGGATCGATAGTGAACGTCGCCTCATGCGTGGCGCTCGCCTCCCAGCCCGCTTTGAAGGCTCTCGCCTTGAGCGTGGCTGTCGCGGTCACTGCGATCGGTCCGCTGTAGAGCGCCGAGCTTTCATCCGGCTCGCTGCCATCGAGCGTGTAGCGGATGTCGGCTCCCGCCGGATCGGCTCCCAGCGCCACGCTTTGCCCGGTTGCGTAGAATCCGCCGTCCGGCGTCGCTTTTGGCGCGGCGAGTTTCGGCGCGATCTCGCTGCCGTAGCGCGCCGCCACGTAGTCGCCGATGGCTCCGATCTCCGCATCGTCGAGCAAGCGGTCGTAGATGATGGCTTCGGCGAGTTTCCCTTTGAACGGGTGAAAGTAGCTGCCGTTCCCGCCGCCGAAGACGATGCGCCCGATACTGCCGCGCGGCGTCGGGTTGTCGGTTCGATCTTCGCCATTGAACAAAAAGCGCGTGCCGAACTCGTCTTGGAGCGCCACGGCAAACGCGGGCGTCTCCGGCGGGATGGGCGGCGTCTCCCTGACCCAGCCGTCGGCGTAGAGACCGCCGGACCCGCCGGTGTGCGGACCGATCAGCCAGTTTGAGGCATTGCCTTGGATGAGCCGCTGATTACCGCCGCCCCCGGTCTCTTGCTCGAAGATCGCGATCACCGTGCTGGGGCGGAGGATCTGATCGGTCTCCGGTCCCCACAGCGCGTCGTTGGCACCGTCGAACCGGATCGCAGGCTGTCCGCCGAACGTGTCGGTGCCGGGGAACTGATCGGGATTCATCTGAAAGACATCGCGCCCCGCGCCCGACAGGTCGCCCCAGATGCGCACCGCGCCGGAGCCATCGCGGGTCAGCGCGGAATCGCCGCGCAGCCACATCCACATCCCGGCGTCGGGGATCGGCGGTGCCCCGATCCCATAGAATGCCTCGCGGATGTCGCTTCCGCCAAGCCCCGGCGCGAAGGCGCGCGCGCGCAGCGTGGCGCTCGCCGCCACGGCGACCGGTCCGGTGTAAAGCGCGTCGGATTGATCCGGCACGGACCCGTCCAGCGTGTAGCGGATTTCCGCGCCCGCTGTGGTGCATGAGATCGCGACCGACTGCGCGCCGTTGTAGTAGCCGCTGGGCGGATCGACATCCGGCAAGTCGGCGACGGGCGCGAACGCGCTGTAGCGACCGCCCAGATACGCTTCGACCGCGCGGCGCTCGGCTTCATCCAGCGCGCGGTCATACATGATGACTTCGTAGATCTCGCCGTTAAACGGATCGAAGTAAGCGCCCACCCCGCCGCCGAGCGCGGGGCGCCCGATGATGCCCGACGGCGCCGAATCGACCGTGTAGTCCTCGCCTTGAAAATAATAACGCGTCTCGCCGGGCAGGCTGAGGGCGGTCGCCACGAAGGTCTCGCCGACCGGGAAGCCGTCGTTGCGCACCCAGCCGTTGGCGTAAAGCCCGCCGGTCGAGGTATGCGGTCCGAGCAGCCAGTTGTTCGTGGTGCTCTGCAGCGCGCGCTGGGCGCCGCCGCCGCTGATCTGGCGGGCGACCATGAAGATGGTCGAGGGTCTGCCGAGGCTCATCGACTCGGGGCTGTTCAAGCCATCGTTCGCGCCGTCGAACACCAGGGTCTCGACGCCGCCGGAGAGCGCGGCGACCGGCTCTTGGCTGCCGGTGCGCATCGTGAAGTCGTTGCCCGCGCCGGACAGGTCGCCCCAGCGCGAGACGCCGCCGTCGCCGTCCACCGTCAGCGCGCGGTCGGCGCGCAGCCAGAGCTGGAGTCCGTCCCGCGAGATCGGCGCGGTGTCGATGCCGATTTCGTAGTCGGCGGCGGCGACGGCGGAATCGCCCCACCCGGCGCGGAAGGCGCGGGCGCGGACCACGGCGCTGGCCCCGATTTGAAAAGGCGCAGTGTAGAGCGCCGAGGCGGCGGTCGGCTCGCTGCCGTCGGTCGTGTAGCGGATCTCGGCGGCCAGGTTGTCGCATTCGATCGGCACCGTCTGCGGCGATTCGTAGAACCCGCTCGGCGGCGTGACCGATGGCGTGGCGACCTGCGGCGCTAACAAGGCATAGCGATTCGCCAGGTAGCTCTCGACCTCGCGGCGCTCCGCCTCGGTCAGCGCCCGGTCGAAGACGAGCAGCTCCGCGACCTGCCCGCGCGTCGGCTCAAAGAGGCTGCCTTCCCCGCCGCCGATCGCCATCCGGTTGAGCATCCCGGTTGGCGAACTGTTGAAGGTGCGGTCGTCCCCGTTGCGATAAAAGCGAGATGATCCGGTGTCGAGCCGCGCCTCGATGAGGTGAAACACATCTTTCGGGATGTCCTCCTGCGACACCCAGCCGTCTCCCGTGTAGAGACCGTCAGAGCCTCCGCTGTAGGAGCCGAAGATAAAGCTGATCGGTGTGGCGGACTGGATGATCCGCTCCCGCGAGTTCCGGCCGCTATGCTGGTTGTAAACGAGGAACATCGTTTCCGGTCGCGCGTGGCGCACCGTCCACCGCATGGCCAGGCCATCGTCTTGCCCGTCGAACAATAGCGTGGGCTGGCCGTTCAGCGTCTCGCCCGGCGCGGGTTGCTTCGCTTTGTTGAGCTGGAATGCGCCGTTGCCGTTGCCGGTGAGGTCGAGCCATTCGCCCACGCCCAGATCGCCGCCCACCATGCCGCCGTCGGCGCGCAGCCATGTCTTTAAGCCGGGGACGGCGGCGAGGGCGTTGAGCGACGCCGCGTCTTGCACGTAATGCGCGCCGGTGGTCTCGCTCGGCTCCAGCCCGGCTTTGAACGCGCGGGCGCGCAGCGTGGTCGTCGCGCTGATCGCCAGCGGCGCGGTGTAGAGCGTCGAGGCGGCGGTCGGATCGCTGCCGTCGGTCGTGTAGCGGATCTCGGCGCCGGGGGTGAGCGTCGCCATCGTGGCGGTCGTGCTGGTGCCGAAGAGCTTGGCGTCGGGCGTGATGGTGGGGGCATCGGCATAGATGCGGGGCGTCGCCGCCATCAGCGCGTCGAGCGCCGCATCGTCCAAGCCCTGCTGCTGGCTGAAGACGACCGCGTCGAACGACATGCCCGCCTCATTGCCCGCCAGCGAAAACGCCAGCGGCTGGCCGACATCGCCCGGCTCCACCGTGTAGGTGACGTCCTTGTTCCACCACGCATAGTTGCCGCCGCCGCCAAAGTCGCCCGTGTTCCAAAATCCGTCTTCGACCACCGTCGGCGGCTCGCCGAAGCCCGGCGAGCGCTTGAACGAATCCTCGTGGATCAGATGCCCGGCGGTGTCGCGGATGTTGTACATGCCGCCGCGCAGGTAGAGGTAGTAGGTGCCTGCTGCGGCGAATTCGATCGTGTAGTTGACCTGCCCGCCACCGATGGTCGGCGCGGGGTCGAGGATCGCCGCGCCGCCGGTGATGCCCGTGGGCGAGACGACCGCCCCGCTCAATTCGGTGATCGCGCTGGAGGCGTCGATCTTGGCGTAGGCGTCGCCGAACGTCCGCGAGTTCGGGTCGTAGTCCTCCGCCTCGAAGGCGAGGAAGTCATCGGTAGCTCCTTGGACGATCCTCGCCGTGGGGGCGATGGCTTCGGCGAGGATGAATTCGCGCACCGCGATGTCGTCGCCGTCGTCCGCCTCGTCGAACGCGATCGTGTCGAACGGAGTGTCCGAGACGATGCCGAAAAACACATCGCCGCTGCCCGTCGGGATCGTGCTGAGCGTCCCGATCACCGACCCGTTCGCCCTTACCTCTAGCGTCTCGCCCGCTGCGGAGCCGTCGTTGCTCGCGATGATAAAGCCGAATGCGGTGACCGATCCGGAGGTGAATTCGATTTCAAAGTCATCGTTTTCGTAAGGCGCGGTCGGGAAGCCGGAAACGCCATTCACATCGCCGATGCTGATAAAATTCATCGAGGCGATGCCGCCTTCGGGTTCGTCGAAGACCAAGCCGCGCGGATCGCCGGACGGGACGTTGAGGTTGCGCAGCACGAACGTCTGCGCCATGCCGGTGTTCGCGGCGTCGAACGTGAGCGTGTGCCCGAGGTCGTCCTCCGGCGCGGGCGCTGCGGCGATTTCATTCGGCCAGCGCGACGTGGCGCGCGTCGGTGGGCAAGAGCTGCGCGTTTTGCACCCGGCGCTGCCACTCTTGGGCAGACGAGAAGAATTCGACATTCTGGGCGCACGCTTGATCGGGGAAGACCGCCGCTGGCGGTGGCGAGGGCGATGGCGGCGGTGGCGATGAGGAGGCTCGGTCGGGGCTATCATGGCGGGTCTAGGGAAAAAGGCGGGGCGTGCTAGCCGCCGGGGCAGGCGTGGCAGCCGCTGCGGTGGTAGCGGATGCCGCGCGAGGTATTGACGCGGGATCTGCGCTGGTGGCTCGCCTTCACGCGGGCGGAAAATTCGGCGAGATAGTCTCGGTAGGATTCGATGCCGCCGGGCAGGACCCAGGCGTCGGCATCCTTGATCTGCGCGGCGATCGCTTCGGCGGCAGCGAGCTTTGAGGCATCGGCGGGCACGGCGACAGCGACCGGCAATTCGCGCGCGGCGAGGAAGTCGTAAAACGCCTTCGGCGGAGCTGATCGCAGGCGAACCAAGTCGCGCCCGGCAGCAGATAGCGGTCGGCGAAGGTGACCGACCGCCGACCTTGAGCGCCGCTAGCGCCGCGTCCGCCGCGAATAGATCGGCGGGCGCGAGGGCGGGCGCGCCGCCGCGCGGCTGGCGCTCGCCCGCCAGCTTGCCGCCGCGCTTTCGCCACCGCGCCGGTCCGCCGGGCAGGAACCAGGCGCCTCGATGCCGCGGCGCGCAACTGCGCCAGGGCGCGCTCATCGGCGGCGCTGGGGAATGCGTTGCCGGTCAGGATGACGGCGTCTTTGCGCCTGAGGAACGAGGCTCCTGCCAACTCGTGCGCGGGCAGCCGCACCGCCCCATCGATGTGCGCCGCGAAATACGCGTCGGCGTCCCGCAGGTCGACCAGCGCGATGCCGCCTTCCGCGAGCAGCTTCTTCGCCGGTCCGTGGGCGATCCGCCAATCGATCCGGTCCGGCGCGCTGCGGCGGAGGAAGACTTCCGGCTCGACCGTCCCCACGGCTGCCAGCGCCGGGTCGCCGGGCGCGACCCTTCCGAGAAAGGCGATTTCTTTGACCTGTCCGCCGCCCGCGTGCAGCCGCAGGACGGCATCCATCTCCCCGGCGGCGACGCCGAGGTAGCGCCCGCCGAGCACCGGCGCGGCGGCCGTCGGGTAGCGCAGCACCTCGAGGCAGCGGCAGGTGCTCTCGATGCTTTCGAGATCCGCCGCCACGATGCCGGCCTCCGATAGATCTAGCGAAAACGGGCGGATTTCGCCGAATTCGAGCGGACCGATGGCGATCTCGTGGTCGGCGGCGGACCCGCTAGACGGCAGCGCATTGACCACGGCAACCGCCGCCGCCAGAGCGCCTGCGACGGCTCGGGCGCGCAGTGGTGGTCGGCAGGCAGATCGGAATAGCATCGTTCTTTCGCCTAAATTAGTAAGTTTGGGCGATGACGGTTCCCATTTTTCGCCGATTTCTCCGGCACCTCAATCGGCAATCCACGCCCCGATCGGATGCCTGTGTTTGGAGAGGCGAACAATTTCCATCGCGATCACCGCTCAATCTGCGTATCTTTCACCCAAGATTATGCGCCTTACTTCCATTCGCTCCCTCCTCGCCGCCTGCGCCTGTGCCGCCTTCGCCTCGTGCGGCGAGTTCCCCAGGCGCTTACCACCCTGATGTCCGGATTCCTCGGCGTCGATCTGCCGTTCCCGGGGCGAGCGACCATCCGGCGAGCTGGCTCGATCCCGAACCTGCCGCCGAGGCTGCGCCCGAGGAAGCCGCCCCCGAGGAGCCGCAGATCGTGCACGACAAGTCGCCGGAGATCTCGATCCTCTGCTACCACGAATTCATCGAAGGCGAGAGCCACATAGCCGAGCCGGATCAACATCCAGAAATTCCGCACCCAGATGCAGGCGATCAAAGACGCCCGGCTCAGCGTCATCAGCATGGACGACTTCCTCGCCTGGCGCCGGGAGGAGAAGAACATCCCGAGCCCGGCGATCCTCATCACCATCGACGACGGCTGGGAATCGACCTACACCAAGGCATTTCCGATCCTCAAGGAATACGGTTTTCCGTTCACGCTGTTCCTTTACAAAAACTACGTGAACATCGGCGGCAAATCGCTCGACAGCGGGCAGATCGAGGAGATGCGGAAGGCTGGCGCGACGGTCGAAAGCCACAGCGTGAGCCACCCGCTGCCGAGCAAGATTCGCAACCGGGGCAGCCGCACGCCGGAGGAATTCGACGCGTTCCTGCTCTCTGAACTCGCCGACTCCAAGGCGTTTCTCCAGCAGAATTTCGGCGTCCCGATCCGCGCCTTCGCCTTCCCCGGCGGCGTTTATTCGGACCGGCTGATCGAGCTGAACGACGAAAACAAGATCTACCAAGCGATGTTCACCTGCAACCCGGCGAAGGTCAACTGGGAGACGCCGTCCGGGAAAATCAACCGCTACATCATCCACGGCAACAACGACCAGAACTTCGGCTTGGCGACGAACTTCCGCGGCGGCGTCGGCACCGGCATGGGCAAGGTGCTCACCTCCGAGCCGGGCGAAGACGGCGCCGCCGAGCCGCTCTACAAGGTCTCGCCAGAGGATGGAGCCTCGATCGCCGACCGGCTGCCGGAGATCACCGTCGATCTCTCCAAGCTGGAGGGCGTAATCCCGGCGAGCATCGAGATGCAGATCTCCGGGTTTGGGCAAGTGATCCCGACCTTCGACCCGGGGACGGGCATCGTCTCCTACCAGGTGCGCGAGCGGCTCCGCCTCCCCGAATACCAGGTCGTCCTCCAGCTCCGCCGCACGGGGGAGGAAAAGGCGGACGCGATCGCCTGGCGGTTCACGGTCGATCAGTCGTCTTTCTATTTGCCCGCAGATTATCGCGGCGGCGATGGCGATGAGGAAGCCGGTGGTGCGGAGGCGGTCCCGCCGGCTGTTGGGGCGGGCTCGGCTGGGGACGCGATCCCGAATTGATTGCGCCTCCCTTGCGCGGGGAGCGGACGTATCCGAGATTACGAAAATGTTGCGCGCGGAAGCCGGGCGGGGGGATTCTTATTCTCGACGCCTCGCGGCGCGCGGAGCCACGACGATGAACGAAAACCCACAGCCCGCCCCACACGTCCCGCCTTTCCCTTCCGAATCCGCTCCAGAGGAGCACGAGCACGAAAAGGGATTCTGGCGGCGCATCCGCAACAAATTCCTCGCCGGCCTCGCCTTCGTCGTCCCGCTGATCGCCACCTTCTGGGTCCTCACCGTCGTCTACAAGGTCCTGAACAAAGTGAGCACCCCGATCCTCTGGGGCATCTGTTGGGTGCTCAACAAAACGCTCGGAGGCTACCACGCGGAGGGCGCCGGCGGGCAGGAGGTCCTGCGCGAGTTCGAGCCGAGCTACTTCAATATCCACCTTTTCGATTTCGGAAATCCGGAGGGCGTCAGCCTGAACGTCGTCGGCGTCCTCATCCTCATCTTGCTCCTCGTCGCGCTCGGCTTCATGGCGACGCACGTCATCGGGCGCCGCGTGGTGCACGCTATGGATGCGCTGCTCATGCGCGTCCCGGTCGTCTCGTTTATCTACCGGGCGCTCAAGCAGGTCATCGACGCTTTCAAAAGCTACAGCGACACCCAGAACTTCCAGGGCGTCGCCTTCGTCGAATACCCGTCCCCCGGCTGCTGGCTGGTCGGGTTCATCACCGGCCGCTACCAGGATCCGGATCTCGGTGGCGCGATGACCGCCGTGTTTCTGCCGACCTCGCCCAACCCGATGACCGGCTTTGTCGTCATGGTCGAAAGCGCGCGGATCCGGGAAAGTTCGATGTCGCTGGAGGACGCGACCAAGATGATCTTCAGCGCCGGCTTGGTCTCCCCGCATAGCGCTGCCAAAGTGGCGCTTGCCCCCAAGCCGCCGCCGCGCGCATCCGATCCTTGAGCGGTCCGAGCGAGCGGCGGGTGGAGCGCGCCCCCGGCGGAAGATGTCATGCGCGCTCCGCTCCGTGCGCGTCCCAGCGGGCATCAGGCAGCAACCTCATGACACCGCGCGCAGAGCGCCACGTTCAGAATCCCAAGGCGTCCATCGCAATCGACATCACGATGAAGGATGCTCCGAAGACGGCGATGCGCCGAAATGCGGGAGGTAGTAGCTTCCTATACTCTTCACTGCTTTCCCAGGGAGACTCCCAAGGGTATCTGTCGCAGTCACGAACAGCTCGGCGCATTTCCCTCATTTGCTGGAGACCGAGAACGCCGAAGAAAACGATCGAGAAAAACACACCCCCAATAACAAGGATGCGGAAATCGAAGCGGTTGGCGATCTGGATCCAGCAGCCGAGGACGACCCCGGCGGCGACGCTGGTCTTCCATGTTGCCCGCCAGAGGGACTTCCCATCGGTTCGATCTTCGGATTCCATCGTATGATCGTGCGTTGATTTGAGCAAACCTACCTGCCGATTCGCCCGCGCGCAACTGAGCCAGATGACGCAAGCCTGTCGCGCAAACTCGCGCAAAGCGCCGATTGAAATCCCCCCTGATCCGCGCCTAGAATCGGGGCGATGAACCCCGCTTCCCGATTTCTCCGCCCCGCCGCTGCGACCGCCTCCACCGCTGCCGCGATCGCCCTTGCTTTCGCCGCCGCGCCTTGCCCGCAGGCATCCGCGCAGCGGGGCTTGCAGGTCATCCCGGACACGAACCCGCAGGCGCAGATCGATTCGTTCACCGTGGACGACGCGCTGGAGGTCAACCTCTTTGCCCGCGACCCGGATATTGCCAAGCCGATCCACATGAACTTCGACGGGCGCGGGCGATTGTTCGTGGTGAGCAGCACGACGTATCCGCACATCGTGCCGGGCGACGCCGAGGGGGACAAGGTCATCGTTTTGGAAGATGCGGACGGCGACGGCGTGGCGGAAAAGCGTACCGTCTTCGCCGACGGTCTCTACATCCCGACGGCGGTGCTGCCGTATGCGGACGGCGCGTTCGTGGCCAATGCGACCGAGATTTTATTCCTGCGGGACAAGGACGGCGACGGCATGGCGGAGGAGCGGCAGACCGTGCTCAGCGGTTTCGGCACCGAGGACACGCACCACATCATCCACACCTTCCACTGGGGACCGGAGGGCATGATGTATATGAACCAGTCGATCTACATCCACAGCCATATCGAGACCCCCTACGGCGTGCGGCGGCTGCTGGGCGGCGGCGTCTGGCACTTCCGGCCGGAGACGCGCGAGCTGGAGGTTTATTGCAAAGGCTTCGTCAATCCGTGGGGTATGTCTTTAACCAGTGGGGGCAGAGCTTTGCCACCGACGGCGCCTACCACGACGGCGTGAACTTCACCTTCCCCGGCGCGACCTTCCTGACCTCGCCCGGCGCGGTGCGCGTGCTCAAGGGCATGACGCCCTACCAGCCCAAGCAGTGCGGCTTGGCGGTCATCAGCGTAGCCCGTGGTCGAGGATTGGCAGGGCAACATGATCACCTGCGACTTCCGCGGCAACCGGGTCAACCGGTTCGCGATCGCCGACAGCGGCAGCGGCTACGCGGCCAAACAACTGCCCGACCCGCTGGTCAGCACCCACCGCGCGTTCCGCCCGATCTGCGTGACCCAAGGTCCGGACGGCGCGCTCTACATCGCGGATTGGTACAACCCGATCATC
The DNA here is from genome assembly GCA_041395145.1 of Verrucomicrobiales bacterium. Classification (GTDB taxonomy): domain Bacteria; phylum Verrucomicrobiota; class Verrucomicrobiia; order Verrucomicrobiales; family DEV007; genus JAWLBD01. Next base: position 44,505 of record JAWLBD010000025.1, on the reverse strand, counting down.
CAGCACGGCGAGGTCGATTTCCGCGACGAACGCCGCGACCACGTGCACGGCCGCATCTGGCGGCTCAAGCCGAAGGCGGGCGAGGCGCCGCCCAAGCCGCCGATCGCCGGCGCGCCGCTCGGCGATTTGGTCGCCCTGCTCGGCGAACCGGAGATGGGGACCCGCCTGCTCGCCAAGGCGGAGCTGAAGACGCGGGAGGCGGACGCGGCGTCGGCGGCGATCAGCGAATGGCTGGACGGATTCCAGGACGGCGAAACCGCCGACTACGACCGGATGATGCTCGAAGCGCTCTGGGCGAAGGAAGCCATCGGCAAGCTCGACCTCGATCTCCTCCACAACGTCCTCGCTTCGCCGAACCCCGACGCCCGCGCCGCCGCGCTGCGCGTCCTCTACCACCGGGGCAAGGCGATCCCGGATGCGCTGGCGATCCTCGAAAAGGCGGTTGGCGATCCGCATCCCCGCGTCCGGCTCGGGGCCATCCATGCGCTGGAGCAACTCGGCTCGGCAGACGCGGTCCGGATCGCGATGCGCGTGCTTGACGCCGATCTGGTGGACGAGCCGATCGACTATTCGCTCTGGCACCTCATCCGCGAGCGGCGCGCCGCCTGGATGCCGGCGTTCCAATCCGGCGAGTTCGCGTTCGAGAAGCCGTCGCACCTTATCTTTGCGCTCAAATCGGCGGGCGGTGCGGAAAGCGCTCCCTACTTGGCCAAGGCGCTCGCCTCCGCCGGCCAGCTCGATGACGCGTCGCGCGGCGAGGCGATCGCGCTGCTCGGCCAGTTCGGCGGTCCGGCGGATCTCGATGCCGTGCTCGACGTCGCCTTGACCGGACCGGACGCCGCCCGCGCCCCCGCCTTCACGGCGCTGACCGAAGCCGCCCGCCAGCGCAAGGCAAAGCCGGCCGGCGACGCGGGGCGCATCATCCCGCTGATCGGCGGCGAGGACGACGCGACCGCCGCCGCCGCCTCGCGCCTCGCCGGGCTGTGGAAGCTCGATGACGCCCGGCCTGCGCTCGTCCAGCGGTTCCGGTCGAACGCCGGGTCGCCCGAGCGCCTGCGCGCCGCTGCCGACGGGCTTGCTGCGCTGGGCGGCGATCTGAGCGCCAAGCTCTTCGACGAATCCGCCGCCGCTGCGGACCTGCCGTTCCGGCTCCGCGCGCTGGCCGCCATCGGTCGCGCCCAGATGGACCCGGCCGCCGCCGCGCCGCTCGCCGCCGCCGTTTTGGAAAGCGCGCCCGACGCCGGAGCCGCCATGGGCGTGCTGCAAGAATATCTCGGCCGCAAGGAAGGTCCGGCGCTGCTCGCCAAAGCGCTCGACGGCAAAAAACTGCCCTCGCCCGTCGCCCTCGCCGCCATCCAGAAGGCGAAGACTTCCGGCGGCAAAACCGAGGATTTGGTCGAGGCGCTCAAGGCGGCCGGCGGCATCCACAACATGGGCGCGCCGCTCCCGCCGGAGGAGGTCGAAAAGCTCGCCGCCAAAGTCGCCGAATGGGGCGACCCGGCGAAGGGCGAGCGGATCTACCGCCGCAAGGAATTGCTCTGCCTGACCTGCCACCAGATCGGCGACGGCGGCGGGCTGGTCGGTCCCAATCTCGTCAGCCTCGGGGCCAGCGCCCCGGTCGATTACATCATCGATTCGCTGCTCGAGCCGACCAAAAAGATCAAAGAAGGCTACCACACCACCGTCTTCGAGACCAACGCCGGCGATGTCTTCACCGGCGCGATCGCCCGCGAGACCGACACCGAAATCATCTTCCGCGACCCCGCCGGCATCGAGCGACCGATCCCGAAAAAGGACATCAAGAAAAAGGAAATCAGCCCGATCTCGATGATGCCGCCAGGCTTGACCGCCTCGCTCCGCGAAGACGAATTCGTCCACCTCGTCCGCTTCCTCGCCGAGCTGGGCAAAGAAGGTCCCTACAAAGTCCAGCCCAACAAATTCATCCGCACTTGGCAGGTCCCGGTCCCCGACGAAAAACTCACCGACGCCGTCCGCCACAACGGATTCGGGGCCGTCGCCAGCGGCGAAACCGAAGTCGTCTGGGCACCCGCCTTCAGCACCGTCGCCGGCGAGCTTCCCCTCGACGACATGCCCCCCATGTACCACCGCGAAAACGTCTGGCGCATGGCCCGCTTCACCCTCGACCGCCCCAGCGCCAGTGAAGTCCGCCTCCACATCGACAACCCCGCAGGCGTCGATCTCTACGCCGGCAAAACCAAGCTAGACATCCAAAACGGAACCGCCACCGCCAACCTCCCCGCCGGCCAATCCGCCTTCACCGTCGGCTACGATTCCAAACAACGCGGCAGCGGTCTGCGGATCGAGGTGCTGGAGTAGCTTCACCAACGGGATCGCGTTCTCGTTATCCGGTCAGCGGTCCCACCGCCGCCTCGCAAAATCTCATCGCCTAGAGATTTTGGCGACACTAGAAACTTCGGAAACCCAGAGATTCCGATGGGGTAGGAAACCCTGTCGAGTAATCAGGTGAGGGAGGGAATCACGCGTTCTAAGCGATCGGCTTCGGCGAACCATTTCCAGGATCGCCGCCTTTGCGCTTGACCATGAGGGCATTAGGATGGTTCAATATCCCAAAACAAAGCGATATCGCCCGGAGCGATCTCGATGGCGCATTCCACTATTACACTGTTCTGCCAAAAAATGAAAATCTCCGAACTACGAGAAATCCTAAAAGACCTAGAAACCGAACACGGCGATATCGACGTTAACGTTCAGTCCTCAACATTAGATCGCCCGATCGGCGAATGCATTTTTGCAAAGAGGAACTATTCGGGTCATTATGGAACCGGTGGCAGGGAATCACTCAGGATCGCATCGTCATTTGCCCAGCCACAAACTAACTCCCGCCCTAATGAAAGACACCGAATTAAGAGGAGTGGTCTTAAAGGCGCTCTACGATAAACGCCGTGATGAGAAGCGATATCTTGGCTACGAAGATTTCGACCTTGATATCTCGAAGGACGACTTTCTTCCGGATCGCAGACCAACTGGAGGAACACGGATTGATTGAGTGGCGACCATTGACCGGGTCTCAAGGACAGCGCGTCGACGGGCGCGGCTACATCACAGGCGATGGGGTGAGCGCAATCGAGACCGAGGGAAAGACTCGCCCCTTCGAATTGAGATGCCCGTCACGCAGAATATCAATATTTCTCATTCACAAGGAATTCAGGTGGTGACCACAACACTCAGAACATCGTTTCCGCGATGGAATCCAATTATCCACGGAATCGAAGCGTCTGATGCGTCCTGACCGAGAGGCAGAGGCGAAGTCGAAACTGAAAGATGCGATCACCCATCCTCTGACGGCTGCCACTTTTGGTGCCGGACTGGTAAAGCTTTTGGAGCTATTGTGACCTAACATTAACTCGGGCAGAACAAGTCGACGCTGATAAGCCCGATCCCGCTGCGAGTTGATTGACTTCCGTAATTCGAATCGTTACTCTCCTATCGCGACCGCGCCCACGGATGGTGCATGCGCTCATCGTTATTATGCTAAGGAATGAAACGTAAGCTCGTCATCACCCTTCTATGTGCCTCTATCCTTGGTGCTCTCCTATTATTCAAGCCGTGGCAAAGGACAAACAGCTGGATGACAGCATGCGGCACTCACATTTCACGGAATCACGAAGACGCTGATGTTTTTCGAGAGAAGCTCGAGATCTGGTTGTCAGAGAATGGTTTTGTTCCGGCAGACAACCCCAGCGATTCTCATACATGGGCTGGAAGCCACCAAGCTGGCGATAAGCATTTTTGGTATTCAGGCAGCTATGATGGCTTTCAGCCGGTTTACCTGCACTTGCGAAGTAACGAACGACAGGACGTTGGAGGGGGATGGACAGATTTTCATTTCTACGCTAGCTGGTTTGTCAGAGGCTCCGATAGTCACTTGGCTAACGCACGAGAGGCGAGTGAGAAGCTTGCATCTGAGTTTTCTGCCTTCGTCGAGCAAGGTTCCGCTCACAACGAAAAGCAGAACAAGACAGCGCACACCAACCCACTACCCGCCCCGAGTCGAAATCCGAGTGACCATTCCAACCCTTAGCCCACAGTCAAAGCGCGCCCTCTGGTCAGGTCTGGGTCAGCGTCGACGATAGATATGAAATTAGTTCGCGCCATAGCAATCACTGTGCTGGCCATCTTGAGTTTCGGCATCTCAGGGTTTGCGGGGTCAGGCGGCGATTTTCGTGATTGGGAAACGTTCCGCGCGCTGGGTCTTATCGGTTTAGTCTTCACATTCGTTCCGTCCGCAATCTATCTTGGTCTCACTCTCATTGCGCAAGCCAAGGGGGCCAGGATCATCACTACGATATACGTCGTCGCTTTGGCGGTCGTCCTCTGTTTAGGTGTTTCGTCATTTGGAGGGGAGCTTCATGCCCCGGTATTTGGCTACGCGGTAATTCCAACAGTTCTTGTTGTCGGCGTCATGACGATCATCCTCAGCCAAACCCAGATGTTCCAAAGCCGATCCACTTCAGACCCGAACACGCGGTCGGACACCGACGCCTGACCCGTTGCGAGTCAAAAACGCCGTGACAATTTCAATGATTAACTACGAATCAAGGCTCGCCGTCAGGTCACGCGTGGGTCAGCCTTGACGTCACAAAAAGAAATGATCCGAATCACCGAAAGCGAGATCGAAGAAATGCGCGCCCGGGGCTATGATGGGGAGACGATCGAAGCGGCGCGGGAAGCCTTTGAGCGCGGCAGGATGGCCGACCGGTTGATCGCGGAGATCGCGGAGGCGTTTTCTGGCGTTGTTTTGGGCGGTGGAGCGGGGTTGCGGGAGGCGCAGGGGTTGGATGACTATGGGGATGAGGCGACTTGTGCCGCCTATCGGGAGGGCGATGAAAAGGCGGATTGGCGGAAGATCCCGGCGTCTGAGTTGAACCGGTGCCACAGCAGCCTGAGCTTCTTCGATGCGGAGGGGATGCGGTTTCACCTTCCCGCCTACCTGATCTGCGGTAAGCGTCGTAAAATCCGCCCCGGCGGACCAGGTGGCGGCACGCGAGCGGCGCCTTGGTCTGCCGCAGCCAGCGCTCGGTCCGGTAGAGTTCCCGGATGTCGGCCAGGATCGGCAGCACGGCCTTGGGCGCCTGCGCCCTCGCCTCGAAAAACTTCCGCCGGATGTGGGCCAGGCAGCCGCCCAGGCGGATGCCGCCATGCCGGGCCGCCAGGGCCCGGTAGGCGCTGTAGCCGTCGCACTGGATGGTGCCCTCGAAGGGGGCGGCGGCGCCGGTCCCGCCGAGGCCGAGGGGTCTCCAGCAGGCAGCCGTGCCCGGTAGCTTGCCAGTCGCAGTAAACCGTGCCGCGTTCGGCGTCGCGAAGTAATACCACAGGCCCACATCCTTGGGCGGTCTTCCCGCAGCCGAGCGCCAGGTAGGCCATCGGGCTTTCGTCGATCTGCAGGATGCGAGCCCGCTCCCGCAGCTCCGCCTTGATCGCCCCGCCGATGGGCGCGGGTGCCGGCGCCGCGCCAGTCCAGCCGTTGAGCGTCTGCTTAGGCTCAATTCGGCAAGTGCCGCCGCAAAAAGCGCCTCGATTGCCGGTAGTGCAGCGGGTGGTCCTCGTATTTATCCGCCAGGATCTGCGCCATGAGCCGCGAGCGCACAGCGTCCCCGGCACGCTCAGTACGGGTGCTGGCGCCATCAGCGGCAGCCGCTCCGGTCGGTTCGGCTCGCGAACTTTTTGCGCACCCGCCAGTCAGAAAGGATCAGCGAATTCTCGATGAGGGAGTCGCCAGGCGGGACCATGGGTCCGCCGGAGCGCCGGGTTCTGGGCGGCTTGCGGATGATTTGCGGCTTCGCCGATGATCCCGGATGATCGGCAGGATGCCGGGGCTACTTTGCTCGCAAGCGATTTTGCTGGGGTCGGCATGCAGCGATGCGATGCCCGGATCGCGGCGTCGCCGATTTCGGCGCACGCGTTGGCGAGGGCGACGATGCCACGGTCAGCGCACCGGCGTTGCGCCGCCCTGCCGGGGCGGTCCACGCGTTACGGCGAGGTCCGGTGGCTGCGTCGCTGGCGGCTCCTGGTACCGGCTACGATCCGGCATCGCTCCGCGATGGGCGGCGAAGCGCGCCGTAGCCGGATTCGTCGGGACTCGGGTAAAATGGGAATCGACCCGCGCCATCGAGAGACCAACCGGCGAGACCAACCGGCGAGACCAACCGGCGAGACCAACCGGCGAGACCAACCGGCGAGACCAGGCGCGGCAATCGGATAGCCACCGCCCCGGAGGGGCGCGGGAACGTGGCCGGTGGCCAGCGAGCCCGAGGCGAGCGCAGCCACCGGAACCCGCGCGGCGAATCCGGTCCGACCCGGAGGGTCGGCGGACGCGGCGCCGGTTGGGGAGGCGATGCCCGAGTGCGCTAAAGCACCGATTTCAGCACCTCGATGCAGCGCTGGTTCTGCGGCATGGTGCCGACCGAGATGCGGACCCACTCGGGGAGCTTGTAGCCGCGCATAGCGCGGACGATGACGCCTTTTCGGAGCATGGCTTGGAAGACGGCGTCGCCGTCGCCGACCTTTACCAACACGAAGTTGGCGTAGCTGGGGACGTATTCGAGCCCGAGGTCGGCGAAGCATTGTTCGAGGTAGGCGCGCCCTTCGTCGGTCAGCGCCTTGGTCTTTGCCTGGTGATCGTCGTCGAGCAATCCGGCCAGGGCGCCGGCTTGGGCGATGGCGTTGGCGTTGAATGGCTGCCGGGTCTTCTGGAGCACGCCGATGAGGTCCTTGTTGCCCAAGCCGTAGCCGATGCGCAGGCCGGCGAGACCTTGGATCTTCGAGAACGTGCGCATGACGATGACGTTCCGCCCCTCGCGCACGTATTTGAGCGTGTCCGGCGGGCTGTCGAGGAATTCGTAGTAGGCTTCGTCAAAGACGACGGTGACGTGCTCTGGCACGGCGTCCATGAACCGGTCGATGGCGCTTTGGTCCACCAGGGTGCCGGTCGGGTTGTTCGGGTTGGCGACGAAGATTTCCTTGGTGCGTTCGTTGGCGGCCGCCGCCATGGCGTCGAGGTCGTGGATGAAGCCGGGGTCCGGCACCTCGACGGTCTCCGCGCCGAAGAGCGTCGCCATCAGCTTGTAAACGACGAAGGCGTGCTCGGCGGCGATGATGTTGTCGCCGGGGCGCAGGAAGGCGTGGCCGATGAATTCGATGATCTCGTTCGAGCCGTTGCCGAGCATGACATTGCCGATCTCCAAGCCGAACTTGTCGGCGATGGCGGAGCGCAGCCGGTAGCCGCCGCCGTCCGGGTAGATGTGGGATTCCCGGATCGCCTGCTCCATGGCGGCGACGGCTTTGGGCGACGGCCCGATCGGGTTTTCGTTGGAGGCGAGCTTGATGATGCCCGCAGGATCGAGCCCGAGTTCGCGCGCGGTTTCTTCGATCGGCTTGCCCGGATCGTAGGCGACGAGATCGCGGAGCTGCGGGTTGGCGTAGTCCCAGACTGACATGGTAGAGTGGTTCGGAGTTTTCGTGGTTGGACGGCTTTGATAAAGGCGGAGCCGAAATGCGCAAGCGGTCGTCTCACGCCGAGGCGCGCAGCCACCAGCGCCAGCGGAAGAAGCCATCTCGCGCGCCTCGGCGGCGAGCGCCTCGACCGTGCGGGCGTCGGCGGGCATCCGCTCGCGCCCCATCGCGTCCTCGACCCAATCGGCGACGGCGGCGGCATCGCCGGGCGCGAAGGCGGCGTGGGGCGCTTCCATCTCGCGGGCGATGGCCGCGCGGATCGCCGACCCAGAGGATCGCGCGCGGAGCAATTTCATGACCGCCAGTTTGCTCGGTACAGAGCAGCCCGGCGGCTTCCGGGCGCTGGGTGGCGATCAACACGTCGGCGGCGAGCAGCGCGGGGATCAATTCGCCGCGCGGCGCGTAGCCGCGGAATTCGCACCGCTGGAGCCGCAGCGCTTCGGCGCGTTCGCGCGCGGGCGGCACGCAGGGGCCGGCGCCCTGGAAGACGAGTCGCGGCGCGGCATCGCCGAGGCGATCTTCGAGGATCGCTTGCGCGTCGAGCAGCGTCTCCCATTCGTGGGCGCGCCCGAGGTTGCCTGAGTAGAGCCAGGTGAAATCGGGGCGGTCGCCGGCACCGGCGCCGGCTGGCGCGGGATCGAGGTTACCGCTGGCGATGCCCTCCGGCGGCCAGGGCGGCACGATGCCGGTCGGCTTGGCTCCGCGCTGGGCGAGGCGGCGCGCCATGTCGGCGTCGAGCGCGGCGATCCAGCGGCAGCGGGCGTAGCCCCACGCCATGGCGGCATCGGTCAGCCGGTAGGTCCGCCCGCCATGCCCGATCTCGCCCAAAGCGGCGGCGATCTCCGGATAGACATCCATCGCCCAGTGGCCGAGCTTTGCCCCGTGCAGCCACGCCCCGGCGGCGGCGGTGAAAAGCAGGCAGGGTGGAGAGCTGAGCGCGATGATCGCGTCCGCCCGCCGCGCGGTGGCGAGCCGCCACAGGATCGAGGCGTGCGCCCGCAGCTCGCGGAAGATCCGGTCCCGCGCGCCGCGGTCCGCCTTCCGGTAATCCTGCCCCGCCTCGATGAACTCGACCTCGTGACCGCAGGCGCGCAGGTGCGCGCCGAGTTCGCCCATCAGGACGGCGGTCGGCGCCTCGTCGGGCGGCGCGAATTGGTTGACCAAGATGATTCGCATCGGTTTCAGCTGAGCGGGCGGATCTGGGCGGGGTTGCCGGCGGCGAGCGAGTCCGGCGGCACCGGCTTGACCGCGCAGGCGCACGCCGCCACCACGCTGCCGGAGCCGATATCCGCGCCGGGTCCGACGAACGCATTCGCGCCGACCCACGCGCCGTCACCGATCCGGATCGGCTTGGTGATCAGGGCAAAGTCGTCGCGCCGATGGTCGTGCGAGCCGGTGCACAAAAACGCGCGCTGCGAGAGGCACACGCTGTCGCCGACCGCGACCTCGGCCAGCGAGAGGATGAGAACTTCCTCGCCGATCCAGGCGTGATCGCCGAGCCGCAGCCGCCACGGAAACGTGATGTTGACCCGCGACCGGATGACCGCGCCCGCCCCGACCTTGGCTCCGAATAGCCGGAGCAGCGCGGCGCGCAGCGAGGACGGCCACGGGAACGCCGGCAGGAAAAACACGGCTTTGCAGGCGAACCAGAGCGCCTCCTTCGCGCGCGACGCCCCCCGGTCAAACCCGGAGTTGTCGAAGCGGCTGAGGTCGATAGGCATGGCGGCTAGAATGAATTTTGCGCTTTCGCAATAGGCTGGTTCGGTCCATTTGAAAGCCGAATTTGCCGCACGCCATGAAGCTCCGCCGCTATTTCCCGACATCATGCGAAAGCTGAAAGAAAAATGGATCGGTCCCGTCCTCGTCGCCCAGTATCTGCAGGAGCGCGACCTCCTTTACTATCTGGAGGCGGAGGGACCGACCTTTCGCGTCTGGCGGATGACCCGCGACCCGGAGCGCGCCGACGAGCTTTTTTCGCGATTCAAATTCTGGTCGTGGCTGATCGTGGCGATCCCGGGACATCTATTTCTGCGGGTCGCCGCGTTCTTCATGCGGCGGTGAGGCGGGCGCATGGATCCCGATGCGGGCGAGGCTTTGGCGGAGCGCGTCGAGATCCCAGACCTGGAGCTGGGAGCCGCCGCCCAAGCCGGCGCAGCGGCGGGCGAAGGCATCGAGGGCGATGCTTTCGAGCGGGAATTGTTTGGGGAAAGCGAGCGGCGGCAGCGCGTCGGCGCCGGTGCGCGGGTCGATCAGTTGGATGGCGCGGTTGTCGAGCGTGATGGCGGCGAGGTCCGCGCGCCAGGCGGCGGCGGCCAGCGCGGGGCGGCGTTCTTTGATCTGGTGCGGGCGCTTCCACAGGTCGGTTCCGGAGCCGTAGTCCCAGCACGCGTAGTCGCGCAGATCGCCGATGATGAGGCGATCGCCGTCGAGCGAAGGCGAGCGGCGGCATCTTCCGGTCCGTGGCGCGAAATCCGATCTCTTCGCCGCCGGGCAGCGCGCAGACCACGATGCCCCGCTTACCGGTGCAAGGCGGCGATCGCGAGCCCACTCCGGTGGAGCGCCGCCGATTGGATCGGCGTGCCGCCAGCGGCGGCGGCACCGGGACCTCGCCGCCCTCCGCGCGATAGATCCGCAGGTCGCGGCGCGTTGACCGCCGCCATGGCCCCGGCTGCTTCGGCGACCGAGACCTTGCTGCCCCTGCCTTTGAGCAAAGCGGTCTGGCGCGCCTCCGCCTCCGGCTGGTCGGCGCCCTACCAATAGGTTTCGAGTACCCGGCGAAGGCGGCGCGCTTACCGGGTCCGGCGTCCAGGTCGAAGCAGCGCCAATCATTGAGCCGCCGGATGCCGCATGGGCCGCGCGGGTCGAAGACGCACAGCCCGACGCCGCCGCTCGCCGCGGCGAAGTCCCCGGCGTCATTGATCGAGACATGGCCGCTGCCCTCCGCCATCAGCCGCCCGGCGAAGTGGCCCGGCAGCGGCACGATGGCGGCGGCGGGCGACGGCGCGACCGAGTAGCGGGTCCAGCCTTGGCGCTCGACCTCATGGATGGCGAAGCGCGGCGATCCGGGCTGGCCGGCGAGGGCTTTGCCCGGCGGCAGCTCGTAGTCGGCGGCGAGCGTGTCGAGGTTGAGCAAGATGCCGGGGAACCCCCAATCGGGTTGGATCGCGAGCCACGCGGCCCCCACCGGCATCAGGGCGAGCGGCCGCCCGCCGCTGCGCGCGATGAGCTCGGCGGCTCCGCCTTCCGCCGGAAGCCGGTAGATCTCGCCGGAGTCCAGCCCGGCGTAGATGGTCGCGCCGTCGGGCGAAAACGCGGCATGGTAGCAGTATTCGTTGGCGAAGCTCGGGTAGTCGCGGAGGCGCACGCCGGCCGGGATCGAAAAGGCGGTGAGCCCCTTGTCACCCGCGCCGGTGGCGGTGAGCAGCGTTTTGCCATCCGGGGAAATGGCGAGCGGGAAGTGCGCGGTCGTCGCGGCAGGCAGGTCGGCGATCGCCGGCGGGGTGGTGATCAGATCCGCCGCGACCATCGGCTGCTTGTCGTTGCCGCCGAAGAATCGCAGCCCGTCGGGCGTGAATGCCATGCTGCCAAACCGGCGGGGGAATTCCGCGAGGACGCCGCCTCCCCCCAGATCGACCAGACGCGTGCCGAAATGCCCGCGCGCGGCGATCAGCCTCGCATCGGGGCTGAACGGACCGAGGACCGCCTCGCCCAGATCCGGGACCGCCACGGTGCGCTCCCCGGTCCCGTCCAGCCGCGCGGCGCGGATCTCGCCATCGCCCCGCCACGCGATCCACGCGCCGTCCGGGGAAATGACCGACCGCTCGCCGGGTTCGGGCGTGAATCCATCTTCGGCGAGGTCTGCGCCGGTCAGGGCGAGGACGGCGGAGCGGGCGATGGCGGGGTCGCCGGGGCGCATGGCGGCCGCCTTGGCCAGCGCCGCGACCGCCCGGTCGCGCCAGCCGGGTTGGCGCGACTGGATCGTCGCCTCGGCGCTGGCCAGCAGGCTGTCGGCCAAGGCGGAGCGCGTCACCCGGTTCTCGCGCCAGAGCGCGGCGGTGAAGCCGGCGAGGGCGAGCGCGAAGGCGGTGGCGAGCGCGGCGGCGGCCGGGTTGCGGCGCGCCCACGCCCAGGCGCGGGCGGCGGCACCGGCGCGGCGCGCGCGGATCGGGTGCCCGGTCAGCCAGCGGCGGAGGTCGGCGGCCAGCGCGTCGGCGGTCGCGTACCGGCGGGCGGGATCTTTTTCGAGGCACTTCAGGCAGATGATGGCGAGGTCGCGCGGCACCGATTTTGGCAGGGCGGCGGGATCGTCGTCGGCGATCTTGCGGAGCAGGCCGGGGATGCCGACCGCCTCGAACGGCGGGTGCCCGGCGAGCAATTCGTAGAGCACCGCGCCGAGCCCCCACAGGTCGCTGGCCACCGTGGCGGCGCGGGCATCGGCGGCGGCGACCTCCGGCGCGAGGTAGAGCGGCGTCCCCATCAGGTGCGCCGACATCGTGAGCCCGCTGTCTTCCTCCACCAGCTTGGCCAGCCCGAAATCGGCGAGGAAGGCGTCGCCGCCCGCATCGAACAAAATGTTGCCCGGCTTGATGTCGCGGTGCAGCATGCCGCGCCGGTGCGCGTAGCCGAGCGCATCCGCCAGCCGCGCGATCAATCCGGCAACCGCGCGCCATTCCCCGGCAAACGCCGCCTTCCGCTGCGAGAGCGAGCCGCCCGTCGCCAGCCGCATCGTGAAATAAGGCGAGCCATCATGCTCGCCGATCTGATAGACCGGCAGGATCGCGCTGTGGTCGAGCGCCGCCGCCGCCCGCCCCTCGATCCGGAAGCGCTCGCGCATCCCCGGCGTCTCTGACAGGTGGCCGAGCAGCATCTTCAAGGCGACCTCCCGCCCGGAGGCGCGCTCGGTCGCCCGAGAGACGATGCCCATGCCGCCGCGCGCGATCTCCTCGCCGACTTCGTGTTGCCCGATGCGATAGCCGCCGCCGGTTTCCGCAGCGGGCGCGCCGCCCTCGCCGCCGCCGAGATCATCGTCGTCCGACCCGATCGCCGACCAAAGGCAGGCGGGGCAGACGCTGCCAGGCACGCCGGGCGGGAGAGGTTTTCCGCAGTCGAGGCAAGGCTTGGGGGCGTCTTCCGGCATCGCGGTTTAGCTGGCGAGCAGGTTGCGCAGGTAGCCGAGTTCCTCGTCGATCTCGTGCGGTGCGGCGACGGTGCGGCGGACCTCGGCGCGGAGCGCCTCCCGCAGTTTTTGGCGCCAGTGGAAGACATCGGTCTTGAGCGCGCCGGGCGTGGTGCCCAGCTCGCGCGCGCCCGCCTCGTAGCTCACCTCCCGCCCGTCGCCCGCCGCGCCCAGGAACCGCCCGATCACGCGGAACCCCGCTTCGCCGCGCCGCGCCACGCATTCCGCCGCCACCCGGTCGAGCGCCGCGCGCATCGCCGCCAGCGCCCACTCGCGGTCGAAGACCAACTCCGGCGGCTCCGACCCGTCCCCGACCGCCAACGCTTCATCCAGCGGCTCGGCGACCTGGCCGCCGCCGCGTTTTTGCGCCCGCCGCCGCTCGCGCTCGGACAGCAAGAAGTTGTTGAGCACGGCGAGGAGGAAGGTGCGGAAGCGCCCGCGATCCGGGTCCGCCTGCCGCAGCACGCCGCGCTCCATCGCGAAGAGGAAGAACGATTGCGCGAGGTCCTCCGCCTCGTCCCGCGCCCAGCCGCGCGACAGGATGAAGCGCCGGACCGGCTCCCAATACGTCTGGCACAGCGCCGAAAGCGCCGCGCGCCCGGCATCGCTGCCATGGAGCGTGGCGGCGGCGAGCTGGGTCCATTGCGTGTCGGGAAACATGGCGGGATTCTGGCAACGCCGCCTCGGCTTGGCAAGCGCGGCGAATTGGTGATTGGTGATTTTGGCGGTGCCTGGGCGGCGGGGTGCCGCGCCGCGAAAAAGAATCTGAAAAAGTTCCTAACGGCACGCCGGGAATCCGGAAGAACCCAACAGAGACGCGCGCCGGGCAGAAGATTGAATTGCCGCCGGGCGCGCCCCCAACCTTCCGATTCCACCCCATGAAAATGCCCGACTTCCACTCGCACGCCCCGGACCGGCATCCGCCGATGCTTCCGGGCATCTCGTGCTTCGCTGCCGCCCTGATCGCCGCTCTAGCGCCAGTTGTGCCGCTGGCGGCGGCGCCGATCGACGACGATGGCGACGGCACCTCCGACATCTGGCAGATCGCCCACGGCGCGCCGAGCGTCGGGATGGCCGGCGACTTCGACGGCGATGGCCGCTTCGATGCCGCCGAGTTCGCGGCGGGGACCGACCCGCTATCGAACGCCGATTTCTTCGCCGTCAATGCGGTCGCGTTGGGCGAGGATCGGGCGGGCGATCCGGTCGCGCGGCTCCGCTTTCCGGCGAAGGCGGGCAAAGTTTACCAGGCGCAGGTCGCGGAAGAGTTGGGCGGTCGCTTCGCCGATGCGGGGACGGCTGTCCAGGCGGCGGCGGATGGCGAGATCGAGCTGGAGGTGCCGCGCGATCCGGCGCAGCCGCGTTCGTTTTACCAGATCGCGGTGTCGGACATCGATGCCGATGACGATGGGCTGACCGCCTATGAGGAAGCGATCATCGGGACCAGCGACGGCGATAAAGATTCCAGCGGGCACCCGGCGGGCGACAGCGGATTTGCGCGGGATTGGCTAAAGTCGAACGACCCGGGGTTTCATCCCGGCGGCGACCAGGCAAACCTTAAAGAAGTCGATGTCGCCTGGGTGCGGCTGGCGACCGGAGGAGCCTCCGGCGGCGGCGCGGCGGTCGGCGGCGATTTCATCACGGCGGCGGGGACCGGCGGATACCACCAGCTCACCGCGTGGCGGGTTTCGTCGCCCGGAGCCAATCCGGCGCAGCTTTCGACCGCGCCGCCGATCGCGGGGCGCGCGCCGCAGGTCGCGTTCCTCTCGCCGGGCAATGTCGGCGGACCCGCGCGATTCGCGACCGGCTGCCTGCGCGCCAACGGCGGGTTTTACCTGAGCAGCCGCGGGCTGAAAGCGGACGGCGCATTCGCGCACTACGGCACTGCGGAATTCGGGCCGGCGGCGCAGCAAAAGGTCAGCGCCTATGCGATCGCCTACGCGCCGCGCCTCGGCGAGCAGGGCGTCTCCCAATACCTCATCGTCACGCCGCTGCTCACCCAGCACCGCCTTCTGCCCAGCGATCCGGCGGCGGTCAGGATCGTGACGTGGCGCGTCGATGCGGGGACGGGCGCGCTTTCAAAAGTGGATCAGTCCGCCGCCCTGGCAAACCAGGGCGTCCCGGCCGATGGCTCCGGCGACCTGCGCATCGCCCGCCTGGGCGGCAACCGCTACGCGGTGACCTACACGGATGTGAATGCGCGGCTCAACCAGTTCGAAGTGGAAACCGACAATGCGGGGCACCTCACCGAAATCACGCCGGTGCAGGCGCTCGCCTGGGACCTGCGCGGCGCGAATTCGTTCGACGTCCCGCTGCATACGCCGCGCTCGCCCCGGTCAGCGGCGGCGGGCATGCCACCGCGATCCGCGAGCCGGACTGCCATCTCAAGCTCGGCATCTGGGACCGGCAGACCGACCCGGCTGACGCGAGCCAGACCGCGCCCTTCGTCGTCGCCCACAACGAGATGGACCTCGCGCCGCTCACCCACGGCATCGCTTTGCCCGCGCCGGTGCTGACCGACTCATGGTATGATCGGTCTGGCGAAGGCGCCATGCTTGGGATTTCGGCGGCGGCGGGGGACTTCAACGGCGACGGGATCGCCGATCTCGCCATGGGTGCCAGCGGGCGGGCGGTGTCGGGCGAGAATGCCGCCGGCGCGGTTTACATCGTCCATGGTTCGGCGGGTAGCGGGATCAAAGGCAAAGAATACAGCCAGATCTGGACGCAGGATTCCGCCGGCTGTCCTGGGGGTGGCGGAAGCCAGCGACCGGTTCGGCTTCGCCATGGCGGCGGGCGACTTCAACGGCGACGGGTTCGACGACCTCGCGGTCGGGGCGGCGATGGAGGCGGTCGGCGACGTTACCGCAGCCTACGCTGTCAATATCCTGTATGGCTCGGCAGCCGGACTCACTTCGGCAGGCAACCAGATCTTTGACCAGGAGACGTTTTTCTTCACCTCGGAGGAATCCGAATACATGGGCAATGCGCTCGCCGCCGGAGATTTCAATGGCGACGGAAGGGATGATCTGGCCATCGGCATCAAGGGCGACCGGCAGGGTGGCTACCAATGGGCGGGTTCGGTCTTTGTGGTGAGGGGGAGCATCGGCGGTCTGGACCCGCTACAGTATCAGCGGCTCGATCATGGCGGCGATGCGGATTACCTCGACTTTTCGGCGCGGCGCTGGCGGCGGGCGACTTCGATCAGGATGGCAAGGACGACCTCGCGGTTGGCATCCCGGGCGAGACCATAACCGGGGCGGCTCGTGCCGGGCAGGTCCGGATCTACCGAGGCACGATCGGCGATCTTGTTTTCGACACGTATCTGTCTCAAGACGGATTCCTCGGGGAGGCGACATTAGCGACGAGGCGGAAGAGGGGGACAATTTCGGGGAGTCACTGGCGTCTGGGGATTTTAACAACGACGGGTTCGCCGACTTGGCGGTCGGTTCGCCCGGAGAGTTCAGCGTGCTTTCCGAAAACCGGGGGCGGGTCAACTGGGTCTATGGCGGCGCTTCAGGGCTTAGCGAGGTCTCCAACGGCGGGATCGGTGAATCGTCCGGGTCCGTTTTCCCCAACAAGCGGTTTGGGTTGAGTTTCGCGGTCGGGGACCTGAACGGCGATGGATTCGATGACCTCGCCATCGGGGCACCCGGCGACAGAGTCAGCGGGGATTCGCTCGCCGGCTCGATCAGCCTGATCCCCGGCAGCCTCACCGGTCTGAATTCGTTCGACGAAGAGCGGGTAAATTTGGGAAGCGTCCGGTCGGAAGGCGGGGTGGACCAGGCGGTGGAAGGAGCCGTTGCCGCCAACGATTACTTCGGCTCCTCGCTGGCGATTGGCGACTTTGACAACGACGGGCTTGCCGACCTCGCCGCCGGCATTCCCGGCAGAACGGTCGATAATGCGGAGGACGCCGGGGCGGTGCAATTCTTCGACGGCGCGGCGGCGGACTACCTCGTTTCCTACGCCGACGACGAACAATGGTATGCGAGGACAGCGGAAATCGTCCGCGGCATGGTCAGCGACCTCGGCAAAGAATACTCCGGCGGCGCGGGATCTGGAAAGCTCTTCGGGTGGAACGAAAATCTGGAGGAACGCCACATCGCGAGCTCGACAAAAATCCTGACCCTGCTGCTGACCGTCGAGGCGATCGAGGCGGGATTCGTCTCGCTGGACGACGAGGTCAAAGTGAGCCAGCTCGCCGGGGAGACCGGCGGGAGCAAGCTCAATTACTTCAAGCTCGACGACTCTCTCGCGCCGGAAAAGGATGCCGACGACAAGACGATCCCGTTCATCGCGGAAGGCGACACGATGCCGTTGCGCCTGCTGATCGCCGGGATGATGAACCAATCGGGCAACCGGTGCTCGGTCGCGATCGGGGAGCATGTCGCCTTCAAGGTGACGGGCGAAGACGAGGGTGATGAACTCAACTTCCCGATCCTGATGAACCAGCGGGCGGCGGAGCTCGGGATGACCGAATCTGTCTTCGGCCACCCCGCATTTGGCGGCGTCACGAAACCCCAGGACTTGATCACGCTGCAAGCGGAGTGCGCGAAGCATCCGCTCTTCATCGAACTGGGCGGGCTGGAGACCTATCGCCCTGCCGAGTATCCGGCGGCGGTGCTATGCGGCACGGACATCGATGGGATCGCTAAGTGCAACGGCGCGTTCCCGAAGTTCATGAACATCGGCGTGTATCCCGGACGCCTCGCGTGGAAAGGGGGGAATGGGGGCGGATGGTTTAGCGGCTCCCAGGCCAACGGGGTGCCGCCCCGCCCCGATGTCCCGTGGTGCACCGAGAGCGGCGTCGGCTTTGTCAATCGGCTCGGGCGCACGCTCGGCATCGCTTTGATGCAGACCGGCTCCGGCGCGGCGGACGCCCAAAATCTCTTCGACTACGGCTTCCGAAAGATCTTCACGCCAGACTGGCGGGCGACCCGCGAATTTCCCCAGCCCGGCGGCTTGGTCGGTCCGGAGGGTCCGATCCGCGTCTCGACGTTCGCCCTCGATCACATCCCCGGCGGCTGGGGCGTGACCGCCTTGATCGACGACGACGAGGACCTGCGGGTCAACGTCTGGGCGCTCGATCCCGACGGCGGCCAGATCCTCCCGTCCGGCGCCGCCGCCCGCCAGTATGGGCTCAATGGCGGTGCCGCCTTCGCCCCGCCCCGCCTCGTGGACATGGACGCGATGACCAGCGGCGGAGGGCAGGTATCGGAATTTTTTACCGGCAATCTCGACGGGCAGCATCTCGACCTCTCGGTCTGGCGGGTCGGCGACGCGCCCTAACTTTCTCAGCCCTCCGCGCGGATCTCGGGCAGGCCCGCCGGTGCTAGGTCACCGGCGGGTCATCGCGATCCGACCCCGAGCGCCTCTTTGAGTTGGGCGAGATGTTCCTTGGGTTTCACCAATTCGAGCACCGCTTTGATCTTGCCCTTTGGATCGATCACAAACGTGGATCGCTCGGTCCCCATGTAGGTTTTGCCGTAGAGGCTTTTTCGACCCACACGCCATAGGCTTCGACGATCGACTTATCCTCATCGCTGATCAGCGGGTAGGGAATGTCGTGCTTGCCGATGAATTTCGCATGCTTCTTGATCGGGTCGATGCTCACGCCGAAGAGCTTTGCCGCAGCGGAAATCTCGCCCCAGCCATCGCGCAGGTCGCATGCCTGGAGGGTGCAGCCCGGCGTATCGTCCTTCGGGTAGAAATAGAGGACGACGGTTTCGCCGCGCAGGTCGCACAGCCGCACGGTGGAGCCATCGTCATAGCCGCCGCCGATGACCGGCGCGGTGAAGTCGGGGGCGGAAGAGCCTATCTTGGGTTTGGGCATGGTTCGGAGAGGGGTCGATTTAAAAGGCGTTACGCGGTGAAAGCGGCGCGCCGATGCGATAAAAAAGTTTCTGGATGAATCGAATAGTTTCGCCGGAACGCCGTCGAACCGGAAGCCGCAACTCTCAACCTCTCTCATCCTATGCTTGTCCGATCACGTTCGCGCTGCCAGTGGGCGGCGGTTTCGCTGCTGTTCGTCGCTTCGATCTGCGCGGCGGGTCCGAAGCTCCAAACCCACCGCATTGACCCCGGGAGGGAACTCATCATCACGGATCTCGCGGTGGTCGATTCGCCGATGGCATCCTATCCGGGACCGTGGTCGTTCGGGCATCTGATCCGCAATCTGGCCGGTCCCGGAAACGAAGGCGCCTTCCTTGAAAGCTGGCTGGGATCGTGGGAGACCGACCAGATGGTCAACAAGCAGGTGATTCCCGCACGCCGGGAGCTGGCCCGCCAGCTTCTGCGCCAATGGCAGGAACGCGACGGATTCCAGCCGCCGCCCCCCGTCCTCGGTCCGGGCGGCGCGCCGGTGCGGAGCGATGCTGGTCCGTCCAAGTGGGATCCGAACTTCTTCCACGCGCCGTTCCGCCTCCTCGCCATCGTCAACCGGCTCGACACCGGCATCCGGATCGTGCGAAAGGAGGTCGAGGAGAACAGGGGGCTGCCGGGATTGACCAAGGTGGAGGTGAAGAAAACTGAGATGGAACTGAGCGTCGGCTTGACCGGAACGCCCCAATATTACGGCTCGAGCGAAGCCCAATCGGTCGGCGAAGCACGCTTCGTCTTCGCCGCGATCGACCAGGCGGGTGAACCGATCCCCGGGGGCTTCACCGTTATTTTTGAATACGGTCTGCCGGGGCAGGACATGGCGAGCGCGGTGAGTTGGGCATCGCTCTGGCATTCGCTCGGCGACCACAAATCGTTCGATGATGCCTACCGCCGCCAACTGATGGCGATCACGGGCGGATTTTCCAAAGACGGCTCCACCTTGCGGCAGATCCGGACAAACGACGCCGCGTTCGGCGAGGTCCAGGAACTCCGGGAATTCAGCTACACGGGATCGGTGACCACCTCCGGAGCCTCCGGCAGCGCCACGCAGGCGCGGCTCTCGCCATCTACCGTAGCGGGCACGCCTGCGCCCGAGTTCGCGCTCGGCGGCGAGACGGCTTATCAGCTCGCCCTCTCGGCATATATCAATGACCAGGAGCGAGAGATTCTCGACGTGGCGCATGTCGTGCCCGGCACGGTGGATGTCTCCGGCAAAACGGTTGGCTTCCTCGGCGCCCGCGCTGTGCTCGCCCCCGTCGGCGAGGCGGGCGACCGCGAGAAGAACGCGGGCTTTTTCTGGGATGCGCCCCGGATCCAAGAGCGCGAGGCGCGCCGGATCTTTTCGCTCAATACCTGCAACGGCTGCCACGGCGCGGAGACCGCGGCGGCCGGCGGTTTCCATATCTTCCCGCGCCGCGCGGGGGAGGAAGCCAGGCTGTCGGATTTTCTGCGGCTCGACGGCAGAGACTTGCGCGTGCCTGATCCGCCAGCGAGGGCGCGGGCGCAGCGCCCGCTATGCCGAAATCGAGCATCGCATCCTGCTCATGGAGGCGCTCCTTTCCCCAAGGTCGATCCGACAAGCTGCGCGACATCATAAAGGCGCGCGAGCGTGCGCCGAGCATTAGCCTGCGGGACGCCGCAGATCCAGGTTGCGGGATCGGTTCTGATCGCCCCTATGCCTGCAAAAATCCCACATCCGGTAGAAGCGGTTCGGCAGGGAAGCGCGGTGCCGCCTGAATCTCCCGAGTCAGAGGCGGTCGATTCCTTTGCCAAAATCGCCTTCGACGCGCCCGGAAAATCTTTCCATCTCCTCGGCGAAGGCGGCGGCTTCCCCAACGTAGTGGTCGCTCTCGGCACATCGAAAGGTCGCTCTCGGCGCATCGAAAAAAATTGCCGAAGCACCTTCTCGCACGTTGGCTGGAAGATTGCTTCCGGCTCGTCGCCCCGATAAGGCTGTTGCCGGCATACGATCTTTAGCCGAGCGCCAGCCTCGCCTTTACAGGCAAATCGCTGGCGACACGGCGAAGTGGATAGCTTTCGCTGGGGGCGCGGACCACCATCTCCGCCCGCCACCCACGGATTGGAGATCCATGCTACTTCGGCTCGCCCAGGTTCTTCGGTGATCTCGGGAAACCGGTGCGACTTCTGCCGGACGGCTCGGATGCCCGTCCCAGCCTCGGGCGGCGGGAGCCGGTAGAGAAGGCGACGTTCGGTCCCCGCGGGCTGATGTTACCGCGACCGCCCCGACCCGCGGATTTTCTCCAGCGCCGATTCGAGTTTGGCGGCGACTTCGGGGTTTTCGGCGATGACGTTTTTCGCCTCGCCTAGGTCTGCGCTGAGGTCGTAGAGTTCGTAGGGTTTGGCGAAGGGTTTGCCCTTGGGCGACTCGCGGCCGCCTGAGCCGTTGCCAGCGACGAGTTTCCAGCGCCCATCGCGGATGGCGAACATGCCGCTCGCGGAGTGGTTGATGACTGGCGCGCGCTGGAATTCCCCCTCGTTCGCCAGCAGCGGCGCGAGGTCAAAGCTGTCTTCCGCCGAGTCGTCTGGCAATTTGGCTCCGGCGATCGCGGCGGCGGTCGCCATGAAATCGACGTGGCAGATCGGCTCGCCGCACCGGCTGCCGGGCGCGATTTTTCCCGGCCAGCGGACGAGGAACGGGACGCGGTGGCCGCCCTCCCAAACGTCCGCCTTGGTCCCGCGCAATTCGCCGTTGGCGGTGTGGTGTTCGGGGCGAAACGCCTGGATCGAAGCGTCATCGACATGGTCTTCGCCGTCGCGCCGGAACATGAACGAGCCGTTGTCGCTGGTGTAGAACACGGCGGTGTTCTCCGCCGCGCCGAATTCCTCCAGCGTGCGCATCAGCTCGCCGACGGTCCAGTCCACCTGAGCGACAAAGTCGCCGTAGGGACCAAGCTTCGTCCTGCCGCGAAAGTCGGGGTGGGGCAGCACCGGCTTGTGCGGCGCGGTCAGCGGAAAGTAGAGGAAAAAGGGATTTTCGCCTTTTGCCGACTCCCGGACAAAGCGCTGTGCTTCGCCGAGCAGGTCGTGCAGGCAGGTTTCCATGGTCAGCGCCTTCGAGCGCGGTCCGTTGCGCAGAAAGGCCGGGAACTTCTGCGCCGACTGGGCGACCGTCTCCGGATCGGTGACGCGCCCATTTTCGACAAACACGTAGGGCGGAAAATCGAGCGACGCCGGGATGATAAAGCTGTGGTCGAACCCGTAGGAATTCGGGTTTGGCTCGACCGGCTTGGTCAGGTCGACGCCTCTGCCGCCCTCGCCTTTGGCAAAGCCGAGCCGAGGTGCCACTTGCCGACCACCCCGGTGCGATAAGCCGGCTTCGCCCAGCATCCCCGCCACGGTCAGGCAGTAAGCTTCGATCAATGGCTCGCCGTAGCCATTGAGGACGCCGCTTTTGAGCCGGGTTCGCCAGCAGTAGCGCCCGGTCAGCACGCCGTAGCGCGTCGGCGTGCAGACCGCCGACCCCGAATGCGCATCGGTGAACGCCATGCCGTCCGCCGCCAGGCGGTCGAGGTTCGGCGTCGGGATCTGCGACTTCGGATTGAGCGCCCGCACATCGCCGTAGCCCATGTCGTCGGCGAGGATGAAAATGATGTTCGGTTTTTCAGAGGCGAGAGCGCTAGGGCTGGAAATAAGCGCCAGCGCAGTGGCAAAGAGGGTTGCGAGCAGAATTCTCATCAGATTACCAACCCGAAGTGGCAGCGGGATCAACGCGAAACTTCGGCTAGGTTGCTCAGGTCATTCCACCAAAGCGCGTGGCTTTACCTCAGAGAAAATTGTTCCACGATTCGATTGGCTTTGGTTGGCTCGGACGACGCCCGGTTCTCCGAAGACATCGGGCTGAACCGAATCGCGATCCGGAACCGGTGCGGTCAATGACCGGAATCCGGCGCGCTGCGCTGCCAATGCTCGAGCGTCATCGCGAATTCGTTGTCGGCGTCGGCGGGCCATTCCTCGCGGCGATCCAGCCGCCATGCCGCCACGTCCCAGCGGGGAAATCGGGAGTCGCCCGTGATGTCCGCCTCGATGCGGGTGAGCAGCAGGTCGGTGGCGGCAGGCAACGCGGCGGCGTAGGTTTGCGCGCCGCCGATCACGACCAATTCGTCGAAGCCGAGGCCGGCAGCGGCTTCCGCTGCTTGGGCGGGCGTCCGGACGGTGCGGAATCCGCCGCGCCTGGTTGGTTGGTTTGTTAGGATGAATGGCGTGTGGTCGGTGAACCATCCGCGCATTTCCTCGAAGGTCCGCCGCCCGGCGAGCAGCGCCTTCCCCAGCGTATAGGCGCGGAAGTGGGCGACATCGCGCGGAAGGTGCCACGGGATCTTGCCGCCATCGCCGATCGTGCGGACGCGGGCGAGCGCGGCGATCAGGGTGACCCGGATCACAACTTTTTCAGCCCGCCCTTCTTCTCCTCAGGCTTCGGTTCGCCATCCGGCTCCGTCTTGTCCCCATCGCCTTCTTCCGTTGGCTCCCCGGCATCGGCGGGCGAGTCCTCTTCTGCCTCGCCTTTGCCGTTTGCCTCGGAGCCTGCGGCATTCTTCTCGATCTTTAGAAAGTTCCGCGCGGTGAGGAAATCGAGGGCGGATTGGATCACGCGGTCTTGGAGCGGCGCTTTGTCGAACGGCAGCGCCTCCCCGGCGGAGCGGGCGATGTAGAACGGCAACTCCGGGTTCGTGCCGGCGACCAGCGCCGCCTCGTTGAGGTGCGGGCGCTCGCTGTCGATCACATAGGTTTTGAGGCTGGCCCCCTCCGCTTCGCAGAGCGCGAAGACTTTATGCTTCTCGCCGGGATCGACGCGGGCGGCCAGCTCCGGGGCGATGCCCTTTTGGAAGAGCGCTTCGCCGTCGGGCGGCACCGCTTCGGCGATCGCAAAGCGGAGCGAAACTTCGGGGGTGAGCGCGACCTCCTGATACTGGACCGCGCGGCCGGCGCTCGTTTCGCCGACCGCCATGCAGCCGAGATAGTGGCGCAGCGCGGCGGCGGCGATCTCGCCATTGCCCGCCGTCTCCCGGTCGATGAGCAGGATGACCTCGCCCTTCCAGCGCGGCTCGCGATTCGAGATGAAGAGCTGGGGGCGTTCCTCGTTGGGCGACACGACTTTGAAGAGCAACTGGTTGGCCGGGCAGAAAAGCTGGAGCAACTGCGCCGCCGCGCCGAAATTCCCGGGGTTCGGGTCCGGCGCACGCAGGTCCAGCACCAGCGTCTTCGCGCCGCCTTCGGCGAACGAATCGACCGCCGCCGCCGCCTCGCCCGCCTCGTCCACCGTCCACGCGCCGGGGCGCAGATAGGCGATCCCGCCGCCGAGCACCTCAGAAAAAAGCGAATACGCCTTCGCCTCTGCCTCGCCGCCGTTCTTCGTCACCAACTCCGCGCCCGACCCGAGCCGGGCGAGCAAGCCTTCGAGCGCCGCGCGGTTGATCTGCAAGAAATCGAGTTCGGATTTGCGGATGTAGCGCGACTGCAAAAGCCGGAACGCCTCCTGCAATTGCCCCTGCTCGAGCGCGTCCGCCGGGCGCCCATCGTTGGGGGGCGCGGGTTCCTCAGAAGGCGGGGCATCGTCTTGCGCCGAAGATAAACCGATGAGCATCGCGTGAAAAAGGAACGCGGCGCTAGCGAGTTGGAAGCGGGAGAACATTCGCATCTAGCTTTCATACCGCGCAGACGGCAAACGCGCAACAGTCGTCGCGCCGCCAACATCCCGCTTGCAATCCGCCGCCACCTCGCGTTTAGCCTCCGCCTGTGAATCATCCCGCCACGAGCCATAAACGAATTAGCCCGCTGGGCGCCGCGCGAGTCCGCGCCGCGCTCTGGCTAGGGCTATGGCTCGCCTAGCCGAATTCCCGGGATCTGGATTTACAGCATCGCGGGCGGGAGTCTCCCGCTGCCGCAACCGGGGATGGAACTTGATGCATGCGGGGCGAGTCGCCCCCTGCCAGCGCCATCCGCCGCCGATTGAATCATCAGGTCCCGGGCCACCGGAACCCGCTTTATGCCCGCGAACCCTGATCCGCCTTCACCTGTGTCCATCGCCATCGACGCTCCGCCGCCGGGCCGCCTGCCGCGCTTTGCTGCGCTGGGCGACCCGGCGAAGGGCTGGTGGCTGATGGGGGCTTCGCTCATCTTTTTACGGCGAATGCGCTGATCTTGCGCGGGTGCGGCGCGCTGGCAGAAGTCGCCGTCGCGGTGCGGGGCGGCGTCGGGTTGCTGGTGTTGGTCGCGATCGAATCGGTGGCGCGCGCGCGCGGTAGGTGCCGGGCTGCGGCTGGGCGCGGTATTTCGGCGGCTCGCTGCTGGTCGCGCGCGGTTGCCTGGCGCGGCGGGGTTGTTCGCCTACTACTGGACGATCCCGCGGCTGGGCGTCGGAGCCGTCCTCGGTGCTCTGCCAGCTCTACGGCATGTTTGCGGCGCTCTTTGCGGTGCCGCTGCTGGGCGAGCGGCTGCGCCCGCGGCAGTTGCTCTGGATGCTGCTTTCGTTTGGCGGCATCGTTTTGATGCAAGGCGGGCTACGCTACGAATCGGCGCTGCCCGTGGCGGCGGGCGTGCTCGCGGCGGTGCTGGCCGGCGGCGTGGTGGTCTCGATCCGCGCCCTGCATCGCTCGGAATCGACGCCGACGATCTTTGCGGCGCAGTGCGCGTGGTGCGTGATCCTGCTTGCGCCGATCGCCTTTCGCGGCGGGCAAAGCGGGTTCTCGGCGGGCATGTTGGCTGGCGTGGTGGCCGGTGGTTTGTGCGCGGCGGCGGCGCAGCTCGCGCTGACCCAGGGCTTCCGCTACCTGACGGCGGCGTCGGGATCTGCCGCGCAGATGGCGCTGCCCGCGTTCATCGGGATCGGCGGCGTCCTATTGTTTGGCGAGACCTACTCGCTGGCCGGCGGGATCGGCGTGCTGCTGGCGTTGGGCGGCGCGTTCTTGGCGGTGCGCCGCGCCTGAACGCACACCGGCATGCCATGCGCAGGTGCAAGGGCGGCGATCGGCGCTAAACTCCCCTCCTATGCAAACCACCGTCATCGGCGTCCCCAAAGAGATCAAAGCCCAGGAGAACCGCGTCGCGCTCTTGCCGGCAGGTGCCTACCAGCTCGCCAAGCACGGGCACCGCGTCCTCGTCGAAAAGGGAGCCGGTCTCGGTGCCGCCTACACCGATGAGGAATACGCGGCGGTAGGTGCGGAGATCGCCGGATCCGCCGACGAGGTTTTCGCCGCCGCGGAGATCATCGTGAAGGTCAAAGAGCCGCAGCCCGCCGAGATCGCGCGCCTTCGCCCAGACCATGTCCTTTTTACCTACCTGCACCTGGCGGCGAGCAAAGAACTGGCCGAGGCGCTGACCGCGACCGGCTGCACGGCGATCGCCTACGAGACCGTGGAGCTGAACCACCGGCTGCCGCTGCTCGAACCGATGAGCGAGGTGGCCGGCCGCATGTCGGTTCTCGTCGGAGCCTATCACTTGGCGGAACACCGCGGCGGGCGCGGCATCCTGCTGGGCGGAGTGCCCGGCGTGCTGCCGGGGCGCGTCGTGGTGATCGGCGGCGGCACGGCGGGGATCAATGCGGCGCGGGTCGCCACCGGGATCGGCGCGGACGTCACGATCCTGGAGGTCGATCTCGAGCGGATGCGATTTCTCGACATCACGATGCACAGCGCGCACACGCTTTTCTCTAGCGAGGCGAACCTGATGGAGCTGCTGCCGCGGGTGGACCTGATCATCGGCGCGGTCCTGCTGCCCGGCGCGAAGGCTCCCAAGCTGATCACGCGCGAGATGCTGCGGCAGATGAAGCCGGGCAGCGTTTTGGTCGATATCGCGGTGGACCAGGGCGGCTGCGCCGAAACCACGCGGCCGACCACCCATGCCGATCCGACCTATGTCGAGGAAGGCGTCATCCACTATTGTGTGGCGAACATGCCGGGCGCCTACGCGCGCACCGCGACGCAGGCGCTGACCAACGTGACCTATCCGTATGTCGAGGCGCTCGCCGACTATGGCGTGGACGGCGCGCTTTTGAAGAAGCCTGAGCTAGTCGGCGGCATCAACACACGCGGCGGCGAACTGCTGTGCGCGGCGGTCCAGCAGGCGCACGGGCTGTAGTGAATCACGGTCTCTTCTTGAGCCGCGCGTATCTGACCAGGCACCAGAACAAGGCGGCGACGCAGGCCGCTTTCCACGCCAGCAGCCAGGGCGGCTTCCACCACGCGCCGGTGGAAAGCTCGACGTAATCCGATCCGGCGAACAAGAGAAAGGCGATGCCCGCCGTGATCGCCAGCGCGCGCCGGTCGCTGCCACATCGCCGGGCGGAGGCGAGCACGGCGATCCCGGCGATGCTCCAGAGGAAGACTTCGATCCAGTTGACCCAATCGGAGAGCGGCATGGCGGTTCTGGTGGGCGTGTTAGGTTAGGATTCAGCGGAACATCTGCGGGCGGGCGTCGATCTCGGCGAGCGACGGCAGGCGCCAGAGGAGGACGCCGCCGTAGCCGCCGGCGGCGAAGGCGCTGCCGTCCGGGGAGAAGGCGAGCTGCGAGAAGTGGCGGTGGCGGGAGAGCACGGCGACCTCGCGGCGGGTCGGCAGGTTCCAGAGGCGGAGCGTGCCGTCGCGGCTGCACGAGGCGGCGGTCTTGCCGTCGGGCGAAACGGCGACGCGGAACGGATGTTCGAGATGCCCGATCAGCTCGCCCGCCGGGCGCCCCGTCCGCTCTAGGTCGCAGACCGCGATGGTGCCGCCGCCGAGCGCGAGGAGCAGGGACTTGGCATCCGGCGTGAAGGCGAAGGCGTGGGCGGGTTCGTCGGGCAGCAGCTTGCTGGAGGGCGCGATTTCACCCTCGGCGATATCCCAGACCATCTGCTCGTTGCTCGGGTAGTGCTGGGCGGCGAGCATGTTGCCATCGGGCGAAAATCGAAGCACCGCGTGGACGCCGACGCTTCCGGTCGGCGGCGCGGGCAGCGGCTCGCCGGTGCTTGTCTCCCAGGCCAACGTGTGCCCGGGCGCGCCATCGAAGCTCGCGGCGAAGCGCCCGCCGCCATCCGAAAGGTCGGAGGTCGTCACGCCGCCGCCGCCGCTGCCGGGCAGCGCGACCGGGGAGCCGGCCGCTTTGCCCGAATGGGAATCGTAGCGGCGACACTCGAGCGGCGCGCCATCGGCGGGCGCGGCCACGAGCGCGACCTCGCCGGCGTTTGCAAACTCGGCGGCGATCGCCTTCGCCCCATCCATCCGCAGGGTGATCGGCTCGGCTCGCGGGTCGAAGGGCAGGGCATAGATTTCGAATGCCTCATTCCTCCCGGCGGCGAACTGGGAGCCGTCGGGGCTGAAGGCGAAGGGCGGACCGCGGAACTGAAGGTCGTGGGCGATTCGCCCGCGACCGGGTGTCTCGTCGCTGGCTGCCGAGGCGGTTGACCACAGCCGGACCGTGCCGTCGGTGCTCGCGCTGACCAGCAGGTTTCCGCCGGGCAGGGAAGGCGAGCGCCCGCACCTCATGTTCGTGCAGCTGCGCAACACGCCGATCGCTTCGCCGGTTTCGGCGGACCAGAGCCGGATCGACTGATCGGAGCTGCCCGTCGCGATCGTGCCCCGTCGGGCGAAACGCGATCGACCAGATCCGCCCGCCGTGTCCGGTCAATTCCGTGGGCGGGCGCCGCTGGCAGGCTCCCACACGCTACCACGGTGTCGGTCACCCAGCGGGAGAAGGCGATGCGTTGTCCATCTGGCGAAAGGCTGATCGCCTTGATCTGATCGCGGGCGTCGGTCTCGGCGAGAAGCTCATAGCCGCCCGCGCCCTCAGCTTTGCGCCAGAGCTTGACCATGCGGCGAAAGCTGCCGGTCGCGAGGAATTCCGGCGCCCCGGTGGCGAAGGCGGGCAGCCTGCCGCTATCTGGCAGCGCGATGGGCGGCGCGGCGATCCCGTCCTCGAACACGAGCGTTTGCCCCTCATGCGGCGCGCCGCTGCTCGCGCCGTTTCCGATCGCGATGACGTCGTGGGCGTTGATCGCGACCGCCCCGTCGAGGTGCGGGATAAAGCCGCGCGCCGCCAGGCGATGCGCGTCAAACACGGTGCCGAAGAGATAGGCGTTGCCCGCCAGCAAAGACTCGCCGCCGGGCGAAAACGCGAGCGAGAGCACCGCCGTCTCCGCGAACGGCGACGCCTTAGCCGACAGGAACCGCTGGGTCTCGGCGTCGGCGTTCGCCATCGCAGATTGCCTCTGCGCGTGAAAGGTCGGCGCGATCCGGTCGGGCGGCAGCAAGTCGGGCGGATCGATGCCTTCGAGGAGGGAAAACGCGTGGCCGCCGTCGCTTTCGATGGCATGGAGCAGATAGAGCCGCCCGGCTTCGCCGCGGCGGCGACCGTCGCCCGTCGGGCGAGACGGCGATGGCGTAGAGCGGCGACCCGTCGCCGTAATAGGTCGCGAGCTGGTCGCCCTGGCAGCGCGCCCAGTGGGCGCGCCACTCGAATCCGCGCAGATCCGGCTCCCCGGCGCGCGGCAGGTGGCGGCGGAGCAGGCGGCGCGCCTCGGAGAGCAGCCCGGCGTTGAGCGCCGATTGGGCGGCGAGCATGTCGGAGGCATAGAGTTCTTGCCGCGTGCGCTCCCCGCTGCGCTTCGCGACTTCGCCGCGCTGTTCGGCGAGCAGCCGCTGCTGGTCGATCTCGCTGTTGGCGACGATCATCTGGAGGAGAAAGAGTGCGCCGAAGAGCGCGACCGCTCCGCCGAACATCGCGTGGGCTGGGTGCCGCCGCATCCAGCGCCACGCCCGCGCCGCCGCGCCGACCTGCCGCGCGGCGACCGGCTTCCCGGCGATCCAGCGGGCGAGATCGGCGGCGAGTTCCGCCGCCGAGCCGTAGCGGTGGGCGGGATCTTTCTCGAGGCACTTCAGGCAGATGGTGTCGAAGTCGCGGTCCGCTGCCGCGTTGTGCTGCGACGGGCGCGGCGGCGTCTCCTCCGCCGCCCGCCGGATGAGGTCGAGCGGCGTGCCGCCGGCGAAGGGCGGCTTGCCCGACGCCAGCTCGAACAAGATGACGCCGAGGCTGTAGATGTCCGCCGCCACGGAAGCCGGAGCCTTGCCCGTGCCGACCTCCGGCGCGAGGTAGGCGGGCGACCCTAACATCTGCCCGGACAACGTCGGGCCGCCCTCCGCGCCGACCAGCTTGGCCAAGCCGAAGTCCGCGACCATCGGCGCGCCGCCCTCGCCGATCAGGATGTTGCCGGGCTTCAGGTCGCGGTGCAGGATGCCGCGCTGGTGCGCGTGGTGGACCGCCCGGGAGACCGCGGCGATCAGCCCGGCGATGCGCCGCAGCCCGGCGGGCGCCGCGCGGTCGGGGAACAGGTCGCCGGCCCGGTCCGCCAGCGTGCCGCCGCTGATCCACTGCATGGCGAAAAACGGCTGCCCCTCGTGCTCGCCCGCCCCATAGACGGGAACAATGTTAGGGTGGTCGAGCGACGCGGCCGCCTCCGCCTCAAAACGGAAGCGCGCGACTTGCTCCGCCCCGGCGAGCGATCCGCCGCCGAGCATCAGCTTCAGCGCGACGGTCCGGTTGAGCGCCGCGTCCCGCGCCCGGTAAACCGACCCCATGCCGCCATGCGCGATCAGCCCGGCGATCTCGTAGCCGCCGATCGTGGGCGGCGCTCCGGTATCGGCTTCGTGCTCCGAAGCGCCGGCCGGCGGCGAAAGCGCCTCGCGGAAAAGGCAGGCGCGGCAAAGCCCTTCCGGCGCGCTCCCGCTGATCGGGAGCCCGCAGTCGGGACAGGATTGGGGGTGGACGTCGATAGGCGGACATCCTCTCACGAAAGTGCGGGGAAACGCAATCGCGTCGTCTATGCCGATGATCAAAACCATTGTGGCAATCGATTGACCGAAGCGCCGCGCTTCGCTTGGGCGGCTCTTCGCGCGCCTTCGCGCGGTGCAGGGGCCAGAGGCTGGCGAGGAGACCTTCGGCGAGCAGCACGGATATGTGGCCGCGCGCCACGTCGCGGCGGCGGAGGCGGTTTGGGAGCGGCGCGGGGCGCCGCTGGCCCTCCACCGGCTCGGGGTGCCCTCGACGCCCTACAAGGTCTTCCTGAGCACCAACATCATAGAGAAAACGATCCGCAACTGGCGCGCGGCGACTGGCGACGTCAAACGCTGGTAGGATAAAAGGGGATGGTGGAACGTTGGGCGGCGGCCGGGCTGCGCTACCCGCATGTCGGCTACCGGCTGCATGCCCGATTCGGCGGGGCGGGGCGGAGACGGACGGGGACTGGACCGGCTCTGCCCATGCAGGGCGCAACGCGTCCGTTTTTAGAGGTTTTTCCGGAGATTCCCGCGCCGGTGGGAAGTCCGCGCCATTTTTCATGGCGTGCCCGTTGGCGAGACCCAACCCGGAGCGGGGTCGGTCGCCGGTGGGGCGGCTACCATTTGAAGTCTGGGTCGGGAGGCGCTACCGCTGCGCCATGATCTATCTCGACAACAATGCGACCACCATGGTCGCGCCGGAGGCGGCGGAGGCGATGGTCCGCTTCGCCACCGAACTCTACGGCAACCCGTCGGTCGCCTACCGGTTCTCGCGCCCGGTGCGGGAGGCGATCGCCGGGGCGCGGGCGGAGGTCGCCGCCCTGATCGGCGCGGAGCCTGATGAGATCGCCTTCACCGGCTGCGGGACGGAGGCGAACAACGCGGCGATCTTCTCCGCGCTGCGCACCCAGCCGGGCAAACGCCACCTCGTAACCTCCGCCGTCGAGCATTCGGCGATCAAGCGCTGCTGCGAGCAGCACGCGCCCCAGGGCGTCGAGACCACCTATCTGCCGGTCGATCCCGCCGGGCGCATCGACCTCGCCGATCTGGACAAGGCGATCCGCCCCGGCGAAACCGCGCTGGTCAGCCTGATGTGGGCGAACAACGAGACCGGGGTGCTGTCGCCGGTCGAGGAAGCCGCCGCGCTTTGCCGCGAGAAGGGCGTGCTCTTCCACAGCGATGCGATCCAGGCGGCCGGCAAGATCCCGATCGACGTCGCCGCCGCCGGCATCCCGATGCTCTCGATCTCCGGGCACAAATTCCACGCGCCCAAGGGCGTCGGAGCCCTCTACGTCAGCAAGAACATCCCGTTCCAGCCGCTGCTCGTCGGCGGCGGCCAGGAAGGCGGGCGGCGCTCCGGCACCGAAAACGTGCCCGGCATCGCGGCGCTTGGCATCGCGGCGAAGCTCATGCGCGAGCGCCTTGCCGCACCCACGCGCGACGCCGTCCGCGCGCTGCGCGACCGCTTTGAAAACGCGCTGCTCGACCGGGTCGAGGGAGCCGAGGTCAACGGGCATCCCGAGCACCGGCTGCCGACGACCGCGAACCTGCATTTCCCCGGCGCGGAGGCGCAGGGCATGCTCATCCTGCTGGACGAAAAGGGCATCTGCTGCTCCAGCGGCTCCGCGTGCTCGACCGGCAACCCGAAGCCCTCCGCCGTGATGACCGCGATGGGCTACCCCGCCAAGCGCGCCAAGAGCAGCCTGCGGTTTTCGTTCAGCCGCTACAACACGGATGAGGAAATCGGCGCGGCGGTCGAGGCGGTCGCCGCCGGCGTCAAAAAGCTGCGCGCCCTGTCGGGATACGTCGGCTAGCGGCGGCGGCGCAGGAAGATGCCGAGGCCGCCGAGCAAGAGGAGCAGCGCGCGGGACGGCTCCGGCACATAGGCGGTGCCGAGCGCGTAGCGGTCGTTGATGTAGCCGAGGACCTGGTTGATCTCCGGATCGGACAGCACGCGGTTGAAGACCAGAACGTCGGCGATTTGGGCGTTGGCGAAATTCGAGTCGGTGCCGCCAGCACTCGTCCCGCGACCGATCGAGTAGCCGGAATCGACGATGTTGAGCATGTTGGCTCCGCCGCCGACGTTTGTGGCGGTCCCTTCGACCCCGTCGAGGTAAAAGCGGCCGTCGGCATAGGTATCGCCGGCATCCATCGAGAAGAGCGCCGCGTAAAAACCGCCGGTCAGGGTGTCGTTGCGAAACTGGTTGTTCCCGTTGTTAAAGCGGAACGCCGGGGTCGCCAGATCGTAGGCGATGACCGACCCGCCGGGGCCGTCGTTGCCGATCTGAAACGAACGGGCGTCGGTCGATCCCGTTCCGATTCCCGAGCCGGTGTAGTCGGCGACAATGAAGGTGGTCGTCGCCGCCGAGCCAGAGACGCCGATCGGACCATCGAAATCAAACCCGCCGCCGGCTCCGAATCCGAGAATGGCGGTTCCGTTCGGTCCCACGGTGGCGTTGAGTGTGGGGCCGCCATTCGAGTGGCTGGCATCGTGGGCGATACCGTCGCCAAACCCAAAGCCCGGTCCCGTCCGGTCGCGCCAGACCTCGGTGGTAGCATTCAGGGCCCCGCTGTAGCCATCGTCCACCAGCGTGTCGGCGCGAAGCCAGACGACCAGGCTCGGGTCGTTCAAGATAGTTGCGGCGGAAGCGGAGCCGCAGACAGAGAGAAGGGCGGCTGCGGCTGCGGGGAGCGTGAATCGTGTCATGAGGTGAGGTGAGGTGTTAGGATTTTTAGTCCACCGCCTTGATTCTTAGCGGCGTCGGCGGAGAAGGCAAGCCGCGAATCCCCCGATCAATAGCAGCGCCCGGGACGGCTCCGGCACGTAGGCGGTCTCCAGCGCGTAGCGGTCGCTTAGGTAGGCGAGGACCGAATTGATCTCGGGTTCCGCAAGGCTCCGGTTGAAGAGCAGGACCTCGGCGATTTCCGCATTGGCGTAATTCCTCGCGTTTCCGTTGTTATCGGTGCCGCGCCCGATCGCATAGCCGGTATCGGCTAGATTCAAGACGTTCCCGCCATTGGTCACCGCCGTCGAACTCCCGGCGATCCCATCCAGCAAGTATTCGCCCGTCGCATAGGTGTCGGAGGGATCGGTGAAGAACGAGGCGATGTGGAACGTCCCGGTGACCGGGTCGTCGGCGAACTGGTTGTTGCCGTTGTTGTAGCGGAAGGCGGGCGTCGCGAGGTCAAAGCCGACGATTTCGCCCGGCGTGCCGTGGGTCCCGATCTGAAAGGCGCGGTGATCGGCGTTTCCGCTGCCGGTGTAGCGGGCGACGATAAAGGTCGCGAAATCGCTGCCGGACACGCCGGTCGATCCGACGTAATCCAAGCCCCCGCCATTCCCGAACCCGACGATCGGCTGACCGTTCGGACCGTCGGTGTAGCGGAGGGTCGGTCCGCCATTCGTATGGGTCGCATCTTGCGCAATCCCATCCCCAAACCCAAAATCCGCACTGGTCCGGTCCCTCCAGATCGTGCCCGCCGTGAGCCCGGTGTTGTTGGCGTATCCGTCATCGACCAGCGTATCCGCGCGGAGCCAGACCACGAGGCTGGGATCGGCCAAAAATGTAGCCGCAGGCGGGCGAGCGCAAATGACGAGGGCGGAAGCGGCTAGGGTGGCTAGGGTAATGGCTTCATCCTTCGAGTCTTAGCGACCTTCCACGCAGGAGGGCAATCATTTTTTTCAGAAGAATTTCAAAGCGAATTTCCCGCCACCCGGAAGGCGATGAGACGCAGGTCGCGATGTTGGCAATCGGCGGAAATCGTGTGGACAAGTTGTGAGGATAATCACCGATACTTCCTAAAATCGAACGCCTTGCCCACCGTGTATGCGAAATTAGCGAAAAGCGCAATTTCAGGTCAGGTGCCGCGATCCACTCGAAATGGGAAAATCTTATCCGGATTTTGACAAAATATATAAAATGTTTATTTTTAACGATTTAGTCACTGTATTACCGCGAAGAACGGATTTTATCCGGGTCAGCCGCAGGGTTTTTGGCAAAATCTGTGTTCCATAGACGTTCCACAATCCGAGGGCGGCGGTGCCAGAGTTGTCACGGAATCGGGAGGGAAAACGTGGAACTTTGAGGAACGCCGAAGCCGGTGAAAAAGATGTGAATAACTCGTGGAAAACTTGGCGAGCGCCTAAACAATTCGCGATGCCGACCTCCGAATCCCCCGCTGTCCTCTCTGTCCGCAACCTCCGCCTCTGGCGGGGAAGACCGTCTTGCAGGGGATCGACTGGGAGATTGGACCGGGGGAAAACTGGGTGATGGTGGGGGCGAACGGCTGCGGGAAGACCTCGCTTTTGAGCAGCCTGCTGGGCTATGCGTGCCCGTCGG
The DNA here is from genome assembly GCA_041395145.1 of Verrucomicrobiales bacterium. Taxonomy (GTDB): domain Bacteria; phylum Verrucomicrobiota; class Verrucomicrobiia; order Verrucomicrobiales; family DEV007; genus JAWLBD01. Next base: position 9,856 of record JAWLBD010000025.1, on the reverse strand, counting down.
ACGGCGAGATCGCGCTGCTGGGCGAGCGGTTTGGGGAATCGGATTGGCGGGCGCTGCGCTGCCAGATCGGGGTGGTCAGTTCGGCGGTGCGGCAGATGATGGCCGATGAGGAACCGGCGGTCGAATCGGTGGCGAGCGGTCGCTATGCGATGATCGACGCGTGGGGGCAGATCACAAAGCGGATCTGGACAAGGCGGCGGGCATCCTGAGGCGGATCGGCTGCGGTCGGCTGGCGGATCGCCCGTGGGGCGCGCTGTCGCAGGGCGAGCGCCAGCGTATTTTGATCGGGCGGGCGCTCATGGCGGAGCCGAGGCTTCTGATCCCTGGACGAACCGTGCGCGGGACTCGACCCGGCGAGTACGAGCATTTCCTGCAATTCCTCGGCAAGTTCGCCGCCGCGCCGGGGGCGTGACAATCGTTTTGGTCACCCACCACGTCGAAATACGGCGATTTCACCCTGCCTGGTTCTGCGGGCGGGGCGAGTGCTCGCCGCTGAAGCCGATCCAGAAGGCGCTGAATTCCGAAAATCTGGCGAAGGCGTTCGGCGCGCCGGTGAGATTGCGCCGCCGCTCCGGACGCTATGCCGTCGAATTTCCGCCCGTAAAGGGGACGGCGGTGATGTGAAGCACTGTGGTGCGCCGCAGGAAAGTCGCTGGTCTGACGCCGGGCCATCGCCATCTGCGGCGCTGGGGAGGCGCCGGCCAAGGCGCCACGATCACCGGGCGGCGGCGGCGAGCGCTGGTGGCTTGCCCGCGGGCTGCGCTGCCTGCTAGTCGCGCGAAAGTAGCGACCTACGAATCGTAGGAACGCTCCACGCGTTCGGCGACATCGCGGTAGCCGTAGTCAATGTTGTAGATCTCTTTGAGGCACTCCAGCGACCGGTCCTTTTCGCCCATCTTGTCGAAGACGAGCCCGAGTTCGTAGAGGAGTTCCTTCTTGGTATCGTCCATGATCTGGAGTTCGCCGATGGCCTCTTGGAACTGGCTGGCCGCCATGTCGTCCATGTTGCGCTGGACGAAGCATTTGCCGAGCAAAAGCATGACGCGCTGGCGCAGGTTCGGGTTGCCCTTCGCGCGCTGGAGGTGCGGGATGGCGTCCTTGAACTCGCCGCCGTTGTAGAGATACATCCCGAGTTCGAACCGGAGCTGCGGGTCGGTCGGGTTGCGCTCGACGCGCTCTTTGGCCTCGGCGATCTGCCGGGCGTTGTGCTCGCTGAGGAACGCTTCCAGCTCCGCCTTCTTCTCCTCGATGTCGTCGGCGTCCGGATTTTCTGCGATGTAGTTTTTCATCGCTTTGATCTGGGCGTCGCGATTCTTCTGGCGCATCGCGTTCGCCTTGGCTTCCAGCGCGACGTCGCCGCTGCTGAGCTGGTGCGCCCACTCGAAGTAACCGAGCGCGTTTTCCCAATCTTCCTTCGTCTCGTAGAGGCTGGCGATGCGCTTGACCACATTGAGGTCGTTCGGGTCCTCGGCGTATTTCGCACCCCATTCGGCGAGCTGCGCTTCGATCTGCTCCTTGGTCATCGCGGCCCGGTTGGCCTGCTCGAGCTTTCTGGCCTCCTCGGAGTCGCGCTGCATCTCGCGGGACGAGCGCTCGCCCCAGCCTTGGGACTTGGTCGCGGCGCGCGCGGCGGCATTGCGCTCCCCGGTCACCGCATCCCCGTCGGCGGGGTCCCGGCGCTGGATCTCGCGGTAGACTTCCTGCGCCTTGTCCGGGTCATCGACCTTCATGTAAAACTCTGCCAGCTTGTGCATGAGCTGGGTGTTCTCCGGGTGTCCCTGGCGCACGGTTTCGAGCGCGAAGGTCGCCGTTTCGACCATCCCGGCGCGCTGGCACGCCTCGAACAGCAGGTCGTTGAGCTTCATGTTGTCAGGGTCTTCGGTAAGCTCTTTCTCCAATTCGGGCAGCGCCTCGACCGGGTCCTTCTTGACCATGCCGGCGACCTTCATGCTCGGAAACGCCGCCCGGCTTGAGCCGGAATCCTTTTTGTTCTTCGCTTTGATGACGGCGGCGCGGCGGAGCAGCTTGCGGCCGTCGAGAAAGTTTGGCTCCTTCGCCACGACGTCCTGTAGCAGCGTGATCGCATAGTCGACGTTCTTCATCTCCACCGCGCTGAGGGCGGTGAGGTAGAGCTTGTTCAGGTTGGCGGGAAGGTCCTTTTCGCCGATTACGTTCGTGTCGTCCATGGTCGTGCAGCGGTTCGTGTTGGGGAAACGTGAGGGGTAGGGGTTTTTCTGGAGAGAGTGGGGGCTTTGGGGGCGAGATTGGGGCGCGGGCGGCTATTTTCCACGCAAATTTAGGTATGACAAGAGCGCATTAAACTCCTCCGCGCAGCCTTCCGAAAACCTCGTCAAAGCCGTGCTCGAAGAGCACGACGAAGAAGGTGGCGGCGGCGAAGGCTGCTAGCCAAAAGAGGAGTCGCAGGAGCTTCATCATGGTAGGGAGCGCCATTATGGCGAGCGCGGCGGCGGCGTCGAAGCAAGATTGGCTGGTCCGGCTCCGCCCCCCACTCGATTGGGGAACGGCGCGCCGGTGGCGTTGCTTAGGGCGAAAGCGTTTGCCCGAGCGCGAGGTTTGGGCTTTTCAGCGGGGGGCAGGTGCCGTTATCCTGCGGTAGCCATGACCCGAACCGCCCGATTTTTCGCAGTCTCCCTCGCCCTCCACGTTTCCGTTCCCGCGACCGTCTTGGCGGAGAAGGCGGGAGCCGGCGCGCCTGCGCGGGCACCGAACATCATCCTGATCTTCACCGACGACCAAGGCTACAACGACCTGGGGTGCTTCGGCAGCGAGAAGATCAAGACGCCGCACATCGACCGGATGGCGGCGGAGGGGATGCGGTTCACCGATTTCTACGCGCAGGCGGTCTGCGGACCCAGCCGCGCGGCGCTGATGACCGGATGCTACCCGATCCGCGTGGCAGAACCCGGCAACCGCAAGAACCAGCACACGATCCCGCACGCCGACGAAATCACCATCGCCGAGGTGCTCAAGGCGCGCGGCTACGCGACGGCGTGCCTCGGGAAGTGGCACCTCGGCGAAAGGCGGGGCGACGGCTGGGATCCGGCGACGATGCCGAACGGGCAGGGCTTCGATTACTTCTACGGCACGCCGCTCTACAACGGATTTACGGTCAAGGTCGGCGACACCAAGTTCCGCAGCCCGATCCTGCGCAATGGCGAGGTCGTCGTGCCGGCGGTCGGGAGTTGGGACGGGATCACTGCCGACTACACGCGGGAGGCGATCGCATTTATCGAGGCGAACCGGGAGAAGCCATTCTTCCTCTACCTCGCGCACAACCTGCCGCACATCCCGCTCGGCGCGGGACCGGAGTTCAAGGGCAAGAGCGACTACGGCTTTTACGGCGATGCCATCGAGGAGATCGATTGGTCCACCGGCGAGATCTTGAAGGCGCTGCGCGAGCGCGGGTTGGACGACAACACGCTGGTCGTTTACACCAGCGACAACGGACCTTGGATCGAGGAGACGCACGGCGCCAAGGCGGGCGGCAAGCCGTTCATCCCGCGCGATCACTCCGGCACGGCGGACCCGCTGCGCGGCTACAAAATGCTGACCTGGGAGGGCGGCCTGCGCGTGCCCTGCGTGATGCGCTGGCCCGGCAAGATCCCCGCCGGCGGGGCGTGCGCGGAGGTCGCCGCGACCATCGATCTGGCTCCGACCTTCGCCGCGCTGGCGGAGGCGGCGATGCCCGGCGACCGGATCATCGACGGCCGGGACATCCGCCCGCTCATGTTTGGCGGGGAAGGCGCGCGCAGCCCGCACGACGAGGCCGGCTTCTTCTACTACCGCTACACCACGCTCGAAGCCGTCCGCAGCGGGTCGTGGAAGCTGGTCCTGCCGCGCCTCGACCATCCGGCGCAGGTCGGCTGGAGCGGCCGCTTTGACGGCAGCGGGGTGGGGGAACTCTCGCTCTTCAACCTGCGCGACGACATCGGCGAGGCGAAGAACGTCGCCGCCGAGCACCCGGCGGAAGTCAGGCGGCTCCAGGCGATGATCGCGGCCGCGCGAGATGACTTGGGAGACCACGATCGGATCGGGAAGGGCGCGCGATTCTTTGACCCGGAGCCGAAACCCAGCCGCGGCAGGGCGAAGCCGAAGGTCGAGGTGGGCGGCTCTCCGGCGAAGGCGGCCGCCTACGATGGCGCGAAGCCGCTCGGCAACCTGCGGTTCACGTTCGAGGGCGGCGACGACGGCTGGACGGTCGCCGAAGGCGCGTTCGGCGATCCGTTCACCGACCGCGACGCGCTGCCGAACCACCGCGCCCAGCCGTTCAATAAAGAAGGCAAACGATTTGTCTTCACCGGCCACCAGGCGGGTCGCCCGACCGGCGACGACCGCTTCACCGGCGTTCTCCAATCGCCGCCCTTCATCCTAAAAGGTGACCGGGCCAGCTTTCTCGTCGGCGGCGGCAGCGGCGCGCAAACCTACGTCGCCCTCTGCGACGCGGCGGGCAAGGAACTACGCCGAGCAAGCGAGCCAGGACAGCCCGGCGCTCCGGCGCGTCGTCTGGGACGTCGGCGCATGGAAAGGGCAAACGCTCCGGCTCAAAATCGTGGACCGCAGCCAAGGCGGCTGGAGCACGTCACGTTCGATGACTTTTCGTGCGAGGGGGAATTGGCGGAGTAGGAGGCTAGAAAAAGGTGGGGTTCGCCTTTCTCTTCTATCTGCGTCCTGCACTCATGGGACTGAACTGCGGGCAGCGCGGAACCCGATGTTGCGGTAGCGCAGTCGGTTGTCGTAGTTGCGGTCCCGCGACGGGCAGTTGTCCGCGTAGTGGTTCCAGCTGCCGCCCCGGATCACCCGGTGCGCCCGATGTAGGACCGCGCGGATCATTTGCTGGTGACGAACCGTAATAGCCAGCCCCATACCAATCCCAGCACCACTCCCACATATTCCCTGCCATATCGTATAGACCATAACCATTCGGCGCAAAGCTCCCCACTGGCGAGCTGTAGGGAGTTGAGCCATTGTTGTAGTCGGGTGGACGGTGTTGACCGTGTACCGTGTCGTGCTGAAAACGCTGCCATTCGCCCGATAATTCGCATGGCTGTGATTAATGGTATCCCCCCATGGAAAGCGCTTGCCGCCGATCCCGCCCCTCGCCGCTTTCTCCCACTCCGCCTCGGTAGGCAGCCGATACCCGCTTTACTCGCGAAATTACAGTCCGGCGTGTAATGTCCGTCTTGTAGGGCGCCCCGCCCACTGTGTAGCAGGGCACCAGCTCCCCTCCTTTTTGGCTGCGCGCATTGCACCACTTCACGATGACTACCAGCTCACCGAGTGCACCGGATGGTTCGCGCCCTTGCCGCCACCCGCAGGCAAATCGGAGTAGCCGTTGTTCAGCCCCCAGGCCCGCACCTCGTCCCACAGCGCCGTGGTCGTCTCATGCCTCGCCATGTAAAAGGCGCTCACATTCACCGTATGCTCTGGGCGCTCGACGCCGCCTCCTCCGCGAACGCATCCCCATCTGAAAGTTGCCGGCGGGAATGAGCACGAATTCTTCGGGGGCGGAGCCGTCATCAGAAACCGCCTTCACCCGATAAAAGAGGTTTTGCCCTTCTGCCGGAGCGGCGGCGGCTCCAGAGTCAACGACCGAGATTGCTCGTCGGTGGTCAGGTCCTCCATGCCGGGCACCGGTTCCCAGCCATCCAGATCGACGCAGCGCTCGACCGTGTATTGGGTGCCTTCTTCGGCGGACCAGGTCAGGTTTACATCTTCGCCCTCTGGTCCGATGAGTCGGAACAGCGAGGTCGGTGGGCGGCGCGGCGTGTGGCGTCGCCATCCCGCCAAGATAGAGCGCGAGAACGGCAAATCCGAGGTGCCAGCGAAAATTCCTAGGGCAAAGCAAAGCGCGATCCATGGTAGGGCGGTATCAAGGTGGGCAGGTTCTTCTCGACCCTAGATTTTATTGGGGATCGGATGGGCTTGATCAAGCCAATTGTTTTCATTCCCCCTCCGTTCGGTGGTATGTAATCCGCCTTCACGCCAAACCCTTAGCGTTTTCCCTGGCCGCCCCACCGTCTTGGTTGTGTTGTCGGCGCGGAAGGCGGACGCCTCGGCGAGGCACCCCCACCCAAGCATCTCTACTGGGCGTCCCTACCCGGATGGCGGGATCGCGGTAGGGACGATTTGCCAAATCGTCCCCGTCAATAGCTTCCAAATCCCTCCATCGCTCTCAGCATTTTCGATGAACGGCGCAATTCCTCAGCGCAGGTGGCTTCGGCATGATCTCCCCCGACACGTTCGGGATACTTCCTTCCTTTTTCATAACGATTTGTTGCCGGGTTCGAGGGCGCAACCAATTGCCGAACGACGAATTGTGGGCATTCATGGAGGAATCGGTGATTCGAATAAACGAAGAGGGAGCGCGGAATTGTTCGCTCTTTGTAGCGATGCCGGGCCACATCCTCGGTATTGTCCAATTCGGCAGTGGTTCGATGAAGGCAGCCATCGCCCAGTGGAAGCGGTGGATCGCTGGGCAAAGCGAATCTATTCTCCGCGCCGTCATAATTTTCTATGAATTAACTATCATTTAGACTTTACTAAATGAGCATTCTACTCAATGATGCAGTTCATAATGAGCTTCGAATTAGAACAGCAAGATATTGAAGATATAGACGCAGCACTAAGTGATCAAGAGCTGCCCAATAAGTTCCGCCGTAAACTTCTGGTATTAAAGATGAGGCACACGGGTGTTCCGCTAGAAATGATCGCGAACTCTTTGAGTATTACTGTTCGATCAGTATCAAACTATATCGCCGAGTTTCGAGAGGGTGGACTGGAGACGACGCTTGAGGATCGTGCGTATGTTCCAATGAGTTCTGTGGAAGGACACCTCGAAAATCTTGAAAAATCTTTTCGAGATTCGCCCGTTGGGAGTGCGCGTCAAGCTAGGCGTCGGGTTATTGAGGTCACTGGTGTTGAGCTTTCTCTGACACAAACTCGCCGTGTGATGAAGCGGCTCGGAATGCGTTATCGGAAATCAGGTCAAGTTCCTGGGAAGGCGAACGGTGACGAGCAGCTCGAATTCCTGAACGAAAAGCTCCAGCCACGGTTAAATGAGGCTTCCGAGGGAAAGCGTAAAGTCTTTTTCGTTGATGCTGCGCACTTTGTGATGGGCGCAGTGAGCGGTATGCTATGGTGTTTTGAACGAATCTTTGTCCGAGGTGCCTCAGGGCGTCAGCGATATAATGTTCTTGGCGCGGTGGATAGTGAGACTAAGAATATAACAACCGTCACAAACGATACTTATATAACTGCCCCAACCGTTTGCGAACTGTTGGCGAAACTCCGCCGATCTCATCCGGATATACCAATCACTATCGTTCTGGATAATGCGCGGTATCAGAAGTGCAAACTGGTCACGGCGAAGGCTGCTCAACTTGGGATCGAACTGCTCTATCTTCCTCCCTATTCGCCAAACCTAAATATAATCGAGAGGCTATGGAAGCTCGTGAAACAAGAATGCCTTAAAAACACATACTTCTACTCATTCTCCGAATTCACCAAAGCAATCGACGGAACGCTTCATCAAGCCAACACCAATTTGAAAGATAGGATAAAGTCCCTGATGTCATTAAAATTCCAGGTCCTCCCGAGTTCCCCAAGTAGAATATTATGACGGCGCGGAGAATAGTGGCAAAAGGCCGATATTAAACAATGGCGCGAATCGGCAGCCCAGAACGCGCTGTTTTGCTCTGGCTCAGATGAGGCTTAGCGTCGCGCCGCAAGTCCCCTCCTGGGAGGGGATTTAGGGGGTAGATGAGGCGTATAGCCCTTGATTTCAACGGATTGCAACAAGACCAGCGCTTGGCGGACCGATCCCGCCGTGGTCGTCCGCTGCTCGCTGACCCACCCCCGCCCCCCTCCCAGGAGGGGAGATTGGATTCGCGACGCCCGGATGGCGCGGCACCCTGTGGCTCGCAAGATATGGCGGGGTTTTAAATAAATAGGCGCAAATCTTTTTGGCAATCAGTCTAATCACCGGCTTGGGACCGCCGTGGGCGGCGTCGAAAAACGGGACTAGATATTGGAAAATCCCGTGCGATCCCAGCTCGTCGAGAGAGCGTCCGATTGGCAGTATGTATTTCAATCTGAATCGAATCGCGCACTCAGATTCCGCGCGCCAGACACCCCGGAGAGAGGCGCCTGTCTCTACGCGACCGCTACTTCTTCGCCTCCGGCCAGCGCGCGGCGAATTCTTCATCGGTGAGGCGGTCGGCGGGGCGGCGGTTGGCTTTTAGGTCTTTGTCGTAGGCTTCGCCGAGCTTGCGGAGGCGGTCGGCGATCTGGGGGTGTTTTTGCTTGAGGTCGACGAGTTCGCCCATGTCCACGGTGAGGTCGTAGAGCGCGAAATCGGTTTTCTTTTGGACGTAGGGACCGGGCATGCCGCCGGAGCCGGGTTCGCCTTTCAGGCTGCGGTAGTCGTGGGGGAAGTGGAGTTTCCATTTGCCGGAGCGGACGGCGTGGAGCTGGTCGCCCCAGTAGAAGTAGTAGGCTTCCTGCGGGGACTTCGCGCCTTCTTCGCCGCGGATGAGCGGCAGGATGCTCTTGCCGTCCACGCCGTGCTCGGGCAACTCGCCGCCGATGAGTTCGGCGACGGTTGGGACGAGATCGATGGTCATGGCGGGTTCGCGGGTGGTGCGGGCGGCGGGCACCTGGCCGGGCCAGCTCATGATGCAGGGGACGCGGACGCCGCCGTCCCAGGCGGTGCCTTTGCCCTCGCGCAGCGGGTAGGCGCTGCCGCCGTGGTCGCCGTAGGACAGCCAGGGGCCATTGTCGCTGGTGTAGATGACGAGCGTCTTCTCGCGCAGCCCGTTTTTCTCCAGCGCCTCGACGATCTGGCCGACCGACCAATCGATCTCCATGATAACGTCGCCGTAGATCCCCTGTGCCGAGCGCCCCTGGAATTTCTCCGAGACGAAGAGCGGGACGTGCGGCATGGCGTGCGCGACGTAAAGCAGGAACGGCTTTTCCTTGTTCTTGTAGATGAATTCGACGGCGCGCTTCGTGTAGTCGGTGGTCAGCTGCTTTTGGTCGTCGGGGCTGACCTTTGGGTTGATGACCTCGGTGCCCTCGATCAGCGGCAAGTCGGGGAAATGCTTGGCGGTCGGGTGATACGGCCACATGTCGTTGGAGTAGGGCAGCCCGTAGTATTGGTCGAATCCGTGGCTGGTGGGCAGGAACTTCGGGTGGTCGCCGAGGTGCCATTTCCCGAACATGGCGGTCGCGTAGCCCTTTTGTTTAACGAGTTCCGGCAGGAGCATCTCGCCGGCATTGATGCCGTGGCGCGAGCGCGGTCCCGGCGCGCCGAGCATGCCGAGCCGGTTCGGGTAGCAGCCGGTCAGTAGCGCGGTGCGCGAGGCACCGCAGACCGCCTGGGCGACATAGAAGTCGGTGAACCGCGTGCCAGACTTGGCCAGCGCGTCGAGGTGCGGCGTCTCGAATCCCTGCGCTCCGTAGCAACCGACGTCCGCATAACCTTGGTCGTCGGTGAAGATGACCACGATGTTCGGCGTCTCCGCCGCCGGGGCGGCAGCGGCGTTGAGCAAAACGGAGGCGGCGGCGAAGAGGAGGAAGGTTCGCGATTTCATGATCTCACCAAAATCAGAATCGCGAGACCAGCAATCGCGGAATCCGCGGCCAGGCAGGCGGCGCGCTGCTATGGCGAACAGGCGGCTTCGCCGTGCGACCGGATGATCGGCAGGATGCCGATGCTACCTTGGGCGGCGGCAGCTCTGTAGAGACGGCACTCTTGCCGTCTTGGACCCGCGGCATCCCCCCGCCTCCGGTCCGAATGGCGGCTTCGCCGTGCGATTGGATGATCGGCAGGATGCCG